>NZ_JAHXYM010000004.1:0-465303 GCF_019969975.1 Pantoea sp. OVA07A | reverse complement strand
CTGAAGGGACGTTGAAGACTACGACGTTGATAGGCCGGGTGTGTAAGCGCAGCGATGCGTTGAGCTAACCGGTACTAATGACCCGTGAGGCTTAACCTTACAACGCCAGAGGCGTTTTTGAGAGACAGGTTTTCAGCTTGTTAACCGGATACAGTTGTGTCCTGCGGACTGAAGTCCGAAGGATTTTGCGCTGAGGCAAGGCGGCAACCGAGCGATACGAAGGAGCATACTGAAGTATGTGACGGAGTAGCGCGAGGGCGGCCAACGCAGCATCAGCACAAAAGACACAGGACAGAGCACAAAGAATTTGCCTGGCGGCTTTAGCGCGGTGGTCCCACCTGACCCCATGCCGAACTCAGAAGTGAAACGCCGTAGCGCCGATGGTAGTGTGGGGTCTCCCCATGCGAGAGTAGGGAACTGCCAGGCATCAAATTTAGTGTGCTGATATGGCTCAGTTGGTAGAGCGCACCCTTGGTAAGGGTGAGGTCCCCAGTTCGACTCTGGGTATCAGCACCAGTTAAGACACGAGTTCGGTAAATAAAAGAATTTGCCTGGCGGCTGTAGCGCGGTGGTCCCACCTGACCCCATGCCGAACTCAGAAGTGAAACGCCGTAGCGCCGATGGTAGTGTGGGGTCTCCCCATGCGAGAGTAGGGAACTGCCAGGCATCAAATAAGAGAGAGCCCTTTGCGTATGCGAAGGGCTTTTTTCGTTGTAGCAAACCGCAATAAAACTCCCTCTTCACAGCGTATCTGTCTGTTTATTCATAACAGCAACAGGTCAGTAAGCATATTAAAGCGGCTGTTCAGTCCATAAAAAACCCGGCACCAGGCCGGGTAGTGAGATAACTGAACGTCTGATCAGTGAATAACCTGCGATAGAAACGCCCGGGTACGCTCCGATTTTGGATTCGCAAAAAACTCCTGCGGTGGCGCGACTTCGACGATCTCTCCCCGATCCATAAAGATCACCCGGTCAGCCACCGTTCGGGCAAAGCCCATCTCATGGGTGACGCACAGCATAGTCATCCCATCCTCCGCCAGACCAATCATCGTATCCAGCACCTCTTTAACCATCTCAGGATCCAGCGCTGACGTGGGCTCATCAAACAGCATAATTTTGGGCTTCATACAGAGTGAGCGGGCGATGGCGACACGCTGCTGCTGTCCGCCAGAGAGCTGGCCCGGAAACTTATGTGCATGCTCGGCAATACGTACGCGTTGCAGATAGTGCATGGCCAGCTCATCAGCTTCCTTCTTTGGAATCTTTCTTACCCAGGAAGGTGCCAGCGTGCAGTTTTGCAGTACGGTCAGATGCGGAAAGAGATTGAAGTGCTGGAAGACCATACCGACTTCGGTGCGCACGCGCTCAATGTTACGAACGTCATCATTAAGATGGATACCGTCAACAACAATGCGGCCCTGCTGATGCTCTTCCAGATGGTTGATACAGCGGATCGTCGTCGATTTGCCGGAGCCGGAAGGTCCGCACAGTACGATGCGTTCACGGGGTTTAACCTGCAGGTTGATGTCTTTCAGTACATGGAATTGCCCGTACCATTTATTCACGTTCTCAAGCGAGATCATCAACGCGTCGGAAGAGTGTGTCATAGAGTCAGTCATGTAAAACCTCAGTGCGATGTACGCCCGGTGTGAAAGCGCTTTTCCAGATACTGGCTGTAGCGCGACATGCTAAAACAGAAGATCCAATAGACCAGTGCAGCAAAGACATAACCTTCGGTCGACATCCCCAGCCAGGTCGGATCGACCGTTGCCTGCTGGACGCTGCTGAACAGATCGAAAAGACCAATGATGATGACCAGGCTGGTATCTTTAAACAGTGCGATGATGGTATTGACCAGGCCGGGAATAGTGAGCTTCAGCGCCTGGGGCAGAATAACCAGCATCTGCGTCTTCCAGTAGCCCAGCGCCAGAGATTCGGCTGCTTCGTACTGACCTTTCGGCAGTGCCTGCAGGCCACCGCGAACCACCTCTGCCACATAGGCGGACTGGAACAGAATGACCCCGACCAGCGCGCGCACCAGCTTGTCGATGTTAGTGCCTTCAGACATAAACAGCGGCAGCATCACGGATGACATAAACAGCACGGTAATCAGCGGCACGCCGCGCCAGAACTCAATAAAGATAATCGACAGCGTGCGCACGACCGGCATGCGTGAGCGACGGCCCAGCGCCAGCAAAATACCCAGCGGCAGCGCACCGGCAATACCCACTGACGCAATAATCAGCGTCAACGTTAATCCGCCCCATTGACGTGTTTCGACACGTTCCAGCCCCAGATAGCCGCCATACAGCAGAAACCAGACAATCACCGGATAGATGACAGCCCAGGCAGCAATGTAGCGTCCACGATACGGCAGGCTCTTCAGGAACATCGGCACAATCGACAACAGGCCGATCACCAGCGCCAGGTTAATACGCCAGCGCAATTCATGCGGGTAAAGCCCATACATGAACTGGCCGAAACGAGCATGGATAAAGACCCAACAGGCACCCTCTTTGGTGCAATCGGCGCGCGTGGTGCCGATCCAGTTTGCCTGAAAGACCAGCCAGTTCAGCACGGGTGGAATGACGTGCCAGATAACCCAGATGCAAAACAGCGTCAGTAGCGTATTAAACCAGCTGGAAAACAGGTTTTTACGAGCCCAAAACCAGGCGCGACTGACCAGAGTCGTCGGGATGGGGGGCGTTTCATGCGTAGTCACAGACATAGTTATCCCGTTCTCTTAACGCTCAACCAGCGCAATTTTGCGGTTGTAGAAGTTCATAAGCATTGATATCAGCAGGCTGATAATCAGGTAAACGCCCATCGTGATAGCAATCGTCTCGATGGCCTGACCGGTCTGATTCAGTACCGATCCGGCAAACAGCGACACCATATCGGGATAACCGATAGCGGCGGCGAGTGAGGAGTTCTTCACGATGTTCAGATACTGGCTGGTCAGTGGCGGAATAATGACGCGCATGGCCTGCGGAATAATCACCTGGCGCAGCGTAACCGGATTAGGCAGCCCCAGCGATCGCGCCGCTTCATGCTGACCATAGGGGACCGACTGGATCCCGGAGCGGATCACTTCAGCAATAAACGACGAGGTATAAATCGACAGTGCCAGCGTCAGGGCTGCCAGCTCCGGTATCATCACCGAGCCGCCACGGAAATTGAAACCGCGCAGTTGTGGCACATCCCAGTGCGTGGCTGGGCCAAACCCAAGGTGCGCAAGCAAAGGAAAGAGAATCAGCATCGCAACGGCAGCGGGCCATGTGCGACGTAACTGACCGGTTTTCAGCTGATGTTTACGGTTAAAGCGGTACAGGCCATAGCTCACAGCCGCGGCCAGAAGCAGTGCGATCACAAACGGCCAGCTGCCTGCTGCATAGGTCGGCCACGGAACGTAGAGTCCGCGATTACTGACATATGCCAGGTCAAAAGCATTCAGCGCCTGACGTGGGCCCGGCAGATTGCGTAAGACTGCAAAGTACCAGAAGAAGATTTGCAGCAGGGGTGGGATATTACGGAAGGTTTCGATATAGATATTCGAGAGTTTCCGCAGCAGCCAGTTGTCAGAAAGGCGGGCAAGACCGACCGCGAATCCGAGAATCGAAGCGAAAACAATACAGAGTGTAGAGACCAGCAGCGTGTTGGTTAATCCGACCAGAAACACGCGCGCGTAGGTATCTCCCTCAGTGTACTCAATCAGATGCTGAACGATGCCGAAACCGGCAGTGCGCTCAAGAAATCCAAACCCCGATGTAATACCGCGATTGGCAAGGTTAATAATGGTGTTATGCACCAGATAACCCACCACACCAAGCACCGCGACGACGGCGATGAACTGATAAATCCAGGCGCGAACCGTGGGATTACCAAATGAAAAATCCCTTTTCACGGTTGGGCGTTGTGACATGTTGAAACCTCAGTAACGAAAGCTGGGGTAGGGCACCACAGAATAGGGTGCCCGATTAGTGAGGTCTGTTAACGTACCGGTGGTGCGTACTGGATACCGCCCTGGTTCCACAACGCATTCTGACCACGTGCAATCTTCAGTGCGCTGTCTTTACCGACGTTACGGTCAAAGCTTTCCTGATAGTTACCCACCTGCTTGACGATGTTGTAGGCCCACTTGTTATCCAGCTTCAGATCCTTACCAAAATCACCTTCGGCGCCCAGGAAGTGTGCCATGTCTGGTGTGGTTGGCTTGGCCGTCATCTGATCAACGTTCTTCGAGGAGATGCCCATCTCCTCCGCATTCAGCATGGCGTAGAGCGACCACTTCACGATGGTGAACCAGTCATCATCACCACGACGTACCAACGGCCCCAGCGGCTCTTTGGAGATCACTTCGGGCAGAACAATAAATTCGTCCGGTTTGCCCAGCTTAATGCGTAATGCGTAAAGCTGAGACTGGTCAGATGCCAGCGTATCGCAACGTCCGCTATCCAGCGCTTTAGCCGATTCATCAGAGCGGTCAAAGGTCACAGGCGTATATTGCATTTTGTTGGCTTTAAAGAAGTCCGCTACGTTCAGCTCGGTGTCGGTTCCCGCCTGAATACAGACAGTGGCACCATCCAGCTCTTTCGCACTTTTCAGGCCGGCCTTCTGGTGAGTCAGGAAGCCGATACCGTCGTAATAGTTCACGCCCGCAAACAGGAAGCCCATGCCGCCATCGCGCGATGAGGTCCAGGTGGTATTACGTGAAAGCACATCCACCTCGCCGGACTGCAGGGCGGTAAAACGCTCTTTCGCGGTCAGCGGGGTATATTTCACTTTGGTCGCATCACCAAACACAGCGGCAGCCGTCGCACGACACACATCCACATCGATACCGGTAAACTTGCCGCCAGCATCTGCATAGGAGAAGCCCGGCAAGCCGTCACTGATACCACATTGAACAAACCCTTTTTTCTTTATCGCATCCAGTGTGGTGCCTGCGTGTGCTTGCTGAGCAACGGCAACCAGCGAGGCAGCAGCGATCAGCGTAGAGAGCATCATCTTTTTCATAAAGCATCCTGTGTGGCGGGATCATGTTGTTATGTTTGCGCACTTTAGTGTGCGTTTTTCCTGTCTGTGGCGGTCAGCCATCCACGACTCTGCAAAGCTGATGCCAGGTTTGCAGGTTCCTGAATTCGTATGAAAGAACGGTTAATAATCGGAAGCACTTAGAAAGTTCCGCTAATATGGCGCACCAAAAGGAAGCAATGCGAGTCGACCCGATCACATTTAGTGCAAATAGTTTCACTATGTGGGAGCAGTGTGAGCATTCACTCAGGCAGAAATGTATGAAGAGATTGCGTTGCTTTTTAATGCGCAGAAAGTCACATACCCAGCAGTGGCGGGGATGTGAAGCGAGGTGAGGGTCAGGCAGGCACTAAGTCAAATCACAGCGGGCGAAAGCGAGAGGGTGAAATATCACGCCAGCGATTGCAACTACAGTTACCATATTACCGGAAACTGTTTCACTATCATTACCGTGGCTTTGTGCGTCGACGCACAAATAAAAACGCCAGCCCGAAGGCTGGCGTGATTTACAGACAGAACTAAAAATCAGTTCATGCCGTATTTTTTCAATTTCTTACGCAGCGTACCGCGGTTGATACCCATCATCAGGGCAGCACGGGTCTGATTGCCACGGGTATACTGCATCACCATGTCCAACAGAGGCTGCTCGACTTCAGCCAAAACCAGCTCATACAGGTCGCTCACATCCTGACCATTCAGTTGAGCAAAATAGTTCTTCAGTGCCTGTTTAACCGAATCACGCAAAGGTTTTTGAGTTACCTGATCCTGTGAGTTAACGGTTGAAACGGTCAGTACGTCAGAATTTACGCGTTGTTCGAACATAGTTCTTTCAGCTCTTTATTTCGTTACGCAAGATTTTCGAAGTATGCCTCCAACGCCTCCAGCTGTTCGCTGGCATCCTCAATGGCGTTGAATGTGCGCCGAAACTGGTCATTCGGGGCGTGCTCCTGCAGGTACCAGGAGACGTGCTTTCGCGCTATACGGTATCCCTTGCCTGAACCGTAAAAGTCGTGCAGCTCACGTATATGCGAAACAAGCAAGCGCTTGACCTCTGCCATCGGCAGCGGGGCAAGCAACTCCCCAGTGTCCAGATAATGCTGGATTTCCCGGAAGATCCACGGTCTTCCCTGAGCAGCACGTCCTATCATCAGAGCATCGGCCCCTGTATAGTCGAGCACCGCTCTGGCTTTATGCGGGTCAGTTATGTCTCCATTCGCGATAATCGGAATGGAGACACTCTGCTTAACTGTCCGAATGCTGTCATATTCAGCTTCTCCGTTGAACAGGCAGGCACGAGTGCGACCATGTATCGTCAGAGCCTGTATACCGCAGCGTTCAGCCAATTGGGCAATCGCGACACAGTTCCTGTTTTCAGGATCCCAGCCAGTACGAATTTTCAGCGTAACCGGCACATTCACTGCATTAACCACTGCGGAGAGAATTGACTCCACCACGGTGGGATATTGCAGCAAGGCTGAACCCGCCATTTTGCGGTTAACCTTCTTGGCAGGGCATCCCATATTAATGTCGATGACCTGTGCACCAGCCTCAACATTAATGCGTGCAGCTTGCGCCATTTCACTGGGATCGCAACCGGCAATTTGCACGGCGCGAATGCCTGGCTCATCGCTGTGAACCATACGTAATCGAGATTTGTCGCTTGCCCAGACTTCCGGGTTTGAAGACAACATCTCAGAAACTGCCATGCCTGCACCCATTTCGTGACACAGCGCCCTGAACGGCCTGTCGGTAATACCGGCCATCGGTGCTGCAATCAGTCGATTTCTCAGCTGGAGGTTTCCAATACGCATGAAGTCAGAATGGCCATACTGTGTCTGCAAGGCGGCGTATATTACGCATTTTTGCAGGAAGATGAAAGGCCAAACTTTGAACAATCAGCAAGAAAGATCAATGAAATCCGGGTCATGATCGATGCGCATATTTATTAAGCTTAAATATCAATGACTTAACAATTTATGCTGAAATTGTGAGCAAAAGTTTTTCCAGAAAAGTACGTCAATTCGCCAGATAAAAAACGTCACATGCCGTGATTAACGATACAAGCATCCATTTCAAATCGGGAAAGCCCGCAACTTACGCTACGGGCTGGCTGAATGTTCTGTTAAGGCACTTTGTTCCGGGCAGAGCGATATCAGAGGCGGCAGACAGGCGCCATATTCAGGATTTAATCCCGGTAATCCGGCACCACTCCTCTTTAACCGCAACCGGGTCGAGCGTGAACTCGCTGACATACGCTTCGCAGACGCTCTCTGCCTGGCTCTCTAACACGCCCGAGAGGCCCAGATGACCGCCAGACTTCGGCAGTACGCTGATCAGCGGGGCCAGTTCACGTAGCGGGCCGGCCAGGATATTGGCCACCACCACATCAGCCTGCAGATTTTCGGGTTGCTGGTGGGGCAGATAGAGCGACAGGCGATCAGAGACGCCGTTGCGCTCAGCATTATCCCGGCTGGCCTGAATAGCCTGCGGATCGATATCAATCCCGATCGCCTGAGCCGCACCCAGCTTCAGTGCGGCGATCGCCAGGATCCCCGAACCACAGCCGAAATCGATCACCGTTTTGCCCACCAGATCCAGCCCGTCAAGCCAGGTAAGGCAGAGTGAGGTGGTCGGATGCGTGCCGGTCCCAAACGCCAGGCCGGGATCGAGCATCACGTTGACGGCATCAGGATCCGGCACATCACGCCAGCTCGGACAGATCCAGAGCCGCTCACCGAAGCGCATCGGATGGAAGTTTTCCATCCATTCGCGCTCCCAGTCTTTATCTTCGATCTGCTCGATCCGGTGACGAAAACCGGCGCCCAGCAACGGATGCTGCGCCAGTTCGGCGGTAATCGCGGCCATATCAGTTTCTGCATCGAACAGGCCGATAACATCGGTATCGCCCCACAGGCGGGTTTCACCTGGCAGCGGCTCATACACCGGCGTGTCGTTGGTATCCTGAAAGGTCACTGAAACCGCACCGATGTCCATCAGCGCATCGCTCAGCGTTTCCGCGTGTTCACCTGAGCTATTAATTTTGATTTGAATCCACGGCATAACGTCTCTCTTTCCGTCAATGTTGCGGCGCGTCGACCGTTTGCGGCGCGCGTCCAAACAGGTTGCCCACTAAAAATGCCAGCAGGCTTAAAAGCAGTGAGGGCACAATGGGATGAAAACCCAGAATCTGCAGGTTCAGGCTCGCCAGAAAAGCGTAGCAGCCTCCACCCACCACCATGCCGGTGATGGCGCCTGCGGCATTAGCGCGTTCCCAGTAGAGACCCAGTACCAGCGGCCAGAGGAAAACCGCCTCAAGGCCGCCAAAGGCCAGCAGGTTGAGCCAGATAATCATATCGGGTGGATTCCAGGCCGCAATCAGCAGCAGGAGACCCAGTGCGAACGTAATGGTGCCAGATAACAGCCGCAGCCGCGTCTCATTTTCCATCTGCTGTGGGGCGACACGCAGATAGAGATCTTTGATCAGCGTAGCCGAAGCCTGTAACAGCTGGGCATTAATGGTCGACATAATGGCGGCCATGGGGGCTGCCAGAAACAGTCCGGCAGCTAACGGTGGCAGCACAGTGATCATCAGGGTGGGTATAACACTATCCGGCACGGTCAGATTCGGCAGTATCGCCCGGCCCAGCGCACCGGCCAGATGCATTCCCAGCATCAGGATCACCACCACAATGGTACCCAGAATAATGGCCCGATGGACTGCCTTGCTGTCTTTATAAGAGATGCAGCGCACCGCAGTATGCGGCAAGCCAATCACCCCAAAGCAGACCAGCACGACAAATGAACTGAGGAAGGTCGGCGTTATAATCTCACCCGGTCCCTGCGGCGACAGCAGAGCGGGATCAATGTCATGTAGTTTCTGCACGGCCGTGCTCAGGCCGCCAGCCTGATGAATCACCGCGAACAGCAGCAGAAATGTGCCAATCAGCATCACGATGCCCTGCATGGCGTCATTGAGAACGCTGGCACGGAACCCGCCAAAAGCGGTGTAGAGCGCAATAGTGCCGCCAAAAATCAGCAGACCCGTGTCATACGGGATGCCTGCGGCGGTTTCGAGCAGCCGCGCGCCGCCAATAAACTGCACCGTCATGGCACCGATAAAGGCAACCAGCAGGCTCAGACTCGCCAGCCAGATCAGCAGCGGGCTCTGATAGCGGGCGTAGAGCATGTCATTCAGCGTCACCGCATTATGCTTACGCGCCAGGATGGCAAACTTTTTCCCCAGCACACCCAGCGAGAGCCAGACGGCGGGCACCTGCACCATCGCCAGCAATACCCATCCCAGCCCATATTTGTAGGCGGCACCGGGACCACCAATAAACGAGCTGGCGCTGATATAGGTGGTGGTGAGCGTCATCGCCAGCACAAATCCGCCCATAGAGCGGCTGCCAAGGAAATATTCAGTGAGGAAGCTACCCTCGCGCCTTTTGCGCACGGCAAACACCGACAGCGCGGCAATCAACACCAGATAAATCAGTAACGGCAGGATAATTTCACTGTTCATTTGTGTCCTCCAGCGGCATGTCGCGGAAAATTAACCGCACCATCATCCAGCACAGGAATATGAACAACAGGGGAGCAAACAGGCAGGAGAGTTCAAACCAGCGCGGCAGGCCGGTGATACCAATTTCACTGCCACCCAGCCAGGCAGAAAGCCCCCAGGCAGCGAGCCAGAGCAGGGTGAGGTAGAGCGACCAGCGCGCCTCTTTATGTGCCTGTATAAAACGAGCATCCATGATTCAACCTTAACGCCAGCGGCAAAAGAAAAAGGCCGGATTAACCGGCCTCTGACTGACTCAGCGTTGCGTTTACTTCTCGTGCAAGCCGAGTTTTTTCTCCAGATAGTGGATATTGGTTCCACCGTGCTGGAAGTTTTCGTCGGACATGATTTTCATCTGCAGTTCAACGTTGGTTTTGATACCGTCGATGATCAGTTCCGCCAGCGCATTCTTCATGCGGGCGATAGCCACGTCGCGCGTTTCGCCATAGGTGATCAGCTTACCGATCATGGAGTCGTAATACGGCGGTACGGTGTAGCCTGAGTAAATATGCGACTCCCAGCGCACGCCAAAACCGCCTGGCGCATGGAAGCGGGTGATTTTACCCGGACTTGGCAGGAAGGTGACCGGATCTTCAGCGTTAATACGGCACTCGACCGCATGTCCGCGAATAACCACTTCGTCCTGTTTGATCGACAGTGGCTGACCCGCAGCAATGCGCAGCTGCTCTTTGATCAGATCCACACCAGTGATCATCTCGGTCACCGGATGTTCCACCTGAATACGGGTGTTCATCTCAATGAAGTAGAACTCACCGTTTTCGTACAGAAACTCGAAGGTACCTGCGCCACGATAGCCAATCTCAATACAGGCTTTGGCACAACGATTGCCGATAAAGCTGCGCTGTTCTTCAGTAATACCTGGGCCTGGCGCTTCTTCAACCACTTTCTGGTGACGACGCTGCATAGAGCAGTCACGTTCGCCCAGATAGATCGCGTTGCCCTGGCCGTCAGCCAGAACCTGAATCTCGATGTGGCGCGGATTCTCCAGATACTTCTCCATGTAAACCATGTCGTTGCTGAAAGCCGCTTTGGCTTCCCCTTTCGTCATGTTGATGGATTGTTCCAGATCTTTGTCGCTGCGCACAACGCGCATACCACGACCGCCGCCGCCGCCAGAGGCTTTGATGATGACCGGATAACCGATGCGCTTCGCAAAGGCACGGTTTTTTTCCATATCATCGGTCAGCGAACCGTCAGAACCGGGTACGGTTGGGACGCCTGCTTTCTTCATCGCATTAATCGCAGAGACTTTGTCGCCCATCAGGCGAATGGTGTCTGCTTTCGGACCGATAAAGATAAAGCCGGAGCGCTCAACCTGCTCAGCAAAATCGGCATTCTCAGAGAGGAAGCCGTAGCCAGGGTGAATCGCCACCGCGCCGGTGATCTCTGCAGCAGAGATCAGCGCCGGGATGTTGAGGTAACTTTTAACTGACTGCGCCGGGCCGATGCAGACGGTTTCGTCTGCCAGCAGCACGTGCTTCAGGTCACGATCCGCGCTTGAGTGTACCGCAACAGTCTTGATGCCCAGTTCTTTACAGGCACGCAGAATGCGCAGCGCAATCTCACCACGGTTAGCAATAACAATTTTATCCAGCATGATCTGCCCCGTTACTCGATGATAACCAGTGGCTCGTCAAATTCGACCGGCTGACCGCTTTCAACCAGGATAGCTTTCACTACACCTGATTTGTCAGCTTCGATCTGGTTCATCATTTTCATGGCTTCGACGATGCACAAGGTATCGCCGGCATTCACTTTCTGGCCGACTTCCACAAAGGCTTTCGCATCCGGGCTCGGCGTACGGTAGAAGGTCCCTACCATTGGTGAACGCACGATGTGACCGCTGATTTCAGCCGGTGCCGCTTCGGCAACCGCTGCAACAGGAGCAACAGCTGTTGCCAGAGCAGGCTGTTGAACCGGCGCAGCGTAAGTCTGCTGCATCATCGGGTAACCCACGTTTGCAGGTGCACGGCTGATGCGAACGGACTCTTCACCTTCAGAAATTTCCAGCTCTGAAATGCCAGACTCTTCAACCAGTTCGATCAGTTTTTTAATTTTACGAATATCCATGAGTGGGGTTCCGTACTCAGTTTGATTAATTAGTTTGAGACAGGCGTTTTACTGCCGTTTGTAAAGCCCATGTGTAGCCGTCAGCGCCAAGCCCACAGATCACGCCAGCAGAGACATCAGAAAGATAGGAGTGATGGCGGAAGGGCTCGCGGGCATGCACGTTGGAGAGATGAACCTCGATAAACGGTATTTCTACCGCCAGCAGGGCATCACGTAGTGCGACACTGGTATGGGTAAACGCGGCAGGATTAATAATGATGTAATCCACATTGCCTTTGGCCTCATGAATGCGATCAATCAGCTGAAATTCAGCATTGGTTTGCAGGTGGCTCAATTCCACATTCAACTGGTCTGCCTGACGTGTCAAATCGTCAACGATCTGACGCAGCGTGGTATGACCATACTTCTCAGGTTCACGCGTTCCCAACAGGTTCAGGTTGGGCCCGTTTAAAAGCAGAATATGTAATTTATGCGCCATCGTGCTGCCATCTCCCGCAATCATTGAGGCATCGCGTAAAATACCTTGCGAATCTTCATTTGTCACCTTTGAGAATGAAAAAGAAGACCCGACGAGCAATAAAGCCGGGCATTATATCCGTTTCGTGTCATTTCGCAGCAAAATACTGGTCTTATCTGCGAAGATGATCGGATGTGGCCTGCGGGCCACATCTTTTATCAGAAAAGTGCAGAGGAAAACAACGGGTGAAGCGCTAGCGAGGCCACCATTTGAGAAATTTTTTGTAACGCCAGGCTAACAGTATTGCAGCAAGTAGTGCGTAGATAAGTGGCTGGGGTGACACGGTTTTCACTGACCAGATATAGTGAATCGGCACCAGAATGGCCACCAGATAGACCGCGTTGTGCAGGGTTTGCCAGCGCTTACCGAGCTTGCGCTGAGCGCGCTGAAACGACGTCAGCGCCAGGGCCAGTAATATCAGCCAGCTGATAATCCCCAGTGTCAGATAGGGACGGGAAATCAGCTCGCTGCCCAGCAGACGCAGATTGTCAGCGCCCAGCTCCAGCAGGTAATAACTCAGCAGATGGAGAGAAGCCCAGACAAACGTCCAGACGCCAAGCAGACGCCGGGTGCGGATTAACAGCGGTTGCCTGCCATAACGTGCCAGCGGTGAGACCAGCAGCGTACCCAGCAGCAGTTTCAGCGCCATGCGGCCGGTAAAATGCTGAATATCTTTTGCCGGATCCGCACTCAGGCCGCCCTGCATCGCGGCAAGAACCAGATAAACCAGCGGCAACAGGGCCGCCAGATGCAGAATCACCTTAAGCCAGGTGATCTGTTTTATCGACAGGCGTACCACCTAGTAATTCTCCCGTAAATCCAGGCCACGATAGAGCGACGCAACCTGTTCGGCATAGCCGTTAAACAGCAGCGTTGGCTGACGTTCGACCTTCAGACTGCCGCCCGGGCCAATAAATCGCTCAGTGGCCTGCGACCAGCGTGGATGATTAACATGCGGATTCACATTTGCATAAAAACCATATTCATCTGCGGCGATCTGGTTCCAGGTCGTTGGTGGCTGATTTGCGGTCAGGGTGATTTTGACAATCGACTTAATGCCCTTAAAACCATATTTCCACGGCACCGTCAGGCGAATCGGCGCGCCATTCTGCGGCGGCAGCGCTTTGCCATAGACGCCGGTGGTCAGAATGGTCAGCGGATGCATGGCTTCATCCAGACGTAAACCTTCGACATAGGGATAATTGAGTCCGCCGCCAATAAAGCGATCTTTCTGACCTGGCATCTGCTCAGGATCGTACAGCGTCTGGAAGGCGACAAAACGCGCTTTGCTGGTGGGTTCCGCCAGAGAGATAAGCTTATTCAGCTCAAAGCCTATCCAGGGCACCACCATCGACCAGGCCTCCACGCAGCGCATGCGATAGATTCGCTGCTCCATGGCAAACCGTTTAAAGATGTCATCCATATCCAGGGTCACGGGCTTAGCCACTTCGCCATCAATGGTCAGTTTCCAGGGCTCTGTTTTCAGCGTACCGGCATTGGCGGCCGGATCGGCCTTATCCAGCCCGAACTCATAGAAGTTGTTATAGCCGGAAACTTTATCCGCAGGCGTTAAGGTCAGATCGGCCTGATATTGCGCTGGTTTGGTAAAGTCCAGCGGCCGGCCTGCTGGCGCGGGTGGGCGATCGTTGCCTTTGAACCAGCTGAGAATATCGGCTTGCGCCACGCCCGGCATACCCATCGCCGCTGCGCTCAGTCCCAGCGTTTTCAGCACCTGGCGGCGCTTCATGTTAAAAATGCTTTCCGGCGTTACGTCGGCTTCGGTCAGACGGGGTGTGCGTTTCATGGTGCCTTCTCCAGACAGGATGTCATTAACCAGCATGATGACTATTACTGATATCAGCCAGTTTCGCCCTGAAAATGTGAAATTTCCTGGCTGGCCGGTACGATGAGAATGCACCGAAAAGTGCCAGGATCAACGTCAGCGATGATATCCCGACGATATACTTCGGCTTCATACGTCCCGGCGCTGTCGGCAACGGCAAATTATGCTATTTTTGCTCGCGTTTTCGTCAGGCTGACGGTACAAGGTTGGGTGATCCGGTTATCACCGCAGTAATACAGGCACAGGGATGCGATTAACCACAAAATTATCTGCGTTTATTACCTTTTTAAGCCTGCTGGCCATGTCGTTGATGCTGGCAGGCTGTGCATTCAGTGTTTTCTGGTTCAGTCATCAGCGGGTTGAACATCGGGCGCAGATACTGGCGACCGAAGTGGATCAGGCGATGTTCACCCAGACGCCGGCAGAGCTGCATGTCTGGCTCACGCGTATGATGCCGATAATGAATGCCGAGCAGATTTCTCTTCACAACGGCAGGCAGACTTTCCTTACCCTCTCCCGACACGAAAACCAGATGCTGGAAGACGAGCCTAATCGTTTTATCCAGGTCGATGTGCCTTTGATGCACCAGACGGGTTTAGAGCTGCGGGTCGTCACCCTTGATCCTGCCAAAACCTGGCTGCGCTCCATTACCGGCACCTCTACGCTGGGCATCCTGTTTACCGTCATGCTGGTGATGAGTCTGGTGCTGCTGCTGATGCATCGCTGGCTCAGTCGGCAGTGGCGCGGTATGGAGCATCTTGAAGTACGGGCAGAGGCGATTATCAGCGGTGAGCGCGGTGTAATGCCGAAACGCGGTGCGGATGAGTGGCCACCGAGAGCGAGCCGCGCACTGGATGTGTTGCTGGCGGATCTGCAGGAAGCGGGCGAGCAGCGTCTGCGTATCGACACGCTGATCCGCACCTTTGCTGCGCAGGATGGACGCACCGGTCTCAACAACCGGCTGTTCTTTGATAACCAGCTCGCCACCCTGCTGGAGGATCAGGAAGCTGTCGGCACCCATGGTGTGGTGATGATGGTGCGCCTGCCCGATCTGGACACGCTGAAGGATTCGCTGGAGCCGGGGCTGGTTGAGGAGTACCTCTTCAATTTCGTCAACATGCTTTCCACCTTTGTGCTGCGCTATCCTGGCGCCCTGCTGGCACGCTATTTCCGCAGTGATTTTGCCGTGCTACTGCCGCATCGCAGTCTTAAAGAGGCAAACAGTATTGCGGATCAGCTGATCAATGCTGTTGATTCTCTGCCGCCGATGCGGCTGGTTAATCGTGATGATCTCATTCATATCGGTATCAGCGCCTGGCACAGCGGGCAGACTGTGCCGCAGGTGATGGAAAATGCCGAAATGGCTACCCGACGTGCGGCACTGCTGGGCGGCAACAACTGGACCAATGGTGCCGGAAATCCGCAGGACGCCGGGCGGGGTAGTGTGCGCTGGCGAACCCTGCTGGAGAACACGCTTAGCCGTGGCGGCCCGCGGCTCTATCATAAACCCACCGTCAATATTGAGGGTAAGGTACAGCACCGGGTGATGCTGACCCGCATCTTCGACGGCGATAAAGAAGTGCTGGCCGCAGAATATATGCCCCTGGTACAGCAGCTCGGCATGGCTGATGGCTGGGATCGCCAGTTAATGACTCGCATTGCGGCACTCTCTGAACTCTGGCCAGAAGAGACGCTGGTGATCCCGGTGACGATTACCTCGCTTCTGCAGCGCTCTTTTGTCCTCTGGCTGCAGAACATGCTGCTGCAGTGCCCGAAAGCGCAAAGAAAACGATTTTTATTTGAACTTGCCGAGGCAGATGTTTGTCAACACATCAACCGTTTAACGCCAGTTTTCCGCGCACTTAAGGCTTTTGGCTGTCGGGTTGCGGTAAATCAGGCGGGTTTAACCGTGGTAAGCAGCGCCTATATACGACAGCTGCCGCTGGAACTGATCAAGCTTGATGCCGGTCTGGTACGCAATATTGAGCGACGGACTGAAAATCAGCTGTTTGTGCAGAGTCTGCTGGAAGTCTGTAAATGTACGGGCATTCAGGTGTTTGCTACCGGTGTCCGCACTAAAGCGGAGTGGCAAACTTTAGTCGCGTTGGGCGTAGCAGGTGGGCAGGGCGACTTTTTTGCTCCCTCGCTTCCGGTTAACAGTAACGTGAAGAAGTATTCACAACGTTACCGTATTTAATGAATTGCGGTCGTACTGACGGAAATTTACGGTTTTTTTTAATGTTTATCCGCGTCTGAACCTCTGAACTTACTGCCGGAAATGTTAGATTTTATGTCGGACAGGGCGAGGGGAAATAGCGTGAAATGCAGTGCTGATGGCGTCTGGTCGCCATTCTGCTGTTGTGGATCGCCAGTTCAGATGACTTAAACGCAATCAGGCGTCTTTTTTCACCGAAGCAGAACGTTTTTGCGCCTTGTGGCAGCTTCGTGTGGTTGGTAAAGTAAGCGGATTTTATTTTCCGCCCCCAGCTTGCAGGATTACCCCTTAGTATGTTTAAAAAATTTCGTGGCATGTTTTCCAACGACTTGTCCATTGACCTGGGTACCGCGAATACCCTGATTTACGTGAAAGGACAGGGCATCGTACTGAACGAGCCCTCCGTCGTCGCTATTCGACAGGATCGTGCCGGTTCACCGAAAAGTGTTGCGGCCGTAGGTCATGAGGCCAAACAGATGCTTGGCCGTACGCCAGGCAATATCGCAGCGATTCGTCCGATGAAAGATGGCGTTATCGCTGACTTCTTCGTGACCGAAAAGATGCTGCAACACTTCATCAAGCAGGTTCACAGCAACAGTTTTATGCGTCCCAGCCCGCGTGTGCTGGTCTGCGTACCCGTCGGGGCAACACAGGTTGAACGCCGCGCGATTCGTGAATCCGCTCAGGGCGCAGGCGCGCGTGAAGTATTTCTGATTGAAGAGCCGATGGCTGCAGCAATTGGTGCGGGTCTGCCCGTTTCAGAAGCGACCGGCTCAATGGTGGTGGATATTGGTGGCGGTACCACAGAAGTGGCGGTGATCTCGCTGAACGGTGTGGTCTACTCCTCGTCAGTGCGTATTGGTGGCGATCGTTTCGATGAAGCTATTATTAATTATGTGCGTCGTAACTACGGTTCACTGATCGGCGAAGCGACCGCAGAACGTATTAAGCATGAGATCGGTTCAGCCTATCCGGGTGATGAAGTCCGTGAGATCGAAGTGCGTGGTCGTAACCTGGCAGAAGGTGTACCGCGCGGCTTTACACTGAACTCTAATGAAATTCTGGAAGCGCTGCAGGAGCCGTTAACCGGCATCGTTAGCGCGGTGATGGTTGCCCTTGAGCAGTGTCCGCCTGAGCTGGCTTCAGATATTTCGGAGCGCGGCATGGTGCTGACCGGCGGTGGTGCGTTACTGCGCAACCTGGATCGTCTGCTGATGGAAGAGACGGGCATTCCGGTTGTGGTTGCTGAGGATCCACTGACCTGTGTGGCTCGCGGTGGCGGCAAAGCGCTGGAAATGATCGACATGCATGGCGGCGATTTGTTCAGCGAAGAATAATTGCCTCAACCGGCTAAGAACGCAATGATCATGCGAGGGAGTGGCATGTGAACCGGCGCAATCTGTGCCGGTGCAGTGCGTTCAGCCCAGGGAAGCACGGTGTTATGCCGTCGCTTCCTCTCCTGTTGTCGAGGATCACGCAGATTATATGAAGCCGATTTTTAGCAGGGGACCTTCCCTGCAGTTGCGTCTATTCCTGGCGGTTATCGTGGCGATTGCCATTATCATTGCCGACAGCCGTGTGGGTTCTTTTACCCAAATACGCAACTATCTGGATACGTCGGTCAGTCCGTTTTACTTCCTGGCCAATGGGCCACGTCAGCTGCTGGATGGCGTGTCAGAGTCGCTGGCGTCGCGTCAGCAACTCGAGCAGGAAAACAAAGCGTTACGTCGTGAGCTCTTCCTGAAAAACAGTAACCTGTTAATGCTGGGGCAATATAAGCAGGAAAACGCACGCCTGCGTGAACTGCTGGGTTCACCGCTGCGTCAGGATGAGCAAAAGATGGTGACACAGGTCATTTCTACCGGCACCGATCCTTACACCGACCAGGTGGTAATCGACAAAGGCAGCGTCAACGGCGTCTATGAAGGCCAGCCGGTCATCAGTGATAAAGGGGTAGTCGGTCAGGTCATTGCTGTCGGACAACTCACCAGCCGTGTTCTGCTAATCTGTGATGCGTCACATGCCCTGCCGATTCAGGTGCTGCGTAATGATATTCGTGTCATTGCCGCAGGTAACGGTTGTACTGAAGATCTTCAGCTTGAGCATCTGCCGGGTAATACGGACATTCGGGTCGGCGATGTACTGGTGACTTCAGGTATCGGTGGCCGATTCCCGGAAGGCTATCCGGTGGGTGTGGTTTCCTCGGTAAAAGTGGATACCCAACGCGCCTATACGGTGATTCAGGCGCATCCGACCGCGGGTCTGCAGCGTCTGCGTTACCTGCTGCTGCTGTGGGGCGCCGATCGCAATGGTGATATGCCGCTGCCGCAGGATGAAGTACATCGCGTTGCGAACGAGCGTCTGATGCAGATGATGCCGCAGGTCTTACCGCCTGCGGGAGAAATGGGCCCGCCTGCGCCTGCCGTACAGATGGGACCGCCTGCACCGTCAGCTACCAGCAGCAGTGGACAAAGCAACTCCTCGCGTTCACGCGGGGGGCAGCCTTGAGTCGATATCGCAGCCAGGGACGTTGGGTCATCTGGCTCTCCTTCCTGGTTGCGCTTGTCCTGCAGATCATGCCCTGGCCGGATGAAATTTATATGTTCCGGCCCTCATGGCTGCTGTTGATCCTTATCTATTGGGTACTCGCACTGCCGCATCGGGTCAATGTCGGTAGCGGATTTGTGCTGGGTGCCATCATGGATCTGATTGCGGGTTCCACGCTCGGCGTGCGTGCACTGGCGCTCAGTATCATCGCCTACCTGATTGCCTTTAAGTTCCAGTTATTCCGCAACTTAGCGTTGTGGCAGCAAGCGTTAATGGTTATGGTGCTGTCGCTGGCGATGGATGTGATTGTCTTCTGGGCTGAATTCCTGGTAATCAACGTTTCATTCCGACCTGAAATTTTCTGGAGCAGTGTCGTCGACGGTATTCTCTGGCCCTGGCTATTCTTATTAATGAGAAAAATTCGTCGTCAGTTCGCTGTTCAATAAGGAAATTTATGGTAACCCTCTATCTTGCTTCCGGTTCACCGCGTCGTCGTGAGCTGTTAACTCAACTTGGGCTAACATTCGAGCGCATCGTGACTGACGTTGAAGAGCAGCGCCAGCCGAACGAAGCGGCGGAGATCTATGTCCGCCGTCTGGCCAATGATAAAGCGCAGGCGGGTGTCAAACTGGCCGCGCAGGATCTGCCGGTGCTGGGCGCGGATACGATTGTGGTGCTGAATGGCGAAGTGCTGGAAAAGCCGCGCGATGCCGCTGATGCCCGCGCGATGCTGTGCAAACTCTCTGGTCATACGCATCAGGTGATGACGGCGGTAGCGCTGGCCGACAGTCAGCAGGCGCTGGATTGCGTCGTAATCACTGATGTGACATTCCGCACCTTAACCGCCACCGACATCGACGACTATATCGCGACCGGCGAGCCAATGGATAAAGCGGGTGCATACGGTATTCAGGGCAGGGGAGGAAACTTTGTCCGCAAAATTAATGGAAGCTACCATGCAGTGGTCGGATTACCCTTGGTTGAGACAGGGGAGTTGATCAGCCATTTCGAGTCACTGCGTGCCGTAAGGGGTCAACATGACGGCTGAATTACTGGTAAACGTCACGCCTTCTGAAACACGTGTTGCCTATATTGACGGCGGCATACTGCAGGAAATTCACATTGAGCGTGAGGCGCGGCGCGGCATCGTTGGCAATATTTATAAAGGCCGTGTAAGCCGTGTTCTGCCCGGCATGCAGGCCGCTTTTGTTGATATCGGTCTGGAGAAAGCGGCCTTTCTGCATGCCTCAGATATCATGCCGCATACTGAATGTGTGGCGGGCGACGAAAAGAAAAACTTTATCGTGCGGGATATCGCCGAGCTGGTGCGGCAGGGACAGGATCTGGTGGTTCAGGTCGTCAAAGATCCGCTTGGCACCAAAGGTGCCCGGCTGACCACTGACATCACTCTGCCTTCGCGTTACCTGGTCTTTATGCCAGGCGCATCGCATGTGGGTGTCTCTCAGCGTATTGAGAGCGAGAAAGAGCGCGATCGGCTTAAAGCGGTCGTGGCTGACTACTGCGACGATCTGGGCGGCTTTATTATCCGTACCGCCGCAGAAGGCATCGGGGAAGAGGAGCTGGCGCAGGACGCGGCTTTTCTCAAACGACTCTGGACCAAAGTCAGCGAGCGTAAAAAGCGCAATCAGACCCGCTGCCTGCTCTACGGTGAGCTGGCTCTGGCCCAGCGTATTCTGCGTGATTTTGCGGGCGCGGCGCTGGATCGCATCCGGGTCGACTCCCGCCTGACCTGCGATATGCTGGTGGAATTTACCGGTGAATATATCCCGGAAATGGCCGGTAAGCTGGAGCTCTACAACGGTAAACAGCCTATTTTCGACCTGTTTGACGTCGAAAATGAGATTCAGCGCTCGCTGGATCGAAAAGTTGAACTAAAGTCAGGCGGATATCTGATTATCGATCAGACCGAAGCGATGACCACCATCGATATCAACACCGGTGCGTTTGTCGGCCATCGTAACCTTGATGAGACGATCTTTAATACCAATGTTGAAGCCACTCAGGCGATCGCACGTCAGCTGCGACTGCGTAATCTTGGTGGCATCATCATTATCGACTTCATCGATATGAGCAACGAAGACCATCGCCGCCGGGTATTGCATTCGCTGGAAAGCGCGCTCAGTAAAGATCGGGTTAAAACCGGTATTAATGGTTTCTCGGCGCTGGGTCTGGTGGAGATGACGCGTAAGCGTACCCGCGAAAGCATTGAGCACGTTTTGTGTCAGGACTGCCCGGTCTGCAAAGGGCGCGGCACGCTGAAAACCGTTGAAACGGTCTGCTATGAAATCATGCGGGAGATTGTCCGGGTTCATCACGCTTATGATTCTGACCGCTTTCTGGTCTATGTTTCACCGACGGTGGGTGAGGCGTTAAAAACCGACGAGTCTCATGCACTGGCTGAAGTCGAAATCTTTGTCGGCAAGCAGGTTAAAGTTCATGTCGAAGCGCTCTACACTCAGGAGCAGTTCGACGTGGTGATGATGTAACGCCAGCCCGGTCACCGGTTTCTTCGGATATCGGGCTGAAAAATCGCCCTTGTTTGAGATAAAATGCGCGTTTTAACGCTTTTATCGGGAGACGGTCGGGTATGAGAACCAACTATCCGTCGTTTACGGAACACAAGGAGAGGCGTGAGTGAGGCAGTTGCCGAGGATTTTGTTACTGCTGGTCGCGGCAATCATCGTGATTGTCGCGCTGCTGGTCAGCGGATTGCGTCTGGTGATGCCGCATCTCGACAGCTATCGCAGCAACCTTCTGCAATACATCTCCGACAGCAGCGGCGTGCCGGTCAACGCCAGCCAGTTACAGGGTAAATGGGAGAATTTTGGCCCAACCCTGCAGGTTCGCGATCTTAGCGTCGATCTGCATGAGAACGGCAAACTCACTATCAAACGCATCAATCTGGCTCTCGACGTCTGGCAGTCCCTGCTGCACTGGCGGTGGCAGTTTCGCGATCTGACCTTCTGGCAGTTGCACCTCGATACTAATCGCCCGCTGCTGGATAACGACAAAGAGAAAAACAGCTTCCGTCCGGCGCAGATAAACGAACTCTTCCTGCGTCAGTTTGACCACTTTGACCTGCGTGACAGCACCATCCGTTTCCGCACCCCTTCTGGTCAGCATGCTGAGCTGGCGATCCCGCGACTCACCTGGGTCAATGAAGATAACCGCCACCGGGCCGAAGGCGAAGTCAGCCTGTCGAGCTTCACCGGCCAGCACGGCGTGGTCCAGGTGCGGCTTGATCTTAACGACAGCAACGGTTTACTCAATGATGGCCGCATCTGGATGCAGGCCGACGACGTCGATATGCGCCCGTGGCTGGGCCGTTGGGTGCGTGACAATACCCGGCTGGATAGCGCCCGATTTAGCCTGGCGGCCTGGGTTAACCTGCGCGATGGCGACATCTACGCCGGTGATCTGCTGCTGCGCAAGGGCGGAGCCAGCTGGCAGGGCGAGACCGGACGACACCGCATTGAGGTCGATGGACTGACCGCGCATCTGTCACGTTTCCAGAATGGCTGGGTGGTCAATGTGCCACAAACCCGGCTCAGCACCGACGGCCACGCCTGGCCCGCCGGTCACTTCTCTCTGTTATGGCGTCCTGAAGATAAGCAGATGCTGGGACCGGATGGTCAGCCGGAAGTGCGCGTTCGCGCCACACAGCTGGTGCTGAGTCATATTGCGCCGATCGTTCCGCTGTTTGCGCCGCTCTCTCCGGCACTGTTTGAAAACTGGCAGACGCTGCAGCCACAGGGCACCATCGATGGCCTGGCGCTGGATATTCCGTTACAGCAGCCTGAAAAAACCCGCGTACAGGTGAAGTGGCGTGATTTCAGCTGGCAGCACTGGAAACTGTTGCCGGGCATCAGCCATTTAAGCGGTGAAGCGCGCGGCAGCCTGAGCAATGGTCAGGTCAGTGTGGATATGGGGGCGGCGACCGTTCCCTATGGCGACATGTTCCAGGCTCCGTTAGAGATTAAGCGGGTGACCGGTGCGCTGCGCTGGCTGAATGATGATCATGGCCTCACGCTGGCGGGCGAAAATCTTGACCTGGAGGCACGCTCGCTCTGGGCGCGCGGCGACTTCAGCTACCAGCAGAATAGCGGCGGTGAGCCTCGTCTGGATATTCTGGCCGGTATCCGGCTTACCGATGCGGGCGATGCCTGGCGCTACTTCCCGGTACCGCTGTTGGGTAACAGCCTGACGCACTATCTGAGTGGGGCAGTGAAGGGTGGCAAGGTGGACAACGCCACACTGCTGTTTGCCGGTAATCCGGCGCTGTTCCCGTTCAAGCATAATGATGGCATGTTCCAGGTCTGGGTGCCGCTTCGCCAGGCAACTTATGCGTTTCAGCCCAAATGGCCAGCGTTAAGCAATCTCGATATCGACCTTAACTTCCTGAATGACGGTCTCTGGATGAAAGCGCCGGTGGCGAAACTGGGCGAGGTGGACGCGCGCAACGTCACTGCGGTCATCCCCGACTACCTGAAAGAAAAACTGATCATTGAGGGTGATATCAGTGGTGAAGGCCAGCAGATCGCGGACTATTTCGGGCAGACTCCGCTGAAACCTTCACTGGGTACCGCGCTGGAACAGCTGGAAATCAAAGGCCGCGTCGGCGGCCACCTGAATCTGGATATCCCGCTGGATGGTGAGCAGGTTCACGCCCGTGGCAATGTGGACCTGAACAATAATTCGCTGTTTATCAAACCGTTAAAAACCACCATTAACAATCTCTCCGGGCGCTTCCGTTACGACAACGGCAATCTGGCCAGTGAGGATCTGCGTGCGAACTGGTTTGGTCAGCCGATGGGCGTGCGTTTCAGCACTAAAGAGAATCCGGACGACTTTGGCGTGAACGTCAAACTTCAGGGCGACTGGCAGCCCGCTAAAATCAGCCAGCTTCCTGCAGCTGTCAGCAAGCAGCTGGGCGGAAATCTGCCATGGCAGGGCGACGTCAATATTACGCTGCCCCATCATGGCGGGGCGCGTTATGACGTGACGCTGAACGGTAATGCAAAAGAAGTAAGTAGTCACTTACCTGCACCGCTCGATAAGAAAGCCGGTGAGGCGATGCCAGTCGCAATCAAGGCCAGTGGCGACCTGCACCATTTCGATCTCAGTGGCAGCGTCGATGCAAACCATCGCTTTAACAGCCGCTGGTTGCTGGAGCCGACGCTGCGCGTCGATCGTGGCATCTGGCTGAATGATGCGCAGAAAACACCTGCTCTGCCCGATCATCCCGGCATGGTACTGAACCTGCCCGCGCTGGATGGCGAGGCCTGGGTGGCGATGATGGCCGCAGGGGGAGCATCCGGGGGCAGCGAGTCAGGCGGCGGCCTCAAAACGGGTGGCGTCACGCTGCCCGGCAATATCACGCTTCGTAGCCCGGCCGTCACCCTGGCCGGGCAGCAATGGCATGAGGTTGAAGCGACACTGGCTCAGACTGCGGGCGGCAAGGGCCAGGTCGGCGTCAGGGCTAAAGAGCTGCGTGGTGCGCTGGCAATGGCACCGAAAGCACCGTGGCAGGTGAACCTGGATTACCTTTACTACAATCCGCAGTGGGATAAAGGTGAAGGCAAAGGCGGCAAAGCGCCACCTCAAAAAGCCACGAACATTAACTTCAGCCAGTGGCCCGCTTTACAGTTGCGCTGTAAAGAGTGCTGGGTGCTGGGTCAGAAATATGGTCAGGTCTCCGCGATGTTGCAACCCCGCGGAGATACGTTAGCGCTTACTAACGGAAAAGTGGATACTGGCAGCTCACAGCTGAAAATCAACGGGGAATGGGTTAACCGCCCGGACGACCAGCGCACTTCGCTGAAGGGCACGCTGAAAGGCCCGAATATTAATAATGCGACCAACTGGTTTGGGGTCAACACGCCGCTGCGCGATGCGCCATTTGATATTGCGTATGACCTGCACTGGCGCTCTGCCCCCTGGCAGCCCTCGGCAGAGACGCTGAGCGGCACCCTGAAGACCCACTTTGGCAAAGGCCAGATCGCCGATGTGAATACCGGTGCCGCCGGGAAAATTCTGCGGCTGGTGAGCTTTGATGCGCTACTGCGCAAGCTGCGCTTCGACTTCAGCGACACCTTCACCAATTCTTTCTACTTCGACTCGATTAACGGCACCGCCTGGATCGAAAACGGCATGATGCGCACCGATAATCTGCTGGTAGATGGCCTGGAAGCGGACATCGCGATGCAGGGTAATCTCGACCTGGTGAAGCGTCAGATCGACATGGAAGCGGTGGTTGCGCCGGAAATATCCGCCTCGGTTGGTGTGGCGACAGCTTTTGCCATCAATCCGGTGATTGGCGCGGCGGTGTTTGCCGCCAGTAAAGTTCTGGGACCCCTGTGGAACAAGATATCGCTGCTGCGTTATCACATCAGTGGCCCGCTGGATAAACCAGAAATCAATGAAGTGCTGCGTAAACCGCGTGAGACTGACAACAAGTGAATTTGACGCCGTACCGGAATTACCGCAGGCTATGATTATCTGAGCACATAATGAGTGAGAAACGATGACTCTGAACCTGGTAAGTGAGCAGTTACTGACTGCTAACGGCATTAATCAGCAGGACCTATTTTCCCTGTTAGGGCAGCTTTCAGAACGTCGTCTGGATTATGCCGATCTCTATTTTCAGTCCAGCTTTCACGAATCCTGGGTGCTGGAAGACAAAATCATTAAAGATGGCTCCTACCATATCGATCAGGGTGTGGGCGTGCGTGCGGTCAGCGGGGAGAAAACCGGCTTCGCCTATGCAGACCAGATCACGCTGAATGCACTGCGTCTCTCCTCTGAAGCCGCACGCAGCATCGTACGCGAACAGGGAAATGGCAAGGCACACACGCTTTCTGCCGTGATGAACCGTTCGCTCTATCAGGCTATCGATCCGCTGAGCAGCCTGACACGTGAAGACAAAATTGCCCTGCTGCATCGCGTTGATAAAGTGGCTCGTGCTGCTGATCCGCGCGTGCAGGAAGTCAATGCCAGCCTGACCGGCGTTTACGAGCAGGTATTGGTAGCCGCGACTGACGGCACGCTGGCGGCAGATGTCCGTCCGCTGGTTCGCCTCTCTATTAGTGTCCAGGTGGAAGATCAGGGCAAACGTGAACGCGGCGCAAGCGGCGGCGGTGCGCGTACCGGTTATGCGTTTTTCCTGGCAGATGAAGATGGCGAAGTCCGCGCTGACGCCTGGGCGCGTGAAGCAGTGCGTATGGCGCTGGTGAATCTCTCCGCCGTGGCCGCACCTGCTGGTGCGTTGCCAGTGGTACTGGGTGCGGGCTGGCCGGGCGTGCTGCTGCATGAAGCGGTCGGTCACGGTCTGGAAGGCGACTTCAATCGCCGTGGCACCTCGGTGTTCAGCGGTAAAATTGGTCAGCAGGTTGCGTCTGACCTCTGTACCGTGGTGGATGACGGCACCCTTGAAGGGCTGCGCGGTTCACTGGCAGTAGATGATGAGGGCGTTCCCGGTCAGTACAACATGCTGATTGAGAATGGTGTGCTGAAAGGCTACATGCAGGACAAGCTGAATGCGCGACTGATGGGGGTTAGCCCTACCGGTAATGGACGTCGTGAATCCTACGCGCATCTGCCGATGCCGCGCATGACCAACACCTATATGCTGGCTGGCAAGTCATCGCCGCAGGATATTATTGAAAGCGTTGAGTATGGCCTCTATGCGCCGAACTTTGGTGGCGGTCAGGTGGATATCACCTCCGGCAAATTTGTCTTCTCAACCTCAGAGGCTTATCTGATTGAGAACGGCAAAATCACCAAACCGGTTAAAGGCGCAACGCTGATTGGTTCCGGCATCGAAGCGATGCAGCAGATCTCGATGGTGGGTAATGACCTGGCGCTGGATAAAGGCGTCGGCGTCTGTGGTAAAGAGGGACAGAGCCTGCCGGTCGGTGTCGGTCAGCCGACCCTGAAGCTGGATAAACTGACCATCGGCGGCACCGCCTGATGTGACCCCAACAACCCGCCGCCTGGCGGGTTGTCAGAATGCTGACAAATCCATAGCCGGATGAACCTGGCAGCAATGCAATAGCTGAAAGCGCAGGGAACACGGGCAGAGGAGGAAAGCGTCCCGCGCCACGGATGGCGCGGGCCGAGCGTGTCAGGGATGACGGATTTTGCGTCTTTCCGATCTGACCGTGTTCCCTTCGCTGGCTGGGTCTTACAGCTGGTCGGGACAGATGTTGTCAACAATCTATTGTTAGCTTTTACGGTGCTGCTGATACTGTTCAGCCACCTGTTCAAAATAGCCGGTCAGATAATCGATACAGACCTGCACCTTAAGCGGTAACTTATCCTTCTCGGTATAGAGCGCGTAGACCGGGCGCGGATCGGACTGATACTGCGGAAACAGAATATCGATCTCGCCTGCGGTGATCTCATTAATCACCCACATCATCGGCACATAGGCGATGCCATTGCCCGACTTCAGCCAGCGAATCAGCGTCAGGGAATCATTGGTCACAAAACGTCCCTGCGGTGCCAGGCGTGTCACTAATCCTTCCGGCGCAATCAGTTCGAAATTGTTATCGGGCCGTACGCTATATTCCAGCCAGGAAAAATTATCGATATCACCCGGCTTCTCCGGCGTACCATGCTGCGCCAGATAGCTTTTTGCGGCGCACACCACCATCGGCATCGCACCCAGGCGACGCGAAAACAAGCTGGAATCTTTTAACGCTCCCACGCGAATCACCAGATCCAGACCATCCGCGATCAGGTCCGGGGCGGGAACGCCGGTGACCAGATTCACACTCAGCCCCGGATATTCCCGCAGCATATCGCTGGTCATGCCGGCTAACACGTTCTGCGCCATGGTAGAGGAGCTGCCAATTCGCAGTACGCCAATGGGCGTATTGTTAAAAGCGTAAAGCTGTTCATGCACCTGCGTCGCTTCGGCCAGCATACGGCGACAGCCCTGATAATAGATTTTGCCCGCTTCGGTCAGCCCGATACTGCGGGTACTGCGATTCAGCAGTTTCACCTGCAATGCATCTTCCAGTTTCGCGACGATCTGGCTGATTGATGAGACGCTCAGATGAAGCTGACGCGCCGCAGCGGTAAACGAACCCAGTTCGACCACTTTAGCGAAGACAGACATGCCTTTAAGTCGTTCCATTATTTACTCTGGCTTAAAAGTGATTTAGATCACATTCTGTAGAAAACTTATAGTCAGGCGCGTTATTATAAGCGCGCCGGGGTATTTCCCGGTGATTCTTCATTGCCTGATACCCTTCGATGATACGCTATTATTAAGCCAGCTGCGGTTCGGATAACGCTTCCAGAGGGTTTTCCTGCGACATCTGAAGAGGCATGAGTATCCCGGCAAGGTCGAACTAAGGATTTGTGATGAGTGTGCTTCCGGTATTTGTCATGTTTGGGCTCTCTTTTCCGCCCATTTTCATCGAACTTATTATTTCACTGATGCTGTTCTGGTTAGTGAAACGCGTGCTTACGCCGAGCGGTATCTACGATCTTGTCTGGCATCCGGCACTTTTTAATACAGCGCTTTACTGCTGTGTGTTTTACCTTGTCTCCCGTTTATTAGTCTGAGGTTTAAGTGAAAGCACTCATAAGAAAAATCGCGCGCTACGCGATTACTATCCTGCTGGTCATCATCGCAGTGGTCATTATTTTCCGTGCCTGGGTCTTCTATACCGAATCGCCCTGGACCCGTGATGCGCGTTTCGCCGCTGACGTGGTGGCGATCTCCCCTGACGTCACCGGCCTGATTACCGAGGTTCCGGTGCACGACAACCAGCTGGTGAAGAAGGGCGATACGCTGTTTGTGGTTGACCGGCCGCGCTATCAAAAAGCGCTCGATCAGGCGCAGGCGGATGTTGAATATTACCAGGCACTGGTCAGTGAGAAACGTCGCGAAGCCGGGCGCCGTAACCAGCTGGGCACCTCCGCCATGTCGCGCGAGGCTATCGAGCAATCCAATAACGATCTGCAAACCAGCGAGCACCAGCTGGCGAAATCGGTGGCGACACGCGATCTGGCGAAGATTGACCTTGAGCGCACCACGGTGAAAGCGCCATCCGATGGCTGGGTCACCAACCTGAATGTCTACCAGGGTGAGTTTATTACCCGTGGTTCGGTTGCCGTGGCGCTGGTTCAGCAGCACTCCTTCTATGTGCTGGCTTACCTGGAAGAGACCAAACTGCACGGCGTGGAGAAGGGCTTCCGCGCGGAAGTCACCCCACTTGGCAGCAACATCGTGTTGCGTGGCACCGTAGACAGTGTGGCGGCTGGCGTCACCAATAGCAGCAGCTCGGTCGACAGCAAAGGCATGGCCACAGTAGATTCCAATCTGGAGTGGGTCCGTCTGGCGCAGCGTGTGCCGGTGCGCATCCGGCTTGATCAGCAGCCCGGCAATCGCTTCCCGGCGGGCACGACAGCGACAGTGGTGATCACCGGTCAGGCCGATCGTCAGCCTGAACAGGTTTCACCGATGGTCCGACTGTTTAATCGCCTGCGTGAGTTTGGTTAAGAGGGCGATATGATCGAGTTCCTGCGGTTCCCGGTAAAGCTCACCTTTGCGCTGGTGTTAGCGCTGATGGTGGGTTTTCACTTTAACCTTGAAACGCCGCGCTGGGCGGTGATGACCGCCGGTATCGTGGCTGGCGGCACCGCGTTTGCGGCCGGGGGTGACCCCTATTCAGGGGCGCTGCGCTATCGCGGCGTTTTGCGTATTATCGGGACATTTATTGGCTGTGTCGCCGCGCTGACCATCATGATCGCCACCGTGCGTGCACCGGTCGTGATGCTGCTGCTGTGCTGCATCTGGGCAGGACTCTGCGTCTGGCTCTCTTCGCTGATCAAGGTAGAAAACTCTTACGCGCTCGGACTGGCGGGCTACACCGCGCTGATTATTGTGGTGACGGCTAATGCCAGCGGCGGTCTGACGCTGGTGCCACAATATGCGGTAGAGCGCTGCAGTGAAATCGTACTCGGCATCCTGTGCGCCATTCTGGCCGACATGATTTTCTCACCCCGTTCGATTAAAAAAGTGATCGACGCTGAGGTCGATTCGCTGCTGGTGGCACACTATAACCTGCTGCAACTCTGCGTCGCTCACGGTGATAAAGAAGAGGTCGATAAAGCCTGGAGCGCGCTGGTAAGGCGCACCACGGCATTGAACAGTATGCGCAGCCAGCTGATGATGGAGTCCTCACGCTGGAAGAACAGCAATCGCCGTTTGCAGATGCTCAATACGCTGTCACTGACGCTGATTACACAGGCAGCCGAAACCTTTCTGATCCAGAATTCCCGTCCTGATTACATTCCGCCCCAGTATCGTCTGATGGTTGAAAAACCAGCCTCGACCGTTGAAGAGGTGCATAAGCGGATGAAAGTGATGCGGCGGGTGATTGGTGCCAGCGGCAAATCAACGCCGGTCACGCTGGCCAGCTGGGTAGGCACTGCTACCGAATATCTGCTGCTGCTGAAAGGGATCAAAAGTAATAGCCGGATCACCTCGCTGGAAGAGGAGATTCTGCAGCGCGAAGTGGTGATCCAGGCGCGTTCCGCTGAAACGCATCATGCGATGATCAATGGTATCCGTACCTTTGTGGCGACCGCGCTGGGTTCGCTGTTCTGGCTCTATACCGGCTGGACCTCTGGCAGTGGCTGCATGGTCATGCTGGCTGTCATCACCGCGCTGGCGATGCGCATGCCCAACCCGCTGATGATGGCAAAGGACTTTCTCTACGGCATGACGGTCGCGGTTCCGCTGGGCGCGCTCTACTTTATGTATGTTCTCCCGGCGACGCAGCAGAGCGCACTGCTGCTCTGCATCGCAATCGGCCTGCTCGGTTTTATCGGTGGTATCTTCATTCAGCGGCGTCAGCTCGGCACGCTGGGGGCATTGATTGGCACCCTTAACGTTCTGGTGCTGGATAATCCGATGGAATTCCACATTAACGTCTTTCTCGATAACGTTCTGGGCCAGGTCATCGGCTGCTTCGTGGCGATGATGGTGATCCTGCTGATTCGTGATAAATCAAAAGCGCGCACCGGCCGCAAGCTGCTGAACCGCTTTATGTATGCGGCTGTCTCTGCCATGACGACCAATCAGGCGCGCCGGCGTGAAAACCATCTGCCAGCGCTCTATCAGCAACTGTTTCTGCTGCTGAACCTGTTTCCGGGCGATATCAACAAATATCGCATCGCCCTGACGCTGATCATCGGTCATCAGCGGTTACGCGACGCAGAAGTGCCGGTGAATGCCGATCTTTCTGCTTATCACCGGCAGTTGCGTTACACCGCTGACCGGGTGATCTCCGCCAGCAGCGATGACAAGCGGCGTTACTACTTTGAACGTCTGCTGAAAGAGCTGGATGTCTATCAGGAAAAACTGGCCCATTACGAGGCTCCCGCCAGCGTAACGGAACCGGTAAAACGACTGGCTATGATGCTGGATAAGTACCAGAACACGCTCATCCAAATCTGAATCTGGCCGCTGTGACCTGCAGCGGCCTGCGCAATCCCCACCCATCACAAAATCTGTCGCTTTTGCCAACTATACTCTCCAGACGGAAGAGCAAAACTGACAGGAGCGAATCAATGAAATCACTGCAAGAGAGCGAACTGTTCCGGACCGGCTATTTAGCGGACGGCCAGTGGCATCAGGCGGCTTCTACCTTTGACGTGACCAATCCGGCGACCGGTGAGGTGATTGCACAGGTGGCAAAAGCGGGTAAAGCTGAAACGGAACAGGCTATCGCCGCAGCGGAGCGCGCATTTCCCGCCTGGCGGGCGCAGACTGCAAAAGCGCGCGCTGAAATTCTCACTCGCTGGTACCAGCTGATCATTGAGAACAAGCGCTGGCTGGGACAGCTGATGACGACCGAACAGGGCAAGCCCCTGAAAGAAGCGGAAGGGGAAGTTGAATACGCCGCCAGTTTTATTCAGTGGTTCGCCGAGCAGGCGAAACGGACCAATGGTGAGATTATTCCGCCAGCTAAACCCGGCTCCCGTATTCTGGCAACCCGCGAACCGATTGGCGTTGTGGCTGCCATTACGCCGTGGAATTTCCCGATGGCGATGCTGACCCGCAAACTGGGGCCAGCTCTGGCTGCCGGCTGCACCGGCATTATTAAACCTGCCAATAACACGCCACTCTCCGCCTTTGCCCTGCTGGCGCTGGCGAAGGAGGCAGGCGTGCCTGATGGTGTACTGAATGCGGTAGCCGGTGATACCCATGCTATCAGCGATGCCATCATGGCCAGCAAAGCGGTACGTAAAATCTCGTTCACCGGCTCCACCCAGGTGGGCAAGCTGCTGATGCGTAATGCTGCCGAAACCATGAAAAAAGTGTCGATGGAGCTGGGGGGTAATGCCCCTTATATCGTGTTTGACGATGCCGATATTGATGCCGCCGTGCAGGGCGCCATTGCCAACAAATTCCGTAATGCGGGCCAGGTGTGCGTCAGCGTAAACCGCTTCTACATTCACAATGCAATCTATGATCGTTTTACTCAGCAGCTGGCTACCGAAGTGAACAAGCTGAAGGTGGGCAACGGCATGGAAGAGGGGGTGATTGTCGGGCCATTAATTGAGGCATCGGCGGTGGAAAAGGTTGAGCAGCACGTCAATGATGCGGTAGCAAAAGGCGGCAAATTACTGGCGGGTGGCGAGCGACATGCGCTGGGTGGCAACTTCTGGCAGCCCACTGTGATTACTGAGGCGCACGAAGGGATGCAGCTCGCGCAGGAGGAGACCTTTGGTCCGGTGGCTGCCTGTTTCCGCTTTGATGATGAAGATGAGGTCATCCGTCGCGCTAACGATACGCCGTTCGGCCTTGCCGCATACTTTTACACGCAGAATCTGCAGCGGGTGTTCCGTGTTTCAGCCGCGCTGGAAAGCGGCATGATCGGCATTAATGAATGTGCCGTATCAACCGAGCTGGCGCCGTTTGGTGGTGTGAAAGAGTCGGGGCTGGGCCGCGAAGGTTCGGTACTCGGCATGGAAGAGTATCTGGAGGTCAAAGCGCTGCACCTGGGCGGTTTGAGCTAGCGGACAGTAACGGGCGACGCAGGTCGCCCGCAGACGGAGCATGGGAGCCGTCAGCATGAAAATCGAGCGTTTTGATTTTAATGAAATTGTCGATCAGGCCCATTTCTTCCGCCAGTTCAGCGAGCGATTTGCGCTGGAGGAGCGCCGCATCTGCGATCTGGATGGATTATGGGATGTGGTGACGGGCGATCTGTTACCGCTGCCGCTGGAGATTGAGTTTGTTAATCTGGGCAGGGGACAGCGACGGCGTTATGGCGCGCTGATTCTGTTATTTGATGAAGCGGAAGAGGAGCTGGAAGGTCAGCTTCACTTTAATGTCAGATAAAACGTCAGATAAAAAAAGGCCCCGGCGAGCGGGGCCAAAGGGTTCGTCATACATCTGACGAGGAATTATTTATAAAGCTGTGCGGTGATGTGATAGTTATCGCCGGTGCGCGCCTCAATAACTTTATAGGCGCTGGCACCCTGTTCATCCGCTTTCTGAGAAAGCTCAGCGCGGTAATCCATTGGCGATCCCGCGGTTCCACTGATGGTCACGGTGCCCGCAGGCTGCAGGTTCTGCGTCTGATCGCCGGTGACCAGCTGTGCGGCTGATGCGCCGAACGCCATAACGGAAAGCAGACTGACTGTAGCGATGGTTGTTTTGATATTCATGATTATCTCCTCAATACATTCAACAACCTGCGGTTACTCGTAAAGGCGGGTCGTCGATATCTTCTGACGCCCTTCAGGCGTCATCACGGTTAATTATTTATAAAGCTCAGCGGTGACATGCCAGGTGTTATCCTGGTTGTTTTCGATGATGCGATAGTGGCTTGCGCCCTGGGCATCCGCTTTCTCTGACAGCACCTGACGGATATGCGTCTGGTCGCCATTTCGTCCACCAATGCTGATGGTCTGATTCATTGGCTGCAGACCCTGTGCCTGTTCATTGGACACCAGGCTGGCGGCGTTAGCACCCACTGAGAACAGGGATGCCAGACTCAGTGCAGCGATAGCTAATTTCATTTTCATGGTCAACTCTCCTGAAATTTCTGCTTCAGCTCTCCGGAGCGCAAAAGGGCGCGTCAGACAGAGAGCAGATGGCATTATCGGTTACGCCTTAGTTATACAGTGCGGCGGTAGCGTGATAGTTGCCGTTGTTGTATGCCTCAATCACGCGATAGGCTTTTGCGCCCTGCTGATCGGCTTTGTCGCTGAGTTTCTGTTTGATATCCATCGGTGAACCCGCCACGCCGCTGACACTGATGGTGCCGACAGCCTGCAGATTCTGCGCCTGTGACGCATCAATAGATTCTGCTGCCACAGCACCAAATGAGAGTGCGGAGAGAATGCTCAGGGTAGCAATGGTAGTTTTTACGTTCATAGATTTTTCCTCGTCGTCTATTTTTATCTTTTTATTTAGTGTGATTTGCATCACGAAAAGAAGTATAGAACTAATAACGTAAGAAATTAATACTCCGCTAATAATGTTTTTTTGTGATTCTTTATCCTTATGGCTACTTTTAATAACTTAACGTTATAAAAAAAGGGTAAAAAGTAACCTTTAAGCCACTTTTAATTGCAAAAACAGTGAGATAGATCACTTTAACTTTTAGTGCGAAAGTTGGAGGTATATCGGGCTGGAGTTTGATCTGGATCCGGGCAATGGTGCCGGTTCAGTGATGTAAAGCAGTGTAAAATAGCGCATAAAGTGAAGCAGAGTTATCGATCTGACAAACAGCCGGGCGTGTAAAAGCAGGCTTATTACTTATCCAGAGCGGGTAACTGTCGTGGAAAGGGGTGAGCAGAGAGAACGAACTGACGATCTGGCGCATGATGGCCGGTCGTCAGTCCGCGATCAGAGTTCCTGTTCAAACAGGGTGAGGATGGCGCCGTGCAGCTGCTTAACGGTGAAGTCGCGCGCGCGGGTAATAAAGATTGTGTCATCGCCAGCGATGGTACCCAGAATCCCGTGCGACTTACCCAGTGAATCCAGCATACGTGCAATCAGCTGCGCTGCGCCGGGACTGGTATGAATCACTACCAGAGCATCGTTGTAGTCGATATCCAGTACCAGGTTTTTTAACGGGCTGGTGGTGGTCGGCACACCCAGCTCAGCGGGCAGGCAATAGACCATCTCCATCCTGGCATTCCGGGTGCGCACTGCGCCAAACTTGGTCAGCATTCGCGAGACTTTGGACTGATTGATATTTTCAAAGCCCTCGTCCTGAAGCGCCTGAACAATTTCGCCCTGGGAACTGAATTTTTCTTCTTTTAATAAGGCTTTGAAAGCCTTAACCAGATCGTCTTGTTTCGATGGGTTTCGCATAGGTTACCAATAAATAGAGAGAATAACCGCGCATCCGCCCGCGGCAGAGTGGTGATTATGCATTTATATGCATTTTTATGCAATCGTTCGATTGATGAGCAGCGTCCGGGCGGCTAGCGGGCGGCGATAATAGCAAATAAATCCGCTCAGACCAAAACACGTGTCACAGCCCCGGAAGGCGAAGGTTGCAAAGTTGTTATATTATTGGTGGTGTAGTAACAGAAAACGCACGTAGCCGTTCTCTGTCTGACGACGGCAAAGTTGTCGGTCATTCAGGTGCAATGATAAGTAACTTTTGAATCCGGAGATTAAGTGTGAAAACACGTAGAATTAACAACGGATATTTATCATCGCCTGAGCAGTTGATTAAGGTCTGACACAGATAGAATTTCGGCCCATCTCTGCCCCACCTTAATAAGGAGTTAAGAATGAAAGTTGCCGTTCTCGGTGCCGCTGGCGGCATAGGCCAGGCGCTCGCACTTCTGCTCAAAACCCAGCTTCCCGCAGGTTCAGAACTCTCGCTGTATGACATCGCGCCGGTTACGCCGGGTGTTGCCGTTGATCTCAGCCATATTCCTACCGCAGTGGCTATTCAGGGATTCAGTGGAGAAGACGCCACGCCTGCCTTACAGGGTGCCGATGTGGTACTGATTTCCGCGGGTGTCGCACGTAAGCCCGGTATGGATCGCGCCGACCTGTTTAACGTTAACGCAGGCATCGTCCGTAACCTGATCGAACAGGTTGCCACAACGGCACCTAAAGCGTTGATTGGTGTCATCACCAACCCGGTCAATACCACCGTGGCCATTGCGGCAGAAGTGCTGAAAAAGCACGGTGTTTACGACAAAAATCGGCTGTTCGGCGTGACCACGCTGGATATCATTCGCGCCAATACTTTTGTGGCTGCATTGAAAGGCAAGCAGCCTGACCAGGTGGAAGTCCCGGTCATTGGTGGCCACTCTGGCGTAACCATTCTGCCGCTGCTGTCGCAGGTTAAAGGCGTCAGCTTCAGCGATCAGGAAGTGGCCGATCTGACCAAACGCATCCAGAACGCCGGCACCGAAGTGGTGGAAGCCAAAGCGGGTGGCGGCTCGGCCACGCTGTCGATGGGTCAGGCAGCTGCACGTTTCGGTTTGTCACTGGTACGCGCGCTGAAGGGTGAAGCTAATGTGGTGGAGTGTGCTTACGTAGAAGGCGAGGGTGAACATGCGCGCTTCTTCTCCCAGCCGCTGCTGCTGGGTAAAAACGGTGTGGCTGAACGCAGGCCGATTGGTACCCTCAGCGCTTACGAACAGCAGGCGCTGTCAGGCATGCTGGATACGCTGAAGAAAGATATCGCCCAGGGCGAAGAGTTCGTTAAGCAGTAACTGACGGCTCAGACTTGCAATAACGCCCGGCTTTGCCGGGCGTTTTGCATTACAGTCCGCCAGACTTATAGGCGCGGGCAGCGGGTGTACCGTTGCTGGCAGGCAGCTTCTTACCCAGGGTTTCCATACGCATCTGGAACGGCGGGAACGGCATCTCAATACCGTGCTGATCAAATCCGCTGAGAATCAACTGATGCAGTTCGTGACGCAGCGGCATACGGTGTCCCATCTCAGCAGCATGCACACGAAGTTCAAATAACTGAATGCCCTGCTGCAGATCGACCAGGAAGGCTTCCGGTTGCGGCGTGTCCAGGACATAGCTGCAGCGCTCAGCCGCCTGGATCAGAATGGTGGTCACCTGTTCACTGCTGACTTTCGCCGGAGCCGGAATGGTGAGCACCACGCGCGTCACGGAATCGGACAGCGACCAGTTAATAAACTGCTCGGTGATAAAGGCCTTGTTCGGCACGATGATCTCTTTGCGGTCCCAGTCGGTAATGGTGGTCGCGCGGGTATTAATTCGCGTGATACTGCCGGTCAGGTCGCGGATCGTCACGGTATCGCCGATACGAATCGGCTTTTCGAACAGGATAATCAGACCTGAGATAAAGTTGGCAAAAATCTCCTGCAAACCAAACCCCAGTCCCACACCCAGCGCGGCAACCAGCCACTGCAGCTTTGACCACTCAATACCAATCATTGAGAAACCAATCAGCCCGCCAATCAACAGCAGCAGATATTTGGTCAGTGTGGTGATGGCGTAACCCGTACCTGGCGTCAGATTAAGATGCTGCAACAGCGCCAGCTCAAGCAGCGCGGGCATATTGCGCACCAGCTGGGTGGTGATAATAAACACCAGAATGGCGATCAGCACCGACCCCAGGGTAATGGGCTGGATCGACTCTACGCCCTGCACTGAGGTACTGACGTCCCACAGCTGAATATTCTCCAGGAAGCCAAAGGCCGAATGGATTTCTGACCACAGCACAATCACGGAGACCAGGGCGATAAGCATCAGGATAGAGCGTACCAGCCGCAGCGACTGCGCACTGATCGCATCCAGGTCAATTACCGGCTCTTCAATTTCAATCGCATCAGTGTTCAGAGAGCCTTGCTCCTTCTCCTCTTCACTGCGCGCACGGTTAGCCAGCATATCGGCACGGCGCTGACGGGCGCGATCAAAGCCAAGACGGCGACGCTGAATCAGCATCCAGCGCCGGATAATGTGATAGATAACCAGCAACAGGAACCAGATGGCGACAGAGGTCTCCAGTCGCGCCAGCAGCGCCTGCGCGGTAGCCAGATAACCCACAGCGGAGGCGAGGGCAGCCATCAGCGGCATAGCGATCATCAGGTTCCACAGCATCCGGTTCACCATGTTCTCGCCATTTCCCTCTTTATCGAGATAGAGCGGAATCCCGGAACGCTTCAGGCTGACGGTCACAATGCTGATTGCCCCGCAGATCAGGATGAAACAGAGACGACCCAGCGACGAGGAGAACTGCCGATCTTCCAGATTACCAAAGGCGATCAGCAACATAATCAGCGGCACAATTAATCCGATGCTCAGCGAGTAGTAGCGCATGGCGCGCGCCACCCGGTTTTGCGGCCAGCGGAAATGCACAATGAACAGGCCGTTAGGACGGGCAAAGGCAGCGCTGATCATAAACGCCCACAGCAGCGGCAGCGTGGCGGTAATGCCATCACCAATCGCTACGGCGATAGGGTAGGGCCAGGCGTTCTGCAGGCCATAACCCAACGCACCCCATAACACCGGCAGCGGCAGCGCCACCAGGATAGACCAGAACAGGGTACGGATAGTCAGGCGGAAACGATCCTGCGTGACCTTGCCGACTTTGCTGGCGGAACGGTCAAGGAAAGCATTGAAGTGGCGGCGCGAACTGATGCTGAAGCCGACCAGCAGCAACGCACCAATAATCGGCAGCACCGAGTTGCGGCTGGTAAACATCATCGCCATCGCTTTGCCGAGCTGACCCAGCGTATCCAGCGACAGCAGACGGGAAAGATCTTTGGCCAGATCCAGCGGATAACTCAAACCAATCGGGTTAACGTCGGCGGTCCAGAACAGATAGCGGTGCGTCGCCTCTTTGACTTCCGTCAGCGCATCCTGCAACTGCGTGTTGCCAACCTTGAGCTTGGTGATCTCCAGAATCAGCGTGTCACAGCCGGAGATCAGCGAATTGAGCAGTTCCCTCTGAGTGCGTAGCTGCGCATCAAGAATACGCTTCTGGTCTGCGGTGAAGGGCTGACCATCGGCCTGCCGTCCCTTGCGCAGCGCCTCCTGGCGCTCCAGCAGATCTTCATAATTGAGACGCTGCACGCGAAGCTGTGCCATCTCATTATCAATCTGCTGCGACTTGGGCATCTCCGGCAGACGTGCGACCTGCGCCCGTAGCGCTTCGCCCAGCAGATTAGAGGCACCCAGCCACTGCGACTGTTCACGCAGGGTAGAGAGCGCCTGACGGACCTGAATAATCTGGTTGGTGGCCAGTCGCTGCTGCGACGCCACCAGATCCATGCGCTGCGCCTGCTGATTCAGGGCAACCGAGAGTTCGCGGTTAACCCGAAACTGATCGCTGATCTCTGGCGGAAGATCGCCACTGTTTTCTGCCAGTTGCTCGGTGCGGGCCAGCGCGACTTCGGCTTCACGTTGCCGCTGATCGTTGAGCTGGTTGCGCAGCGCCTGAAGATAGTTATCGAGCTGAGTCGCTTTGCGCTGGTGGGCTTCAGCCCGCATCCGCGCCAGTTCCTGACGGTTGTTGGCAGAGAGCTGTGCCAGCTCAAGTTCATCGACCAGCGCTTTATTCGCGGCGCTTTCCGCCTGGCGAGCCGCCAGCTGCAGCTGCCCCTGTGGCGAACTGCTGCTGACGCTCTGCAAACGGCGTTCACTCTCCGTCATCGCCCGGCGTGCTTCCGTCTGCTGCTGCGGCAGTTGCGACAGCGAATCACTGATTTCCCGCGCCCGATCCTGCTCCTGCCGTGCCTGACGGCCCTCTTCCAGCAGCTGGCTGCTGACCTGCAGGATCTCCTGATCCAGCTCGGCGCTGCTCATGTTGTTGCGCACGGTTTTCCCGCTGTCACTCAGCGCGGCGATCTGCTGACGCAGTTCGCGCCCCAGACGCGGAAAATCATCAATAACCTGCTGATATTGCGCCGCGCGCTCCAGCGATTCATCGCGTTCAGAGAGAAAGTTTAAGGCGGCTTCAATCGTCTGGATCTGTTCAGCCTGCGAGGGTGAACTTTTGGCCGATTTTATCTCTTCCAGCTGCTGTTTGAGCTGGCTGGCATCAGGAAGGCTGGCCGCGAAGGCCGGGCTGCTGAGCCACAGGCTCAGCAGCAGGAGGAGAATCGAACGCACAGAGGACACTCAATTTAATCGACGATGACGTCGGAAATGTCTGTCGCGACCGGCAGCGCAATCGCCAGCGGTTGACCCAGACGGGTTTTGCTTTCTGCTTCCAGGCTTTCAGCCAGTTTGACGCGGCCAGGTGCGAACAGATTGATAACGGTAGAGCCAAGCTTGAAGCGGCCCATTTCCTGGCCTTTCAACAGCACCACGGCGCTTTCATCATCCGCTGCCGGATAGTGCCAGCGCTTGATCACGCCTTCACGCGGTGGCGTGATGGTGCCAGCCCAGACGGTTTCGATGCTGCCGACAATGGTGGCACCCACCAGGATCTGCACCATCGGCCCGATATCGGTTTCGAAGTAGCAGATGACGCGCTCGTTACGGGCGAACAGGTTGGGAATATTACGCGCGGTCAGCGGGTTGACGGAGTAGAGGTCGCCAGGCACATAAATCATCTCACGCAGGATGCCGTTGCACGGCATATGGACGCGGTGATAATCACGGGGCGCCAGATAGGTGGTGACGAACTCGCCATCAACAAATTGTGCCGCCATCCGCTCATCACCTGCCAGCAGGGCGTCAATGGTGTAGTGATGACCTTTAGCCTGGAAAATCTGATCGCCATCAATGTGGCCGAGCTGGCTGATAGCGCCATCCGCGGGCAGGGCGATGAGATTGGCATCGGCATCCACTGGACGCGCATCGTCTTTCAGCGGACGAACGAAAAAGTCATTAAAGGTGCGATAGCTGGCGGTATCGGGCTTACGCGCTTCCGCCATGTCGACTTTGTAAAACCAGACAAAGATGTCAATGACCAGTTTGGTCAACCAACCACCGCGGCGACTGGCGCCCCAACCGGCAAGTTCAGTCAGCCATTTCTTCGGGAGAATATGATTCAAGCCGAGTTTTAAACGATCAAACACCTTAGCCTCCTGGCTATTTTATGACGTTGTAAAAAAGGGGGCGGATTGTAGCAGCGCCCCGTTCAGATGGCGACTATACCCGAATTCCGGCACGCTGCACGGTCTGGACGCGCGACTGGAATGCACCTCGCAAAATGCCCCGGCTTATCCGTTCAGACGCGGTTATACCGATTAACTTTCACTATCAGGGAAATTTTTACGCGTTTTTACCTGCGCCATGCTCTCCAGGATACGGTGGTAGTTATCAAAACGGGACCTGTTGATTTTGCCCTGTTCGACCGCTTCGCGAATGGCACAGCCGGGATCGCTGCCGTGTTTACAATCGCGGAATTTGCAATCGCCAAGGAATGCGCGGAATTCGACAAATCCGCGGGTAATTTGTTCCGGCTCAAGATGCCATAAACCGAACTCACGCACGCCAGGTGAATCGATCACATCGCCGCCGTCCGGGAAGTGATAAAGGCGCGATGCGGTGGTGGTGTGCTGGCCTAAGCCTGAGCCATCCGAAACCTCGTTAGTCAGAATAGCGACCTGCTCTTCTTTGTCGAAGCCGAGCAGGGCATTCAGCAGACTCGATTTGCCGACGCCAGACTGACCGGCAAAGATACTGATGCGGTCGGTCAGCGCCGCTTTCAGGTCGTCCATGCCGTTTTTCGCCCGGCTGGAGACCATCACCACGCGATAGCCAATATTGCGATAGATATCCATCTGCTTATCGACAAAGGCGCGCGCCTTGTCATCCAGCAGATCGGTTTTGTTCAGTACCAGCAACGGTTCAATATCCAGCGTTTCGCTGGCAACCAGATAGCGGTCGATGATGTTTAACGACAGTTCAGGCAGGATTGCGGAGACGACGATGATCTGGTCGATATTCGCCGCCATCGGCTTCACGCCGTCGTAAAAATCGGGGCGGGTTAATACGCTGGTGCGCTCATGCACCGCTTCAACAATACCTTTGTTGCCGCTGGTTGCCGGACGCCACAGCACCCGGTCGCCGGTAACCAGCGAACGAATGGTTCGGCGGATATTGCAGCGGTGGGCGACGCCTGCGCTATCCTCAACATCAGCGTGCATGCCAAAACGGCTGACAACGACCCCATCTGCAGCTTCACCAAACAGGTTGTCATCCGCTTCCGGACGCTCTCTGCGTTGGTTGAGACGGCGATCGTGGTTAGCGCTTACGCGGCGTTGTTGGCCCTTCGACAGTTTATTTTTACTCACTCACCCTCACAGCGTTAGCCAGATTTCGCCCGGCTGGGCAAAACGTCTATGATACACCTTATTCATCGTAAATGACGACTACAGCAACCGCAGGAAACAGCATGGCTACTGGAAATGAACAGAATCTGATCTGGATTGATCTTGAGATGACCGGACTTGATCCGACGCACGATCGCATTATTGAAATTGCGACCCTGGTGACTGATGCCAACCTGAACATTCTGGCGGAAGGGCCGGTCATGGCCGTTCATCAGTCTGATGCGCAACTGGCGCTGATGGATGAGTGGAATGTCCGCACTCATACCAACAGCGGTCTGGTTGCGCGGGTGAAGGAGAGTCAGATTGACGATCGCGCAGCAGAGCTGGCGACCATTGAGTTCCTGAAACAGTGGGTTCCGGCGAACACCTCGCCTATCTGCGGCAACAGCATCGGGCAGGATCGTCGTTTCCTGTTTAAGTATATGCCTGAGCTGGAAGCGTATTTCCACTATCGTTATCTGGATGTCAGTACCCTGAAAGAGCTGGCTCGTCGCTGGAAACCCGATATCCTTCCTGGCTTCAAAAAAGGGGGGACGCACCAGGCTCTGGATGATATCCGTGAGTCCGTGGCGGAGCTGGCGTACTACCGCGAACACTTTTTGCAGCTTTAATCGGCGACGGGTGCGCATGAAATCACCAGGTTGCTGATTTAATCAGCAAACGCGCGGAAAGCGAAAAATTTTGCTTTCAGACGCTTGCAGCAGCAACGATTTCTCGTATAATGCGCACCCCGTACCGGTGAAGAATTTATTAACGGTACAAGGCGCGGGAATAGCTCAGTTGGTAGAGCACGACCTTGCCAAGGTCGGGGTCGCGAGTTCGAGTCTCGTTTCCCGCTCCAGTTTTAAAATGTAAGCAGTACCCTCTTTGCGGGAATAGCTCAGTTGGTAGAGCACGACCTTGCCAAGGTCGGGGTCGCGAGTTCGAGTCTCGTTTCCCGCTCCAGTTTTATTTAGCAGTGCCCTTCTATGCGGGAATAGCTCAGTTGGTAGAGCACGACCTTGCCAAGGTCGGGGTCGCGAGTTCGAGTCTCGTTTCCCGCTCCAGATTTAACATCACCCTCATTTCAGTCCGTTAGCCGACTGTTTTACGTCGCGTGATTTTGATTGTTTCATGAAGGTTATCCACAGCACTGCACCCCATCATCTGCGCCTGTTACGGCGATCTGTAAATGGCTTTTGAACAGAGTTATCCACAACCTTGCAGGTTAACCGAAGCGATAGCCTCATTATTAAATAAACACAACTTTTATATAAGTTGTTGATATTTATCATTATGAAAATATTTCAATTTGTTATTTAACAGCAAAATCAGCGTTGTTGCAGTTGAATGACAACAGCTTTTTATTTTTATTCACAGCATGTGGAAAACGATAATTCGCGATCAAGCTGTTCAATCACGCATCACGCGGTAAACCCTTCTCTACTGCACGAACCAGGCGCTTCTGCTGGGCAGGTTGCACTTCAACCACGAGTTGCTCGCGTTTCTGCTGCTGCTGCGTGATTGCCCACAGAATATGTTCATCCAGCAGGTCACTTTCACCGAGTCGTTGTTCCAGTACCTGAACGATTTCGGGCGACCAGGGCGCGTTACCCAGCGCCACTGCAATATTACGCAGCCAGCGTAAATGACCAATGCGGCGAATCGCTGAGCCTTCAGTGATGCGTAAAAACTTCGCTTCATCCCATTGAAACAGATCGATCAGCTCAGGGGCGTGTAGCGCCGCTCGCGGTGAAAAATCGCTTTCGTCACTGAGTTGTCCATAGCGATTCCACGGACAGATCAGCTGGCAGTCATCACAGCCATATATCCGGTTGCCCATCAGCGGGCGAAACTCTTCCGGGATCGCGCCTTCCAGCTCAATGGTGAGATAGGAAATACAGCGCCTGGCATCCACGACGTAGGGCTCAACGATCGCGCTGGTAGGGCAGATGGTCATGCAGGCGACACAGCGGCCACACTGCTCCTGCTGCGGTGTATCTATCGGCAGCGGAATATCGATCAGCAGTTCGCCGAGGAAAAACCATGAGCCTGCTTCCCGATTCAGTATCAGCGAATGTTTGCCGGTCCAGCCGAGTCCCGCTTTGGCTGCCAGCGGCCGCTCAAGCAGCGGGGCCGAATCCACAAACGGGCGAAAATTAAGCTCGCCACAATGCTGCTGGATCATTTCTCCGAGCTTTTTCAGTCGATTGCGCAATACTTTGTGGTAATCACGACCTAATGCATAACGGCTGACATAGCCCAGCTGGGGATTTTTCAACGTGCTGGCAAAGGCGGCTTTGGCCGGAAGGTAGTTCATGCGAACGCTGATAACGCGCAGCGTGCCGGGCAGCAGTTCATGAGGACGCGCCCGCATCATGCCGTGTCGCGCCATCCACTCCATCTCGCCATGATACTGCTTATCCAGCCACGCCTGCAGGCGCGGCTCTTCCGCACTGAGATCGGTATCGGTGATGCCGACCTGCTGAAAGCCGAGATCTAATCCCCACTGTTTAATCTGTTGTGCGAATTGATGAAGATCGAGAGGGTATGACATGAGTAACCAGGATTCGAAGAAAAACAGCCGCAGTTTACCATATTCTGTCTGGCCTGCGCAGGCTGTGGCCCAGCTTGAGCAACAGGGGGCCGATGCGCTCGGCATTACGCTGTATGAGCTGATGCTGCGTGCCGGACAGGCCGCTTACGAGCATCTGACTGCGCACTGGCCAGAGGCCAGCCACTGGCTGATTCTGTGTGGTCACGGCAATAACGGTGGCGATGGTTATGTGCTGGCGCGACTGGGACAGGCGGCGGGCAAAACCGTTACGCTGCTGGCGTGCGAAAGTAAAAAAGCGTTGCCTGAAGAGGCGCAGCGTGCACGTGACGCGTGGCTGGATGCGGGCGGTGAAATTCATGCGGCCGATGCGGTCTGGCCAGAGCAGATCGATGTGATTGTGGATGCGCTGCTGGGAACCGGCAGTCATCGTGCGCCCGAAGAACCCTATGCCACGCTGATCCAGCAGGCGAACGCCCATGCGGCGCCGAAACTTGCCATTGATATGCCTTCCGGCTTATCAGCCCGCAATGGCACCGCGCCCGGTGAGGTAATCAATGCCAGCCATACGCTGAGTGTGGTCGCTCTTAAACCGGGCCAGATCACTGGCAAAGCGCGAGATTACATCGGAGAGCTTTACTATGCCGATCTCGGCCTGGCCGCTTTTCTGGCGGGCGAAGTAGCTCCCATTGCGCGTTATGATGCCAGCGCATTAACCCGCTGGCTCAAGCCGCGCAAACCAACCTCGCACAAGGGCAGTCATGGCCGGCTGCTGGTAGTGGGGGGCGATGCCGGTACCGCTGGCGCGGTGCGGATGACGGCAGAAGCAGCGTTGCGCAGCGGTAGTGGGTTAGTGCGAGTACTTACTCACAAAGATAATATTATTCCGATCCTGACCGCCCGGCCCGAAATTATGGTCGATGAACTGACCGATGAGCGCCTGACGGAGGCGCTGGAGTGGGCCGATGTCATTGCGATAGGGCCCGGTCTGGGTCAGCGCGACTGGGGAAAGCGTGCGCTGAAGCGGGTAGCGAGCAGTGAAAAGCCGATGCTTTGGGACGCGGATGCACTTAACCTGCTGGCAATCAGTGCGGAGAAACGTCAGAATCGCATTATTACGCCGCATCCTGGAGAAGCGGCGCGTTTGCTGAATACCGAGACCAGTGAAATTGAGAGTGACCGCTTACATGCAGCGCAGACATTGGCGCAGCGTTATGGTGGCGTAGTGGTACTGAAAGGCGCCGGTACGCTGATTGCCAGCGAGCAGGGTGAAATGGCCTTTGCTGACGTGGGCAATGCCGGTATGGCCTCCGGCGGTATGGGCGATCTCCTGAGTGGAATCATCGCCTCGCTGGTGGGCCAGAAACTGACGCTGTTTGATGCGGCCTGCGCCGGCTGCGTTGCACATGGTGCCGCGGCCGATGCGGTCGCTGCGGAACGTGGTACGCGCGGTATGCTGGCAACTGATTTACTGGATCTGCTGTGGCAGTTTGTTAATCCTGAGATGAATAAAGAAGCATGAAGACCTGTGTTATCTCTTTGCCCGATGAGGCGGCTACGCTCAGTTTGGGCGCTCAGCTGGCGCGCGCCTGTGGCAGCGCGGCAGTGATTTATCTCTATGGCGATCTGGGGGCGGGTAAAACCACCTTCAGCCGCGGCTTTCTGCAGGCGCTGGGCCATCAGGGCAACGTCAAAAGCCCTACTTACACGCTGGTTGAGCCTTACACGCTGGACGACCGTACACTTTATCACTTCGACCTCTATCGTCTTGCCGATCCTGAAGAGCTTGAATTCATGGGCATCCGCGACTATTTCAGCGGCGATGCTATCTGCCTGGTTGAATGGCCGCAGCAGGGCGCCGGTTTTCTGCCGCCGCCCGATCTCACGCTAACGCTGCGTTACGTGGGTGAGGCGCGTGAAGCGGAACTGACGGCACAATCCTCGTCGGGCCAGCAATGGCTTGAACAATTTGGTCAGGGCAGGGATCAGGCATGATGTCACGGATGAAAATAGCGCTGGTGACACTGTTGCTGCTGGTCTGTACACCCCTGTTTGCTGCCACCCTGTCGGATATCAAAGTCGCCAATGGCGACAGCCAGGCAACCATCACCCTGAACTTTGCCGGACAACCTGTCTATGGCTTCTTCCCGCTGCGCAATCCTGACCGTGTGGTGCTTGATGTGCGCCAGAGCGGCGTGGTTCAGGGGCTGCCGTTAAATTTCAGCGGCGAAAACATCGTAAAGCGAATTCGCACCAGCACCCCGAAAGATAAACAGAGCGTGCGGCTGGTGTTTGAGCTGACGCAGGCGGGTAAAACCCGGGCGGTCACCCAGCGCAATGGCAACAGCTACAGCGTGGTCTTCACCATTACCGGTAAGCCGCCTGCTGTTACGCGCAGTGTGCCTGCGCCGGTAACGGCCCCGACGCGCGTGCCCACCCAGAGTGCCGCAGCGGCGAACCCCTTTAATTCGAATCCGGTGACGTCCGTGACCAGCATAGCCAGCACCGTGAGTCCTGGCCGGGCCGTCAGCCAGAACGATACCGTGATTGTGGCGATTGATGCCGGACATGGCGGTCAGGATCCCGGCGCTATCGGGCAGCGCGGACTGAAAGAGAAGAACGTCACAATCGCAATTGCACGTAAACTGCGGGTGTTGCTGAATAACGATCCGATGTTTAAAGGCGTCCTGACACGTGATGGCGACTATTTTATCTCGGTTATGGGCCGCTCCGACGTGGCGCGTAAAGCCAACGCCAACGTGCTGGTTTCAATTCATGCTGACGCTGCGCCGAGCCATGCGGCGACCGGTGCATCGGTCTGGGTATTATCAAACCGCCGGGCCAATAACGAGATGGCTAACTGGCTGGAGCAGAAAGAGAAACAGTCTGAGCTGCTGGGCGGCGCAGGTGACCTGCTGGCTAACAGTCAGGCCGACCCCTACCTCAGCCAGGCAGTACTTGACCTGCAATTCGGTCACTCGCAGCGGGTCGGTTATGACATCGCCCAGAAAGTGTTGCAGCAGATGCGCAGCGTGACATCGCTGCATAAACGTCTGCCTGAGCATGCCAGTCTTGGCGTGCTGCGTTCACCCGATATTCCTTCTTTGCTGGTGGAAACCGGCTTTATCAGTAATTCCTCGGAGGAGCGACTGCTTGGCAGTAGCGCACACCAGGATAAGATTGCGCAGTCGATCTATAAAGGTCTGCGCACTTATTTCCTGGCGCACCCGCTGCAATCCATCCCAAAGGAGGAAAACCGGCCGCTGGGCTCGTCGCCAGCGGTTAACGTCGCCAGCAACCCGGCGACCGGGGTGACGCAATATACCGGCGTAACTCAGCGCCATACGGTTACGCGCGGTGAGACACTCTCCGGGATTGCCGCGAAGTATGGCGTCAGCATGTCGACCCTGCGTGAAATGAACACCCTGAAGCGGGATGTGGTATGGGTCGGACAGCGGTTGAAAGTGCCGGCCAGTGCGGCCGCCAGCCGCACCACGCGCGCCACGCCACGCGGCGTTGTGCGTCATAAAGTGGTTGTGGGGGATTCACTGACCGGCATTGCCGCACATTATGGCGTCAGCCCGAAAGCGATAATGCAGACCAATAATCTGAAATCGACCAACGTCATGTTGGGGCAGAACCTGAAAATCCCTGCATCCTGATTGTTTGCCCGGCCGCTGCGCCGGGCGACCAGCTAAAAGGAAAACCATGCCGATACAAATTTTACCGCCCCAACTGGCAAACCAGATTGCGGCGGGTGAAGTGGTTGAACGTCCTGCATCGGTTGTAAAAGAGCTGGTGGAGAACAGCCTGGATGCTGGTGCAACGCGCATTGACGTTGATATTGAAAAGGGGGGCGCAAAGCTTATCCGCATCCGTGACAACGGCTGCGGCATCGTGAAAAGCGAGCTGTCGATGGCACTGGCCCGACACGCCACCAGTAAAATCGCCTCACTGGATGACCTGGAAGCGATTATGAGCCTGGGTTTTCGCGGTGAAGCGCTCGCCAGTATCAGTTCTGTCTCCCGCCTGACCTTAACCTCACGTACCGCCGATCAAACCGAAGCCTGGCAGGCCTATGCGGAAGGGCGTGATATGACGGTAACGGTTAAACCGGCTGCGCATCCGTGTGGGACCACGCTCGAAGTGCTGGATCTGTTTTATAACACCCCAGCGCGCCGCAAATTTATGCGCACAGAGAAAACCGAGTTCGGTCATATCGACGAAGTGATCCGTCGTATTGCACTGGCGCGTTTTGATGTCGCGCTTTCACTGAGCCACAACGGCAAAATGATGCGTCAGTATCGGGCCGTCAGCGAGGAGAGCCAGCGCGAACGGCGACTGGCAGCTATCTGCGGCACCACGTTTATTCAGCATGCGCTGCGAATTGACTGGCAGCATGATGATCTCTCGCTGCGCGGCTGGGTCGCCGATCCCGCCGGTTCGCGCCAGGTCACCGAGTTACAATATTGCTACGTCAATGGCCGGATGATGCGCGACAAGCTGATTAATCACGCTATTCGCCAGGCTTTCCAGACCCAGCTCCAGGATGACCAGCAGCCCGCTTACGTGCTCTATCTGGAGATCGATCCGCATCAGGTGGATGTCAACGTTCACCCGGCCAAGCATGAAGTGCGTTTTCATCAGTCACGCCTGGTGCATGATTTTATTTATCAGGGCGTGGTCAGCGCGTTACAGGCGATAGCGTCACCCATTTTGCCTGCGCTGCAGGCAGAAGAAGCCGCACCGCGCTGGCAGCCGGAAAACCGTCAGGCGGCGGGGGGGAATCATTTTGCGCAGCCTGCAGCGCCCGCCAGCGAGAATCAATCTTCAGCCTCCACGCGGCAAACACCGCCCGCAGCGGCGCCGGCCTGGCAAAACAAAGAGAACGTGTATCGTCAGCGTGAAGGCGCGGTTTATCAGCAGTTGCTGAAAACGCCTGTCAGCGCCACGCCGCCGCCAAAAAACCGTGAACCGGCACCGCGTCCGGCCGAAAAACCCTCGCCGCTGGCCGCGCATGCCCAGAGCTTTGGCCGGGTACTGACCGTGTTGCAAAACCACTATGCGCTGCTGGAGCAGGATCAGAAGTTAATGCTGATGGCGCTGCCGGTCGCGGCGCGCTGGCTGAAACAGGCGCAGCTTGAACCGGGTGAAGAGGGACTTAAACCGCAACCTCTGCTGATTCCGGTGCGGCTCAAAATCGCCCTCGATGAACGGCAGGCCGCAAAAGAAAAGAGCAGCCTGCTCAATCAGATGGGTATTGATCTTCAGCCCGAAGGTGACCACGTGACCTTACGCGCGGTGCCTTTACCGTTACGAACACAAAATTTACAAATCTTGATTCCTGAGCTGTTAGGCTATCTCGCCCGGCAGCAGGAGATCTCTGCGACGCAACTGGCCCAGTGGCTGGCGCGGCGTCAGGATACAGAGTCCTCCGACTGGAATCACTCACAGGCGATCAACCTGCTGGCAGAGCTTGAACGGCTTTGCCCACAGCTGCTGAAATCGCCGCCTTCAGGCTTATTACAGCCCATAGAGATTGAGAGCGCGATCAACGCGTTGAAGCATGAGTGAATTAAACCAGGCTGGCCGGCCAAAGGCTATTTTTTTGATGGGACCCACGGCTTCTGGCAAGACTGCTTTAGCAATTGAATTGCGTAAGCGGTTACCAGTGGAACTAATCAGCGTAGACTCTGCCTTAATCTATCGTCAGATGGATATTGGTACGGCGAAACCGTCGGCTGAGGAGTTAGCAGTGGCACCCCATCGTCTGCTCGACATTCGCGATCCCGCTGAAGCCTATTCGGCAGCGGAGTTCCGGCGGGATGCTTTAGCAGAAATGGCGGATATCGTTGAAGCCGGACGAATACCGTTGCTTGTTGGTGGAACCATGCTCTACTTCAAGGCGTTACTTGAAGGATTGTCGCCGTTGCCCTCGGCCGATCCCGACGTTCGTCAGCGGATAGAGCAAACGGCGCGTGAAAAAGGCTGGGAAGCTTTACACCGCCAGCTGTGTGAAATCGACCCGGTTGCCGGCAGTCGTATTCATCCGAATGATCCGCAGAGACTTTCGCGAGCACTGGAAGTTTTTTTTATTTCGGGTAAAACTTTAACGGAACTGACAAAAACATCCGGTGAAGCGTTACCCTACGACGTGCAACAGTTTGCCATCGCCCCCGCGAGCCGTGAATTGCTGCACCAGCGCATCGCGTTGCGTTTTGAGCAGATGTTGGCGTCAGGATTTGAAGCGGAGTCTCGGGCCCTTTTTGCACGAGGTGATTTGCATACGGACATGCCTTCCATTCGTTGTGTTGGCTATCGTCAGATGTGGTCTTATTTGTCGGGCGAAATCGATTACAGCGAGATGGTTTATCGGGGAATTTGCGCAACCCGGCAGCTTGCTAAGCGACAGATGACCTGGTTACGCGGTTGGGAAAATGTTCACTGGCTTGACAGTGACGAGCCCCGGCTGGCGCGTGATACAGTGTTACAGGTTCTTAGTGCGAAGCATGGGTGATTGTGTACAATTGATGGGTTATCGTGCGCAAATTTTTACGCAGTTTTTTCAGAACCATAGGTTCTACTTGCAACAAACAACAAGCATATAAGGAAAAGATAGAATGGCTAAGGGGCAATCATTACAAGACCCGTTTTTGAACGCACTGCGTCGTGAACGTGTTCCGGTTTCGATTTATCTGGTTAACGGTATTAAGTTGCAGGGTCAGATTGAGTCATTTGATCAGTTCGTCATTTTGTTGAAAAACACGGTGAGTCAGATGGTGTATAAGCACGCCATTTCTACCGTTGTTCCTTCACGCCCGGTTTCTCACCATAGCAATAATACCGGTGGCGGCAGCAACAATTACCATCATGGCGGCAGCAACACAACTGCGCAGCCACAGCCACAACAAGACGGTGATAACGCAGAATAACGCGTCACCGTACAGCCAGGAACGGAGAACAGCGGTTTTCCGTCCTGGTCTTTTATTTAGCGAGGTTATAGCTTGTTTGACCGTTATGAAGCCGGTGAGCAGGCCGTACTGGTACACATCTGGTTCTCCCAAGACAAAGAAGTAGAAGATTTGCAGGAGTTTGAAACCCTGGTCTCTTCTGCTGGCGTTGAGGCGCTGCAAGTGGTTACTGGCAGCCGCAAAGCGCCACACCCCAAGTATTTTGTCGGTGAAGGAAAGGCCGTTGAAATTGCCGATGCGGTAAAAACAACAGGAGCATCGGTCGTATTATTCGATCATGCCCTTACGCCCGCTCAGGAAAGAAACCTCGAGCGCCTGTGCGAATGCCGGGTCATTGATCGCACCGGTTTAATTCTGGATATCTTTGCCCAACGCGCACGTACCCACGAAGGTAAATTGCAGGTTGAGCTGGCACAGCTGCGCCATCTTGCGACACGTCTGGTGCGCGGCTGGACCCACCTTGAACGCCAGAAAGGCGGGATTGGTTTACGTGGCCCGGGTGAAACGCAGTTAGAAACGGACCGCCGGCTGTTGCGCGGCCGTATCAGTCAGATTTTGTCTCGTCTTGAGCGAGTTGAAAAACAGCGTGAGCAGGGACGTCAGTCACGAGCCAAAGCGGATGTGCCAACGGTTTCGCTGGTGGGTTACACCAACGCCGGCAAGTCGACCCTCTTTAACGCCATGACCTCCGCCAATGTCTTTGCCGCAGACCAGCTGTTTGCGACGCTCGACCCCACACTGCGCCGTCTGAATGTTGCTGATGTCGGGGACGTGGTACTGGCGGACACGGTAGGCTTTATTCGCCATCTTCCTCACGATCTGGTTGCCGCTTTTAAAGCCACGCTGCAGGAGACTCGTCAGGCGACGCTGTTAATGCACGTGATTGATGGGGCTGACCTTCGCGTCACGGAAAATATCGCCGCCGTCGATGCCGTACTGGAAGAGATTGAAGCGGACGAAATCCCGACGTTACTGGTGATGAATAAAATCGATATGCTCGACGGATTCGAACCGCGTATCGATCGTAACGAAGAGAACCTGCCAATCCGCGTCTGGCTTTCCGCCCAGACAGGCGCAGGCATTCCGTTGCTATGGCAGGCGCTGTCTGAGCGTCTGGCGGGTGAAATAGCCCAGCACGCATTACGTCTGCCACCGGAAGCGGGGCGACTTCGCAGCCGTTTCTATCAGCTGCAGGCGATTGAGAAAGAGTGGAATGAAGAAGACGGCAGTGTAGGATTGCAGATACGTATGCCCATTATTGAGTGGATGCGTTTATGTAAGCAGGAACCGTCGCTGACCAGTTACATTGTTTGATGTTGCCCAAACGCATTTACCTTAAAAATTGAAGATTGTCGCACTTTCTTTGCAGACCCGAATACGCTGGCGTTACCCGAGTATTTTGGATTTCAGCAAGGCGGCAACTGAGTGAAACCCCGGGAGCTTACGCAGGTAAGTGACCGGGGTGAGCGAAGGCAGCCAACACCGCTGCAATCCGAAAGCTGAAGGGTAAAAATCGTAATTACAATAAATGGAGTAGAAACATGGCGTGGAATCAGCCCGGAAATAACGGACAGGACCGCGACCCGTGGGGAAGCAGCAATAATCAAGGCGGCAACTCTGGGGGGAATAAGGGAGGACGGGAATCCGGGCCTCCTGATCTGGATGATATCTTCCGTAAGCTGAGCAAGAAGCTTGGTGGACTGGGCGGTGGCAAACAGAACGACAACGGTCAGCGCGGCTCCGGCAGCGGTGGCAAAATTGTTGGTATCGTGGCTGTTGCTGCTGTAGTCATCTGGGCTGCAAGCGGTTTCTACACCATCAAAGAAGCGGAACGTGGCGTGGTGACGCGCTTCGGTAAGTTCAGTCATCTGGTCGAACCCGGCCTGAACTGGAAGCCGACATTCGTTGATCAGGTGCGTGCGGTTAACGTTGAATCGGTGCGCGAACTGGCTGCTTCTGGCGTCATGCTGACTTCGGATGAGAACGTAGTACGCGTGGAGATGAACGTGCAGTACCGCGTGACCGATCCGGAACGTTATCTTTATGCTGTGACCAGCGCGGACGACAGCCTGCGTCAGGCTACCGACAGCGCACTGCGCGGCGTGATTGGTCGCTCTACCATGGACCGCATCCTGACCGAAGGTCGTACCGTGGTGCGTAGCGATACCCAGCGTGAAATCGACGAGACGATTCGCCCTTATAACATGGGGATCGCGGTGCTGGACGTCAACTTCCAGGCTGCACGTCCGCCGGAAGAGGTGAAGTCTGCATTTGATGACGCGATTGCCGCACGCGAAAACCGCGAGCAGTACGTTCGCGAAGCCGAAGCTTACGCCAACGAAGTTCAGCCTCGTGCTAACGGCCAGGCGCAACGTATTCTGGAAGAGGCACGCGCTTACAAAGAGCGTACCGTTCTGGAAGCGCAGGGTGAGGTGGCGCGTTTCGCCAAGATCCTGCCTGAGTATAAAGCTGCACCGGAAATCACCAAAGAGCGTCTCTATATCGAGACCATGGAACGTGTGCTGAGCCATACCCGCAAAGTACTGGTTAACGATCGGAGTAATAACCTGATGGTGCTGCCGCTGGATCAACTGATGCGTGGCGGACAGACTTCATCGGGCCAGAATGGTCAGAAAGGCGCGAATGGTTCTTCGCTGCCTGCGCGCTCCGATAGCAGTGCCAGCCGCAATGACACGTCGTCATACAGTCCGGACAACATCATGGATCAGCGTCGGGCAAATGCTCAGCGCAGCGACAGCCAGCGCGAAGGGAGAGAGTAATCGATGCGTAAGCCAATAGTATTTTTAATCATTGTCGTGCTGGTGGCGCTCTATGCGTCCCTGTTTGTGGTGCAGGAAGGGCAGCGAGGCATTGTTCTGCGCTTCGGTAAAGTCCTGCGCGACGGCGAAAACAAACCGCAGGTGTTTGAGCCGGGTCTGCATTTCAAGATTCCATTCCTGGAAACGGTTAAAACGCTGGATGCGCGTATCCAGACCATGGATAACCAGGCCGATCGCTTCGTCACCAAAGAGAAGAAAGATCTGATCGTGGACTCCTACATCAAGTGGCGTATCAGCGACTTCAGTCGCTACTACCTGGCCACCGGTGGCGGTGATGTCTCTCAGGCGGAAGTGCTGCTGAAACGTAAGTTCAGTGACCGCTTGCGTTCTGAGATGGGTCGTCTGGATGTGAAAGATATCGTAACGGACTCCCGTGGTCGTCTGACTACCGATGTGCGTGACGCGCTGAATACCGGCTCTGCAGGCAACGATGATGAAATCGCAACCCCTGCGGCTGATGACGCGATTGCCAGTGCCGCGGCCCGTGTCGAGCGTGAAACCAACAGCAGCGAGCCAGCACCAAACCCGAACAGTATGGCGGCGTTAGGTATTCAGGTGGTGGATGTTCGTATCAAGCAGATCAACCTGCCGACTGAAGTGTCTGATGCGATCTTTAACCGTATGCGTGCTGAGCGTGAAGCGGTAGCGCGTAGCCAGCGTTCACAGGGTCAGGAAGAGGCGGAAAAACTGCGCGCCCAGGCCGATTACCAGGTCACCCGTACTCTGGCTGAAGCCCAGCGTGAAGCGCTGATTACACGCGGTGACGGTGATGCGGAAACGGCGCGGTTGTTTGCCGATTCGTTCAGCAAAGATCCTGACTTCTACGCCTTTATTCGTAGCCTGCGTGCCTATGAAAACAGCTTCAATAGCGATCAGGATGTGATGGTGTTAAGCCCGGATAGCGACTTCTTCCGATATATGAAGGCGCCCTCTAACGCGACACGCTAAGAACTGATATAACCTGTGGGCCGACAATGTTGTCGGCCCTTTTTTTTGGGTATCAGAATGAAAACAAGCATCTGGATGGCGCTGGCGCTGGTGTTAGTGCTGGAAGGGTTGGGACCAATGTTTATGCCGCGCGCCTGGCGACGCATGATCCTGACGATGACGCGGTTGCCCGATCGTCTGCTGCACCGCTTTGGTGGAGGACTGGTCGTTGCTGGCATGGTGATTTACTGCATGCTCAGCCTGCACGGCAACCTCTGAGGCTGACGTTCAGACCGGCTAAATTGTGCCTTTCAACGCTATTATCCCCAACATGTTGTAGTGATCAAAACTCAGGCAAAAAAGCGCGCAATCGTATGCTAAAAGTGCTGAAAACCACGGGATCAGATGGTAGAATCCTTTTTTAAGCAATCGGTGATTTTGAGAAATGGGTAAGAACGTCGTCGTACTGGGCACCCAATGGGGTGACGAAGGTAAAGGTAAGATTGTAGACCTTCTGACTGAGCGCGCGAATTACGTTGTGCGTTATCAAGGCGGCCACAATGCGGGCCACACGCTTGTCATCAACGGTGAAAAAACCGTCCTCCACCTGATCCCTTCTGGCATTCTGCGCGATAACGTCACCAGCATCATTGGTAACGGCGTAGTGCTCTCTCCTGAAGCCTTAATGAAAGAGATGAAAGGCCTGGAAGCGCGCGGGATTCCGGTACGTGAACGTCTGCTGATTTCTGAAGCCTGTCCGCTGATCCTGCAATATCATGTTGCGATGGATATGGCGCGTGAACGTGCTCGTGGCGCCAAAGCGATTGGTACCACGGGTCGTGGCATCGGACCGGCTTATGAAGATAAAGTCGCTCGCCGTGCCCTGCGCGTCAGCGACCTGTTTAACAAAGAAACCTTTGCTGCCAAGCTGAAAGAAGTGGTCGATTTCTACAACTTCCAGCTGGTGGAGTACTACAAAGAGCCGGCAGTCGACTTCGATAAAGTGCTGAGTGATGTGATGGAAGTCGCTGACATCATCACTGGCATGGTCGTTGACGTCTCTGAACTGCTGGACGTCGCGCGTAAGCGTGGCGATCTGATTATGTTTGAAGGTGCGCAGGGTACGCTGCTGGATATCGATCACGGTACCTATCCGTACGTGACCTCATCCAACACCACCGCAGGTGGCGTAGCGACCGGTTCAGGCATTGGCCCGCGCTATGTCGACTACGTGCTGGGTATTGTGAAAGCTTACTCAACCCGCGTTGGCGCAGGCCCGTTCCCGACCGAGCTGTTCGATGAAACCGGCGAATTCCTCTGTGCGCAGGGTAATGAGTTTGGTGCGACCACCGGTCGTCGTCGTCGTACCGGCTGGCTGGATGCGGTAGCGGTTCGCCGCGCGGTCCAGATCAACTCCCTGTCAGGTTTCTGCATGACCAAGCTGGACGTGCTGGATGGCCTGAAAGAGGTGAAGATCTGTGTAGCTTACCGTATGCCTGATGGCCGCGAAGTGACCACCACGCCACTGGCGGCAGAGAACTGGGAAGGCATTGAGCCGATCTACGAAACCCTGCCAGGCTGGAGCGAGACAACGTTTGGCGTCAAGACGCTGGAAGGTTTGCCTCAGGCCGCGCGTGACTACATCAAGCGTGTAGAAGAGGTAACAGGGGTGCCGATTGATATCATCTCTACCGGCCCTGACCGCAGTGAAACAATGATTCTGCGCGACCCGTTCGACGCGTAATCATTCAGGCCGGACGTTGTCCGGCCCTTGTTTTTCCATTCTTTGATGCCACTTAACCTCCCTTCGCTTGTCAAACCTTCTGCTGGCTTAAAAAAGCGCACGGCCAGACAGACTCTGGTTTATCATCGTAGCTAATCGAATGGCGATCCGATTTAATCCTGGCATCAATCACAGGGCGGATAAGGTCACGCCGCGTCTGAAGGTTCACTGAGGTTACTGTGCAGCTCACGAGTTTTACTGATTATGGCTTACGGGCACTGATTTATCTGGCATCGTTGCCGGAAGGTCAGCAGACCAATATTACGGAAGTGACGAACACTTATGGTTTGTCCCGTAATCATATGGTCAAAATCATCAATCAGCTGAGCCGGGCGGGCTATGTCGCCGCAACGCGTGGTAAAAACGGGGGCATTCGTCTGGGTATGCCAGCTCGTCAGATTGTCATTGGCGATGTGGTACGTAAGATGGAACCACTACAATTAGTGGATTGCGCGTCCTGTTCCATCACGCCAGCCTGTCGTCTGAAGCAGGCGTTACATGATGCGGTGCAGCGATTTTTGCAGGAGCTGGATAGCTATACGTTGGCAGATCTGGTCGAAGGAAATACACCACTTTATGAGATCATCTTGTCCAGATCGCCGGTGGAAATAAATATTAAATGACATCGGAGGAACCGCTATGTCAAAAGATCCTTTTCAGGATAGAGAAGCTGAAAAATACGAAAACCCTATTCCGAGCCGTGAATTTATTCTGGCTCTGTTAGAAAAACGTGAAAAACCGGCCAGCCGCGAAGAGCTGGCTGAAGAGATGAATCTGCAGGAAGAAGAACACCTTGAGGCGCTGCGTCGCCGCCTTCGCGCCATGGAGCGTGATGGTCAGCTGGTGTTCACCCGCCGTCAGTGTTATGCCCTGCCAGAACGTCTTGATCTCCTGCGCGGTAAAGTCATTGGCCACCGCGATGGCTACGGCTTCCTGCGGGCAGAAGGTCAGAAAGATGACCTCTACCTTTCCGCAGAACAGATGAAATTCTGTATGCACGGTGACGTGATCCTGGCGCAGCCGCTGGGTGCCGATCGCAAAGGCCGCCGCGAAGCGCGCGTGGTCCGGGTGCAGGAACCCCGCAACAATCAGATCGTTGGCCGTTACTTTACCGATGCCGGTGCTGGCTTCGTGGTACCGGACGACAGTCGCCTGAGTTTTGACATCCTCATCCCGCCTGAAGAGACGATGAATGCCCGCATGGGTTCCGTGGTGGTGGTTGAGCTGGTCCAGCGTCCGAACCGTCGCAGCAAAGCGATCGGAAAAATCGCCGAGATTCTGGGCGATGATATGGGGACCAGCCTGGCCGTGGATATGGCGCTGCGTACGCATGAAATCCCGCACACCTGGCCGCCGGAAGTGGAAGCTCAGGTCAGCAAACTGAAAGAAGAAGTCCCGGAAGAGGCCAAAAAAGGCCGCGTCGATCTGCGTAAGCTGCCGCTGGTCACCATCGATGGTGAAGATGCCCGTGACTTTGATGATGCTGTTTACTGTGAGAAGAAGCGCGGTGGCGGATGGCGTCTGTGGGTAGCTATCGCGGATGTCAGCTATTACGTCCGTCCGGGCACCCCACTGGATGACGAAGCGCATCAGCGCGGAACCTCGGTCTACTTCCCGTCGCAGGTTGTGCCGATGCTGCCGGAAGTGCTGTCGAATGGCTTATGTTCGCTTAACCCGCAGGTCGATCGCCTCTGTATGGTGTGCGAGATGACCATCTCGACCAAAGGTAAACTGACCGGCTTCAAGCACTACGAAGCGGTGATGAACTCCCATGCGCGTCTGACCTACAACAAAGTCTGGAACATTCTGCAGGGCGACAAAGAGCTGCGCCAGCAGTATGCGCCGCTGGTTAAAGACCTTGAAGAGCTGAACAACCTCTATCATGCGCTGGAAGCCGCTCGTGAAGAGCGCGGCGGTATCTCGTTTGAAACGGAAGAGGCGAAGTTTATCTTCAACGCCGAGCGCCGTATTGAGCGTGTTGAGCGCGTGTCACGTAATGACGCCCATAAGCTGATCGAAGAGTGCATGATCCTGGCGAACATCGCCTCGGCACGCTTCGTTGAGAAAAATCAGGAACCGGCGCTGTTCCGCGATCACGATCGCCCGACCGACGAAAGCATCAAGAGCTTCCGTACCGTGCTCAACGAGCTGGGACTGAGCCTGCCTGGCGGCAATAAACCGCAGCCAATCGACTATGCGGCGCTGCTGAAGCAGGTTGCCGATCGTCCTGATGCGGAAATGCTGCAAACCATGCTGCTGCGTTCGATGAAGCAGGCCGTTTACGATCCGGAAAACCGCGGTCACTTTGGTCTGGCGCTCTCGTCGTATGCGCACTTTACCTCGCCAATCCGTCGTTATCCGGATCTGACGCTGCATCGCGCCATCAAATATCTGCTGGCAAAAGAGCAGGACGAAGGTAAAGGCCTGGTACAGCGCGCCATTAAATACCTGATGCCGAGAGATCGCAGCGTCGCCAAAGATATGACGACAGCAACCGGCGGCTATCACTACGACATGCCGCAGATGCTGCAACTGGGCCTGCACTGTTCCCTGACCGAACGCCGCGCCGATGAAGCGACCCGTGACGTCGCGGACTGGCTCAAGTGTGACTTCATGCAGGATCAGGTTGGCAACGTCTTCAACGGCGTCATTTCCAGCGTGACCGGATTTGGCTTCTTTGTACGCTTAAGCGATCTGTTCATTGATGGTCTGGTCCACGTTTCGACGCTCGACAACGATTACTACCGTTTTGACCCGGTAGGTCAGCGTCTGATCGGTGAATCGGGCGGTCGCACCTATCGTCTGGGTGACACGGTTGAAGTGCGTGTTGAAGCCGTCCATATGGATGAGCGTAAAATCGATTTTGCCCTGATCTCCAGCCAGCGTCAGGTACGTGGTGAAGGCAAAACCGCACGTGACCGGGCGAAGCGTGACGACAAAGCGCCAGCGAAACGCCGTCGTGATGCGAGCAAGAAGTCCAACTTCGAGCCGGACGCCGCTTTCCGGGGCGACAAGGGCAAGCCCGCCGCTGCAAATACCGAGAATAAAAGTAAAAACGTCTCGGAAAAAACCCGTAAAATCGCCGCCGCCACCCGGGCGAAGCGCGCCAGAAAAAAGGCGCAGCCTGACTGATGCGCGCACCCGCCCTTTCTCACTGAGAAAGGGCGGTCATTCATTCATTTCCAAACACTGAGCAGATCGATGAGCGAAATTATTTTTGGTATCCATGCCGTGCAGGCGCTGCTGGAACGTGATCCACAACGTTTCCAGGAAGTCTTTATCCTCAAAGGCCGCGACGATCGTCGCCTGCAACCCGTGGTCGCCGCGCTGGAAGCTCAGGGGGTCGTGATTCAGCTGGCCGAGCGCAAGTGGCTCGACAGCCAGGTTGAAGGCGGTGTACATCAGGGTATTGTGGCGCGGGTAAAACCGGGTCGTCAGTATCAGGAAGGCGACCTGCCGGATCTGCTGCAGAGCCTGGAGAAACCCTTCCTGCTGGTGCTGGACGGGGTCACCGATCCGCACAATCTGGGTGCCTGCCTGCGCAGTGCCGATGCGGCCGGTGTTCACGCGATTATCGTGCCGAAAGATCGCTCTGCTCCCCTGAATGCAACGGCCAAAAAAGTGGCCAGCGGCGCGGCAGAAAATGTGCCGTTGATCCGCGTCACCAACCTGGCACGTACCCTGCGTCTGCTGCAGGAGTACAACATCTGGGTTGTCGGTACCGCAGGTGAAGCTGACCATACCGTCTTCCAGAGCAAAATGACCGGTCCGATGGCGCTGGTGATGGGCGCGGAAGGGGAAGGCATGCGTCGTCTGACCCGTGAGCATTGCGATGAGCTGATCAGCATTCCGATGGCGGGCAGCGTCTCTTCGCTGAATGTCTCGGTGGCTACGGGTGTCTGCCTGTTTGAAGCGGTGCGTCAGCGCAACGCCTGATCCCCGATGTGATCCTCGCCACAAATTAGTTCCTGTACCAGGCATAACTGCGCGTCATTCGTATATACCCAAAGGATTTCGGGTTGCATTGAGGCGGCAAGAGAACGAATCCCGATGAGCTTACATGAGTAAGTGATTCGGGTGAGTGAACGCAGCCAACAAAAATGCAGCTTGAAAGACGACGGGTATACTTACTGAGTGACATCCGCGAGGAGTGGTTATGACCTGGACAACACACACCGTTTTTAATCAGCCCCATCCTCTGAGCAACAGCAACCTGTTCCTGTCTGATACGCCGCTCGGCGAGGCACTGTCACGCGAAGGCGCCGGATGGGATCGGGAGTGGCTGGCTTCGGTAGGCCGACAGCTGGGCAGCGCCGAGTCGCTGGAGCTGGGCCGGCTCGCCAACGCGGAGCCACCTGAACTGCTGCGCTACGACGCCCGTGGCGTACGGATGGATGAAGTCCGTTTTCACCCCGCCTGGCACCTGCTGATGCAGGGTGTCTGCGCCAGCCGCCTGCATAATCTCAGCTGGCATCCCACAGTACGTGAACAGGCCAGCGTGGCGCGCGCTGCGCGCTTTATTCTGCACGCGCAGGTTGAAGCGGGCACGCTTTGCCCGGTGACCATGACGCACGCGGCCATTCCATTGCTGCAGACTTATCTGCCTGCCGCGTTCGAAGGCTGGCTCGATCCGCTGCTCAGCGATCGTTACGATACCCATGCGCAGCCCGGCGACCAGAAACGGGGTCTGCTGATCGGTATGGGCATGACGGAAAAACAGGGCGGCAGCGATCTGCTCACCAGCACCACCCGGGCCGAGCCGCTGGGCGCGCGCGGCCCGGGTGAAGCCTACCGGCTGACCGGCCACAAATGGTTCTTCTCGGTGCCGCAGAGCGATGCGCATCTGGTGCTGGCGCAGACGCCCGCCGGATTAAGCTGCTTCTTCCTGCCGCGCCTGTTGCCTGACGGGTCACGCAACGCCATCCAGCTTGAGCAGCTTAAAGATAAGCTGGGTAATCGCTCAAATGCCAGTTGTGAGGTGGAGTTTCGCGATGCGACCGGCTGGCTGCTGGGAGAAGAGGGCGAAGGCGTGCGGCTGATCCTTAAAATGGGCGGTATGACGCGCTTCGACTGCGCACTCGGCAGTCATGGTCAGATGCGGCGTGCATTCTCGGTGGCACTCTGGCATGCACATCAGCGCCAGGTGATGGGGAAAAACCTGGTGGATCAGCCGCTGATGCGTCAGGTTCTGGCACAGCAGGCGCTGCAGCTGGAGGGGCAAACCGCACTGCTGATGCGGCTGGCGCGCGCCTGGTCACAACCGGCAAAACCGCATGAGGTCACGTTTGCCCGTTTATTCACTCCGGCTGCAAAATATCAGATCTGCAAAGCGGGAGCCCCGTTCGTCGCGGAGTCGATGGAAGTGCTGGGGGGCATCGGCTACTGCGAAGCGAGCGAGCTGCCGCGCCTCTATCGTGACATACCGGTCAACAGCATCTGGGAAGGGTCGGGCAACGTGATGTGTCTTGACGTACTGCGCGTGCTCACCCGTCAGGCAGAGGTTTCGGAGATGCTGGGCCAGGAATTTGAAGCGGTGAAAGGGAGTAATCGTCATTTCGATGCGCGCTGGCGTCAGTTACGGCTGCGAATGAGCAAAGTCCCCGAAGAGCAGGCGCGCGAGGTGACCCGCACACTGCTGCTGCTTGCGACCGGCGCTCAGCTACTGAAATATGGCGAACCGCCGCTGGCGGATGCATGGTGCCAGCAGTGGCTCGATCGGCGTGGCTCCCGCCCGCTTGAGACAGCAATCACAGACCGTTTACTGGCCCGCGCCTGTGGCAGGTGATGCGCCGTAAAGAATCGCGCTGGCGTACCAGAGACCGGGCATCACTGTTTCACTCAGCGCCACGATCTGATAGTAAGCCGCACCGGCCTGGTTAGCCCGGGCGGCGACGGCCCGCCCGGCATCATCCGGTGAGCCGCGCACGTTAACGGTAATATTGCCCAGCTTTGGCAAACCGCCACTCTGCGCCCGTGAAATCTCCTGCGCCTGTTGCGTCGGCGCGGGCGGTGCTTTTGGCGTGGTCTCAAGCGCGGAACAGCCTGCCAGCAGCAGGCTTATCATCAGTAAATAAGCGAAACGCATAGCAAAACCCTCTTTCAGGACGAAGCATTAAGTGTATGCCATCGCCCTGAATGACGTCAGGATTTAAGGCTGAATACGCTGACCAACTGGGTCAGGTGATGCCCTTTATCACTCAGGTTCTGCGCGCTGTTTTCCGCCTGTGTCACCAGTTCGCTGTTCTGGTGAGTCGCCTGGCTGATCTGGTTCATCGCCAGATTAACCTGGCCGATGCCTGCCGCCTGCTGCTGCGCCGCCACGTTGATCTCGCCCATCAGCGCCTGCACCTGCTCGATGTGGGTCACAATGTCGCTCATCGCATCGCGCGTCTGCTCAGATAACTGATGGCCCTCCGCCACGTTGCTGATGGAGGTCGCAATCAGTCCATCAATCTCTTTAGCGGCCTGCGCAGAACGCTGTGCCAGCGCACGCACTTCTGCGGCCACCACGGCAAAGCCACGGCCCTGTTCCCCGGCACGTGCCGCTTCAACGGCGGCGTTCAGCGCCAGGATATTGGTCTGGAAGGCGATCGACTCAATCACGTGGGTGATATCCGCAATGCTTTGTGATGAAACCTTAATTGCCGACATGGTGTTGACCGAGCGCACCACCGTCTGGCTGCCGTGACTGACGATATCGCTGGCTTCGGCCACCAGTGACATCGCCTGACGCAGGCTGTCTGCGGTGTGTTCAACCGTCGCGCCAAACTGCTCCATGCTGGCGGAGGTCTGTTCCACACTGCTGGCCTGACGTCCGATCTGCTCGCTGATGTTATGACTGCTGGCCGCGATGGTGTCTGTGCCGTCGCTGATCTCCTGCGCCGCGCCGCGCACCTGGCTGACGATTTTCTCCAGACCATCACCAATGCCGTTGATCGCAACGATCAACTGGCCCACTTCATCGCGACGCTGGGTATCCATATGGACCTGCAGATTCCCGGCGGCATATTGCTCCGCCAGATGGATCACCTGCTGCAGCGGACGGGTAATCGCCCGACGGCTGTACCAGACAAACCCCAGCGCAAAGACCACCACCAGAATCAGTCCGGTTATCAGGAAAAGGTTACGGCTATGCGTAATCGGGGCGAGCAGGCTTTCACGGTTAACTTCGCCGGCAATCACCCAGTTCCAGCCTGGCAGCTGCTGCCATGCCAGAATCTGGTGCTCGCCGTTGATCTCTGCCTGCAGCATGCCCTGCGGCTGAGTCAGCAGCGGCTGGAGTGTCGCGTCATCCCAGGCGGGTCGTTTTCCTTCGTCGTGCTGATCGAACAGATACTCTCCCTGCGTCTTACCGGGCGTGCCGTTGAGCACAAAGAAATGACCACTATCACCCAGCTTGCGTGCCAGGATTTTTTCACGCATCAGCGCATACTGCTTATCAATGCCAACGCCGACAAACAGGATGGCGACAACCTTGCCACTCTCATCTTTTACCGGCTGATATTGTGTGATGTAGCGATGGCCGAACAGCGTCGCCAGCCCCTGATAGACGTCGCCCTGACTGACGCTTTTCCAGGCGGCGCCGTTGCGGTCAAGCTGCGTACCGATTGCGCGACTGCCATCCTGCTTTTTCAGCGAGGTGGAAATACGGATAAAATCATCGCCGTCACGCACAAAAATGGTCGCCACGGCAGCGGTGCGTTCGGTGAAATCGTCTACCGCGGTCTGGTCGAGGTTCAGCGTTTTTAACCCGGCGCGCAGCACCGGCGTCGAAAAGACACCGACCTGCACCCGGGAGCCTTCATCCAGGCTAAAGCGCTTAGGCAGGAAGCTGGTAAACAGACTGGTGTAGTGAGCCACCTCTTCGGTGAGGGTGGCGTTGAACATGGTGGCCATTTCACTGATGCCCTGCACCTGGTTTTGCATGTCATCGATGGCGAGATTTTCCAGCTGCCGCGAAGCGGTGTGGCTCTGGGTTAGCGTCAGAACCAGCAACAATAACGCAACGCTGAGAGACGTCAGTACAGACAGCTTAACTCCAAGACTCAGGCCGCTGAGAGAGAGACGCTTCATAAATTACCTTTGATCAAGTTAGGGGGACACAACATCAACGGCAAAGCGCGGGAAAAGTTTAGGCCGAAATCTGGCGACTAAACGCAGCAGGGGATTTCGTAAATTAACCCGCAGACGTACACTCAATCGGCACGCCTTGCCCCTTCTCAGGAGAGACCATGATTGAACTCACCACAGAAACGCTGGCCGGTATCGAATGCCTGCACGCCACGCCTGCCGGACAACGGCATCAGCCACTGCCTACCGTGCTGTTTTATCACGGCTTTACCTCTTCAAAAGAGGTCTACGCCTACTTCGCTGTCGCGCTGGCTCAGGCGGGGTTCCGGGCGGTGATGCCGGATGCGGATCTGCACGGCGCGCGCTATCACGGCGATGCCGATGCACGCCTTGGTCGCTTCTGGGAGATTCTGAAACAGAACATTGATGAGCTGACGCAGCTGGAATCGGCGCTGCGCGCTGACGATCTGATCGCCAGCGAGCGTTTTGCGGTGGCGGGCGCGTCGATGGGCGGCATGACGGCGCTGGGCGCGATGGCACGTTATCCGCAGATTCAGAGCGTCGCCTGCCTGATGGGATCGGGCTATTTTATGCAGCTCAGTCAGTCGCTGTTTCCGCCGCTGGTGGCCGACACGCCTGAGCAGCAAGCGCAGTTTGCTGCCCGCATGGCACCGCTGGCGGACTACGATCCCTGCAACCGGCTGGAGGCCCTGGCAAACCGTCCGCTGCTGTTGTGGCATGGTGAGGCGGATGAGGTGGTGCCCTGGGCGGAGAGCGTCCGGCTGGAGAGGGCGCTGCGTGACAACGGGCTGGCGAAGCATCTGACTTCGCTGTCTGAAAAACAGATTGGACATAAGATCACGCCATCAGCATTGACGGCGCTGGTCAGCTTTTTTAAACAGCAGCTATAAAAATGAGCGGGCGGAGAGTGGATCTGCCGCCCGTAAATTTACCAGCACTTACCAGTGCGCAGACGATTTTTCTGCTGCTCTGGCAGGCGCGTGGACCGGGTTCTTTGGTGGCGCATCCAGCCGATTAACATAGATATAACCCGATGCCGCTTCGCTGCTGTGACTTCTTATCTGCTGCGCACAGTCAGCATTGCTGGCAAGAGCGGGTGGAGACAGGAAGAGACCCAGTAAAGTGGCGATGACGAACGTTTTCATGCCCGACTCCTCACTTCAGGGAACACACTCTGTTAGACGCCGATTAGCCAAACCGTAACGTCTGCATTAAGTTTAGCGACTGTGCACATTATCGCCAGATCGTCCGCCTGAAGCTCTTTATCAGCTTTTTTGAACCTTTCCCGCTTAACGCGCTGTATTCACATGATTAGCACGAAAAGCTACCGTATATGGCACGCCGGATGGCATTTGTTGAAATGTGCGCTTGAGTTTAGCCGTCGCCGCCAGTATGATTACGCGTCAATTTTTCAGCCGCATTCTCAGGCTGTGTCCCACAAACGCTCGTCACAACGAACCTTTGTGGGACACAGCCTATAACGTTCCTTGCTTCCATGGGCCGCGGTTGACCCCGACAGGAGGCTGAATAATCCGTAAGGAGCAATTTCGATGCGTCATTACGAAATCGTATTTATGGTTCATCCTGACCAGAGCGAACAGGTTCCTGGCATGATCGAGCGTTACACTGGTGCTATCACTGGTGCAGAAGGCACGATTCACCGTCTGGAAGACTGGGGCCGCCGTCAGCTGGCTTACCCGATCAATAAACTGCACAAAGCGCATTACGTTCTGATGAACGTTGAAGCGCCGCAGGAAGCGATCGATGAGCTGGAAACGAACTTCCGCTTCAACGACGCCGTTATCCGTAGCATGGTTATGCGCGTTAAAAACGCGGTAACTGAAGCATCGCCGATGGTTAAAGCGAAAGATGAGCGTCGTGATCGTCGCGAAGATTTTGCTAACGAATCCGCTGATGAGTCAGATGCTGGGGATTCTGAAGAGTAATCCATCGTGACGGTTAATCGACTTCGCCTGTCTGGCACTGTGTGCAAGACGCCGGTTCGAAGAGTTAGCCCGTCAGGAATTCCTCACTGTCAGTTCGTGCTTGAGCACCGCTCAGTGCAGGAGGAGGCCGGGTTTCACCGGCAAGCCTGGTGTCGTATGCCGGTTATTATCAGCGGCAGCGCCCATCAGGTGATTACTCAACATATAACGGTCGGCACGCAACTCACACTCGACGGTTTCATTAGTTGCCATCAGGCACGAAATGGCCAGAGCAAAGTGGTGTTCCATGCCGAGCAGATTGAATTGATAGATTCTGGAGACTAGCCTAATGGCACGTTATTTCCGTCGTCGCAAGTTCTGCCGTTTCACCGCGGAAGGCGTTGTTGAGATCGATTACAAAGACATCGCAACGTTGAAAAACTACATTACCGAAAGCGGTAAAATTGTCCCGAGCCGTATCACCGGTACTCGTGCAAAATACCAGCGTCAGTTGGCTCGCTGCATCAAGCGTGCGCGTTACCTGTCTCTGCTGCCGTACACTGATCGTCATCAGTAATCGGCAACTGTCCATTAACGACTTTAAGAGGATAAGGTAATGCAAGTTATTCTGCTTGATAAAGTAGCAAACCTTGGCACCCTGGGTGATCAGGTTAACGTTAAAGCGGGCTACGCTCGTAACTTCCTGGTACCACAGGGCAAAGCTGTTCCTGCTACCAAGAAAAACGTTGAGTTCTTCGAAGCACGCCGTGCTGAACTGGAAGCCAAACTGGCTGACGTTCAGTCTGCAGCAACTGCACGCGCTGAGAAAATCAATGAACTGGGCACTGTAACCATCACGTCTAAAGCGGGCGATGAAGGTAAACTGTTCGGTTCAATCGGTGCCCGCGACATCGCTGATGCAGTGACTGCAGCTGGCGTTGAAGTGGCTAAGAGCGAAGTTCGTCTGCCGAACGGCGTTCTGCGCACTACCGGTGAGCATGAAGTAAGCTTCCAGGTTCACAGCGAAGTATTCGCGAAACTGAACGTGAAAGTAGTTGCTGGTTAATCTTTATTAACTGAGCACGACACAAACGCCGGCCCTGTGCCGGCGTTTTTGTTTTTGTGCCTTTCAATCGCCGCTGTTCGCGTTACTGCGCGCGAATAAAGCTGCCGTCTGGCTGACGTGTAAACAGCACCGGACCGTTTGCGCCCTCCACCGTCAGACCTGTTACAGCCCCCTGCGCATCCTGACGGATTTTCACCTGCTGACCACTTTTCAGTGAGCTGAGTGGCTGATCGCTGCCTTCCACCCGCGCCATCGCAAACACATCATTGACCGGCAGACTATTATCACGAAACAGCTGCGCCAGCGTCTGACCGGAAGCGATGGTCAGATTGCGCCACTCACCCTGAGAATCGGCTTTTGGCGTCTGCTGAGACGGTGAGGATGACGGCTGGCGGCTACTGTTGTTCTCATAAATATCCGCCTGCATCGGCACCTCTTTCTCCGTCTGGGGTGCGACCGGCTGCTCGACCGGATAGCGCAGCGTGCTGGCGGGCCAGAGAAACGCCACCAGCATCACCAGCAGTGCGGCCACAATGCCACGGCGGTGCGGCGCAGGCAGCGGGTCCATCCAGCGAATGTGGTCGGTAAAATGCCAGATACGCTGAAGCCATGTCGGCAGGCGGGATGACGTGTCTGAAGCCATTCGGGGTTCCTCCTCTCCGGCAGGCTGCTTTAGCCTGCGTGCGGCCAGCCAGGTCTGCAGCCGGGATACAAGATATTTTGCACGCATCCTGCGGCGTCGTGGGGCTATCTGGCCCATGTTTGCTCTCTTATTCGTGTGCTACAGAGGGGGTGATCCCCCCCGATAGTTATAGTATGGGCAATACCGGCGCGAAGTGCCTGCCAGCATTGATAAAATTGACGGCTCTATTGTTTCTCTTTCCCCGGCAAAAGTCATCTGCGATGCAGGGCATTTTACGCCAGCGGCCTGCGCTGCTATGCTGCCGGTTCGAATTTATCCGAGAGTGAAAGGAACGAAGATGACTACCCCTTCTTTCGACAGCGTCGAAGCACAAGCAAGTTACGGTATTGGTTTACAGGTTGGCCAGCAGTTGCTGGAATCTGGTCTGCAGGGTCTGCAACCAGAAGCACTGCTCGCGGGTCTGCGCGACGCGCTGGAAGGGAACTCGCCGGCCGTACCGGTTGATGTGGTTCATCGCGCACTGCGTGAAGTGCATGAACGCGCTGAAGGCGTGCGTCGTGAGCGCACTGAAGCCATGGCCGCAGAAGGTCAGGCGTTCCTGCAGGAACATGCGCAGCGTGAAGGCGTGAGCAGCACCGAATCAGGCCTGCAGTTCAGCGTGATTACGCAGGGCGAGGGTCCAATCCCATCACGTCAGGATCGCGTACGCGTTCACTACACCGGTAAACTGATCGACGGCAGCGTATTCGACAGCTCTGTTGCCCGTGGCGAACCGGCGGAATTCCCGGTAAGCGGCGTAATTCCAGGCTGGATTGAAGCGCTGACCCTGATGCCGGTTGGCTCAAAATGGGAACTGGTGATCCCACAGAATCTCGCGTATGGCGAGCGCGGTGCGGGTGCCTCTATCCCACCATTCAGCACCCTGATCTTCGAAGTCGAACTGCTGGAAATTCTGTAATATCCGGATGCTGCAACCACCCCGGTTGCAGCGTTTTCTTCCGCCTTATTTCTGCTGTAAATTCACCTGCCACAGAGCAAAGCCGATCGCATCTGTCCCTTTGGGCTGAAGCGGATATTGCGCATGCTGCTTAATAAATCCGGTCGCTTTATCACCCGGTGCCGTTTCAAACTGAATGTCGAGCGGGGTGGATGAGGTAATCGGTGCCAGCCGCCAGTTATTGTCCGCCTTCGGCTGAACTTCACCGTGCGCTTTGGTTTCCGCGCTGATGTAGGCTGCAACCACGGAACGGTTCTCATCCGGCGAGGCAAAGGCGATGTATTTATCTCCGGTGCCGGCAAACTTACCGCCGTAAGCGCGATAGTTATTGGTCGCCACCAGGAAGGTCGCCTGTGGATCGAAGGGTTTACCCTGCCAGCTAAGCTGACGGATACGTGAGGCCTCAGGATGGATCAGCTGGCACTCTGCGTCGTAGCGCGCGGGCTGGGTCACATCAATCTGATAATTAACCCCGTCAATCACATCAAAGTTATAGGTGCGGAAATCCCAGTTGATCAGCGACTGCGTTTTCGTGCTGTGGGGATCGATCTGATTAAACTGGCCCGCTGAGCACTCCAGCCACTCTTTTACCTGCGCACCGGTGACTTTCATGACCACCAGGGTATTGGGATAGAGATAGAGATCGGCCGCGTTACGGAAGGTCAGCGCGCCTTTCTCTACTTCGACATAGCTGGCCGGATCGTTTTTACGTCCGCCCGCTTTAAACGGCGCAGCAGCAGAGAGCACCGGCAGGCGGCCCAGATCCGGATCGCCCTGAATGAAATGCTCCACGTAGGCGCGCTGGGCATTATTGACGATCTGTACCGTCGGATCGTCCTGTACCAGCGACAGGTAGCTGTACATCACATCGGCGGACTTGCCGATGGGCTTCGCCACAAACTCTCGCGTGGCGTGGTGATCGTCAGCCAGTACCTTCACCAGCGCCGGATCCTCTGCCGCCAGCGATTTCTTCGCTGCGGTATCGTAGATGGGCCGCGCCTGTGCTTTGCCGCTGCTCACCTGCCAGCGTCCGCCCTCATTATTCAGCACCAGGTCAACCACGCCAAGATGATCGCCCCACATGCCGGGCATCACCGCCGGAATACCGTTCAGGGTGCCGTTGGCGATATCTGCACCCTTGATGTCAGCAAACTCCTTGCCGGGGAAGACCGCATGCGCATGACCAAACAGGATGGCGTTAATGCCTTCCACCTGGCTGAGATAGTAAACCGAGTTCTCCGCCATCGTGTGATACGGCTCGCTGCTCAGGCCGGAGTGGGGAATAGCGATAATCAGATCGGCGCCCTGCGCGCGCATCTCAGGCACGTAGCGGCGAGCCGTTTCGGTGATGTCATCGACGCGTACCTTGCCCTGCAGGTTGGCTTTATCCCACACCATGATCTGCGGCGGCACAAAGCCGATATAACCTATCTTCAGGGTCTGCGTTTTGCCCTCACGATCAACCACCGTAGTGGATTTGATGAGGTATGGGGTAAACAGCGGTTTGCCGCTCTTCACATCAATCACGTTGGCGTTCACATAGGGAAAGCGTGCGCCCGCCAGCGCTTTTTTCAGGTAGGGCAGGCCATAATTGAATTCATGATTACCGAGGTTACCGACGCTGTAATCCAGCGTGTTGAGCGCCTTGTAGACCGGATGGATCTCGCCCTCATGTAATCCTTTGGCCGCCATGTAGTCACCCAGCGGGCTGCCCTGAATGATGTCTCCGTTATCGACCAGCAGGCTGTTTTTCACCTCCTGGCGTGCGGCGTGGATCAGCGTGGCGGTTCGCACCAAACCAAACTTCTCGGTTGGCGTGTCTTTGTAATAGTCGAAATCCATCATATTGCTGTGCAGATCGGTGGTTTCCAGTATCCGCAAATCCACCGTCGCCGCCTGGGTGGCGACGGAAACGCTCAGTGCCAGTAACATCATTCCGGGCTTAAACATGCTTGCTCCTGCTGCAAAATAAATAAGGATCTCAAAATAATGTAAAAGCATGACAGATAGTCATTTTAAATCGTGATGGGTATAACGTTTTGACGCATCGGTCAGCGACGGATTCTTAAACGATGGAGGCGTAGCGGCACAGGCGTGGCGATAAATGGGTAACTATGATATTGATATATCTATAAATTGAATCGCCGAAGTGCCTGTAAATGGGCACTTCAGGCGGAACTGCTAAAATGTCACTATCTGACGATGAGCTGATCCTGCAGCAGACAGACACAATGAGGTGAAAAATGTTAGAGCAAATCTGCCAACTGGCACGCGAAGCAGGCGACGCGATTATGCAGGTCTATAACGGTGCCGCGCCGCTTGACGTTTCTCACAAATCGGATGATTCGCCGGTGACCGCCGCGGATATCGCTGCACACGAGGTGATCCTCGCTGGCCTCAAAAAGTTGACGCCTGATCTCCCCGTGCTGTCAGAAGAAGATCCGCCAGCCTGGGAGGTGCGTCAGCACTGGCAGCGCTACTGGCTGGTCGATCCGCTGGATGGCACCAAAGAGTTCATCAAGCGTAACGGCGAATTCACCGTTAACATTGCGCTAATCGAAGCGGGCAAGCCGGTAATGGGCGTGGTCTATGCGCCAGTGCTGGGCGTGATGTACTCCGCTGCAGACGGCAAAGCGTGGAAAGAGGAGGGCGGTCAGCGTGAACAGATTCATGTCCGTGATGCGCGTCCTCCGCTGGTGGTGGTGAGCCGTTCACATGGCGACGACGATGAGATGAAAGAGTACCTGAAGCAGTTAGGTGAACATCAGACCGTCGCGACCGGATCCTCACTGAAATTCTGCCTGGTGGCAGAAGGAAAAGCCCAGCTCTATCCCCGTTTCGGACCCACCAACATCTGGGATACCGGCGCGGGCCATGCCGTGGCGATGGCGGCGGGCGCGCATGTGCACGACTGGCAGGGTAAAACTCTGGACTACGCGCCGCGCGAATCCTTCCTTAATCCTGGCTTCCGCGTATCACTGTTTTAACGCTGTCTGAGCGCTCAGCCTGCTGAAGGCTGAAACCCCGGCGGGCGATGCTCTCCCCACCGGGGCTTCAGCGATTAATCCTTCAGCAGGGAGGTGACCAGCGTAATCACTTTTGTCACTTCATCCTGCGTCAGCGATCCATCCTTCACAAATTTCACCTTACCCTGCTTATCCAGCACCACAATGGCGGAACCGCCCGGCTGTAACTGCCAGGCATGCTGCACATTGCCCTTGCTGTCGACAACAAACTGCGACCACGGATATTGCTGCTTGTTAGTCTCGACGCTGCTGCGCACAAACATGCCCGTACCGGGAATGGCATCATCTGTATTCACGATGGTGGTGGTCTGATAGCGATCATGCGGCAGCTTCGCGGCCTTAATCGCCTCGATCAATGCGGCATTCATCTCTTTAGCGGATGAGCGACCCGCGATGTGCTGAATCACGCGAACTTTTCCGCTGAGCTGCGCGCTATTCCAGTTTTTATAGCTAAACTTATCCTGCTGCAATAACAGCTCGCCTTTGTCGTTCACGCCAACGGCCGGTACCCGCATATCCTGCCTGAGGTCATGAGCCATCACGCTTGCCGGAATCAGTAAAGACAACGCTACAGCTGCCAGAATTATTCGCATTGCTATTTCCTTGAGTGATCAGACCAGTTAGTCATTTTACTGCAATAGTAAGCAGGGATGATGCGCCTGTCCTGGAAAGGTGTCAGGTTTGTTATGGCCGCCACAATTCCTTAACCAACGAAGGTTTATACTGTGTTGTGTGAGCCTGATAACAGAGTGTTCTGTAATGATGTGTCAATTCAGTAAAAAAAATCACTTTTAGGAACATTAGTAGGTTTGAGTGTTCTATAGTTATCGCGAATTCGCGCTTCATGGGCTGGAACCAAATTTGGAAACGGCGAAGCGTGCTTAAAAATGTACAGGAGTTAGTCAGTATGAAGATCTTCCAGCGCTATAATCCGCTACAAATAGCGAAATATGTAAAAACGCTGTTCAAAGGAAGGTTGTATATCAAGGACGTCGGCGCGTTCGAGTTCGACAAAGGGAAAGTATTAATCCCGCGCGTCAAAGACAAACAGCACCTGAGCGTGATGTCAGAAATTAACCGCCAGGTCGTTCGTCTCAAACTTGAGTTCAACTAATCATAAGGGCGCCGATGGCGCCCTTAGTGTCTGGCCAGTCAGGCGATTTTATTTGTCACTCTGAACCTGAGCAGTGCCAACAATTCTCACAGACTACGTCACATTCCGGTTGTTCCGCACTGTCCGTGTCCAGACTGCCTGCAGCAATTACGCCTGCTGGGCCAGGCTGCTGGTCATTCTACTCTTCTTCGCTTTTTGTCATGCTCAGCACCGGCGGTCGTTCATCGATGCGGGTAACCAGCAGCTGATCGATGCGATAGCTATCAATATCCACTACCTCGAACTTGTAGCCAGCAAACTTCACAAAATCGGTACGCTTCGGAATCTTACGCAACATATACATCATAAAGCCGCCGATGGTTTCGTAGTTGCCTGACTGCGGGAAATCATCAATGTCCAGCACGCGCATCACGTCATCAATCGGCGTACCGCCTTCAACCAGCCATGAATTCTCATCGCGCGCCACAATCTGCTCTTCCATACCCTGGCCAACCAGATCGCCCATCAGCGTGGTCATTACATCATTCAGGGTAATAATGCCCACAACCAGCGCATATTCGTTCATGATCACCGCGAAATCTTCTCCGGCGGTTTTAAAACTTTCCAGTGCTTCAGAGAGGGTCAGCGTGTCCGGCACGATCAGCGCCGAGCGAATCTGCAGGCCGCTGTTCAGCGCCATGCTCTGATTACCCAGCACGCGCAGCAGCAGCTCTTTGGAGTCGACATAGCCAACGATATGGTCGATATCGCCGCTGCAGACCAGAAACTTCGAGTGAGGATGCTGGGCGATTTTGGTTTTGAGGCTGGTCTCATCTTCGTGCAGATCAAACCAGACAATATTCTCACGTGAGGTCATGGAGGAGGGAACAGTACGTGACTCCAGCTCAAACACGTTTTCAATCAGCTCGTGCTCCTGCTTACGCAGCACGCCAGCCAGCGCACCCGCTTCAACCACCGCGTAGATATCGTCGGAGGTGATGTCATCTTTACGCACCATCGGCAGCTTGAAAATACGGAAGAAGACGTTAGCCAGGCCATTAAACAGAAACACCAACGGACGCATTATCAGCAGGCAGAAACGCATCGGGTTGATGATGCGCAGCGCGATGGTTTCCGGTGCGACCATGCCGACCCGCTTTGGGGTTAAGTCAGCAAACAGGATAAACAGGCTGGTGACGATGGTGAAGGAGCAGATAAAGCTGAGCTGCTCCGCCAGTTCCGGCGAGACAAACCGGTTAAACAGGCCGCTGAAAACCGGCGAAAACGCCGCATCGCCAACAATACCCCCCAGGATGGCGACGGCGTTGAGGCCAATCTGCACCACGGTGAAGAACATGCCCGGCGTTTCCTGCATTTTCAGCACGCGCTGCGCATTTACGTTGCCTTCATCGGCCAGCAGTTTCAGTTTGATCTTACGGGCGGCCGCCAGCGAGATCTCCGACAGAGAGAAAAAGGCACTGATTACGATCAGTAACAGAATGACAAGTAAGCTATCTAACATATGAGATCCAAAGGGTTATCCACTTGTCATTTTTGGCCTGGGCAGCGTGGGTAAGCGCAAACAGAGTTGGTTTATCCGTGAAACAAAGCTATCCGTGCCAAAAATGTCTGCGCCAGTTCGACAACAAACGACATGTCGGGGCAGAAATGAAAACAGGCGGCATGCCTGTGGTGGCCGATTATAGCAGGAGCGCTCATTGCGCCGCCAGAGGGCAAACCGCTGCTTAAGGGCGCATTAGCAGCCAGAGCGGCCGGTTACAGACTCGGATTTATCTGAGTGAGTCATATCGGACTGATCATTCCGACCCGCAGGAGTTGTATCGCTCACCCCATTTACCGACAATAGCCCCGTTATTTGACTTAGATGTCAGTGTTGCTCCGCCGTTTGCCATAAAGTGCGGCTATGATGAGGATGTTGCCGTTGCGGTAGTGCGGGCAAAGAAGATTAATAAGCGCCCCGCGGAAAAGGGGCCGGCATGATTAACAGGAGTACAGGTGCCACGATTTTATGTTTATTGCATGGCTGGCCTGCTGCTTGCCGCGCCCGCCCTTGAGGCGGCGACAGTGCGATTACAGGTAGACGGCTTATCCGGGGATCTGCAAAAGAATGTCAGAGCGCGTCTGTCCACCATCGGCAGCGATGAGGTCTCTAATGATGGCCGCTTTCGCGCGCGCGTTTCTGTTGCGATAAAAGAGGGGCTGCGCGCGCTCGGTTATTACGAGCCCACCATCGATTTCGAATCCCGCCCCGCGCCTGCGCAGGGTGGACGACCGGTATTAGTGGCACACGTAACGCCTGGTGAACCGGTAAAAATCGGCGGCAGCACGATTGTGGTCGAAGGCGATGCGCGCAATGACGCGGATTACAAAGCCTGGGTGAAGCAGGGACGCCCTGAAGTGGGCAGCCAGCTTAACCACGGGCAATATGACAAATTCAAAAGCGGCTTCTCTAATCTCGCACTGCGTAACGGCTATTTCGACGGCACGTTTAAAAAAAGCCAGCTTGGTGTCTCGGTTGAGCGGCGTGAAGCGTTCTGGGATATCGACTACGACAGTGGCGAACGCTATCGCTTCGGCGACGTTACTTTCCAGGGATCGCAAATTCGCGAAGAGTACCTGCAAAACCTGGTGCCGTTTAAAGAGGGGGACTACTACAGCTCCCGCGATTTAGCCGAGCTGAATCGCCGCCTCTCCGCCACCGGCTGGTTTAATTCGGTGGTGGTCGCGCCGGAATTCAGCAAGGGACGACAGACCAAAGTGCTGCCGCTGAGCGCAGTAATGTCACCCCGCACCGAAAACACCATTGAAACCGGCGTCGGCTATTCCACAGACGTCGGTCCGCGCCTGAAAGGGACCTGGAAAAAACCGTGGATCAACGACAGCGGTCACAGCCTGGCGGCCAGCGCCTACGTTTCCGCGCCGGAACAGCAGGTCGATCTCAGCTACAAAGTGCCGCTGCTGAAAAGCCCGCTTGAGCAGTACTACACCTTCTCCGGCGGTCTGAAGCGCACCGACCTCAACGACACCAAAGCGGATACCACGACGCTTGCGATGTCGCGCAACTGGGACAGCAGCAGCGGCTGGCAGAAGGCGGTCAACCTGCGCTGGAGCCTGGATCACTTTACTCAGGGCAGCGTGACCAACACCACTATGCTGCTCTATCCCGGCGTCAGCGTAAACCGTACCCGTTCCCGTGGCGGCCTGATGCCGACATGGGGCGATTCACAGCGCTATTCGGCAGACGTCTCTGATACCACATGGGGTTCAGACGTCGACTTCCTGATCCTGCAGGCGCAAAACGTCTGGATCCGTACCCTTGGCGACAGTCATCGCTTTGTGGCGCGCGGCAATCTGGGCTGGATCGAAACCAACGACTTCGAAAAAGTGCCGCCGGATCTGCGCTTCTTTGCCGGTGGTGACCGCAGTATTCGTGGCTACAAATATAAAAACATTTCACCGCGCGATGATGACGGCAAACTCACCGGTGCGTCAAAACTCGCCACCGGATCGCTGGAATATCAGTACAACGTCACCGGGAAATGGTGGGGCGCGGTGTTTGTCGACTCGGGCGAAGCGGTTAACGACATCAAGCAAAGTAACGTCAAAACCGGTGCGGGCGTCGGCGTGCGCTGGTCTTCACCGGTTGGCCCAATCAAATTTGATATCGCCAGACCCATCGGGGATGACGAAGAGCATGGATTACAATTTTACGTAGGGCTGGGGCCAGAACTATGAAGCTGTGGAAAAAGGTCCTGATCGGCATTCTGATCTTTCTGGTCGTGCTGTTGGGTGGGGTGGCATTTTTAATCGGTACCACGCCTGGGCTGCATTTAGTGCTCAAAGGTGCGTCGCGCTGGGTGCCGGGCCTGTCAATCAAACAGGTCGATGGTGGCTGGCGTAACCTGACCCTTAACGGTCTGCGTTACGAAATGCCTGGCGTCAGCGTCGATGCCGGGCAAATTCATCTGGCGGTGGATCTCAACTGCCTGCTGCACTCCTCCGTGTGCGTTAACGATGTCTCCCTGCGCGATATCAGCGTGGTGGTCGACAGCAAGAAAATGACGCCAGCGGCACCAGCGCCGGAAGAGGAGAGTGGCAACACTAACCTCAGCACGCCATACCCCATCACGCTGCGTCACTTTGGCCTGCACAATATCAATGTCAAAGTTGATGACACCGCAATATCGCTGCTCGACTTCACCACCGGCCTGCAGTGGCAGGATCGTGCGCTGACGCTGAACCCGACCCATATTCAAAGCCTGCTGATTGCGTTGCCGAAAGCGGCGAAAGTGGTCAATGACGAGGTGGTAGAACCGAAAGTCCAGCAGCCACATCCCGCTGAAAAACCGCTGGGTGAAACGCTGCAGGCGATGTTTGCGCAACCCCTGCTGCCTGAAATGCCTGATTTCCGTCTGCCGCTGGATATTGAGGTGCAGCAGATTCTGGGTGAACAGCTGCGCATTACCGGCGACACCGATATTTCCGTCAGCCGGTTGCTGCTGAAAGCCAGAACCGCCGATCGTCAGATGCAGCTCAGCACGCTGGAGGTGGACTCGAACCTCGGCAACCTGAAGGGTAGCGGTCAGGCGACGCTGGCGGATAACTGGCCTGTCGATTTCTCCCTTAACGGCACAGTGAATACCGATCCGATTAAAGGCGAAAAGCTCGCGCTTAAACTTAATGGCGCGATGCGCGACGAGCTGAAGATGGGGCTGAACCTCTCCGGTCCGGTGAATGCGCAGCTGGACGCCACGACCCAGCTGGCGGTGGCGGGACTGCCGCTGTCACTGAAGCTGACCAGTCCGCAGTTACGCTGGCCGCTGACCGGTCCGGTAGCGTATCAGGCGGATAACCTGGACTATCAGTTCAAAGGCAAAGCCACCGACTATGTGATGTCGCTGCAGACTGCCGTGAAGGGTGAATCTGTACCACCGGCGACGATCTCGCTGACGGGTAAAGGCAACGTTGAGCAGTTCAGCCTCGACCGCCTGCGCGTGGCTGCGCTGCAGGGCAACATCGATCTCACTGCGCTGGTGGACTGGAGCAAGGCGATAAGCTGGCGCAGTGAGCTGACGCTGGCGGGAATTAATACCGCTAAACAGTATCCCGACTGGCCAGCAAGGCTGGATGGCAAAATCACCACCCGCGGCAGTCTGTATGGTGGCAGCTGGCAACTGAGCGTGCCGCAGCTACAGCTGAAAGGCAATGTGAAACAGAACGCCGTGACCGCTGATGGCTCCCTGACCGGTAACAGCTACAACCAGTGGACGGTGCCGGGCATTAAGCTGGCGCTGGGACGCAACCATCTGGATGTTAAAGGGGCGCTGGGCGACAGCCTGGATCTCGATGCCAGCATCGACGCGCCCCAGCTCGACAATGCGCTGCCGGGTCTGGGCGGCGTCATCAAGGGCACAATAAAAGCGCGTGGCACCCTGAAGGCACCGCAGCTGCTGGCCGATCTCAATGCCCGTGGTCTGCGCTGGCAGCAGATGCAGATCAATCGCGTCACCCTGAATGGTGACGTCCGTTCCGGCGAGCAGGTGGCGGGTAAACTGCAACTGCGCGTCGAGCAGCTGAAGCAGGATGCGCTGAACATCAGCCTGCTGACGCTGAACGCGGACGGCAATGAGCATCAGCATCAGCTGAAGCTCAATGTGCAGGGCAAACCGGTCTCTGGCCAGCTGGCGCTGAACGGCAGCTTTGATCGCCAGACCGAGCGCTGGAAAGGGTCGCTGAACGACACCCACTTTGATACGCCAGTCGGTGAGTGGCGTCTGACCCGCGCCATGGCCATCGACTATCTGAACAGCCGCCAGACGGCAACCATCGGCCCGCACTGCTGGCAGAACCCCAATGCGCAAATTTGTGTGCCGGAGCCGGTTGAAGCGGGCCCGGCAGGCAAGGCGCATGTGGTGCTGAATCGCTTTGACCTGGCGATGGTGAAGCCGTTTATGCCGGATGCGACTCAGCTTAGCGGCCTGTTCAGCGGCGACGTGCGCGTCAACTGGACTGCCGATGGCAGCCTGCCGACCGGTACCGTGGCGCTGAAGGGCAACGGCGTGAAAGTGGTGCAGGATGTGCAGGGCAACAATCTGCCGATCGCCTTTGACACGCTGAACCTCAATGCCGCGCTGCGAAACGGACGTGCCCAGCTCGACTGGCTGATCCGCATCGCCAATAACGGTCAGCTGGATGGCAACGTGCAGATCGACGATCCGCAAAATCGCCGCACGCTGGGCGGTAATGTCAACATCCGCAATGTCTCGCTGGCGATGCTCAATCCGGCGCTGATGCAGGGCGAGAAGATCAAAGGCAGCCTGAACAGCAGCCTGCGCCTGGGCGGCAGCGTGCAGCAGCCGCAGGTATTTGGTCAGCTTGGCCTGACAGGTGTGGATGTGGATGGCAACTTTATGCCGGTTGATTTGACCAATGCCAACCTGAATCTGGTGTTTAACGGCATGAGCTCCACCCTGAACGGGCTGGTGCAGACCGGGCAGGGCAATATCAACCTCAGTGGTAACGCAGACTGGAGCCAGCTCGACAACTGGCGTGCGCGCATCGCGGCGCAGGGCAGCCGGGTTCGCGTGACCGTGCCGCCGATGGTGCGCATGGATGTCTCGCCGGATCTGGTGTTTGAAGCGACGCCAGCGGCCTTTAACCTTGATGGCCGGGTCGATATACCATGGGCGCGCATCACGGTGCAGGAAGTGCCGGAAAGCGCCACCGGCGTCTCGTCGGATGAGGTGATGCTGGATCAACAGCTGAAGCCGATCGCACCGCAAACCGCCGCGATTCCGATTAACAGCAATCTGGTGATCCACGTCGGCAACGATGTGCGGCTCTCTGCATTTGGCCTGAAAGCGAAGCTGAATGGCGATCTGAAAATGGTGCAGGATAAGTCAGGACTCGGCCTGAACGGTCAGATCAACATTCCGTCCGGTCGCTTCCACGCTTATGGTCAGGATCTGATCGTGCGTAAAGGCGAGCTGCAGTTTGCCGGTCCGCCGGATCAGCCTTACGTCAACCTGGAAGCCATCCGTAACCCGGATGCCACCGAAGATGGCGTCACCGCGGGTCTGCGAGTCACTGGCCTGGCGGATGAGCCAAAAGCGGAAGTCTTCTCCGATCCGGCGATGTCGCAACAGGAAGCGCTTTCCTATCTGCTGCGCGGTCAGGGATTGGGCAGCGACGGCGACAGTAACGCCCTCACTTCAGCACTTGTTGGCTTAGGGGTTGCACAAAGTGGGCAGGTTGTGGGTAAAATCGGGGAGACATTCGGTGTCAGCAATCTCGCTGTTGATACTGCCGGTGTTGGCGACAGCCAGCAGGTGCAGGTCAGCGGCTATGTGCTACCGGGTCTGCAGGTAAAATACGGTGTTGGCATATTTGATTCACTGGCGACGTTAACCTTGCGTTACCGCCTGATGCCTAAACTCTATCTGGAAGCCGTGTCCGGTGTGGATCAGGCTCTCGATTTGCTCTATCAGTTTGAGTTTTAGCAATGCGAATAATTGTCTACGGCAGTTTACGGCGCAAACAGGGAAACAGTCACTGGATGACGAATGCGCAGTGGCTGGGTGATCACCAGATTGAAGGCTTTGAGCTTTACAGTCTGGGCCATTATCCCGGCGTGATTGAGGGCAATGGAGCGGTACATTGTGAGGTGTACCGCATTGATGCCTCAACCCTTGCGGAGCTGGATGCGCTTCGCACCAAAGGGGGAGAGTACAAACGTTATCTGACTCAGACGCCGTTTGGCAGTGCATGGCTTTATGTCTATCAACGCTCAGTGGCAGGACGCCAGCGCATCATGAGTGGTGACTGGCTGAAGCGCGATGAGGAGCCAGAGGCCTGAACAAAAACACCGTCCATCCGGACGGTGTTTTTTTTTCGACTCACAAACCGGCAGCAGAATTACTTCTTCTGTGCGCGCTCGTAAGAGGAGATGATTTCAGCTTTAGCGGCTTCGGCATTATCCCAGCCATCCACTTTCACCCATTTGCCTTTTTCCAGATCTTTGTAGTGCTCAAAGAAGTGGGTGATCTGTGCACGCAGCAGTTCTGGCAGGTCGTTCACATCTTTGATGTGATCGTACTCTTTAGAGAGTTTGGTGTGCGGAACGGCAACCAGTTTGGCATCTTCGCCAGACTCGTCGGTCATTTTCAGCACGCCAACCGGACGGCAGCGGATCACTGAGCCTGGAACCAGTGGATACGGGGTCGGAACCAGTACGTCAACCGGATCACCATCCAGAGAAAGGGTATGGTTGATGTAGCCGTAGTTGCACGGATAGAACATGGCGGTAGACATGAAACGGTCTACAAACAGGGCACCAGACTCTTTATCAACTTCATATTTGATCGGATCAGCATTCGCTGGGATCTCAATGACAACGTAGATATCTTCTGGCAGGTCTTTACCTGCTGGCACCTGGTTCAAACTCATCTGGCATTCCTTCAGTAGTCGTATGTTGAGTGTCGGCTATTATAGCCAACTGACTCTGAAAGTATGCCCCCTTTTTGGCGTTTCGGAATGCGCCCAAACGCTACTTAGCCGCCACAAACAGCGAAACAATGCCTGCGGCAATCAGTGGTCCTACCGGCACCCCTCGGAAGAACGCCACGCCAATCACTGTACCAATCAGCAGACCACCAATCACCGAAGGCTGGACGCTCATAAAGTTCACGCCACGGCCGCCCAGCCAGGCGACAAAGATCCCCACCAGAATCGCCACAATCGACTTCCAGTTAGCAAACGACTTGATCAGCGCAGAGGCGGGCAGTGAGCCGCTTGCCAGCGGGGCCATCACCGCCACGGTAAGAATAATGATGCCTAAGGTAATGCCCTGTTTTTCTACGTAGGGGAAGAACTGAGCCAGCGGGGTAATTTTAATCGCCAGCAGCACCAGAATTGAAATTGTGACCGCGTTGTTGTGAACGAAATAACTCAGCACGGCAAGGCAAATCAGAATGATGGTCGAGGCGTAAGCAGCCATGGTTTCTCCCTGAAGGTTAATGAGCGCGCTGACTTCAGCCAGCGCTAAAGCCGGTTATCGATCAGCAGTCATCGGGGTTAGCACAGCTGCCTTTACCAAGTGACTGCAACATCAGTGCCTGATTGCGCACCAGGCTCAGGCTCTGAGCGCTCAGCGCCACGCTGCCCAGCGTGCCTTGTGAACTGAGCTGGCTGCGGCTCGCCTCAAGCCAGCTGTCGCGGTAGCTCATCCAGGCGCGTTGCGCGGCACGCAGTTTGTTTTTAGGTTCGCCGGAGAGGGTTTTCATCAGTTTGTTGTACTGCTTATTCATCTCCTGATCCCAGGCCCGATTGGCCGCAGCGTAGCACTGGTTCATGGCAAGGGTAGTCGAGGCGTCATTGAGGCAGCGATCGGGCGAGGCGTCTGTCGGCAGATCCTCTGCCAGCACCGCTGTGCTGAGGCACAGCAGCATCAGAAGTAATCCTGGTTTCATTCTTTTCTCCGGATAACGGATAAGCGGCGATTAGCTTGATGGATGTTCCCGTGATGATCAAGTTGTTAACACTAATCAGGGTTAAAGTTTCGCGCCGTTACTGCCGATACTTCATCCGTTTTAGGGCCGCTGGAAAATTTGCCTTTTCACATACACGGAAACTATCTGGATGAAACAGTTATCACTTCGCACGGGGTTGCTGGCATTGCTGGCATTTATGACACTGCTGCTGTTGGCGGTGAGTTTTATGGGTATCGTGGCAATTAACAAAGGGAATCGCTCGCTGGATGTGATCAACCGCATTCAGGGGATCGAGCTGAACAGTCTTTACCAGAGCAATGCCGATCTGATGCGGGCCCGCGCTAACGCCGCGCTGGCGGTGCGTAAAATTGAAATTGGTTTACTGGAAGAGGGGGCGGCAGTAACAAAACTGTCGCAGGCGGATGTGGTCTCATCACAGCAAAGCCTGAAGCGCTTTGTAGACGCCGGAACGGTGACGGCGCACGGCAAAAAGCTGGCCGATGCGGTTTCGGCCAGTTACAAAGCCTATCTCGATCAGGGCATCAAACCAATGATGAACGCCCTGGATAAGCAATATACCGACGAGTATTACCAATTGCTGGAAGGCAACCTGGCGACGCTGGCGGCCAGCTATAACAAGGCCGTCACGGACTTCAGTCAGCTGGCCGATCAGATCACGCAGGCCCAGCTGGCGCAGGCGGCCTACAACGAAACCAAAATGAAAATCCTGATCGCCGTGGCGGTGGTATTAACACTGCTGCTGCTGGTGCTCGCCTGGCAACTGCTGCGTAGGATGCTGCTGCAGCCGCTGAACCTGGCCATTCTCCATCTTGAGCAGGTCGCGGCGGGCGACCTCTCGCAGGCGCTGCCACCGTCGGGCAACAATGAGCTGGGGCGGCTTAATCATGCGCTCGCCGGGATGCAGCAGTCGTTGCGTACCTCGGTGAGTCAGGTGCGCGAAGCGAGTATGCAGATCGACATCGGCAGCCGTGAACTGGCCGCGGGCAACGTCAATCTGTCGCAGCGTACCGAAGAGTCCGCCGCCTCGCTGGAGCAGACTGCCGCCAGCATGGAGCAGCTCACGGCAACCGTGCGGCTTAACGCCAGCAATGCCCAGCAGGCGCACCAGCTGGCTAACGCGGTCTCTGATACTGCCGATCGCGGCGCGGAGGTGGTCTGCTATGTGATGGAAAAAATGCATGAGATTACCGACAGTGCCAATCGTATCGGCGACATTCTTGGCGTGATTGATGGTATCGCCTTCCAGACCAATATCCTGGCACTCAACGCCGCCGTTGAAGCGGCGCGCGCAGGCGAGCAGGGCCGTGGCTTTGCGGTGGTGGCAAACGAAGTGCGCACGCTGGCACAGCGCAGCGCTAACGCGGCCAAAGAGATCCGTACGCTGATTAGTGATTCACAGTCGAGGGTGAAAGAGGGCAGCGAGATGGCGACGCGGGCCGGGGAAACCATGGATGAGATTTCTGGTGAGGTCATGCGCGTAACGGCACTGATGAAAGAGATCTCGATGGCCTCTGACGAACAGAGCCGTGGCATTGAGCAGGTTAATCTGGCGGTCACACAGATGGATGCGGCGGCGCAGCAGAACGCGGCGCTGGTGGAGCAGGCAACCGCCGCGACCCAGTCGCTGGAAGCGCAGTCCGATCAGCTTCAGGCAACCATGGCGCAGTTCAGGTTGCAGACGGCGTAAAAACAGCAAGGGCGCGAAAATCGCGCCCTTGCTTTTTATATGACTTTTTATACCACTGCCGGATTAACCCTGACGGCAATCCGGGAACTCGGCCAGGAAACGCTCAACGTCGTTCACCATCGCCTCGTTACCGCAGTAGAACGGGCAGCGCTGGTGCAGCGTGACCGGTGGAATATCCAGAATACGCTTCTGACCGTCGCTGGCTTTACCGCCCGCCTGCTCTGCCAGGAACGCCATCGGGTTGCACTCATACAGCAGGCGCAGCTTACCCTGAGGATGGCTGGCAGTGCTTGGGTAGAGGTAGATGCCGCCTTTCAGCAGATTACGATGGAAATCCGCGACCAGCGATCCGATGTAACGTGAGGTATAAGGACGGTGCGTTGGCAGATCCTCTTCCTGACAGAACTTCAGATATTTCTTCACACCCTGCGGGAAACGAATGTAGTTACCTTCGTTAATGGAGTAGGTGTAACCCGTTGGTGGATAGGTCATACGTTCGTGACTGAGGCAGAACACACCCAGAGACGGATCGTAAGTAAACGCATGCACGCCTGCACCGGTGGTATAAACCATCATGGTGGAGGAGCCGTAAACCACGTAACCGGCAGCGACCTGCTTGTTGCCTGGCTGCATGAAGTCCGCTTCAACAACCGGCGTACCCGGCTCGCTGACGCGGCGGTAGATAGAGAAAATGGTGCCGACGGAAACGTTAACGTCGATGTTAGAAGAACCATCCAGTGGATCCATTAACACCACGTACTTACCGTTTTCTTCACCTTCAAAGATCACAAACTCGTCTTCTTCCTCAGAAGCGATACCGGCGACGATGCCGCGTGCTTTCAGTGCTGCCTTCAGTTTCTCGTTGGCAAACAGATCAAGTTTCATCTGCTGCTCACCCTGAATATTCTCGACGCCGCTGGCACCCAGAATATCCACTAAACCGGCTTTGTTGATATCGCGGTGGATGATTTTGGCACCCAGCTTAATAGCGGAAATCAGCGCTGTCAGTTCACCTGTAGCGTGCGGAAAGTCATGCTGCTTCTCGACGATAAATTCGCCCAACGTTTTCATAACACATTCCCTGAATCTTCGATGGAGTGGCAGCACGCGTAACAGTCTGCCAACGGATGCGTACGCAGTTTAGCCGATTGAACTTCAAAAACCATAGTCCTAATCCGTTTCTTCCATCTGCGAGCGGCGTTACACTGTGCGCCGAACTTTTGAGTAATGGATCACGTAATGCGCATTCACATCCTCGGGATTTGTGGCACTTTTATGGGCGGTCTGGCGATGCTGGCCCGTTCACTTGGTCATCAGGTGACCGGGTCAGACGCCAACGTTTACCCACCTATGAGTACTCTGCTTGAACAGCAAGGTATTGAATTAACAGAAGGTTACGACGCCAGTCAGCTTGACCCGGTGCCTGACCTGGTGATAATCGGCAACGCGATGACGCGGGGTAATCCTTGCGTGGAAGCGGTGCTGGAACGCAACATTCCTTACCTCTCTGGCCCGCAGTGGCTGCACGATTTCGTGCTGCGCGATCGCTGGGTGCTGGCGGTCGCGGGAACCCACGGCAAAACCACCACAGCCGGCATGGCAGCGTGGATTCTTGAGGCCTGCGGCCTTGAGCCAGGCTTTATTATTGGTGGTGTGCCCGGAAACTTCGATGTCTCGGCAAAATTAGGAAAAAGTCCATTCTTCGTGATTGAGGCGGATGAGTACGACTGCGCGTTTTTCGATAAGCGTTCCAAGTTTGTCCATTACTGCCCACGTACGCTGATCCTCAATAATCTTGAGTTTGATCACGCCGATATCTTTGACGATCTGCGCGCGATCCAGAAGCAGTTCCACCATCTGGTGCGGATCGTACCGGGCCAGGGCAAGATCCTGCTGCCGGAACATGATCCTAACCTCAAACAGGTGATGGCGATGGGCTGCTGGAGCGAACAGGAGAACGTCGGCGAGCACGGGCGCTGGCAGGCGAAGAAGCTCACCAACGATGCGTCTCACTGGGAAATCTGGCTCGACGGCGAAAAAGTCGGGGAAGTGAACTGGGCGCTGGTGGGTGAACACAATATGCACAACGGGCTGATGGCGATCGCTGCCGCGCGCCATGTGGGTGTGAAGCCGGAAGATGCAGGCCAGGCGCTGAACAGCTTTATCAATGCGCGTCGACGGCTGGAGCTGCGCGGCGAAGTGAACAGCATCAAAGTCTATGATGACTTCGCCCACCATCCGACCGCGATTCTGGCGACGCTGGCTGCCCTACGTAGCAAAGTTGGCGGCAGAGCGCGTATCCTGGCTGTGCTGGAGCCACGCTCTAATACCATGAAGATGGGCGTCAGCAAGAACGATCTGGCACCGTCGCTGGCGCGTGCTGATGAGGTCTTTCTGTTCCAGCCGCACCATATTCCGTGGCAGGTATCTGATGTCGCAGAAGCGTGCATTCCGCCTGCACACTGGAGCGCGGATATCGATACCCTGGTGGAAATGGTGGCCAAAGCCGCTCAGCCAGGCGACACGATTCTGGTCATGAGCAACGGCGGGTTTGGTGGCATCCACCAGAAGCTGCTGGACAGGCTGGCATAATGTCACAGGCGCCCGTTTCGGGCGCTTTTTTAAAAGCATTATCCCCGGAAATATTATTCCCTCAATAAATCCCGCATATTTTTGAATTCGATCTGCTCACTCTTCCTGCCGTTGCCATATTTTTCTTATTAGTGTCTGAAACAGAAAGGCCGCTCTCGCCGGTTATTTCTAGCATCATCCCTGTAGTAACTGAGGAATAATAATTAACGCGTTAAAGTTAAAGGAATAAATAACAGGTTCTCTTTATGCGCGATCTTATATTGATGAGGTTTTTAAATATAAGTTAACTCTGGGTTAAACGAATGAGTTCGGATAATTCATTGCTCTGATTACCACTAATAAGGATGTTCATATGGGAAATAATAATTCATTGTCGTTTTTGCTGGGCGCCGCGTTGTTATGCAGTTCTGCTGCGGCGCTGGCCACGGCCACCGTTGATTACCGGCATGAGTACCGCCTTCGCGACCGCACGCACTACGACAAGCTGGGTCTGAGCACCACGCTGCCGGACAATATGTTTCTCGGGGTCGAAACCAAATTCAAAACCGGCGGCGCCGATCCAAAAGACAAATATTATAACGACACCGTGTTAAACGTAGTGGAGGTGACCTTTCTTAAGTCGTATTACTGGGGGAACTGGATAGTGTCGCCTTTTATTCAGCCAGAATTTAACTCCTCGCGCACTGAATGGAAATTTGGTGTGGCACCCTGGTATAAATTTAATGATCGCTGGTCTCTCGGTGGCCTTTATCGTCTTGAGCTGACCGATTATGCGCATGACGATCAATGCCGTACCGGAGGTATTGATTATTGCGATACTGACCGGCATCGCACTGCCAACCGTTTTGATCTCTATCTGCGAAATAAAAGCGATCGGCTGACCACCACCTATAAGCTGGTGTATAAACACGCGGATGCGAAACTCTTTGCCAATAAACATGATGATTACGAACAGGAGTTACAGTTCGATTATGCGCTTGGCAACGATCGCGTCTGGGTGCCTTACGTCACCTTTGGCGATATCGGTCGTTCTGCGACATCGAGCGAACGCCAGCTGCGGCTGCGCACCGGTATTCTCTATATCTATCGATAAATGCGCTGCCGGGAGGCGGGCGAGGCTGCCCGCCATGGCGTTACTTCGCTTCGGCCAGTTCGCGCAGATACTGGAAAATCTGACGGGCAGACTTCGGCGGCTTGCTGCCCGCTTTCTCTTTCTGCGCGTTACGGATCATGCTGCGTAACTGCTGACGATCGGCATCGGGATAAAGCGCAATCACGTCGCCCATCGCTTCATCACCCTGTTCAATCAGACGATCGCGCAGCATTTCCAGTTTATGGAACAGCGCAACCTGCTGGTTATGCCGATTATTGAGCTTATCCAGCGCAACGCGGATCGGCTCCACATCAATACTGCGCAGCAGTTTACCGATCAGCTGCAGCTGACGGCGGCGACCCTCTTTCTTGATGCGCTGTGCCAGTTCAACTTCAGTACGCAGGCGCTCATCCAGCGGGATTTTATCCAGCGAGTTTTTACCCAGATCAACCAGTTCGGCACCCAGGCGCTTTAACTCTTCTGCATCGCGTTTAATTTCACTCTTACTGACCCAGATAATCTCTTCATCTTCTTCTTCGTCATTATCTGGCACATCGTCGAGCCACTCATCGGGCTGTTTGGTCATTTCCGGGCTCCCAAAAAAAAGAGGCTAATCCTACCAGTTTATCGGGTGACTGCGAAATTGTTCTCTGACTCTGATAGACTCAAATCATTCACACATAAGATTAGACGGCAGGTCGATGAACGTATCTACTCAGGTTGCAGAACAGCGAAAAGTACTGGAGCAGGCCATTGCGCAGGCACTTGAACTGGCTAAAGCAAGCACTGACAGCGCGGAAGTGGCAGTCAGTAAAACCACCGGCATCGGGGTCAGCACCCGCTATGGCGAAGTGGAAAACGTCGAATTCAACAGCGACGGTGCGCTGGGCATCACCGTCTATCATCAGAATCGTAAAGGCAGCGCCTCATCGACCGACCTCAGCCCGGACGCGATCAAACGCACCGTGCAGGCGGCGATTGATATTGCGCGCTATACCTCGCCCGATCCCTTCGCCGGTCCGGCCGACGCAGAGCTGCTGGCCTATGATGCGCCAGACCTGGATCTCTACCATCCGTGGGAGATTGATGCTGACCGCGCCATTGAACTGGCTGCGCAGGCGGAACAGGCATCACTGCGCGCCGACAAGCGTATTACTAACACTGAAGGTGGCAGCTTCAACAGCCACGTCGGCATCAAAGTCTTTGGCAACAGCCACGGTATGTTACAGAGCTACTGCTCAAGCCGTCACTCGCTCTCCAGCAGCGTGATTGCCGAGCAGGATGGCGACATGGAGCGCGACTACGCCTACACCATTGGGCGCGCGTTTGAAGATTTGAAGAGCCCGGAGTGGGTTGGTGCAGAGTGCGCGCGCCGCACGCTCTCCCGTCTGGCACCGCGTAAACTTCCGACCATGAAAGCCCCGGTGATTTTCGCCTCTGAAGTGGCAACCGGCTTATTTGGTCATCTGGTTGGCGCGATCAGCGGCGGCAACGTTTACCGTAAATCGACCTTCCTGCTGGATTCTATGGGTCAGCAGATCCTGCCGGAGTGGCTCACCATCAATGAACAGCCGCATCTGCTGAAAGGGCTCGCCTCCACGCCATTCGACAGCGAAGGGGTGCGTACCCAGGCGCGCGACATCATCAAAGATGGCGTGCTGCAGACCTGGCTGTTAACCAGCTACTCAGCCCGCAAACTGGGCCTGACCAGCACCGGTCACGCTGGCGGCATTCATAACTGGCGCATTGCGGGCCAGGGCCACAGCTTTGACGACCTGCTGAAGCAGATGGGCACCGGGTTAGTGGTGACCGAACTGATGGGACAGGGCGTCAGCGCCATTACCGGTGATTACTCACGCGGTGCGGCCGGGTTCTGGGTCGAGAATGGCGTTATTCAGTACCCGGTCAGCGAAGTGACTATCGCCGGAAATCTCAAAGAGATGTGGCGCAATATGGTGACCATCGGTGACGATATTGAAACCCGCAGCAATATCCAGTGCGGTTCAGTGTTACTGCCTGAGATGAAGATAGCGGGACAATAAAGATGGATTCCTGAAGCAGCCGGTTGGCTGCTTTTTTTTCATCACAATAAAAAGGAAGTAATGATGCGTAAGCATGTGATTGCAATGTTGTCGGCTTCTCTGTTGTTCTCCAGCGTCAGTCTCTATGCGGCGGATCTGGAGCAGGATATGGATACACTGAATGCGAACCTGAAAATCGTCAAAAAAAGTGACAATGCTCAGGAGATGCAGCAGGCGTTAACCAAAATGCGTGCCGCAGCGCAGGATGCGCGACAGGGCACGCCGGATAAGCTGGAAGGCCAGCCGGCTGACAGCCCACAGGTGAAAGATTTCCATGCCGGTATCGACTCACTGATCGCGCAGATCGATGTGGTCAGCGCGCTGGCGAAAGCCAACAATGTGGACGGGGCGAAACGCGAAGCAGCGAAGTTCGACGACATCCGCAATACCAACCATAAGAAATTCCGTTAATCAGATCGCCGGCCAGCCAGGCCGGCGGTTTTTTACCATCACTTCTGCTTATCACCGCACCCTGAACCCCCGCGCGTCCGGCTTGTCGCCGCACAACATCACCGTCTTACACGGTTAAATCCATCAAATTACGCATTCTGCGACGCGTGTCGCACTAAGCATGCAGCCTGCGATCTGACGCACAACCTTCACTTCAATTTCCACTTGCTGCTGGAAATGTTGCCTCTCCACAGCCGGGGCGATGACCGCTAATTTGTTTTTAACGCGAATTATCCGGTTTAACAGGAGTAGCAAGGTGAGTAATAACGGCGTCCCGGTGTATGAAGCGGCACCTGAGAAAGTGCAACAGCTGGCTGACAGCGTGATGACGCAGATTGCTGCGATCTATCAGCAGCAGGGTATTCAGCCCAATGCGGTTCAGCAGCAGATGCTGCAATCGCATGTCGGTGCCATGGCGTCACGCTCGCTGAGCGGTGAGCCGCTGCCGGAAGTGGAAGCGGAGCTGTTTGAGGATATTCCGCCGGAAACGTTAGCGCTGGCGCAGCAGGTCGTCGATCTGTTTGGCAATCTGCCCCGCGAAGAGGCCTGGCTGCTGTCAGTGCATATTGAAGTCGCGCGATCAAACAACCAGAGAGGAACATAAGATGGTAACAGTAGTGATTGGTGATCGTTTAGGTAAAGGACAGAAAGTGGCGGCGGGCATCGAAAAAGCGGGTGGCCGTGCCGTCGTGGTGCCAGGTGTCGCCGCTGACATGAAACTGGGTGACGTGATGAAGGCGGAAAACGCCGATTTCGGCATCTCGTTCTGCGGCAGCGGCGGCGCCGGTGCTATCACCGCTCAGAACAAATATGGCTACAAAGCAAAGCATGGCATGCGTTCTGTCGACGAAGGCGTCACCGCCATTAATGAAGGTGCCACGGTGCTGGGCTTCGGCTTTATGGATAAAGAAGAGTTAGGTGAGCGGCTGGTGCAGGCCTGGAACAAGAAGCACGGCAGCTGATTATGAAAGAACAATACGTTACCCAGGTGACGGTCGAGGGCAAAGGCGACACCAAAGCGAAAGCCTTTGCCGATGCCCTGAGTCGTGTGCAGAACCAGGTTCTGCGCGCGACGCAAAAAATTCTGCTGCGCATTGAACCTCAGGATGTCCGGGTGCTGCGCGCGCAGGAGAGCGTCAAAACCGAGAAGTTTCTCTTCTTCTTTCTGGCGCGCCAACGGCGGAGCTTCAGCGTCACGCTGGAGATCACCGTCAGCGTCACCGTTTTCGACACCGAACAGGTGGCGTTCACGGCGGCATCGTAAAACAGAGCCTGTTAACGCCAGCCAGCCGTTTGCCCGATGCTCTGCTGTCGCGACATCGCGATGATCAGGCGTGGGCGATGCGGCGGCGTGCGATAGGGCAGGTAAAAACGACAACAAGGTACAACAACATGTTTTTAATCATTTTGTTTAAGTCGTTGATCATTGGCGGGCTGGTAGGGGTCGGCGTCGGTGCGGGTGCTGCGCGCATGTTCCACGCGCCAACCACTCAGGGCATGGGCGCTTTCCGTACGCTGGGCGAACTGAACTCGTGCGAGGGCGATCCGGCATCCCACTTCTCCTTTGGTCTTGGCTTCTTTTTCAATGCCTGGGCATCGTCGGTTGCAGCCGGTTCATTCACTCAGGATGTGGATCATCGCATCATTCCAAACTGGGGTGCGGCCGCCTTGATGGTGAAGAATCGTAATGTGGCGGAGACGCTGCACGATCCGAAAAAAATGGCCATCGCCTGCGGCATCATCGGCATGATCGTGGTCGCCTTCCTCAACTCCACCGCCTCGGCTGTTCCGGCTGCGCTGCAGGTCACGGCGGTCAAAGTGCTGGTGCCCGCCGCTAACCTGCTGGTGAACACCGTCATGCCGGTGATCTTCTGGCTGGCGGCGATCGACGCGGGCAGAAAGTCAGGCTTCTGGGCCACCATTTTTGGCGGTCTGGCGCAGCTGATCATGGGCAACGCCGTGCCGGGGCTGGTGCTGGGTATCCTGATCGGTAAAGGCGTGGAAGAGAGCGGCTGGAACCGGGTCACCAAAGTCATGATGACCGCCATCGTGCTGCTGTTTGTGCTGAGCGGCTTCTTCCGTGGTTTCGACATGAAGCTGCTGCAGTCCTTCCAGCTCGGCATTCCCGGCTGGCTCGACATGATCCACAACTCAGTCAGCGGCAAATAAGAGGCGATGCGATGAACGAAAATAAAGGCTTCTGGTACGCCGACTGGTCTTTCCCGATCTTTGTTGGCCTGCTCTCTTCTGGCGTCTTTGCCGGGACACACATGTATTACCTCTATGGCATCGGCGCGTTCAACGAAGTGGCGTTTGTGTCGATGCTGCGCGCAGGCATGGAGACCGGCGTCTACGGCGCGGTCGCCGCCTTTGGTGCCAGCTTCCTGTTCGCTCGTATCATCGAAGGCTCACTGGTGGGCATTCTGGATATCGGCGGGGCGATTCAGACCGGCGTCGGGCTGGGCGTTCCGGCACTGCTGCTGGGTGCGGGCATTGTCTTCCCGGTGGCGAACTTCGCTGCCTCGCTGGCGACGGGCCTGGTAATTGGTGTGGCGATTGGCTACCTGATTATTCTGGCGCGTAAATTCACCATCAATCAGAGCGACTCAACCTACGGCGCAGACGTGATGATGGGTGCGGGTAATGCCTCGGGGCGCTTTCTGGGGCCGCTGATCATCCTGTCAGCCATGGCGGCATCCATTCCGATTGGCCTGGGTTCGCTGCTGGGCGCGCTGCTCTTCTATCTCTGGAACAAGCCCATTACCGGCGGCGCCATCCTCGGCGCGATGATCCTTGGGGCACTGTTTCCGATTGCTCTCTGATCTCACCGGCAGCCCGGCAGCGGGCTGCCGTTAAGGAGAAACCATGTACGACTTGATTATTCGCGGTGCGCGTCTCAGCGATGAGCAGGTGGTCGACATTGCGCTGCAGGATGGCCGTATCGCCGCCATAGGCAAGGTGCAGGGTAACGCGCAGCACGAGCGCGATCTGGCTGGCCGTTACTACCTCAGCGCAGGCTGGATCGACTCCCACGTTCACTGCTATCCCAAATCACCAATTTATCATGATGAAGCGGATGCGATTGGCGTAGCGCATGGCGTCACCACGGTTGTCGATGCGGGCAGCACCGGCGCAGAGCACATTGATGACTTTTACCGGCTGACACGCGCGGCACAGACCCAGGTTTATGCGCTGATCAATATCGCCCGCACCGGCATCGTCACCCAGAATGAGCTGGCTGACATGACGCAGATAGATGGCGAGGCGGTGCAGCAGGCGGTGGCGCGGCTGCCCGATTTTATTGTCGGCCTCAAGGCGCGCATCAGCAGCAGCGTGGTGGGCGAGAATGGTGTGCAGCCGCTGATTAAAGCGAAGGCGATCCAGCAGGAAACCGGCGGGCTGCCGCTGATGGTTCACATTGGCAATAATCCGCCCAATCTCGACCAGATTGCGGATCTGCTCACCACGGGCGATATCATCACGCACTGCTTTAACGGCAAACCCAACCGTATCCTGACGCCGCAGGGCGAACTCAAAGCGGCCGTAAAACAGGCTATCGCGCGTGGCGTCAAACTCGATGTCGGCCACGGCAGTGCCAGCTTCAGCTTTGAAGTCGCCCGCGCGGCGATTGCGCAGGGCATTCTGCCCGACACCATCAGCTCTGACATCTACTGCCGCAATCGTCTGGCCGGACCGGTTCACAACCTGGCGCATGTGATGTCGAAATTTTTCAGTGTCGGTATGACGCTGCCGCAGGTGATTGACTGCGTAACGCTCAATGCGGCGGCAGGACTGCGCCTGCAGCGCAAAGGCCAGCTGAAAGTCGGCTACGACGCCGATCTGACTGTGTTTAGCGTCAAAGAGGAAACCCGGCCATTCATCGATTCAGAAGGTGAACAGGTCGCAGGTGAGAAGCATCTGGTCCCGCTGGCGGCCGTCGTTGCTGGTACGTGGATCGCGACTGAAGAAGGAATAGCGCATGACCTCGGTATATGAAAAGTATGGCCTGAAGCCGGTGATTAACGCCTCTGGCCGTATGACGATCCTCGGCGTCTCTACGCCATCGAGTGAGGTGATCGATACGGTGAAATATGGCCTCGATCACTACTTCGAAATGAAAGATTTGGTGGATAAGACCGGTGCTTATATCGCCGGTCTGCTGAAGGTGGAGAACGCGCTGGTGGTCTCCTGCGCCTCGGCCGGTATCGCCCAGAGCGTGGCGGCGGTGATTGTGAAAGACAACGACTGGCTGGTGGATAACCTGCATGCCGCGCCGCTGACCGTCCCGCATCAGATTGTGGTGCCGAAAGGGCACAACGTGAACTATGGCGCACCGGTCGGCAGCATGGTGGCACTGGGTGGCGGGCAACTGGTGGAAGCGGGTTACAGCAACGAGTGCTCACCCGCCCAGCTTGCGGCGGCGATCACCCCACAGACCGCGGCGATCCTTTATGTAAAATCGCACCACTGTGTGCAGAAGAGCCATCTCGATGTGGCGCAGGCCGCAGCCGTTGCGCGCCAGCATGGCGTCCCGCTGATCGTCGATGCGGCGGCGGAAGAGGATCTGCAATGCTACTACCAGGCGGGTGCCGATCTGGTGATCTACAGCGGAGCAAAAGCGATTGAAGGGCCGACCAGCGGACTGGTGATTGGCCGACACCACTACGTTGAGTGGGTCAAACGCCAGACCAACGGCATTGGCCGCGCGATGAAAGTGGGCAAAGAGGGGATCCTGGGGCTGACCCAGGCGATTGAAAACTATCTGACGCAGCCAAAAATCAGCGGCGCGCAGATGGTGGAAAAAATGACGCCGTTCATTGAACAGCTCAACAGTCTGAATGGCGTGACGGCCCGGGTAGTGTGGGATGCCGCCGGACGCGACATCGCCCGTGCTGAGATCAAGTTCGACGAAGCCGCGATCCAGCAGCGCACCGGCGATCTGGTGCAGGCGCTGAAAAACGGCGATGTGGCGATCTACTTCCGTGGCTACAAAGCCAACGAAGGGATCATTGAGGCGGACGTGCGCAGCGTCAGCGCCGATCAACTGCACACTATTTTCACCCGCATTCAGGCACTGTTAAACGGAGAGAAAAACGCATGACGCTGACCCCCAATTTCTATCAGGATCGTCTCTGCCTTAACGTACTGGCGGGATCGAAAGAGAATGCACGCGCTATCTGGCAGGCGGCAGAAGGGCATGTGCTGGTCGGCGTACTGTCGAAAAACTACGCCAGCAATGAAGCCGCTATCGCCGATATGCGCGAGTATGCCGCGCTGATCGATAATGCGCTCTCGATTGGTCTGGGTGCGGGCGATCCCAACCAGTCACAGATGGTGAGTGAGCTCGCGGCAGTGCTGCAACCGCAGCATGTGAATCAGGTCTTTACCGGCATCGCCACCAGCCGTGCGCTGCTGGGGCAGTCGCAGACGATAGTGAACGGGCTGATCTCGCCCACCGGCACGCCAGGTCAGGTGAAAATCTCCACCGGACCGCGCAGCTCAAAACAGCGTGACGGGATCGTTCCCGTCGAAACGGCGATCGCGATGCTGCAGGATATGGGCGGCAGCTCGGTAAAATATTTCCCGATGGGCGGTCTGCAGGCGGTGGATGAGTATCGCGCTGTGGCGGAAGCCTGTGCAAAACTGGATTTCTGGCTGGAGCCAACCGGCGGCATCGATCTGGAAAATTTCGGTGAGATCGTGCGCATAGCGCTGGAGTCGGGCGTCAGCAAAGTGATCCCGCACGTCTACAGTTCGATCATCGACAAAGCCAGCGGAGAGACCCGCATTGAAGATGTGAAGCAGTTGCTGGCCATCTGTAAAACGCTGCTGGCTTAGAGATCAACACGATCTGCCTGCAACAGGCAGATCGCGCAACATGGACGTTGCGAGACGATCTCCGTAGGCTGATGTTCCCTATTTCTGTCTGCAAACAGGTAACGCTTGTGAGATTTCCCAATCAGCGCCTTGCGCAACTGTTCGATGCCATGCAAAACGAAACGCTGCCTCAGGATGAGCTGGCGCGGCGTTTCGCCGTCTCGACACGCACCGTGCGTACCGATATCACGGCGCTGAATGCGCTGCTGGCAGAACATGGCGCGCAGTTTGTCCTCAATCGCGGCGCGGGCTATCAACTGAAGATTGAGGATGCTCAGCGCTTTCAGCATCTGCAACAGCATACCGCGTCGCCGCTGCGGGTACCGCGCACCTCGCCGGATCGGGTTCGCTACCTGCTGACCCGCTTTCTTACCGCCGCTTATTCCCTGAAACTTGAAGAGCTGGCAGAGGAGTGGTTTGTCAGCCGCGCGACCCTGCAGAATGATATGGCGGAGGTGCGCGAATGGCTGGGGCGCTATCACCTCACCATTGAGAGCAAGCCCCACTACGGCATGAAGCTGTTTGGCAGCGAAGTGGCAATTCGTACCTGCCTGACCGACCTGTTATGGCAAATTGATCAGGCGCAGCCCGAGAGCCCGCTGCTCACAATCGAAGCGCTGAACAGCGGCATGCTGGAGACGCTGCGCCCGCTGCTGCAAAGCTGTTTTGCTCAGCACAACATTCGGCTCAGCGATGAGGGTGAACGCTATCTGCGGCTTTACTGCGCCGTGGCGGTGCGGCGCATCAGTGAAGGCTATCCGCTTAACGATCCGGGTGCAGAGGAGATTGGTGATGAGGTGCGTGAAGCGGCCCATCACCTGATTAATCTGATGCGCCCGCTGGTCAGCAAACCGATTTCACCGGCGGAAGAGAACTGGCTGCGGGTCAATATCGCCGCGCGACGCATTCAGGCGATTGCTCCCAGCGCCATCAATGCTGATGACGCCGACGCGCTGGTGGATTATCTGCTTAGCTTTATCAACACCCATTACAACTTCAATCTGCAAAACGATCAGCAGCTGCGTGCTGACCTGCTCACCCACATCAAAACCATGATTACACGGGTGCGCTATCAGATTCATATTCCCAACCCGCTGCTCAGCAACATCAAACAGCACTATCCCATGGCCTATGATGTCACCTTAGCGGCGGTGACCAGCTGGGGGAAATATACCCCTTACGTCATCACCGAGAATGAGATTGGCTTTCTGGTATTGCATATCGGTGTCGGGCTGGAGCGCCACTATGACGTCGGTTATCAGCGTCATCCGCAGGTGCTGCTGGTCTGCGACAGCGGTAACTCTACGCTGCGAATGATTGAGGCGATGCTGCTGCGCAAATATCCGCAGTTGCAGGTCACGGCCCGCCTGTCCCAGCGCGAGTATGAGGCGCGCAGCCGCATTGACGAAGATTTTGTTATCTCTACCATCCGGCTCAGCGAAAAAGAGAAGCCGGTGGTGGTGATGTCGCCGTTTCCCACCGGTTTTCAGCTGGAACAGATTGGCAAGCTGGTGCTGGTGGACCGTACCCGGCCCTATATGCTGGCGAAATTTTTTGATGCCCAGCACTTTCATATCGTCGACAGGCCGATGACCCAGTCTGAACTGTTTCGCCAGCTGTGCGATCAACTGGAGGCGGAGGGATTTGTGGATGCGGCGTTCTATCCGTCGGTTGAAGAGCGCGAAGCGATTGTCAGCACCATGCTCGGCGAAGGCATTGCGCTGCCGCACTCGCTGGGGCTGCTGGCAAAGAAAACCGTGGTTTACACCGTGCTGGCGCCGCACGGCATCGCCTGGGGAGACGATACCGCCTATGTCATTTTCCTGCTGGCGATCAGCAAAAGTGAATATGAAGAGGCGATGGCGATATACGATCTGTTTGTGACGTTCCTGCGTGAAAGGGCGATGACCCGCCTGCGGGACAGCACCGATTTCACCCGCTTCAGGGCAGTGGCGATGGATTGCCTGAGCCGCTCCTGGCCCTCGCCCTGAATCGGCGCTTTAGTTTTTCTTCGCCAGCAGGCGCGGGATCTCACGCAGGCACCAGGATTTGGCTTCGCCCATGCTGTCACGCCGCCACGCCATAATAATATCGACCTCGCGGGTATATTCCGGACTCACCACCCGCAGACGGCCTTCCGCAATATCCTGCTCTACCAGCGAATAGGGCATGGTCGCCACGCCCAGGCCAGCCAGCAGCGCACGGCGCTTATCGTCCATGCTGCTCACGGTCAGGCGCTGCTGCTTATCCAGTAACTGCACGGTCAGCACCGGACGCTCACGCGCGGTATCTGCGACCGCAATGCCACGGTATTTCACCCGCGTCACTTCAGACTGGGGTTCTGGCTCGTTATGAATCGGGTGGTCAGCACTGGCGACATAGACGCTCATCATGGTGTAGAGCTTGCGGGTATTGATCTCGGTGGAGGCGCGGAAGTGCATATCGGGGGCGATCACGATATCGGCCCGGCCCTGTTCCAGCCGTTCCCACGCGCCCGCCAGCACTTCCGTCACCAGCGAAAATTGCGTATTGGCCTTGTCGGCCAGCCGCGTCACCAGCGGAAACAGCGCATCAACAGGTACCAGTGCTTCGGTGACGATGGTCAGATGGGTTTCCCAGCCACGTGCCAGCGCTTCCGCATCGGTGGTGAGCTTATCGGCCGCTTCCAGCAGCACCCGGCCACGCTCCAGCAGCATGCGTCCCACGTTAGTAAATTTGGTACGGTGACCGGAACGGTCAAACAGCACCACATCCAGCTCCTCTTCCAGCTTTTGCATGGTGTAGCTGAGGGCGGAAGGAACGCGCCCCAGTTCATCCGCCGCCGCGGCAAAACTGCCACGCCGATCAATCGCATCCATAACGCGTAAAGATTCAAGGGTTAACGCACGCTCTTTAGCCATCCCGGTTCTCTGTCAGGAAATTTGAACATGCCCGGCAGATTAACTGGCTAACAATCCGGCGTCCAGACTTTTACCATGGGAGCATATAGTCCGTGGCCGATCCTCGTCACCGGATGCTGGAGGTAAACAATGATAACGACACGCAGTGCGTCCGCATGTGGTCAGGCCGATTTCGGCTGGTTACAGGCGCGCTACAGTTTCTCTTTTGGCCACTATTTTGATCCCAAACTGATGGGGTACGCGTCACTGCGCGTACTGAACCAGGAAGTGCTGGCGCCGGGTGCCGCTTTTCAGCCGCGCACCTATCCACAGGTTGATGTCCTGAACATCGTGCTGCAGGGTGAAGCTGAATACCGCGACAGCGAAGGCAACACCATCAGCGTGCGGGAAGGGGAGGCGCTGCTGCTCTCTGCCCAGCCGGGTGTGAGTTACACCGAAATGAACCTGAGCAAAGATCGACCGCTGACACGCATGCAGCTCTGGCTGGCCGCCTGTCCGGAGCGCGAAAATCCGCGGATGCAGAAAATCGCCCTGACGGATGGCCGGTTGTCCCAGCTGATCGCCTCGCCGGATGGCATGGACGACAGTCTGCAACTGCGTCAGCAGGTGTGGATTCATCAGGTCGAGCTGGCACCAGGCGAAAAGCATGCGCTGCGGTTACAGGGGCCGCGTGCCTATCTGCAGTCGATTCACGGTTCGCTGGAAGCGATGTCCGGCACGGATCATCAGGAGAAGCTGGGCTGTGGCGATGGTGCCTTTTTGCAGGAAGAGAAGCTGTTGCAACTGACGGCGAAAACCGCGACCCGCGCACTGGTCATCGACATTCCCGTCTGAACATCGGGCAATAAAAAAGGCGGCCATGGCCGCCTTTTTTGCGTTTTGCGTACTACTTCAGCATGGTGAAGGCCGTGGTGACGTGCTTCACGCCACTGACGCGGCTGGCGACATCAGCCGCTGCCTGCGCTTCCTGCGGTGTCACCAGACCCAGCAGGAACACTTCGCCATTCTCCGTCGTCACCTTCACGTTGGAGGATTTCACCTGATCGCTGCCCAGCAGCTGCGAGCGGATTTTGGTGGTAATCCAGGTGTCTGACGATGTGGTGCCCAGCGTCACTTTCTGGCCGATACGGATCTCGTTATAGACCTCGGTTGCGCCATCAACGCCCATGGTGATCTGTTTGGCTCGACCGGCGATCTCCTGCGAAGGCGCCTGACCGGTCAGCAACACTTTGCCCTGATAGGCCGTGGCGATAATGCGGGCATCGGTTTTAATCTGCTGATCTTTAGCCAGCGCGTTAGTCACGCGTAGCTCCAGCGTGCTGTCATCAACCTGCGTACCCACCGAGCGTGGATCGGTGGCCGTTTTAGTGGCAACTGCTGCGCCACCCGCCACAACCGCAACGCAGCCCTGCAGCAGCATGGCGGTTAACAGAATAGCTATAGCATTCAATGCTTTCATTCGTGCTCCTTCGGTCATTCCTGATGGGGAAAGAGAGTGTTATCGATCAGATCGCATAAGCAATTAACGGTGAGCATATGCATCTCCTGAATACGGGCGCTGCGGTGCGACGGAATGCGGATCTCCACATCCTGCGGACCCAGCAGTCCGGCGAGCTCTCCGCCATCATACCCGGTAAGCGCAACGATAGTCATATCGCGTGTTACCGCCGCTTCCACGGCCTTAACGATGTCACGGGTGTTGCCACGGGTTGAGATAGCCAGTAACACATCGCCTGCGTGTCCCAGGGCGCGCACCTGCTTGGCATAGATCTCATCGTGCAGGCGGTCATTACCAATCGCGGTCAGCATCACATTGTCGGCGCTCAACGCCAGCGCCGGTAAGCTTGGGCGTTCGGTCTCGAAACGGTTGATCATGCTGGCGGCGAAGTGCTGTGCATTGGCGGATGAGGCACCGTTGCCACAGCTCAGGATTTTATTGCCATTCAGTAACGACTGCACCAGCGTCATAGCGGCGCGGGAGATGGCATCGGGCAACGCTTCGGCTGCGGCAATCTGAGTTTGAATACTTTCGGTAAAACACGCTTTAATTCTGTCCTGCACACGACCACCTGGTTCTAAACGTCTGCATTAAAGGCATTCGGCAGCCACTCGAGCGCCGTGCCGGTAATGGCGATGATGTCGAAACGGCAATTCACTGTTTCAAAACTGCCGCCGCGTTGCGCCAGCCAGAGAGCGGCAGCGCGCAGCAGCTTTTGTTGTTTATTCCGGGTTACGCTGGCGAGCGCGCCACCATAACGCGCATCGCGTCGGTAGCGAACTTCAACAAACACCCAACAGTGCCCGTCACGCATTATCAGGTCAAGTTCACCATTGCCAAAGTGAACATTACTGGCGACCCATATCAGGCCAGCCTGCTCCAGATAGCGCCGGGCATCTTCTTCATGCCTGGCGCCAGTCTGACGCCGATTTAGTTGGCCGGTGCGATTTCGCCCCGACGATACTGGTTCCATGTCAACTTCCTGTTGATCACACAATCCGTGTCGGCGCTGAGCTTGCCGGTATTGCCGTCCAGCGTAAAGCCAGGTGACTGACGCATCTGGTTAAAGTGATTCGCCAGCGTCCAGGCATCCATTCCCATGGCATAGAGGCGCACCAGCGAATAGTCATTATTGAATGACTTTGATGTCTGCTGCATCAGGCCAGGATTGCTGCCGGAGAGCAGCGGAATATCGCTGAACTGCAGGCCATCCATTTCCAGACGGAAGTCCGGGCCGGCACCGGCTTGCGCGCTGCGCGAACTGGCGTAGAGCGAGATATTGCTGCGACTGCCGGTGCGCATGGTGATCATCGGTTTGATCAGCTGCAGTTCGTCCTGCGTTGAGACGATGTAGACCGCATCGACACCGCCGCCGCTGCTGGTGCTGACCACATCTGGCGTGTTCTGCTGCGGTGCCGGGATAGTCAGGCCCGCAATCGTAACACCCTGCGGCTCGGCAGGTGCAGCGTTCACTGGCGTACCGGATAAGCTGATGCCCGCGCCGCTGTTAATGCCCTGTTTCAGCTCTGAGGTCGAACCAAAGCGCTGCTGCATCACGGTGCTGCCACCCAGCGTCTGCCACTCCTGAGCAAAGGCATTGGTGACGCGATCGCCCAGTCCACTACGCGGAACCAGCAACAGCGGCTGGCGTTTGCCCTGATCCCAGATATGGTGCGCCGCATCGCGCGCTTCGTCTTCAGGAGAAAGCGCAAAGTAGCAGATATTCGGATGGTTCTGGATCTTTTCCGGCTCGTTGAGCGCCAGCACATTCAGTGGCGTCTGGCTGTTGGCGACCTTCTCAACGTTGCTCTTCAGCAGCGGGCCGACCACGATGGTGGCACCATCCTGCTGTGCCTGCTGCATCACCTGCTCAATCGGCTGGCTGCTGGTGTCATAGACCTTGATCTGTGCGTTGCTGGCCGGTTCTGCGGCAGCAGGCTGTGATTGAGGCTGTGGCGTCGTGTCGGCAGGCTGTTGCTGCTGCGGCGCGCTGATGGGATCGGTGGAAGAACCAGCAGCGGCAGCGGGTTGGGTGCTGGCGGTTGCATCAGCAGCGGCGGGCTGAGCTGCCGCAGGCTGAGTGACCGGCGCGGAGATGCCATTCTTCGCATCATTAAAGCCTTTCTGAATCGCGTTGGCGAACACCTGAGCCTGGCCATTCAGCGGCAGCAGCAGCGCGATGATGCTGGTTGAAGCTTTGGTGTAATTCTGCATCTGGCTCAGCTGCGTCGGCAGCGTTTTGGCCGCCGGGTTCTGCGGATAGCGGGTCTGCCAGTCTTTGATGCCTGACTTGAGCATCTCGGCATCCTGCGTGTTGGCGCGCCAGACCGCGAGCAGATCCAGCCAGCCCTGCAGCACATTTTCATCGGCATTGATGACCAGGTTGCTGACTTCCTGCGGCGACATCTGGGTCAGTGTCTGCCAGGTGGCGTCGATATTGCCCTGATGATCGGTGCCTTTCAGCAGCGGCTCCTGGGCAATATAGTTGCGCAGCAGCGAGAGTGAAGGGCGACCCTGTGCGCTGGCGATCTGCAGGCTGTAGTAACGCGCCAGCTGATCCTGCGACAGTGCGCCGGTTTTCACTGCCGCTAACAGCGGTTCGGCGTCTTTGATCTTCTGCTGTGCAATCAGCAATTGCGCTTTCAGCAGCAGGGATTCCTGTTGCTGCGTCTCAGAGAGCTGCTGCGGCAACTGGCTCAGTTGCTGAGTCGCCTCAGGATACTTTCCTTCCTTCAACAGGGCGCGGATTGCAAGTAATTGCCAGTCGGTCTTGCTATCATCGCTGCTTTGCTGCGCTTGCTGCAGATAGTAAGCGGAGCTGGCTGTGACGGGCCCCTGAATATTGACGGTTGAGGTTTGCGGCCCCTGACCGCTACATGCGGCTAAAATCAGCCCAGCAAGAATGACAGGCAGAAAGCGTCCTGCTTTATGACGAACGACTTTTGAAGGAAGCATACTGTATCCAGTGATGTTTTTTTCAAGATGCTCAATATTAAATCGGCAATTCGGATGAAACAATGAAACAACTCGATCGGGCAGAGATTTCTGCCAGCACGCTCTACATCGTTCCAACCCCGATTGGTAATTTGGGTGATATCACCCAGCGGGCGCTGACGGTGCTTTCGAGCGTCGATCTGGTCGCTGCGGAAGATACACGTCATACCGGACTGTTGCTACAACATTTCGCCATCAATGCGCGACTCTTCTCACTTCATGACCACAACGAGCAGCACAAGGCTGAACTGCTGCTGACGAAGCTGCAGGAGGGTCAAAGCATAGCCTTAGTTTCTGATGCTGGCACGCCGCTGATCAACGATCCGGGCTACCATCTGGTGCGTCGCTGCCGTGAAGCGGGCATCCGTGTGGTGCCGCTGCCGGGCGCCTGTGCTGCCATTGCTGCGTTAAGTGCTGCAGGGCTGCCATCCGATCGTTTCTGTTACGAAGGGTTTCTGCCCGCCAAAACCAAAGGCCGTTGCGACGCCCTGCGGGCGCTGGTGCAGGAGCCGCGCACGCTGATTTTCTATGAGTCGACCCACCGTCTGATCGACAGCCTGCAGGATATGGTGAGTGAGCTGGGTGCCGAACGCTACGTGGTGCTGGCGCGCGAGCTGACCAAAACCTGGGAGTCGATCTACGGTGCACCGGTCGGCGAGCTGCTGGCGTGGGTAAAAGAAGATGAGAATCGTCGCAAAGGCGAGATGGTGCTGATTGTCGAAGGGTACAAGACCGATGATGAAGATGCGTTACCAGCCGATGCGCTGCGTACGCTGGCGCTGCTGCAAAAAGAGCTGCCGTTGAAACGCGCGGCTGCGCTGACCGCTGAGATCCACAGCGTGAAGAAAAATGCGCTTTATAAGTATGCGCTGGAGCAGCAAGAGGCGTGACAAACGCCGGCGAATGTCCTATTATCCCGCGCCGAAGCTGACCAGACAGTCGCCGCTTTGTCGTCGTCCTCACTTGTGGGGAGACGGGCAGAGGGGAGGAAAGTCCGGGCTCCATAGGGCAGGGTGCCAGGTAACGCCTGGGAGGCGCAAGCCTACGACCAGTGCAACAGAGAGCAAACCGCCGATGGCCCAGAAATGGGATCAGGTAAGGGTGAAAGGGTGCGGTAAGAGCGCACCGCGCGACTGGCAACAGTTCGTGGCACGGTAAACTCCACCCGGAGCAAGGCCAAATAGGGGTTCACAAGGTACGGCCCGTACTGAACCCGGGTAGGCTGCTTGAGCCAGTGAGCGATTGCTGGCCTAGATGAATGACTGTCCACGACAGAACCCGGCTTAACGGTCAGCTTCGACTTTTTATCAAAAACCCCGCTTCGGCGGGGTTTTTGCTTTGTGTTGCGCGGTGACAGGATGAATGACTGCCCACGACGCTTATTCCTGAAAGAGTGCGGTTAATGATTGGCTGGGAGATCGCGCCTGCGCAGGAAACAGGGTCAGATCGGAAAGTCGCAAAATCCGTCATCCCTGACATGCTCGGCCCGCGCCATCCCTGGCGCGGGACGCTTTCCTCTTCTGACCCTGTTCCCTTCGCGTTTAGATTGTCATTGCGGTCAGATTGTATATGCTCCTTGCGCGATATGCAGGCAGCTTAACCGCGGCCGTGCGGTTCATCCCAGTCAAACGCCGGGCCCAGCGAAATGACGCCATTCGGGTTGATGGTCTTATGGCTGCAATAGTAGTGATGACGAATATGCGGCAGATTAACCGTCTCTGCGATACCAGGCATCTGATAGATATCACGCAGGAAACCACTCAGGTTTCTGTAGTCACTGATGCGATGGCGATCGCATTTAAAGTGGGTCACATAGACCGGATCAAATCGCACCAGTGTGGTCCACAACCGCAGATCCGCTTCGGTCAGTTGATCGCCAGTAAGATAGCGATGCTGGCCTAAAATCTGCTCCAGACGCGACAGCGAATGGAACAGCGCAGTGACTGCCTCGTCGTAAGCGGACTGAGAAGTGGCAAAGCCTGCTTTGTAAACGCCGTTGTTCACGGTGTCGTAGATCCAGCTATTCAGTTCATCAATCTTTTCGTGCAGTGCAACAGGATAATAATCCCCGGCACGGGCACCGACAGCATCAAACGCACTGTTGAACATGCGGATGATATCGGCAGACTCATTACTGACGATGGTGTTCTGCTGCTTGTCCCACAATACCGGCACGGTTACGCGGCCACTGTATTGCGGATCGGCGTGCAGATAGAGCTGATAGAGGAACTCATTCTGGTAGAGCTTATCGCCGGTCGCATCCTGAAAACTATCATCGAACGTCCAGCCATTCTCCAGCATCAGCGGATGCACCACGGAGACATCAATCATGCTATCCAGGCCCTTCAGCTGACGCATCAGCAGCGTGCGGTGCGCCCAGGGGCAGGCCAGCGAGACATAAAGATGATAGCGGTCGCGTTCGGCGACAAATCCCGCTTTACCCACCGGGCCAGCACTGCCATCCGCGGTAACCCAGTTGCGGAAAGCCGACTCTGAACGCTTGAAGCGTCCGCCGGTAGATTTGGTGTCGTACCAGGTGTCATGCCAGACACCGTCAATTAACTGTCCCATAATGGCTCCAATGCAAACAGGGCGGGGAAATGTCCCCGCCCTGCTAAGTATATGTGGCATTACGCTTTATGTGAGATTAGCGCGCAATCGCTGGCTTTGTTTTTCTTTTGCTGATCAGGCGATCAATGCTGTATGCACCAGGACCCACCAGACCTAACACCAGGAAACCACCGGCGATAGAGAGGTTCTTCATGAACATCAGCTGGTTCACGCCTTCGGCAAAGTTACTGTGGAACAGAAACGCGGTCAGGATGGTGAAGCCTGCAGTAAACAGGGCAGTGAAACGGGTCAGGAAACCAAACAGGATAGCCAGACCGCCGCCAAACTCCAGCAGGATAACCAGCGGCAGCATAAAGCCCGGGACGCCCATTGCTTCCATATATTGCTGAGTACCTGCATAACCGGTGATTTTGCCCCAGCCAGCCGTAATGAACAGGATTGGCATCAGGATGCGAGCCAGTAACAAACCAACGTCTTCGAATTTTTTCATCATTTACTCCAGCGCTATCAGGGATGCAGGGCAAGCTGCCCGCAAGGTTTATGCCCGCTGAAAGCAGTATTGCGTTCATTGGGTTGATAGCTGGAGATGATAGTCGCGGAGTGGAAAGGTTGTAAGCGAGATATACTGTCAGTGTTTTTCAGAAATTCTGATGAAGAAAAGCCGGCCTTTTCAGGACCGGCTTTTAGCAAAATTAACGCCGTGGCAGAGCGGACTTGATCATGCGCCAGGTACTCCAGGCGCCGAATCCCCGTTTTACCCAGCGTAACAGCATGTTGGGACTGCGAACGGAGTAGATAGCCAGCGCACTGCTGCCAATGGCCAGGTAGCGGCGCAAGCTGAGGAAGGTGAACCAGCCGCGATCGTAATGGGCGGTGCCTTCCAGCCAGTCACGCCGCGCAGCGCTTAAATCCAGCCGCTGCTGCTGCACATGCTTAAGCAGTTCATGGATGCGTTCTTCACGCTCGCGGCGGCTCATCAGCGCTGGTCCTCAAGTAAATCCCGGTCTGTTTCCAGCTCCTTGCGCGTGTGGCGCAACAGCGTGGACTGACGTGATTTGTGAAGCGTCCAGAGCCCCAGAATAACCGCCAGCAGTAGCAGCGTGCCGGTCGTGATGCCAATGGCCATCAGACGGTACTGCGCATCCACTGCCCAGATAATCAGAACCATCAGGCTCATCAGACCAAATGCAGTGAACAGCATTGTCAGGCCAACCATCAACAGCAGCTGAATCAGGTTAGCTTTCTCGTGCTCCAGTTCCACCACTGCCAGACGAACGCGTGTCTCGACCATGCCAACCAGCGTGGTAACAATGCGCTGGCCGATGTTAATGACCCCTTTAGCCGGGCCGTGGTTATGCTGTGAGTCAGCCATAATTATCGACGCGAAATGAGCATGCCCAGTGCGACGCCAATCGCTGCACCGATACCCACACCATGCCATGGATTTTCACGCACGTAGCCTTCGGCTTTTTGCGCCGCTTCGCGGGTGGTCGCAGCAATGCGCTCGCTTGATTCGCCCAGACGTTCACGTGAGCTATCCAGCGCCACACGCGCTTTATTGCGAAGTTTATCCAGCTCGCCTTTGGATTTTTCAGTGCTGCTGCTCAGCACCTCTTCCAGGGTATCGGCCAGGTTTTTCAGTTCAGCACGCAAATGTTCCGATGATGTGTCTTTAGACATAAAATACTCCTTTAACATCAGTTGGTTAGTTCCGATTAATAGGGCTCCGCCTGTAACTTTTTCAGCTCCCGGCGCGCTTCATCCAGTTTTTGTTGTCGCTTAGCAATCTTCTCCTTGTCATGGCCCTCTTCACGCTCTTCCCTGAGTGCGTGCTCACGCTCAGCAACTTTCTGCTTCTGAGCGTTAATTCTTTCCAGATGGGCGGCCTCGAGCTTTTTGTCGCTGCAATCGGCCCGGACTTCGGTCAGCGCGCGCTCCAGACCGTTAACCCGGCGCTGGTTGTTATGCTTCTGCGCCATCCCGATTTCACGCTGAATATCCTGCTCTTTCTGCTCACACAGCGATTCTGCCGCCAGCAGCGATCCCGACAGCGAAAACAGCGCGACTCCCAGTAATACTTGATATTTCATTGGTCCTGGACCCTTCCATTGCGACCTGATCCGTCATCACCCGCGTAATCATATGGCTGCGGGTGCTAAGAATCGACTCTCGCTTAAGCATAGACACCCATAGTAAAAAGTTCAAAGAAGACCGGGAGATAGAGCGCCTTTCAGACCGCCGCAGGATGGCGCGACGGTCTGAAAAGGAGAGGGGAGTCGGGGGATTACGCCAGTGAGAGGTGCTGAGAGTGATCGTGCTGCGCCACAATAAAGCCCTGTGGCAGCAGACGGCGTAACACCTTCTGGGCCGCCAGGCTCTGCTCTTCGCTATCAAAATGGATGATCAGTGCATCACCCGCAGGCGTAATGCTTTTGATACGAATACCCTGCGCACTTAATTGCTGGTAGAGATAAAAACCATCGGGCAGGGTGGCGCCAGCATGGGAAACCCGAATCTGCACCACCGTCTCGTGCTTCATCAGACCGGGGACCACACAAAGCGCGACCAGCGCAAAGACGCTAGCGATCAACCACGGTAACCACCGTTTAGGAATAGCCTGCAGCAGTTTCATTACTCGGCTTTCCCGTTCTGATTCGCCTGACGCTTACGCCATATGACCACCAGCGATCCCACCAGACCAAACACCAGCAGCACCAGCGGCAGCATCATCAGGAAGAACATCATCTCATCTTCATAACGACGGAAAATCGGGGTTTTACCCAGCGCGAAGCCGATAACGGTCAGAATCACCACCCACAGGAACGCACTTACCCAGTTGAAGAACTGAAAGCGGGCATTACTGAGGCCTGACAATCCGGCGATGGTAGGCAGCAGAGTACGCACAAACGCGATAAAGCGACCAATCAGCAGGGCAGATAAGCCGTGACGATGGAACATGCTGTGCGCGCGCAGATGATACTGGGCGGGAAGATGGGAGAGCCATTTCTGTACCGTGGGCGTGTTACCCAGCCAGCGGCCCTGTAAGTAGCTCACCCAGCAGCCAAGACTGGCACCGGTCGTTAAAACCAGAATCGTCAGGGGGAAGCTCATGGTGCCTTTGGCAATCAGTACGCCGACCAGAATCAGCAGACTGTCACCTGGCAGAAATGCAGCGGGAAGAAGGCCATTTTCTAAAAACAAAATCATAAACAGCACGCCGTAAATGGCCCATACCAGCGTGGGATCGGAGAGGGTTTCGTAGTCCTGCTGCCAGAGGGCATGCAGCAACGATTGCAAAATATCCATCAATTCATTCCTGAACATCATTGTTAAACATGTCCCACAGGGACTTAAACGCAGACCGGCATTTCGTTATAAATTTTAGGAGCGCAGCCTGGGCGGGATTTTCCGGATCCTTCCAGAATTGATTGTTAAATCAGCGACTTTATAACCCCCAGTCGCAAAGGGTAATAAAAGGGCGATAACTGTAACAAAAATCGCCTGTCTGAGACAGGAAAACTCTCTGGCGAACAGGAGTTTTACCTTGTGAAACGGCGTGTAAAAAGGAGCTTTACATGACCTGACACTATTGCAGATTAACTGACCGTCTCAGGGCATTTTCAGGCACTTTTAGCGGGCGTTATTGGACCCATCAGGCAGGATGACCGGATTCTCACCAAACATGTATCGATCCACGTTAAATTCAAAATCATCCGCCGTCGCGTTAAACAGCATCTGTTTAGTATTTTCCAGATGTTGCCACATCGCCAGTTTGCTGGCGGCGGGATCTTTGCGCATCAGAGCTTTAAGAATCTGATCGTGGTCGTCGCACCAGCTGAGAATGCTGCGCTGGTCGATGTGTTCGTGAAGTTTGAGCCAGTAGGGATTGTGCAGGCGATGCAGCCACATTTTTTCAACGATGGCGGCTAAGGCACTGTTCTGGGTGGATTGCGCGATACGTACATGAAACTGCATATCCCACTCGGAGTCGCGGAAGTGATCCTCCTGGCGGGCTTTTTCCTGAATCGCCATCAGGTCGATAATGTCCTGACGCGTTACCTGCGTCGCAGCGAACTCGGCAACATTACTCTCAATCAGCTGACGTGCCTGGAGCAGTTCGAAGGGGCCAAACGTGGCGAACTCCAGCTGACTGCTGGTGGAAGCGATGCGGTTCTGCTGCTGGCTGGCAATGACGTGGATGCCCGAGCCTTTGCGGACCTCAACATAGCCTTCAACTTCCAGCATGATGATCGCTTCACGTACGACGGTGCGGCTCACTTCCATCTCTTCGGCAATCAGGCGCTCAGCAGGCAGTTTGTCACCCACCGGATAGATCCCGGTTTCAATGCGGCTTTTCAGCTCGCTGGCCAGCTGTTGATAAAGTCGACGGGATTCAGTGAAGTCCATAGCACAATCCTGGTAGCAGACAGATAAGTTGTTATACCACTTCAGGAGGTGCGAGGAAATGGGCTGGCTTGCGCCAGCCCGGCAGATTAACTGCGAACGGCGCTGGCCTGCGGAATAACAGCTTCGGCATTCAGCTCTGAAATGGGTTTATTTTTCAGAACCGTCCAGATAACGACGGCGCCCAGCAGATCAAACACCGCCAGCGCGGCAAACAGCGGGCTGAAGCCCAGCGTATCGGCCAGTGCACCGACCACCAGCGCAAACATGGTGCTGGCGGTCCAGGCTGCCATGCCGGTCAGGCCGTTAGCCGTGGCAACTTCATTGCGGCCGAAAACGTCTGAGGAGAGGGTAATTAGCGCGCCAGAGAGGGCCTGATGCGCAAACCCGCCGATGCACAGCAGACCAATGGCGACGTAGGGGCTGGTGAACAGGCCGATGGTGCCCGGCGCAATCATTAACACCGCACCCATCGTCACGACCATCTTGCGGGAGACGATCAGGTTAACGCCGAACCAGCGCTGAAACAGCGGCGGCAGATAGCCACCGAGGATGCAGCCGAAGTCCGCGAACAGCATCGGCATCCAGGCGAACATCGCAATCTCTTTCAGATTGAAGCCGTAAACCTTAAACATAAACAGCGGAATCCAGGCGTTGAACGTTCCCCATGCCGGTTCTGCCAGAAAGCGCGGCAGGGCAATACCCCAGAACTGGCGGTTACGGATAATCTCCAGTGCTGACATTTTGCGGGTGTTGCCGGTCTGATGCTGTGCTTCCTGGCCGGAGATAATATAGTCGCGCTCTTCATCGCTCAGCTTCTTCTGCTGTTTCGGGTGCTTGTAAAACACCAGCCAGCTGAGTGCCCAGGCCATGCTCAGCACGCCGGTCATGATAAATGCCATCTGCCAGCTGTGCGCCACGATCGCCCAGACTACCAGCGGCGGAGCCAGCATCGCACCGATAGACGAACCCACGTTAAAGTAGCCCACGGCGACCGAACGCTCTTTAGCCGGGAACCATTCGCTGCTCGCTTTCAGTCCGGCCGGGATCATCGCCGCTTCAGCCGCACCGACTGCGCCACGTGCCAGCGCCAGTCCGCCCCAGCTGCCCGCCATCGCCGTAGCGGCACAGAAAATCGCCCACATAATAGCAAACACCGCGTAGCCGACTTTGGTGCCGAGCAGATCCAGTACATAACCTGCCACCGGTTGCATCAGCGTGTAGCAGGCTGAATAGGCCGCAATTATGTAGGAGTACTGCTGCGTGGTGATATGCAGCTCTGACATTAATGTCGGGGCCGCCACGGCAATGGTGTTACGGGTCAGATACCCTAACACCGTACCGAGCGTCACCAGTCCAATCATGTACCAGCGTAACCCTTTGATCTTACGCATCCTCTACCTCTTCCAGTTCTGTATGCGGTCTTGCCGCTGTTGTTATCTGGAGCGGGACAGCACGTGATGCAGCTCTGCTCACGCCCGCAGGTTCTGTATGAGCAACCCTGTTATGACCTTGCCATTTGTGAGTCGCTAACGACCTCACGATGGGGCGAGAGCCTAACTTGTTATACAACTTTAAAAGTTGAGAGCCATCACAAAAACCCTTTCTGCACTGTGGGATACTGGAAACCTGCGTAATGACAGCCATTTAGCGCGATACGGGCGACAAAAACGTCCATAACGGCAGCCAGCTACCGCCGTTTATGTGAGCAGGATCGCAAATAAATCCGTAACGGACTAAAATTGGTATGATAACTTTGGGCCATCCGTGGTTCAGTCGATGAGGAAGCATGTATGTCACGTTTCATGACCGAAGATTTTTTGCTGGATACCGAATTCGCCCGTCGTCTCTATCACGACTATGCAAAGGATCAGCCGATTTTCGACTATCACTGCCACTTGCCGCCGCAGCAGATTGCCGAAAATTATCGCTTCGCCAACCTTTATGACATCTGGCTGAAGGGCGATCACTATAAGTGGCGGGCCATGCGTGCCAACGGTGTGGCTGAGGCGTTCTGTACCGGTAACGCCAGCGATCGTGAAAAATTTGACGCCTGGGCGCGCACCGTGCCGCACACTATCGGCAACCCGCTCTATCACTGGACCCACCTGGAGTTACGCCGGCCTTTCGGTATTACCGATACGCTGCTTTCTGAGAAAACGGCTGACAGCATCTGGCATCGCTGCAATGAACTGCTGGCGCAGGATAGCTTTACCACGCGCGGCATCATGCAGCAGATGAAGGTGAAGATGGTGGGCACCACTGACGATCCGCTGGATGACCTGCGGCATCACCGCGCGCTGGCAGACGATGCCAGTTTCAGCGTTAAAGTGCTGCCGAGCTGGCGTCCGGACAAAGCGTTTAATATCGAAGCGGAAACCTTCCTGCCGTGGATCGAGACGCTGGAGCAGCTGACGGATATCAGCGTGCAGCGTTTTGACGATCTGCGCAGCGCACTGCATCAGCGGCTGGATCACTTCGCGGCGCACGGCTGTAAAGTCTCCGATCACGCGCTGGATGTGGTCTGCTACGCCGAGGCGGATGACGCCACGCTGGATGCGATTCTGGCGCGTCGTCGCAGCGGTGCCGCGCCCAACCCGCAGGAAACGGCACAGTTTAAAACGGCGGTGCTGGTCTGGCTGGGCAGCGAATATGCCCGCCGTGGCTGGGTGCAGCAGTATCATATTGGCGCACTGCGCAACACCAATCCGCGCCAGTACCAGCTGCTGGGGCCTGATGTCGGCTTCGATTCAATCAACGACCAGCCGCTGGCCGAACCGCTGGCACGCCTGCTGGGCGCGCAGAATCTCAATAATGCGCTGCCTAAAACCATTCTCTACTGCCTGAACCCGCGCGACAACGAAGTGCTGGCCACCATGGCGGGCAACTTCCAGGGCGAAGGTCAGGCGGGCAAAATGCAGTTCGGTTCAGCCTGGTGGTTCAACGACCAGCTGGATGGTATGCAGCGTCAGATGACGCAGCTGGCGCAGATTGGTCTGCTGAGCCGTTTCGTCGGCATGCTGACCGATAGCCGCAGCTTCCTCTCCTACACCCGCCACGAATATTTCCGCCGGCTGCTGTGCCAGATGATAGGCCGCTGGGTGGAGCAGGGTGAAGCGCCAGCCGATGAAGCACTGTTAGGCCAGATGGTACAGAACATCTGCTTCAACAATGCCCGCGATTACTTCGGCATCGAGCTGGGAGCCTGATAATGAAAAGGCTAAACCGTCACGACTTTCCGGGCGCAGTCTATCGCGACCGGGTGATCCAGTTCGGCGAAGGCAACTTCCTGCGCGCCTTTATTGACTGGCAGATCGACTGGCTGAATGAACATCAGGGCACCGATGCCGGGATCGTGGTGGTGCGGCCGCGCAACCGTGAAGTCAGCGACAGCCTGAATCAGCAGGATGGACTCTATACCACGCTGATCCGCGGGCTGAACGATCAGGGCGAGCAGGTCAGCGAAACCCGGCTGATCCGCAGCCTCAACCGTGAAATCCAGCCCTGGCAGCAGTTCGGCGAATTTATGGCGCTGGCCCGTAATCCGGATCTGCGCATGGTCTTCTCCAATACCACCGAAGCGGGCATCGCCTTTGTCGGCACGGATCAGCTCACCGATCAGCCCGCCAGCAGTTTCCCCGGCAAACTGACGCAGCTGCTGTGGGCGCGCTATTCCCACTTCAATGGCGCCAGCGACCGGGGCTGGCTGGTGGTGCCGTGCGAGCTGATTGACCATAACGGCGACACGCTGCGCGATCTGGTGCTGCGCTACGCCGATCAGTGGCATCTGCCCTCCGAATTTAAAACCTGGGTTCATCAGCACTGCGCGTTCTATAACACCCTGGTCGACCGCATCGTCACCGGCTTCCCGGCGGAAAGCGAGCAACTGCAACACGAGCTGGGTTATGAAGATCGCTATCTGGTGGCGGGCGAAGTCTACTATCAGTTTGTGATTCAGGGGCCGTCGGCGCTGTTTAATGAACTGAAGCTGGCGGCGCTGTCGCCGCAGGTTCGGCATGTGGATGACATTGCGCCCTATAAAGCGCAAAAAGTGGCCATTCTCAATGGCGCGCACACTGCAATGGTACCGGTCGCGTTTCTGGCCGGTATTGAGAGTGTGGGAGAGGCGATGGCCGATCCGGCTATCGCCGGATTTGTGGATAACCTGCTGCGTCACGAAGTGATCCCGACGCTGGATCTGCCTGCCGATGAACTGCACGCGTTTGCCGATGCGGTACAGCGTCGTTTCCGCAATCCGTTTATTCGCCACGCGCTGCTGTCGATTGCCCTTAATGGCATGACCAAATTCCGCACCCGTCTGCTGACCCCACTCCTTGCCGCGCATCAGCAAACCGGCGAGTGGCCGACACACATCACCTTTGCGCTGGCCGCGCTGATCGCTTTTTATCGCGGCGAGTCAGCCGGCAAAAGCTGGCCATTGCAGGACGAGCCGCAGTGGTTACAGCGCTACGCCGACGCCTGGAAAGCACTTGATGGGGATCAGCTGTCACCGCAACAGCTGGTGAACGGCGTACTCAGCGACGCGCAACACTGGGGTGAAGATTTAACCCGTCAGCCCGGACTGGCTGCGGCTGTCACCCAACACCTGCAAAATATCATCGCCCACGGAATGCGTGAGGCGCTGAGCCAACTGAGATAACGCTATGCAAGACGCAATCAAAATTGATCCCCGCGACAATGTCGCCGTGGCGTTACGTGATTTAGACGCGGGCGCCATGATAGAGCTGCCGCCACTGAGTGTGGCGGTGCAACAGGCGGTCGGACGCGGGCATAAATTTGCCCTGCAGCCTATCGCGCAGGATGAGCTGGTGATCAAATATGGGCTGCCGATTGCCCATGCCACGCAGCCTGTGGCCGCCGGTGAGTTAATCCATTCGCAGAACGCCCGCACCAATCTCAGCGATCTGGATCAGTATGCGTATCAGCCCGAGTTTGTGACGCTGCCGCCGCAGCCGGGTGACCGTGAGGTGCAGATCTACCGTCGAGCTAACGGCGAGGTCGGCATCCGCAATGAGCTGTGGATCCTGCCGACCGTCGGCTGCGTCAACGGCATTGCGCGTCAGATCCTGCAGCGCTTTCTGAAGGAGACGCAGGATGCAGAAGATATCGATGGCGCGTTCCTGTTCAGCCATACCTTCGGTTGTTCGCAACTGGGGCAGGATCACGAAAACACCCGCACCATGCTGCAGAACATGGTGCGCCATCCTAATGCTGGCGCGGTGCTGGTGATTGGTCTCGGCTGCGAAAACAATCAGGTTGATGCCTTCCGTGACACCCTCGGCGCGTTTGAAAGCGACCGGGTTGAGTTTATGGTGTGCCAGCAGCATGACGATGAGGTGGAAGCCGGGCTGGAGCGGCTGCACGCATTGTATGAAAAAATGCGTCACGACCAGCGCGAGCCGGGCAAACTCAGCGAGCTGAAGTTTGGTCTGGAGTGCGGCGGTTCGGATGGTTTGTCTGGCATCACCGCCAATCCGTTGCTGGGACGTTTCTCGGACCAGATGATCGCCAATGGCGGCACCACCGTACTGACCGAAGTGCCGGAAATGTTTGGCGCAGAGCGGATTCTGATGAGTCGCTGTCGCGACGAGGAGACCTTCAGCAAAACGGTGGCGATGATCAACGATTTCAAACAGTATTTTATCGATCACCAGCAGCCGATCTATGAAAACCCGTCGCCAGGTAACAAGGCGGGCGGTATCACCACGCTGGAGGAGAAGTCGCTGGGCTGTACTCAGAAAGCGGGGCAGAGCCAGGTGGTCGATGTGCTGAAGTATGGCGAACGGTTAAAAACGCCGGGGCTGAATCTGCTGAGTGCGCCGGGTAATGATGCGGTCGCCACCAGTGCGCTGGCAGGCGCCGGTTGCCACATGGTGTTGTTCAGTACCGGACGCGGCACACCTTATGGCGGTTTTGTGCCGACGGTGAAGCTGGCCACCAATACGCCGCTGGCGGAGAAGAAACCGCACTGGATCGACTTTAATGCCGGACGGTTGATCGAGGGAATGAGTATGGATGCGATGCTGGAAGACTTTGTCGACAGCATTGTGGCGATTGCCAGCGGTCAGTCGACCAACAACGAGAAGAACGATTTCCGCGAGCTGGCGATTTTCAAAAGCGGTGTGACGCTATAGTTTGTCAGGCAAACAATGGCGATCCTGATGTTGTTATTACCGTCGGTTAATCCTGTGCCCTTCGTGGGTGGCAGAGTCCGATCGCAAAGTCGCTTAAAGCATCCCTGCTCGCTCGGCCCGCGCCTTCCCTGGCGCGGGACGCTTTGCTCTTCGGACTCTGCCACCCACTCTTTGAGCTTTTGAGCTATCTGAAAGGTTAAGCCCGGCTGGTTTCGCGCTCCGCTTCTGCCTGACAGACGGCGGCGGTAAACAGAATATCCGTTGAAGAGTTCAGCGCGGTTTCCGCCGAATCCTGCAGGACGCCGATAATAAAGCCGACCGCCACCACCTGCATTGCCAGATCATTCGGAATGCCGAACATGTTACAGGCCACCGGGATCAGCAGCAGCGAACCGCCCGCCACGCCAGATGCACCACAGGCACAGAGTGACGCCACCAGACTCAGCAGAATTGCCGTCGGCACATCAATGCTGATCCCCAGCGTATGCACCGCCGCCAGCGTCAGCACGGTAATGGTAATCGATGCCCCCGCCATACTGATGGTTGCGCCCAGTGGAATCGACACCGAATAGGTATCCTCATCCAGATCCAGACGTTTCGCCAGCGCCATATTCACCGGAATGTTGGCGGCAGAACTGCGGGTAAAGAAGGCGGTCACGCCGCTTTCGCGCAGGCAGGTGAAGACCAGTGGATAGGGGTTGCGACGGATTTTATAGAACACCAGCAGCGGGTTCACCACCAGCGCCATCAGCAGCATACAGCCCAGCAGCAGCGCCAACAGATGCGCATATTGCCACAGCGCGCCAAAGCCGGTAGACGCGAGGATCGAGGCCACCAGACCGAAAATACCAATCGGCGCGCAGCGAATCACGCAGCGTACCAGCCAGGTCACCGCATGAGAGGCATCATTGAGAAAGGCGCGGGTAGTGTCACTGCTATGACGGAAAGCCAGCCCGAGGCCAATTGCCCACACCAGAATGCCGATGTAGTTGGCGTTCATCAGGGCCGTGATTGGATTCGACACCATGCTCATCAGCAGTCCGCGTAACACTTCGGTGATGCCGGATGGTGGTGTGATTTCCGTGGTGCCCACCGCCAGCGTCAGCGTCTGCGGGATCAGATGGCTGAAGACCACCGCGACGACCGCCGCGAAAAAGGTGCTCAGCAGATAAAGCATAATAATCGGCCGGATATTGCTCTTCTGGCCCTGCTGGTGGTTGGCAATCGAGGCGATCACCAGCATCAGTACCAGCAATGGCGCGACTGCTTTCAGCGCACTGACAAACAGTTCACCCAGCAGACCGACCGCGATAGCGGCATCGTGTGAAATCCAGGCGAGCGCCACACCGGCGATCAGCCCAATCATGATTTGCTTCACCAGGCTTCCGGCGAGCAGCGTGCCCAGACGTGCGGAGAGAGTTTTCTGCATAATATTTTCTATATTTTGTCGCGGATGTAGTTTCAGACGCGATGTTTTGCATCGGCTAAAACGGTTTGCCCGGCGGAGTATAAGGAAAAGATCGGACGAGAAAAGAGAAAGTTCTGTCACTGTGGAGCAGGTCAGATTTTTATTATGCTGGATAGTGGAAGTGTGACAGAGGGATGAAATGGCGTGACAGGCTGCCACAAAATAAAACAGGGGCATCGGCTGCCCCTGCAGGTAATTATGGTGCGAGCTTTTTCTGGTCTCTTTTGCGGTTAACCCAGGCATTAATCAGCAGGGTTGATGCCAGAATGGCACCGACCACACCCAGCGAGATACCGACCGGGATATGGTAGATGTCGACAATCAGCATCTTAAAGCCGATGAACACCAGCACAATCGCCAGGCCATACTTCAGCATCGAGAACCGTTCCGCCACGTTTGCCAGCAGGAAGTACATGGCACGCAAACCCAGGATAGCGAACAGGTTTGAGGTCAGTACGATAAACGGGTCAGTGGTCACGGCGAAGATCGCCGGGATACTGTCGACCGCAAAGATCACGTCGCTGATTTCTACCATGATCAGCACCAGCAGCAGTGGCGTCGCAAACAGCACGCCGTTTTTGCGGGTGAAGAACTTCTCGCCGTCGAGATCGTCAGTCATGCGCAGATGCTTACGCAGCCAGCGCACCACAGGTTTTTCGCCCACCGCGCTGTCATCCTCTTTCGCCAGCGCCATTTTCACACCGGTGAACAGCAGGAAGGCACCGAACACATAGAGGATCCAGCTGAACTGCGTGACCAGCCAGCTACCGGCGAAGATCATGATGGTACGCAGCACGATAGCGCCTAATACCCCATAGATCAGCACCCGGCGCTGCAGATTGGCCGGAATAGAGAAGTAACTGAACAGCATCAGCCAGACGAAGACGTTATCCACCGCCAGCGCTTTTTCCAGCACGTAACCGGTCAGGAAGGCGAGCGTCTGCGTGTTAGCGACTTCACGTCCCGCGCTGTCCTCCAGATACCACCAGAAGGCGGCGCTGAACAGCAGTGAGACTGAAACCCAGATCAGCGACCAGACGGCCGCCTGTTTGAAAGACATGGTCTGCGCGCCACGGCGTCCCTGCAACAGCAGGTCGATAGCCAGCATGATAAGCACCACAACCGCAAAGCTGCCCCACAGTAAAGGCGTACCCACAGTTTGCATATTCGTATCCTGTCCGAAAAATAAAAAAAAACGGCTGAAGTCAGAAGACGTCAGCCGCTTATTTTTGTGTAAGCAAACCTCGCCTTCCGGCAAGGTCTCACTTACAACACAGAAATTGATTCCGGGTTGCCTGATGACCGGATGCTTTCGCATCGTAATGACGATCAATCAGCTTACAAGTTACTCCCCTTTGCAGGAGGGTAAGTTACGGTTTAGCCGCACAGGAAGCAACACCTCTCAGACATATTTAGAAATATTTACATAGCAGCCTGGTCGGCCGGGAAGATTACGCCGGTCTGGCGGCGTATCTCAGTCAGCAGCGACGCAGTAATCCGCGAAACCTCAAGCGAAGGGTGGTCCACCTGACGCTGCTCAACCAGCCGGGCAAAAGCGGCGGCTTCATACAGCATGGTGTTGATATGCTGCGGCTGGCTCAGCGTCTGCTTTTCCGCGCCCCGCGGCACAAAAGTCAGCTGCTGGCACTCCGATAACTTCTCTATCACCAGCGCGCCCGCTTCACCCTGAATCTCGCTGGGTAGGCTGGAATCACTCACCTTCGAATGCAGGATCGTCACATCGAAATCAGCGTAACTCAGCACCACCACGCCGTGCGCGTCCACGCCGCTTGCAAGCAAAGTCGCGCTGGCCTGCACACGATCTGGCTCGCCCCACAGCGTCACCGCCGAGGCCAGACAGTAATAACCGATATCCATAATTGAGCCATTCGACCAGCGCGGATCAAATGTATTGGGGTTCTCACCGTTGAGATAGCGTGGGTAGCGTGAGGAGTACTGGCAGTAATTCAGCAGCGCTTTTCGCAGTTTACCCACGTCAGGCAGTGCCTGCTGCAGCCGCAGGAAATTAGGCAGGCTGGCAGTTTTAAACGCCTCAAACAGCACCACCTGATGCTCACGGGCGCAGGCGATCATCTGTTCCACTTCTGCCAGGTTAGAGGCCAGCGGTTTTTCGCAAATCACATGCTTGCCGTGCGACATAAACAGCAGCGCCTGCTGGCAGTGCAGGGCGTTGGGGCTGGCCAGATAGACCGCATCGATCTCCGGGCTGGCGGCCAGCGCTTCCAGTGAGGTAAAGGTCTGTTTGCAGGGATAATCGGCGATAAAGGCCTCAGCCTGCTGCTGACTGCGTGAATAGACCGCACAGAGCTTCATCGCTCCGGTTTCATGAGCGGCATCAATAAACTGGCGTGTAATCCAGTTTGTTCCCACAATGGCAAAACGAATCACGTCATCTCTCCGGCAGCTGTAAAGCGGCAGAGTAACATCTCACCCACGCTGTGCAATGGTGCCGGGCGGGCAGGGATTGATCCTGCGATCCGCATTCCAATAATATGCGGAAGCGATGATGTTTATGTACCAACCAGGGAGCGCAGGTGAAAGCAAGTAAGCACGCATTAAACTGGACCACACTTCTGATCGCCATTCCGGTCGGGTGTGCGGCGTCGCTGGTGACGCTGGCTTTCCGCGGCGTGATTGAACTGATCAACCATCTGCTGTTTGCCCGCAGTGGCGAAATAACCGAATCCCTGCATCTCTGGCCGTGCATCTTCTGGCCGCTGCTGGTGGGGGCGGGCGGCGTACTGGCGGGCTATTTTCTGCGTTATGCCGTTGCCATTGAGCAGCAGCAGACGGTGAAAACGGATTACCTTGAAGTGATCAACGCCCGGCTGGATGCGGTGCCGACCCGGACCTCACTGTTCCGCGCCTTATCGTCGATTGCCAGTATCGGCAGCGGCGCGTCGATAGGTAAAGAGGGGCCGATGGTGCAGCTCTCGGCACTGTGCGGCAGTGCGATTGGTCGCCTGTTACCGGCCTCACTTAACCTGAAAAACAGTGACGTGGTGGCGATGGCCGCGGCGGCGGGCCTCGCGTCGGTTTACCATGCGCCGCTGGCGTCAGCGATTTTTGTGGCGGAAATCGCCTTCGGCATTTCTGCCTTGCAGCGGCTGATCCCCCTGATCATCGCTGCCGCCACGGCGGTGATGACCATGTGGACGCTGGGTTTTCGCAGCGCGCTCTATCCGCTGGCAGACGCGAACTTCGCCATGGATCTCAGCAGCCTGCTGATGACGGTGGTGATTGGTCTGTGCGCCGGTCTGGCGGGCTGGATCGTGATTAAATGCATCGCCCGCAGCAAAGCGCTGTTCAGCCGGGTCGCCTCCCTGCCGCTGCGCCTCGGGGCGGGCGGCTTTGCGGTCGGCTTACTGGCGCTGATCTCCACTGATATCCTCGGCAACGGCTACGAGGTGATCGTCAAAGTGATGGCAGGGCACTACCTGCTGCCGGGTCTGCTGCTGTTGCTGGTGCTGAAAACCCTCGCCACCAGCCTGTCGGTAGGGTCGAACGCCGTCGGCGGACTCTTTACCCCTTCGCTGCTGATTGGCGCGCTGCTGGGGGTGATCATCGCGACGGTGGGGGCGGCGCTGCATCTGCCGCTCGGCAATGTGCTGCTCTATGCCGCGATTGGTATGGCGGCGGTGCTGGCGGCGGTCAGTCAGGCGCCGTTGATGGCGATGCTGATGGTGCTGGAGATGACACTCAACAGCAGCCTGCTGTTTCCGCTGATGATCGCCACGGTGCTGGCGTCGATGGTGGTCTATCGCCTGCAATCCGCCAGTACTTATCCGGTCGTGAGTCATCACTTCAGCCGTTCAGAAGCGAAATATGATTTCGATAACATGCGCATTGCCGAGCTGATTATTGCGGGTGCGGCGTTGCAGCCGGAGGAGTCGGTGGGGCAGGCGCTGGCGGTCAGCTCCCTGAAGCGTGAACGCTATGTTTATGTGATCAACGCCGCGGGCGCTTTCCTCGGCGTGGTCTCGATTCATGAAATTTCGCGCCGGGTGCTGGCCCAGGAGATCACCCTCGACTCACCGGTGCAGTGCGTGATGGATCAGGATTTCCCGGTGGTGTATCAGAATCAGAGTATGCGTGAGGGATGGGAAGCCTTTGCGGCGGTGACACTGGAGCGGTTGCCGGTGCTCAACAATCCGCAGGAACGGCGCTTTCTGGGGGCGCTGACCAAAACCAGTCTGATTCAGAAAGCGCAGGAGTTTCTTTAAGCCGCGTTGCCGCGCGTCGCCTGGTCCGTCATCCACAGTCGCGCATCAAATTCGAGCTGGTGATAATCCGGCTCCATATGGCAGCAGAGCTGGTAGAACGCCTTATCGTGATCTTTCTCTTTAAGGTGTGCCAGCTCATGCACCACGATCATCCGCAGAAACGGCTCTGGCGCGAGGCGGAAAAAGGTCGAGATACGGATTTCCGCTTTCGCCTTAAGCTTACCGCCCTGAATCCGCGAGATGGCAGTGTGCAGCCCGAGTGCATGCTTCATCACCTTAATCTTGTTATCCCACATCACTTTGCTGATCGGCGGCGCATTGCGCATATAGCGATTTTTCAGCGCCTGCGTGTAGTCATACAGCGCTTTATCACTCATCACGTCGTGGGTGTCAGGATAACGTTCCTGCAGGAACGCACCTAAGCGCTGATGGGCGATCAACGACTGAACCTGCTCAAGAAGGGGGGCAGGATAACCCTGAAGGTAGATCAGTGAGGACATTAGGGATTCCAGGCGAAAGACAGTATACTGCGCCCCCGATTTTGGGGCGAAAATCAACCAAAGTGTACCACGCCGGAGAATTCATGAGCCAACTTGAACTGAACGATCGCACACTGATCCTGCATCGCTTCCCGCAGATGCGTGACGAAAGTCCATTACAAGCCTGGGATGCGGCTGATGAATATCTGTTACAGCAGGCGCTGCCAGAGGGGCCGGTGCTGGTCTTCAACGACAGTTTCGGGGCCTTAACCTGCGCCCTGAATTCGCGTACCGTCTGGCACATCAGCGACTCCTGGCTGAGCCAGCAGGCCGCCCGTCAGAACCTGACCTTTAATGGGCTGGATGACAGCGACGTTCACTTTGTTGATAGCCTGGCTGACCTGCCTGCTTCACCTGCGGCTGTGCTGATCAAGGTGCCTAAAACCCTGGCGCTGCTGGAGCACCAGCTGCGCGCCATTCGCGAAGTCGTCACGCCTGATACGGTGATTCTGGCAGCGGCGCGCGCCAAAGAGATCCATAACTCTACCCTGCAGCTGTTCGAACAGATCATTGGTGAAACCAAAACCTCACTGGCGTGGAAAAAAGCGCGTCTGATCTACAGCCAGTTCAGCAAGCCTGAACTGCGTGAGGCCACGCCGACGCTGGTCTGGCCGCTGGATGGTACCCCTTATCAGATTCACAACTACGCCAACGTCTTTTCACGCGCTTCGCTGGATATCGGCGCACGGCTCTTTGTGCAGCATCTGCCGGAAAACATTGAGGGCGAGATTGTCGATCTCGGCTGTGGTAACGGCGTGGTGGGGCTGGTGGCGCTGGAGCAGAACCCGCAGGCCGAAGTGCATTTCCTTGATGAGTCTTACATGGCGGTCGCTTCCAGCAAGCTTAACGTGGAAGTGAACCGTCCTGAGGATCTGTCACGCTGTCAGTTCCTGGTGAACAACGTGCTGAGCGGCTATCCGTCAGATCGGCTGCACGCGGTGCTGTGCAACCCGCCGTTCCACCAGCAGCACGCGGTGACCGATCACCTGGCATGGCAGATGTTCCGCGATGCCAAACGCTGCCTTCAGTATGGCGGCGAGTTGCGCATTGTCGGCAACCGCCACCTCGATTATCACCACAAGCTGAAGAAGCTGTTTGGTAACTGTACGCTGATCGCCTCTAACCAGAAGTTCGTGGTGCTGCGCGCGGTGAAAATGCGCTAGTCAGACGGTTAATGCCAGCTGCGTCGCCTGCGCAATCGCACGGCGCGCATCCAGCTCCTGCGCCACATCCGCACCGCCGATGACTGTCACCCTCTGTCCTTTTGCACGCAGCGCGGCTTCCAGTTCGCGCTGCGGCTCCTGTCCGGCACAGATAATCACATTATCGACCTCCAGCAACAGCGTTTCGCCGTTGCGCCGCAGATGCAGGCCGCTGTCATCAATCGCCAGATACTCAACGCTGCCCCACATTTCTACGCCCTGCGCCTGCAGACTGGCGCGATGGATCCAGCCGGTGGTTTTTGCCAGCCCGGCACCCGGTTTTCCCGATCGGCGTTGCAGCAGCCAGATTTGCCGTAGCGCGGCAGGGGGCTCGGGTTTCATCACGCCGCCACGCTGCGTCAGGCTGTGGTCGATGCCCCATTCGGCATAAAACGCCGCCAGATCCTCGTCATGGGATGGCTGTGACAGATACTCCGCCACATCAAAGCCAATACCGCCGGCGCCGATAATCGCTACCCGTTTCCCCACCGGGCGCTTATCGCGCAGCACCTCCAGATAGCTCAGCACGCTGGGGTGGTCGATGCCCGGAATATCGGGCGTACGCGGCTGAATGCCGGTCGCCAGCACCACTTCATCGGCGTCACTCAACTGATCCGCCGTCACCCGACTGCCTGTCTGAACCGTCACGCCTGCGGCCGCCAGCTCATGCCGGAAATAGCGCAGCGTTTCGCTGAACTCTGATTTGCCAGGGATCAGCCGTGCAAGATTGAACTGGCCGCCTATCTCCGGCGCGGCCTCATAGAGGGTTACCTGATGGCCGCGCTGCGCCGCCTGTAGCGCAAACGCCATGCCGGCCGGACCGGCACCCACTACGGCCAGCCTGCGCGGGGCGGTGCTGGCGATGACCGGCATCAGCGACTCATGGCAGGCGCGCGGATTGACCAGGCAGGAGGTGATTTTACCGGCGAACACCTGATCGAGGCAGGCCTGATTACAGGCAATGCAGGTGTTGATGCTGTCCGGTTCACCGCGCTGGGCTTTAGTGACAAAGGCGGGATCGGCGAGAAAAGGGCGCGCCATCGACACCATATCGGCGCAGCCGGACTGCAACAGCTGCTCGGCGACGGCGGGATGGTTGATGCGATTGGTAGCGATGACCGGCACCTTCACCTGTTCACGCAGGCGTTGCGTCACCCACGCAAAGGCCGCACGCGGCACGCAGGTGGCGATGGTCGGGATGCGCGCCTCATGCCAGCCAATACCGGTATTGAACAGCGTGACGCCGCACTGCTCCAGCTCGCCCGCCAGCAACAGCGTCTCCTCCAGCGTGCTGCCCTCTTCGATCAGGTCGAGCATCGACAACCGGAAGATGATGATAAAGGCGTCGCCGGTCGCGGCGCGAACGGCTCGGGTAATCGCCAGAGCGAACTGCATCCGCTGCCGGAAGTCGCCACCCCAGCGGTCGGTGCGCTGATTGGTGTGCTTTACCAGAAACTGATTAATCAGGTAGCCTTCGGAACCCATGATCTCCACGCCATCGTAGCCCGCCTGCTGTGCCAGTCGGGCGCAGCGGGCAAAGTCATCAATGGTCTGTTCAATCGCCGCCTCGCTCATCGCCTGTGGCGTAAACGGATTAATCGGCGCCTGGCGTGCTGAGGGCGCAACCAGATCGGGCTGATAGCTGTAACGACCGGTATGCAGGATCTGCAGGGCGATTTTGCCCTGATGCTGATGTACTGCCTCCGTGATCTGCCGGTGCCAGTCACATTGCGTCTCGTCGGTGAGCATCGCGCCATGCGCGGTGGTGACACCCTGGGCATTGGGGGCGATGCCGCCGGTGACGATCAGCGCGACACCTTCACGCGCCCGCTCGCCGTAGAAAGCCGCCAGCCGGGCTGCGCCATCCGGGTGTTCTTCCAGTCCGGTGTGCATTGACCCCATCAGAAAGCGGTTTTTCAGTCGGGTAAAGCCAAGGTCCAGCGGCGTAAACAGCGCAGGATAGTCAGGATTGACGGACATGATAGTCACTCACGGTAAAGTGGTCGGATGAGTTCACTCTAGCCACTTCTGCGTTAAAAAAAAGTGAAAGAATGTCAGGGTGTGAGTGAAATCATAAACAACGGCAGGGGAGTGAGGTGAGTAACAAAGAGTGGGCGGAGGTAGCCCGTGCCTTGCGCAAAGAGGTTAAGACCGCCATCCGTGGCCCGCGTAGCTTTGCGACAGGCGTCAGCGCCCGTCGCAGTTCAGATTCCACTACATGCTGTCAGCGCGGTGCCAGAAAACCCATTAACGTCGACGGATCCACGAATAGCGGGAGTGATAGCCGCTGCCGTGGTGGGTATTAAAGCGGTAGCTTGAACCGCTTTCGGCCATACAGTAGGTGCAGACATTGACGTTATCGATCTGCGAAGCCGGCACACCCGCGTTTATCAGCAACTGCGTCGCCAGCGCAGGCAGATCGAACCAGACACCCTGCTGGCGGGCAGCGGCCTGTGGACGTTGCGCCAGAGGATTAACCGGCTGGTTCTGGTGCCAGCGCAGCCCGCTGGCCAATGCCGGGTTCTGCGCAATCTCCGCCAGCTGCGGTTCGGCCAGTTCATAACAGCAGGGGCCCATCGCCGGACCGATCGCCACCATCAGGTTCTGCGGCTCACAGCCCTGCTCGCACAGTTTTTCAACCGCGCGGGTCAGCACACCCGCCAGCGTACCTTTGAGTCCGGCATGAACCGCGGCCACGATCCGCTGCTGGCGATCGGCGAACAGCACTGGCAGGCAGTCGGCGGTGTAGACCGCCACCGGGCGCGTCCCGCTGCCAATCACGCCATCAGACTCGCAGCTTTTGGGTGGGATGTTCTCGATATCGGTGACCACGGTCGCGCTGTGGCGCTGATGTCCATAGGCGGCATCAGCGGGTGGTGGCTCTCCGGCTGGCTGAAACGCATATTCGAGCCACTCCAGCGAATCGAGCAATGGCGAGCGCGGGATCACGGCCATAGGAATCTCCTGTTATAACAGCGTGCGTTGGGCTGCCCACAGCTTACGTTAACTGCTACATTTTTGAAGCTTCTCCTCAGACCTTTCTCACCTTAAGGATGAAATGATGAAAACCTCCGCAAAACTGGCTGCATCCGGACTGGTCGCGCTGCTGCTTACCGGCTGCGCCTCGTCGACACATCAGACCGCGCAGCAGCAACTCGGCCAGCAATCGGTGCTGGCGGTAAACTGGTTCCAGCAGTCTGGTGAATATCAGGCGCTGACCTGGCAGGCATTTAATACCGCGCGTATGGCGTTTGATCAGGCCCCCTCGCTGACTGGCAAACCCAAAGCGGTGATTGTCGATCTGGATGAGACGATGCTGGATAACAGCGCCTATAGCGCGTGGCAGGCGAAGAACGGCCAGCCGTTCAGCAGCAAAACCTGGTCAGCCTGGACGCAGGCGCGGCAGGCGAAAGCGGTGCCGGGCGCGATAGAGTTTGCGCGTCATGTCACACAGAATGGCGGCACGCTGTTCTATGTGTCGAACCGCGATCAGAAAGATTACGCGGCCACGGTCGCTAACATGCAGCAGCTTGGCTTCCCCAACGTCAGCGATAAAACGGTACGTCTGAATACTGACAGCTCCAATAAGCAGGCGCGTTTCGATGCCATTAAAAATGCCGGCTATAACGTGGTGCTCTACGTTGGCGATAACCTCAACGATTTTGGTGGCGCGACCTGGCATCAGGGTAATCAGACGCGTCGTGATTTTGTGAATCTTAACCATCAGCAGTTTGGAACGCAGTTCATCGTGCTGCCGAATCCGCTCTACGGCGACTGGGAGAGCGGAATGGCGGAAAACTACAATAAACTGACACCGGAACAGCAGCTGTCAGTGCGGGAATCGCGCCTGCAAAGCTGGAACGGTAAATAATTCGTCAAGAAAAAGAGCCTGACCGGGTCAGGCTCTGTTAAAACGTGGTCCTGATTTACTTTCTCCCGTCACTATTTTGCTGCAAATTAAATTAATTATCTCTTGCTTCATTCTTATATAAAATCAGGCATATCTGACTGGCTATCAGCAATTAAGCCGGTTGATCGTGCTAATGGTTAATTTTTTAATTAAGAGTATTCCTGGTAAAAAGCAGGCCGGTTGGTATGGCAGTGAATATCCCCTTGGTCAATGATTGTATTTTTTTGTCAGCAGTAACTTTAGTTTATTATCTTTTATATTTTAATTTATTGATATTGTTGGTTTTAAAATGATTTCCGCTAATTATTCCACTTCTCTTCTGCTTAATTAAATTTACTTAACCCTGACTCTTACTGACGCCGGATTGACAAATAGCATGATGTTAAAGTGCTGTGAAATATTGCTCGTGCATTGGTAATGGTTAGCGGCTATAACCTTTTTCTGTGACTCAGTTCTTATTTACCTGGCGGCTCACGCTTTATTTGTGAGCCGATACACTTTGTGGTTAGCCAGGATGCGACATCCCGGTAGTAGAGAGAAGATGATTGTGACGACACTTAAACCCTTATTAGCGAAAAATCGCAGTTGGGCATTACAGCGCCGCCAGCGTAATCCAGACTACTTTAAAAAATTCCTTCATCAGCAAAAGCCGCACTCACTCTGGATAGGTTGTTCTGATAGTCGCGTTCCGGCAGAAGTCTTAACCGGCTCCCATCCTGGCGAACTCTTTGTGCATCGTAATATCGCCAACATGGTGATTGAGGACGATGACAATTTACTGAGCGTGCTGCAATACGCGCTCTTCTTTCTCGGTGTAAAACGCATTGTATTAAGCGGCCACTATGGCTGCGGTGGGGTGGAAGCTGCGCAGAATCTGCCGGGCAGCGTGCTGGACGGGCAGGAGAGCGCGCTGGCGAGACGCATTCAGACGTTGCGTCATGACATTCAGCATGGCCTGGCGGAAAGCCCCCCTTCAGACGCGGAGCCGGGTGAACAGCTCGATCGGCTGGTTGAGGCCAACGTTAAGGCGCAATTCGCCAGACTGGTGAAATCTGAACCGGTCCGGCAAATCTGGCAATCGGGCCAGGAACTGGAGGTGTTTGGTTGTGTGTATGACCTGCGCTCCGGCCATCTTAAAGAGCTGATTCATCAATCTGCAGAGGAACCTTCATTATGAACCTCGATACCCTGCGTCGTGATATTCCTGCGGGTCTGGTGGTGTTTCTGGTCGCCTTACCGCTCTGTCTTGGCATCGCACAGGCCAGCGGATTACCGCCGTTTGCCGGTCTGCTGACCGGTGTGATTGGCGGCCTGGTGGTCACATCACTGAGTCCGTCCCGGTTTGCCGTCAGCGGCCCGGCGGCAGGCCTTGTCACCATCGTCGTCGCCTCAATGGCGTCTCTGGGCAGTTTTTCCGCCTTTCTCACCGCGCTGATTATCGCCGGAGCACTGCAATGTCTGTTTGGCCTGCTGCGTGCCGGACGGTTTATTTCGCTGGTGCCGGGCAGCGTCATCAAAGGGATGCTGGCGGCGATCGGTTTGCTGCTGATCATGCAGCAGATCCCGGTGGCGCTGGGAGCCGCGGGCGATGCGGAGCTGGTTTCACTGGTGACCGGTGAGATGACCTTCTCGCTGCCCGCGGTAGCGGTAGCGGGTGTCGGCCTGGCCATTTTATGTCTCTGGACTACCGCACCGGTGAAGCGGTTCAAAGCGCTGGCCTGGATCCCTGGGCCGCTGATTGCCGTGCTGATAGGCTGCCTTGCTACCGTCGTGGGTGGACGGCTGTTCCCGGAAATGACCAGCGGTCTGGCGCGTATTTCGTTGCCCGCTTTTGACAGCATTTCCGCGCTGGTAGCAGAGCTGGAAACGCCCGACTGGATGGCCTGGCAGAATCCGCAGGTCTGGGTTGTTGCGGTAACCTTAGCCCTGGTCGCCAGTCTGGAAACGCTGCTGAGTCAGGAGGCGCTGAAAAAACTGCGTCCTCAGACGCCCGCGCCATCGCCTAACAAAGAGATGTTCGCGCAGGGCATCGGTAACCTGGCGGCCGGTTTTCTTGGCGCGATGCCGATCACGGCGGTGATCGTGCGCAGTTCGGTTAACGTCAGTGCGGGCGCGCAGACCAAACTGTCGATCTTCATTCACGGTGTGCTGCTACTGATTTGCGGTATGTGGTTCAGTGAGATGCTGAACGCCATTCCGCTGGCCAGCCTCGCTGCCGTGCTGCTCTATACCGGCTACAAGCTGGCGACACCCAAACTGTTTATTGAGCAGTTCCGGATGGGCGCCCAGCAGTACGTGCCGTTTCTGGCCACCATCGTCGGTATTATTACGCTGGGCATGCTGGTCGGGATTGGTATCGGCATCGCCACGCAGATCCTCTATAGCATCTATAAAAGCCATCGCAACGCGCTGCAGCTCACCCGCTATGACGACCACTACGTGCTGCGCTTTCAGCAGAACCTGACCTTTATGCACAATCCAAAGCTGCAGGGATTGCTGGATGAGATCCCGGAGAACAGCGTAGTCATCGTCGATAACGACAATGCGGAATATATCGATCCCGACGTCAAAGCGGTGCTGAAAGATTTTGGCGATAACGCCGACAAACGCGGCATTCGCCTGAGTCAGTGGCCGGTTGCCGTAAAATAGCGTTTAGCGCAACGGTAAAGTCGTCAGAACAGCAAAAATCGGATATCTCGGATATCCGATTTTTTTATTTGCGATGCATAATAGAGCCCCAGTTTTTGCTGTCATCTGATGGGTTTAGCCTCAAAACGGTAACTTTTCTGAGTTAGCCCATGAAACGAGGTTTTATCGCCGGATGACATTGAGGATATTCAGGATTTAATCATTCTGACACCACGCGCCTGTCCAGGCTGGCGTGGACAGCCAGCCTCTCTGTGACAAGGTCCGGATGTATGCGCATACAGCTGTTTGAAGAGCACAACGTTAAGAAGAACGCATTTTCACTGTTTTTAATCACGTTGCTGTTTTGCTTTATCGGCGGACACCTGCGCTTTCCACAGGAGCTGTCGCTGTTCTGGCCGGTCAACGCGATCGTCACTGGCGTGATCGTCCGGAATCCTTTTCTGCATCAGACCCGCTATTACCTGGCCACCTTTGCTGCGATGGTGTTAAACGACATCGTTTTTTCAGGCTGGGCGCTCTCTGCTTTTACCCTCAACATGGCGAATCTTCTGTTTGTGCTGGTGGCGGTGACGCTGCTGGTAAAACATCTTCAGCACGACTCCGGCAGCGAGCGTATAACCAGCGTGCTGCGCATTTTTCCGGCCTGTCTGCTGGCCGGACTGGCCTGCGCCAGCTGGGGGGCGCTGGCGCAGCAGGCCGATTTTAACAGCGGGCTGGTGACGGCCTGGGGCGAATGGTTCAGCGAACAGTTCTCAACCGGGCTGATGCTGCTGCCCTTTTTGCTGACGCGCGACTGGGCGTCGCTGTCGCCCCGGCAGTTTATGCAGATGCGCAAGCTGGCACCGGTTGTCGCCGTGATTTTTTCGCTGATGATTGGCGCGATGATGGGCGGCGCAGGCAGCCTGACGTTCCCGGTTCCGGCGCTGGTCTGGTGCGCCATCGTGCTGCCGATGCCGCTCACCAGCCTGGTGATTTTGCTCACCGGCATTAGCGAAATCATTCTGGTTTCGCACGGTGTGATGAATATCCAGGGCGATGACAATATGCTGCCGATTACCCATCTGACCTCGGCACGGCTGGGCGTGGCGACCATTGCGATCAGCCCGCTGATTGTGGCGGTGAGCATGGATGCGATTCGCCAGCTCAACCAGCGTCTGGCGCTGCGCGCCAACTATGACTTCCTGACCCGGCTACTGTCGCGGTCCGGCCTCTATGAAAGTCTGCGTGCTGAGCCGATCTTCCCGGACCGCCGGGCGGGCGTGATCCTGCTGGATGTCGACTACTTCAAAGCGATTAATGACAATTTTGGTCATGATGCGGGTGACAGCGTGCTGGAAGAGATCGCCCGCCGTATGCAGCGCGTCGTGGGTAAAGAAGGGCGCATCTGCCGTTTTGGCGGCGAAGAGTTTGCGGTGGTGCTGTTCGACCAGAATCCGGAAAAGCTCTACTTTCTTGCTGAGAGCATCCGGCAGAAGATGGCAAAAGAAAAGTTCTGGCTGCAGGGCAGTACGGCCACGGTCACTGTCAGTCTGGGGCTGGCGCATGGCAGTGCCGGTGAGGCGACGGAGTGGCACCGCGTGATCAACCGGCTGATCTCCGCAGCCGATAAAAACCTCTATCTGTCGAAACGCAATGGCCGCAATCAGACCTCGCCGGTTAACTACCGTGCCATCACCAGCGACGTGGCATAACGCCACGCCGCCGGGTTCTGTCAGCTGACGCTGCTTTTCAGGGTACTGGCCTGCTGGTGGCGTTCAATCGCCAGGTCGATCAGGCGACTGATCAGATCCTGATAGCTGAGGCCGGCTGCCTGCCACAGTTTCGGATACATGCTGATATTGGTGAAGCCGGGCAGGGTATTCACTTCGTTGACGATAATTTCGCCATCGGCAGTTAAAAATACATCGACGCGCGCCATGCCAAAGCACTCCAGCGCGGTAAAGGCTTTGATGGCGACCTCACGTATTGCATCGCTGGTTTCCGGTGAAATGGCTGCCGGGACCACCGTCTGCGCACCGCTCTCGGAGATATATTTGGTGTCATACGAATAGAAGGCGTCATGCACCACCACTTCACCGCAGGGGCTGGCTTCAGGGGCATCGTTGCCCAGCACCGCACACTCGATCTCGCGGCCTTTGATACCCTGCTCAATCAGCACCTTGCGGTCAAAGGAGAAGGCCAGCGCCAGCGCGGCATCAAATTCTTCAATGCTATCCACTTTGCTGACGCCCACCGATGAACCCTGGTTGGCGGGTTTGATAAACAGCGGCAGGCCAAAGCGGGCAATCACTGCGCTGGCGTCCAGTTGTGCACGCTGGGCCTGGGTGACGCTCACCCACGGCGCGACGTTGAGGCCGGCGTCGCGCAGCAGGCGTTTGGTAAAATCTTTATCCATGCTGACCGCAGAGCCCAGCACGTCGGAACCGACAAAAGGTAACGAGGCCATACGCAACAGGCCCTGCAGGGAGCCATCTTCACCCAGCGTACCGTGCACGATAGGGAAAATAACGTCGATCTGCGACAGCGGATGGGCGTTATGACGGGTGATGATCTGCTGCTGAGTCATGCCGGGCACCAGCGCCACATCTTCAGCGGCGTGATTCAGCGCGATCAACGCCGGATTTTCAGCGTTCAGTAAGAAGTTTGAAGCATCGTTAAGACGCCAGTGTCCCTGCTTATCAATGCCCAGCAGCACCACGTCAAACCTGGTTTTGTCGATCGCCTCAAGGATATTTTTGGCCGACTGTAACGACACCTCATGCTCAGCCGATTTCCCACCAAACACGATCCCTACCCGCAACTTTGTCATCAATTTTGCCCACTGAAAAAATCAAAACCACAAGATAGCATGGGCTTCGCGAGGGAAAACAGGTCAGGGCAACAGATAATTGTGAGCAGGCGATTAACCCTCGCCATTCAACAGAACGCTGCCGTTGAGCTGCCCGTGGTGGCGCGGGTGGCAGCTCAACGGCCCGCTCGCAAAGGTCACTGAATCTCCTCTTTCACCTGATGCAGGAGGGTGTCTGGTTTAACTTAATCTGACGCAGAGCCCAGCCAGACTTCAACCTGATGTTCCTGGCGATGGCTTTCCAGCGCTATTTCGTCGCCGTCACACCGTTTGCCATCCAGCCACAGCTGATAGGTGCTGTCACCGCGAGTAATCCGGATGTTGTAGATCCCTTCTCCCTCACGGTAGACGATTTTTATCTCTGGCCAGTCAGCGGGAAGCTGTGGCCGGACAGACAGCGCGTTGCCGCGCCGGCTTATCCCAAGCAGACTCTCACTGATAAGCTGATAGGCCCAGCCTGATGAGCCGGTATACCAGGTCCAGCCGCCCCGCCCGCTGTGGCCTTCGGCCGCATACACATCCGCAGCCATCACATAAGGTTCCGCTTTGTAAATCGCCATATCCTGTTGATTGCCACTATGATTAACCGGATTAATCATAGAGAGCAGGGACCAGGCGCGCTCTGTTTCACCCATCGCCGCAAAGGCCATAATCGCCCACAGAGCCCCATGGGTGTACTGACCGCCATTTTCCCTGACGCCCGGTAAATAACCGCGAATGTAGCCCGGATTTGGCCCTGCACCATCGAAAGGCGGAGTGAGCAATTTAATCAGCCGGTTATCCTTATCAACCAGATGCTGATAAAGCGCCTCCATCGCTGACCGGCATCTGGCGTCCTCGCCTGCGCCAGAGAGTACCGACCAGCTCTGGGCAATGGCGTCTATCCGGCACTCACTGTCAGCATGTGAACCGAGCGTCTGGCCACTGTCAAAAAAGCCGCGCAGATACCATTCGCCATCCCAGGCCGCATGGTTAAGCGCGGTTTTGAGCGCCTGCGCATTGTCCAGACAGTGCCGGGCGGTATCGGTATCGCCGAACCGCACAGCCAGCGCGGCAAAGCGGTCCAGAACCGTATAGAGGAAGAAGCCGAGCCAGACGCTTTCACCTTTGCCGGCAATCCCGACGGTACTCATACCATCGTTCCAGTCCCCGGAGCCCATCAGCGGGAGGCCGTGCTGGCCGAAATTAAGGGCGTGGTTAACCGCGCGAACGCAGTGCTGCCATAGCGGTTCGTTAATCTTACTGACGCCCGGAAGCTCATAGACAGACTCTTCATCCTCTGCCAGCAGGCGACCTTCAAGGTAGCTGACGGGCTGTGACAGCAGCGCAATATCATCGGTTGCCTGCACATAGCGGCAAAGCGCATAAGGCAGCCACAGGTAATCGTCGGAGCAGCGGGTTCTGACGCCACGGCCAGCAGGCGGATGCCACCAGTGCTGTACATCTCCCTCGATAAACTGGCGGGATGCACACAGCAACAGCTGATCGCGCAGCCGCTGCGGGGCAGCGTGGGTCAGCGCCAGCGTATCCTGCAACTGATCGCGGAAACCAAAGGCACCACCGGATTGGTAATATCCGCTGCGCGCCAGCAAACGGCTGGCCAGCGTCTGGTAAAGCAGCCAGCCGTTTGCCAGTAAATCGACCTCCGTTGCCGGTGTCTGGATTTGCACTTTAGTCAGTAGCTGGTGCCAGTGCTGTTTAACTTTGGTCAGCTCGTTCTGAGCCTCCCCGGTGGAGAGGAACTGCTGCATCAGCGCGGTCACTGCACCCTCATCTTCCCCGACGCCGAGGGCAAAAACAAAGCTGCGGCTGTCGCCGTCAATCAGTGTCGTCAGCGTCTGCAGCGCGGCGCAGGGATCCATTCCTGCCCCGGTGTTACCCGACAGACCACGAACATTCATCATCGCGGGCTGCCGTGTGGTGCCGTTACGGCCCAGACACTCAAGCCGGTTGCCGCTATACGCAATCCGGGTACCTGTGACGGCAAAAAAAGCGGTCCGCGCAGAGCCCGTGCTGTTATAAAAGTTTCTGGCCAGAACCGCGCTGCCTGTGGCGATAGCGGCAGGGGACGTCACCACATGCCTTGCGGAGCGGCTCGCCAGCTCACCCAGAACCCATTCGACGTATCCGGTAATCGACAGATTACGCGTTTTGCCAGAGAGGTTACTCAGCGTCAGCAGGGAAAGTCTGACCGGCGCCTCCTCTGCCACGAACACCGTTAACGTGCTGCTGATGCCATACTCCGTGTGTTCAAACGTGCTGTAACCGAAGCCATGACGGGTCAGATAATCCCCCTTGCCGCGAACCGGAAGCGGCGTGGGCGACCAGACATCACCCGTCTCTTCATCACGCAGATAAAGCGCTTCGCCAGAGCTGTCACTGACGGGGTCATTGTGCCAGGGCGTCAGACGATATTCATGCGCGTTTTCATACCAGCTATAGCCCTGACCACTCTCGGAAATGACGGTACCAAGCTGGCTGTTGGCCAGCACATTGCACCACGGCGCAGGCGTCTGCTGCTGGCCGGAAAGAATGATGTGATATTCGCTGCCGTCCTCGTTGAAGCCACCGGTGCCATTAAAAAACTGCAACCGCTCCGGCGAAAAGGTGACGGCTGCAGGCGGCGGCGTCTTACTGACCGATGGAAACGCAAAAGCCGGCGGGGTGCGCACCGGTTTTAACAGCGTGCTGAGCTGATCGGCGAGGCTGCCGTTCCGGCCTTCCAGCACGACCGCCGCGACGCTCAGCAACAGTTGCAGATCGTCAGCGGAAAAACTTTCGCTTTTGCGGATAAATATGCCGCCAGGTTTGTCCGCCTGCTGCCGTTCATCTCCGGCAGGGATCAGGGTCGTGAGCTGATTGAACAGGTTCTGCTGGTAGCCGCCCTGGTCGCTGTTCAGGATGAGCAGATCGACCGTCAGTCCTTTTTGTCGCCAGTACTGGTGCGCCTGAATGAGCGTGGTGACCAGGTCGAGTTGATTAATGTTTTCTATCCGAACCAAAAGAATCGGCAGATCACCCGAAATCGCATGGCGCCACAATGACTCCTGGCCCAGCCGGTTCTGCATCAGCGCGTCTGATTCGCCACGCATTTCGGCGCTGGAAAACAGTACGGCACTGGCCAGCTGATTAAACAGGCTGGTATCTTCGGTGCGGATATTCAACTGACGCAAGGCGACCTGACTGTGGGACCACGCCAGTTCAAACACCCGATCGGCGCTGATGTGGTTACGGTACTTTTCAATCAGCGCAATAGTGGTGTCACGCTGAAGTGTCACACCGTAAAGCATATCGATGGTGACGGCCTCTCCCGCTTTTAACGTCACTGACTGGCGAATTGATAACACGGGATCTAACACCGCTCCCTGCTGACCCGTTAATTCACTGCCCGGCATCAGCGCCTGAGCATCGGCTGGCGTCCTGCCGCGCCCGAGAAAACGAGCCCGGTCGGTTTCAAAAGAGGTCTGGCGGCCGGTATTGCCATGTATCGCCATCGCGTGAAACATCCATGCCGTCACTTCTTTCTCTTCACGTGGCCGACGGTGAGCCAGAATCGCTTCCAGCCTGTCAACGATCTCAGTCTGGACGAACAGATTACTGAACGCAGGGTGGGCCATATCGCTGGCTGCTGGTGCCAGTACCACTTCGGTGTAGCTGGTGATATCAAACGGGCGGGTCTGACGGGAACGGTTAGTGACCGTGATGCGTCTGATCTCCACATCATCTTCCGGGGAGACCACGATATGCGTGTGAATGCTGAAGGTGGTGCCTGAAGCGTCAAACTCAATCCCGGCATCATTGAAACGGGTTTTATAATGCGGACGCTCGCAGCAGGTCGGCTGATAGCTGTGAGCAATCACTTCGGCGGATTGCTGATCGGTAACGTAGCAGAACGTTCCGTAGTTGTTGCTGGTGCTATCTGCACGCCAGCGGGTGAGTGCCAGCCCCTTCCACTGGCTGTAGCCTGTCCCCGCGTGCGTCACCATCAGATGATAATCTGCATTGGAAAGCAGCTGAAGTTGTGGCTGACGCGGATCTGAACCACTGAATTCACGCTGGTCGGGAATGCTGCGCTGCTGTTTAGGGTCACTGTTTTCGACAAAACTGCGGCGTGGGGTATAGAGCTCAATATCATCAGGCACTTTTTCCTGAAGCAGCAAACGCGAAGACTGAAACAGTGCGCTGGACATAAAGCGCGCGACCATGGGCGCATCCAGCAGCTGGTGAGAGAGTGCTAGCAATCCCATCGCCTGGTGATGGGCCATATACGATTTGACGATCGAAAATGGCTGACCGGGAGCCAGTCGGTCCGCGGTGAAATCCAGCGCTTCGTAATAACCGTAGTCACCGCTGGCACCCATTTTTTTAAGTCTTATCAGATTAGCTGTCGCCTCCTGCGGCAGCACCATCAGCGCCAGCAGCGTCGCATAGGGCGCAACAACATGATTGTCATTCAGGCCGCGTTTCAGACCCAGTTCCGGCGTACCAAATGCCCGATACTGGTAGTTATGATTAACGTCAAACGCAGCGTAACCCGATTCCGAAACGCCCCAGGGCGTATCGGTGCTGTTACCCGAGGCAATCTGTTGCCTGACCGCCGATAACGCCATCTTCTCCAGCAGCGTGTCGGGGTAAACCGGCATGACCAGGTGCGGCATCAGGTATTCAAACATTGAGCCGCTCCATGACATCACGGCGGGCTGGTTATTCAGCTGAGTAAATAAGCGACCCAGTACAAACCAGCTCTTGGCCGGAAGCTGGCTGGTGGAGATAGCAAAGTAGTGCGTCAGGCGGACTTCTGAAGGGAAAAGGTCATATTTGCTGGCGTCCAGCAGACCGCTGTCCATGTTGTAGCCCACGCTGAGTAAAGACGTGGCCGGATAATAGAGAAAGCGGAAGTCCATACTGGCGTGATCGCTAAGGCGGCTGTCCAGCTCCAGCAGGGCAGCCATCCGTTCGCGGGCGGCCCATATCGCAGTCTCTGCCTGTTTTTCCGGGAGTCCGGGGCGGTTCAGGTTCAACTCAGCGAGCCACAGCAATGACGGAATGTCGGCAGGCAGTGGCGCATCCGGGGTAACCCAGCTGAAAAGGAGGGCCCACTCCTGAGTGAAATCGACCAGCTGCTGGTGGAAAAGCGCCGGCCAGTTTACCCGCGTTGTCGGAAGATAAGCCTGTTCTGCCAATACGCTTAATGCCAGCAGAGCCTGCATCCCGGCGTGAAAATCGGCGGGTGAAGCGCGCTGCATCAGGCTTAGCTTAGCTGCGATTTGTTCCACTATGTCGCTGCGGGTGTCGCTCAGTTGGTCTTTAAGCAGTGAGAAGGTATCGGAGAGACCTTCCTGGATACAGGGGAGAGACATCACCGGCTGGTATTTCCACTGCGCCAGGCCAGCCTGAAGGGTTACAAGGTGAGCCGCCATATTACCGCTGTCTACGGTTGAGACGTAGCGTGGGTTCAGCGGTTTTAACGTCTGGGTGTCATACCAGTTATAAAGATGTCCTCTGAAATGCTCCATTCGATCAAGGGTATCGAGGGTGTCGAGCGTCCGGCTGATGACCCGATTCTGGCTGATATAACCAAAATCCCATGCCGTCAGGTTTGCCAGCAGCGACAGGCCAATGTTGGTCGGTGAGGTCCGGTGGGCCACCCTCGACTCCGGAATCTCCTGCAGATTGTCAGGCGGCAAATGGTTGTTGTCACTGCTGGCAAATTCGTTAAACCAGGCCCAGGTTTTACGCGCGGTGCGACGCAAAAAGAGGCGCTGTTCCGCTGAAAGGCTGCCCGGCTGAGCGCGTTTAGGCTGGCTCATGCGGCTCAGTAACGCGGGGGCGACCGCCCACAATAAAGCGAGCGCCAGTGCGACATGCGTCATCGACGGCATGCTCAGGCTGGTCAGGAATACCAGAACCGCGCCTGCTACCGGATTAATCCACATGCGGCGGTAGAAATGGCGCACATCAGACTCGACAGGTTTCTGTGATGAAGCGCTTTTCCACTCGTTCAGAAAGCGATGGCTGATAGTCAGGCGCCATAAGGTCACGATAATCGCCTTCAGCGACCAGTAACTCTCGTGAGGCAGAATGGCCAGCGCCAGGCCAGCGCGGGAGAGGCGGTTAAAGGCATCGGTGACCAGCATGGATAAATGCTGCCGCCAGGCACGCGTTTTACTTTTCGTCACCCCGTCGATTACCAACGCTGGCAGTCCCGGAAGCAGCAGAAAGAGCATGATGCACCCGACCCAGAATATTGGATTCGGTACTATCGTACACAGCATAAACACCAGCATCAGCAGGGCAGGCGCCACCAGGCTGCGGCGCAGGTTGTCTGTTAATTTCCAGCGGGAAAGCGCACTGAGCGGGTTCTTTTGACGACTGCAATCTTCCTGCCGCACCTGCAACCGTAGCCAGTTAAGGAGCTGCCAGTCGCCCCGCACCCAGCGAAATCGTCGGGCAACATCGCTCAGATAACTATCCGGATATTGTTCATACAGGACGACGTTACTGACCACACCGGAGCGGGCATAGCACCCCTCAAGCAGGTCATGGCTCAGCACCAGATTTTCCGGACAGGTATTGCGTATCGCCCGGCTAAAGGCAGCGACATCGTAAATACCCTTGCCGACAAATGAGCCTTCACCAAACAGATCCTGATAAATATCGGATGAGAGTGAGGAGTAAGCATCATTCCCCGGAATGCTGCTGCACAGCCGGGCATAGCGGCTCTGACCGTTAACCGGTATCTCTTCAGCCAGACGAGGCTGCAGGATGGCATAGCCTTCAACCACCCGATTTTTGACATCGTCGAATACCGGCGCATTGAGTGGGTGGGCCATGACGCCAATCAGCTTATGCGCAGTCTCACGCGGCAGTATTGTGTCGCTGTCGAGAGTAATCACATATTTAACGCTGTGCAGCTGCGTCTGCGTGGCACCTACCGTGACGCTGAAGGCGTTTTCTTCACCCTGAAGCCAGCGATTCAGGGCATGGATCTTACCGCGCTTGCGTTCATACCCCATCCAGACGCCCTGAGAAATATTATGGGTTCGGTCACGGTGTAACAGGGAGAAAAGCGCAATAGCCGATTTCCCCCCGCTGTAGCGCCGATTCAAAGCTTCCGTTTTCAGCACGGCGTAACGGATAAGCGCAGCGTCATGATGATGATCCTGTTCGGCGCTATCGGTAAAGTCGGTCAGTAACGCAAAACTGATATTCGCTAAGGCGTTACCGAGATAGCAAATTTCCAGAGAGCGCAACAGGGCGTCTGTTCCCTCATTGCTGCTGAGTAAACAGGGGATAACTACCAGTGTGCGGTCATGCTCCGGTACCGCCAGAGCATAATCGAGTCGGGGCAGGGGAAGCGGATGGCGGCTGCGGGTGGTTAACTCGCTCAGCAACTGCAAGGCTAGCTGGCTGCTGACAATGATGGCGGGCAGCACCAGCAACCAGAGTAAAGATGCCATGCCCGCCTGATGGGTGCTGTAGAGCATCTCGGCGGTAAACGCGGTTGTCAGCAGTAAAAGGCTACCTAACCAGGAGAGCAAAGGAGTCTGACTCAGATGCTGCCGGCTCCTGTTCAGCCACGTCACCTTAACGTCAAGCTGCTGTTCCAGTTGCTGAAATCCTTTATCCAGCAGGTAATAGCCGACATGCTGCTGACGCAGGGGAAGATCAGGCTGGCTTGCCAGCGTCAGCACAGCCTGGGCGACTTCACGTTCATCAAAGCGACTGTGCCGTGCCAGACGTTCAATCACGTGGCGGTAGTCATCGCGACTGTCAAAATGCATCAGCGGGTATGTCCCGGTGGGATCCTGCTGCAGGACTTTCTCAACCAGGCTGACGGATTCGACAAAGGCCTGCCAGTCAATTTCGCCGAGTTGTCGCAGGCCGGTAATACTGTTGCTGACAGAGAGCTGACTCAGGGCCAGCTGTCGGTTGAACTGCTCAATGACTTCCGAGGTTTTCCGGCCGGTATTTTCCAGCTGTTGTTCGACCCAGGTTAACGCCAGAGTATTGTTCTGGCCACTTAATCGCCGTTCAAGTTCAGCGACGAAAGCGCCGGAAACCTGTGGGTTCTGGCGGGCCATATCAGCGATGACCAGAATAACTTTTGACGCATCTTCGGCGGCAGTGGAGAGGATATCGCTGATCCACTGCTCCGCTTTATTACGTTCCTGATGTACCCTGGCCACGTCAGCCGCAATCCGGGACAGATTGTTGATAAGCGCAAACCGTAACATGGCAGGCAGGGCCCACAGTTCGCCGAGCAGCAGGGGCGTAACGCGCTGGTAAGCAGCGATAAAAGGATGCAGAACGCTGGTTTCCAGTCGGCCATCACTGTGCTTAATCATCTCCTCGGCGATAGCCTGGATGCGCAGGTAATGAGCCGACTCCTCCAGCATGGGCAGTCCTTTACCAAATTTTGCCGGTAACAGGTGCCGGACCAGGCGGATCTGCTCTTCAATGATGTAAAAATTATCCAGTATCCAGACGGCCGCCGGTGTCTGGCTGCGTTTATCGCCTTCACTCAGGATCTCTGCGCTGCGCGTCAATGACAATTCATTATCTGCCAGCTGCTGCAACAGTCGGTAGGACCATTTTCCACCCGACAGATTATGCGTTTTCGCTAATTTTTCGCCGTAGTTATCCATTTGTTCAGCCGAAAAAATATCTGGCCGATGGGCCTGATAAATACCTTCTGTCGGGAACAAAGGAAAATGCTCATCGGGTAATTCACTTTCCCGGCTGAACCACGTCGTCAGTTTTATTTTCACACTCATTTCCTTGCGCTTACGCAGCAGCTGGATCCGGAAAAAAAGAAAGGATGACAAAAAAGGAGCCAAAAGAAGGGCTGGAGGTGATAAACAGGTGTAGATGATATTGATTATAGTCCTGTTTCCGTTATTCGTAGCTATCCTGATTAACCGGCTGGCGTTCCTTTATGGCGATAAAATAAAGTTAAAAAAAATAAACAGCTGCCTTCTCCTCACCTTAGCCCTTTTTAACATCAGAGCCGACAGATAAAAAAATTAATTTACCTGCACTGTGTTACGCTGATGGCAACATTTCAGAGGATAACGACATGACCTGGTTGAGCTTTCTCTTCGACGCGCTACACAGCAGCGAAACCAATACACAGTGTCCGGTGTGTAAAAAGTTTTCCAGACAGTCTGTAGCTAAAAAGAATAAAGGACAGGCAGTCTTATGCCCTCACTGTAAGTCATTGTATGTTATATAAAGTCCGTCGTCTTTTTATGTTGCGAACAGCAGGCAGCAGCAAGTCATACTGTTTAACCTTATCCCTCATTGAGGCAATATCTTCGTAACATTAATTTCAATGTGCTGATAACTCTGCATTATCTTTCGTACTCGGTGAAATAACGCTTTGATTCACCCTGGTCGAGAAATTCGAATGGTGACAGTTGAATAATATCTGGTCCTGCAGACCACACTTCATTAACTCTTGAGATAATATCGCCTTCCTGAAGCGTCAGAAGGTTATTAATGCGTAACACAGCAAATCTGCCATTTTCAAATTCGACCTGATACAACGCAACTTTCTTCAGCGGCATGATGGTTCTTCCACGAATTACCCGGCAGCAGAGTTCAGCACTTGATGAACTTTTCATGATAAACCTCTAATCTATTCATACTCTTCTGTTCAATAAATTAATCTGCATAATTGTGAATCTGACCTCAGCGCACACGTTGTGCAGATTTCAATTGGCCCGTCTGGACTGCATTTGTTCATATCCGTAAATATAGCGGGTTTATGAAAATAATCTGATACACCCTCTGCCGGGTTAAAAAGTGACTCCGGAGTATTGTCGGGTTATCAGAATGAGGATTAGCGGTGTCTTTTACAGGGAAAATAGTGGGTATGAGAGTGTGAGGTTAAGCAGGGAAAGGAGAGGTGAACCTGTAACCCAGGTACCGGAAGGTGAAAATGCAGTGCTTCATGCTCTCAAAAGAATGGCCGTCGTAACCGATGAAGCAAACCGGACCACCACACCGCTGCTGGATGCGGTTGATATCAGCATTGCAGCTGATGACGAGCTCGCACGTCTGGCTGAGTGGAACTAACATTGCAGCGGATTTTTTATTACCCATCAATGAAAGTCACTGCAGACAGACATGAACCCATCCGGCAACTGATTACTGTTGTGATTAACGGTTTTTACCCAAAGTTCGATACTGAAGGTAAACAAGCTCTCGATTGTAAACCGGGATAGGGTGCTGGCAGACTGGGGGAAGGATTGGGTTCACAATTTATACTGACCCAATTTATCGCTAAAAAAATATTCACTCGTGACGTTACAGTTGAGGATGTTAAGCGGTTAGTCAGAGTTGCTTCTTCGCTATTGTTGAAGGTTCTCATAGTGCAAGGTTAGACTGAAGGGTTTAAGTCTCATCAAGGCGGATGCAAAGTAGATTTCTGATGGACTCTTCAAATGTTTTTCTAATGAATCTGGCTATGGTCTATTTCCTCTTAAAGTGGCCACTCAAATCCTATTTGATTCATATCAAGAGACATTGATTAATATGTGAAAGGATGCAAAATGAGCTCTGCAAAATCATTTCTTCTAAAATTCGGTAAGTTCATTGGTATACAAACTGCAAATATTTTTGAAGCCATCTCAACAGGGATTTTCTCATTTGCTGCATTTTTCTCTTTGTTCTTACTTGATGGCTGGCTGTGGAAAATTGTTGGTTTCTTCGGGTTCTTCATGCTTGCCTACTTTGTTGCTTACCTGATGGATAAGCTAAAAGGAAAAGCATGATCGGTATGGGGTGTGATCCGTAATTTAAGCTATCAAACAAAAATGCCGTGATACTGATTGTGACTTTCTTTGTAGTCGCCAAAGATAGCAATAAAACTATAAAGCTGACCATCAAAGCCAGGCTGATGCATATCATGAGCGGGATATTTATTAGCGAATTATGCACGGGTGACGGAGGTCGCAGCCGCTGCCGGGATTAATTACTGCTTCGGTTAAGATCGTGGCTTAAGTAATAGAAAAAGTATGTATAGGCCGTACGGACGTTAAACACAAAACTATCCTCTACAGAAGCCTGATGTAGAATGCTGAGACTATAGTTCCACAATGGCTTACAGCATTTTTGTATGTTTCAGTTAATTTTCTCAGTTAAATGATTCAGTATGGACCGGGCTAAACAGAGGCATTAAGATATTTATCTTCATTTGTGTCAGGTAAAACGGTATGGATACGACAGAGCAAATAAATGGAAGATACTTCTTTGATGGAATGAGTGTTGATGGTGATGAGCTTCTGTTTTGGCTTATACTTGATGAGTTCAAAAAAAACTTTAATGGAATAGCTGATATGGTTGCAGTCGCGTCAATGTTGGCAAGCTTCCCTGTGATTCCAGTCAGAGGTAAGCTGGATGCCCAAAAAACCACACGTGGAACCAGCCCGCTTTCTCTCGCAAGCCGAATGCTTATTCGCCAGCGTTTTCAGAAAAAACGTCGTACTATTACATGGAAAAAAATGCTGCGCGGTGAATGGGCATATACAACAAGTGTCGGGGCATATGTTGGACGTTGGGTGCCATGGATTGGCGCTGTGTTAACTGCATATGATCTTTCGATTATTAGCCGCAATGTTGTTCATCGATATATGCTGATTACAGGTGGAAAAGGATAAGGCTGGTTATGTGTAAAGTTGAAGATGTTCATCGTCTGATAAAGAAATACTTTTGGGAAATGCCAGATGATGCATCCCTGAGTACAGGTAAAAATTGCGTTTTGCCTGAAGAGGCTTTTGATTTTTTTGAAGAATATGCTGAACTATTTAGTGTTGATATGAAGCGATTTGATTTTCGTCTCTATTTCCCGGCTACAGGAATCCCTTTTTTGCCGAACGCTATTTTGCCAAAATATCTGCGCACCGATCATCATCAGCCTGAGCCTTTAACTGTTCAGATGCTGATTAATTCCGCTGAGGCGGGGGAGTGGCTTTACTAAAATGTAAGCTTGATGAAACCCAGAAACAGTTGGGCGTGCAGGATATTGTAGCCGTTGCAAATATCATTCTCGGTAACAATAATATTGACGTGCCGGGGAAACCGCTCACGTCAACGCCAGGCACGTCGGTTGTGTCACTCTTTTTCCGCAGGCATATGTCCTATAAATTCCGGCGGCGCATTCTTCCGACTCTGACCTTAAAATCCTTCAGTCAGCGCGGGCTGAAAATTTTCTGGGTGAATAATCTGGGAGCCTTTGTGGGCAGGGCCGTGCCGGTTGTAGGGTGGGTTATTTTGGCAAATGATGTTGCGCAAATCAGTTTTCGTACCGTACATCGCTATAACATGATTGTGAGGCCGGAGGATAAAATCTGGTGAATGATATGACGACTAATCCTGACCTGGTGCGCAAATATATCCTGCGCGAACTGCCGCTGGTAACCACGCTTCTTTTAAAAAAGATTGAAATCGGTGACGATGATGTTTTGCAGGAGCTTTTTGAAGCAGAAGATATTGCAGAGGTATCGGAGAAATTTTTTCGTGATTTTAACGTACAGCCAGCAGGTTTTACGCTCGCCACTTATTTCCCCTGGAAAACCCGTTCTTTTTTCACGCGCGCGCCAGTAAAGCAGGGTAAAGCCCCCCTGACTATACGCATGTTTATTGAGTCAGCTGTTGCCGGTCGCTGGCTCTTTTAGTCACTGTCTGCGGGCAGCAGGTTTGTCCGTTGTGTCAGCTGCCACACAGTGACAACAGCATGATTTCCCTTCCCTAAAATCTGACCATCGCGGAACCCCTTCACAGGAGAACCGCCACATGTCACAGGATTATCACCACGGCATGCGCGTTGAGGAAATCAACGAAGGCACGCGAACCATCCCCACCGTTAGCACCGCGATTGTCGGGCTGATCTGTACCGGCGGCGACGGCGACGACGCGGCCACCTTTCCGCTAAATCGCCCAGTACTGTTAACCGACATACTCACCTTCAGCGGCAGGGGCGGATACAGGGAGCTCCAGACCGATCAGGCTATCCGTGAAATATCCATGAGCAGGGAAGTTAAAGCCGATACGGAAACGCGTGATCTGGTCAGCAGGGAAACGACAGTCAAAGCTACGGACAGGACCACTGTGATCGGAACGGCGTCACTGATGGCCGGAGCAATTCAGCACGTGACGACAGGCAATTACAGCGTGGCCACGCAGCAGAGCCAGCTGATTACAGTGGGCGGTAATGCGGAAACGGACATCACCGGCAGCGCGGCAATAGAAGTCGGGCAGGCACTGACTGAAAAAATTGGCCAGCTGCGCCAGAGCATTGCCGGAACGCGTCAGGAAGTTATCGCGCCGGTTGTGTGGATTGGTTCAGAGAAGATTAACGTGGCCCAGCTGATGCTCGATACCGTGGCGCTTGTTCAGCAGCTGGCTGACCAGCTGGCCAGCCATACGCACCCGTCAACCGGTCAGCCCACGAACAGCAGCGATATTGCAAAGAGCAGCCAGCAGGCCGCCGCGCTCAGTACGAAATATTCACCCGTCATAGGCAAGTAAGCCAGCACACTAACCCGCTATCGCAGCGGGTTTTTTAATGCCCGTCACCAGAACGCCTCAGACGCACGATGCGCCACGCAAAGGCACGCCCATCACGCACGACACGCACGACAACCATAAACAGGTCATCTGCACAGCGCGGCCCTGGCTGCGCGTCAGCACGGCAAAATAATCGTCCGGCAGACAAAATCGGCGCTACACCGCACCCGCCTGCAGGTTTTGCATCATAAAAATTTTTCAGTTCTATTTTTTTATAAAGGGCATGGCCAGACCGCGCCGGTGCTGGGGTTCTGCCGGAGTTCGCCAACTGAAAAGAGTGAAGGAGATTTCAGTGCTTTTCAGTTATGCGGATCAAGAATGGATCTCATAAAAATTATAAATGATTGGATTTAAAGTAAATTATTTTTTTTGGTCACTTTATGGTTCTCAAGCGAATCTCTATAACGTGTTTGTGACTAATGTGCAAAGCCAGAGAGGCTGGGTGCTGCAGAGTTTTTAGGACATTTCATAAAACTGAAAAGCTTAGCAATCCAAAAGCTGTTTACATAAACAGTGTTCTTATTGTAAAAAAGTACGCGATTGCAAGGGTTGCTATGCAATAAAGGAAAGGTCCTAGATTATTCAACACTCATGTTTGTATCAAAGGTATGCATTGGAAAATAAAGTGGTCTATGAATATAATTTGGGATAATGATGCAGTTAAATAGAATTTTAACTGCATCATTATCTTTAGTGATGGTTATATCAATCTAAAGACATTTCGTTGACTATACCCTTTAAAAATTTTACGTCCGTTAGCAACATCTCGACTTCAATATCTAATTTTTCAATTTCTTCATATAACTCACCTACTAAAGTGGGTGAGTGAGCTGCATCTTTTTTCATTAAAATTTCAATTTTGTCCATTTGATCATAGACTTTGAGTATTTTAGTGGAAAGCTCTCTGTGAAATAGATTGCAATGGGACTCAGGATAAAGAGCCAGCATCTTATCTCTATTTTTTATTAAATGCATCGAAATAAGATTTGCTTCAGAAGAGATTTCTTTAGCTAAAGCAAAAACTCCGTTTGTTCTATTTGTAAGGCGCTTCGCTGCTTTCTCATGAAAATATTTAGATGGTGAAGTGCCAATAGTATTTTCATTTTGCCTTAATGTAACTCGAACCAAGTTATTTAGTGATTCATCTTTACCATCAAAACTTTCAAACCCCTCACTGATGAAATCAGCATTTGGTTTATTATTATCGATATAAGTTAGTTCCTCTACTTCCTTTAGGGACGAATCTTGGATGTTTATATTCTTCAGATAGCTTTTGGCTTCATGTAAAAACGTTAACTGACTTATTGCCTTAAAGTTTTTTATTCCTGTCTCTTTACATATCTCTGTTTTTAATGACTCTAAAACTCCATGCGTTTTACCTGAATGAACAAACCACCAATCTTTTTTACTATCATCACAAACAAAAATCACATTATTAATATCATCTGACTTTGCTCTTTCGATAATTTCTTTCCATAGATAAAGATCTCCGTATTTATCTTGGAATTCGACATTCGAAAAGTGTGAAACGTCTTTTTTATTACTCTCGTCCATAAAGCCCGGAGGTTGCTTAATTGCATAACGTTTTGCACCCTCCTCATTAATGGCATTTATTTTTTCTTGACTCGGCATCACACCGATCTTATCTAATATGATACTATCAATTTGGTCGCGAATTGAATCATGAGTTGAGATGGTTTTTTTACTTTGTATGCGCGGTTCAATCTTTTCTTCAATATATTTTTTGATGGGGTTTTTGATTTCTTCTTGAAGTTTGTTAATTTCGTCGCTTAAAGATGTATAAAGATGCTTTTGTATTCCGCTCGATGAAAGGATGTTTTGCATGTAAAGCTTTTCCAGTTCTGATTGAATTTTATCCAAGCTTTTTATGCTGTCTTCTATAACTTTCCTTCTGTTTCTTTGATACTCAAAGCCAACATGAAAAGGAATCCATGTTCGATTTGAAATCTCACGCATAACACTAATAATATCATCTCGGGTTTGTTCTTCACATCGATAAAGATTTAACAAACAGTTTGTATCAAAAACAAACATTGTGGATTCATCTAACCAGATGCTTTTAAGCATATCTTCATTGATACTGTAAAAACCACCAAAAGTTGATCTCATATTTTATTTCCTTGCACGAGCGCTTTGAATTTAAGACTGATATGTAATCATCTCAATAAGGATAGCGGCCAGACTGTGGGCCTGATTTGATTTTTTAGATTCTATCATAAACAGACGCTGCTCCGGATTCTACCGGCCGCAGCCTGATTTTTCATGCGACACTTTTGCGACACTCATTTAGCAGATAACAAAAAAACCACTCAGTTGAGTGGCTTAATTCTATGATTTTAAAGCTAAAATTTGGTGGCCCCTGCTGGGTTTGAACCAGCGACCAAGCGATTATGAGAACGGTGCTCATTCTTTGATAATCAATAACTTCCTGTTAACTATTGATTTTTAGAATTGAATATTATTGAGAATTAATGAGGTTTTGCGTTCTGCGGGGGCAAAAAGGGGGCATTTAGTGAAGCTCCTTGTGGAATCTGTTGCTTAACTCAGAAGGAATTAGCATCGGGATGCCACTTTTGAGCATTCTTTCCAGCTGTGGAGTAAGTTTGCCTTCCATATGCTCGCAATGGAAAAAGAAGTAATAATCTTCATTAAGTCGAGCGTCAAGAATTGCCATCAATGCCTCTTGCGTCGAAAAGTCAGAGCTTATTATTTTTTCTAATAAAATTGAAAAAATTGCAGCTTCTTTTTTAAAGAGGTCTTTCTTTGTTCCAACCATATACTTATCATGAAATAGAGATACGAAAGCAATGTTATCATAATAACTTGGGTTCTTCATTCTAGGGTTTTCTGATAAGTATTCGTTAAGCAGGTTTGCGATATTTTCATATGCTATTTGTGTAAAAGTATAGAAGTTTCCGTTGTTAAAATTCGTGTCTGGATATTTTTTCTCGTTTAAAAGGCTTGTAAGTACTTTAAGTAATTCATTAAATTGACTGAATGTTTGTTCAGTACGAAGCATTTTTATTTGCCCTTCGCTAGATTTATGCGTCACAATTAAAGTCCAGACTACAGCTAAGGTTCCGAAGAAAGAAAAGATCGCACCTGATGTTCCGCTTATAAAGGAACCAAAGTTTGCCCAGTCTTCGTTTTTATATGAAAGATTCTTTTCTAAAAATGTTGGTAAAGTAAATTCTGGCGAAAATTGAATTAAATACATCATTAAAGGAGCTAAGCCTAAAAAAAGAACAGCGACTATAAAAAAACCTATAAATAGTTTGCTCACCATTTATCTCCTTTTTTACTCATTGGGTTATATTTTATTGCATCTTCTAAATGTTCTGGTGAAAAATGTGAATAACGCATAGTCATCTTTATGTCTGTGTGACCTAAAATTCTTTGTAGCACAAGTATGTTGCCGCCGTTCATCATAAAGTGTGAAGCGAAAGTATGTCTGAGCACGTGGGATAGTTGCCCATTGGGCAGGTCCAATTGTGCTCTCTTTATGGCACTGCGAAATGCTGAATAGCAGGTATAAAAAAATCGTCCCGGTTTTTCTGGTTTGGGGATGCTATCATAAACAGCCTGGCTAATCGGCACAGAACGGTTGCGATTGCCTTTAGTTTTAATAAATGTAACTTTCAGGTTTCTAATTTGCTTTGTTGTAAGCGATTCTGCTTCATCCCATCTGGCCCCGGTAACAAGGCAAATGTAAGCTACATGATAGACATGGGGATTACGGCTATTTTTACATTCTTCAAGGAGCTGCTCTATACCCTTTTTTTCCAGATAAGCTAGTTCTGCTTCTTCTGCTTTAAAAGGGCGTAGGTTTTGGAGAGGGTTATCTTTCTTCCAGTGACCAAGCCGTTTTAGTTCATTAAAGACTGCTCGATAGTAAGCCAGCTCTAGATTCATAGTTCTTGGTGAAACTTTTTGAACCCGTGCAGTTCTGGCTATCTCACCTGAAAGTCTTTTTTTACGATAGACCGAAAACATAGTTGAGCTGAACTCGTGGGCAAGCGGGTCCCCCATACTTTCACAAGCGAACAGCATGGCCTTCTGGCGTTTTTCACCGTCGTCTAATGTAATCCCATGCTCTTCGTACCATTGTACAACTAGAGCAGATAGCTTCCGGCGATCTTCTTTTCCATCAAGCCATGGTTTAATTGCCAGAGTTTCCATAACAAAATTTTCATATGCAATGGCTTCTCCCTTAGTAGCGAAACTCTTCCGTATGCGCTTACAAGGTTTTCCTTTAGGTTTACCCTCTGGGTAAAGTCAAGTAGCCAGCCACCGTCTGGTTTTTTTTTAATAGACAAACTTAAGCCCTAAATATTCTACTTTTATAATGTTTGGTATTTGGAAAAGTCGTGCTTTCATGGCCATTTGTAAAGGTTATATATCTGTTGTCGTTCGAGTATTCAGTGAATGTGCCAATGCATTCGTTTTTGAAATAAAAATCCCCATCTTCTAAGTTAACGTTTTCATCTGATTCTAAAAAAATGAAAGATGAGTTAGGGTTCATTGGAAGGGTTATTCCATTTTTTCTTGATTCCATTGCCGAAACCCATTGCCCAGTGCTACCTTGTGAAGGTTGTGCTAGGTTTGCAATTTGTGCACTCAGAGAATTAAACATCTGCAACATAAAAGCTTGATTTTCATTAGGTTGCACTATTTCAATATTAGCTGAGTCAATCTCTAATAGTTTTACGATAGAGTTTACTTCGTTGGCCAGCATATTCTCTGTTGATGTTAAGGCTACGCTTATTCTTTTTATTTCAGCCCTTACTGTATCTACTCTTAATGATGACGAATAAAGTTGATATCTAAAACCCAATAAATCAAAAGGGGTTTTTTCCCGTCCATCAGTTATTAGCACGGTTTTTTTATTAAAAGCTTGCCTCAAGCCTAGTTCGTAAAATACATTTGCATTGTTTGTGCTTAAGTCGCATATGACCATTTCACTTTTAACAATATTAAGCAATATATCATGCATGATCATATTTGAGGAGGAGTTTTCATCTGCCCTGATAGGTTCATAACCAGCTTGTCTACAGGCTGGCGCAACCAAATTATCGTAAACTCTTTTAAAGTGGCCGGGTTCATAGTTGGGGTGATCTGCGATTGGCATTATTACAAAACAAAACTTAGGTGGTTTTTCGCCATTTTCTGACGGTTTGGTGTTATTTTCTGATTTACCTTTAGCTGTCATCTTATTTCCTTAATTAATTGTAAGTATTGTTTTTCCAATGATGTTTATATCATCAATATTACAATCAAAAGCCATGCCTACTCCACTAACGCGTACTTTACGAATTGGAATCCTTACTAAAGTGCGGACGCTCACTTTACCTTCAATGTTTACAAGCCACTCACCGTCGAAAATTTCTGCGTATTTACGGTCGATAATATATTGAGCATTTTCATCTAATAAACAAAATGGCTCTAAAGGTAATGGCGTGCCTGCACGGAAAAAAACCTTGTCGAACATGGCATAGCCAGAATCATAAAGCTGGCCATCAACTAGCTTTTTTCGAGGTAAGTTCAAAATATCCAATTCATCATTATCGAATTTTTTACCCTTTCCAGTCACTAGCCACTGAAGTTGTACGCCGGTTTCAGCCATGCAACGCACAACTATGTCTGCAGGAAATCCGCCTCGCTTATAGCGGCCAGATAAAGTGCTGGGTGCCATACCCAGATGATCCGCCAGTAGCATTTTTGTGCTGAAGCCATATGCCTCGATAACCCTATCAAGAATGGGGGCACTCGCACCTTCAAAGTCGATATCGAATTTCATAGTTATCTGCGCGTACTTCTCAGTTTGAGAAATGATCTTGAAGATTCTCAAAAGCGGAAGTAATATGGCTCCGTTGTTTCCCAAAATGCGAATATAACTGAACTTTGCCGAGTTCAGATGAACTGAGGATTTTGCCTTATGCGTCCTAACATTACAATTACCATCCCCACACCTTACCTGCCGCTTGATGAATATTGCCGCCTGACCGGAACCGCTATGGGTACGGCTCGCGACATGATTCGTGATGGTCGCCTGCCTATTCGAGGAAAGGGTGACAAGCCTCGCTCACGGGTTGAAGTAAACATGGCGGCATTAACTGTTGAAGCGTTAAGCGAATGCCGCATTTCGCTTCACGCGTAATTCAGGCTATCAATTCGTAAGGTGCGAATCATGTACGATTATAAAGTTTCAGTACGAAACTACCTCGATGATGCCTGCCGCCAGTTTTCTTTGGCTCATAACGTCACGGATCTGGCTAAAAAAGTAGGAATGCAACCGGCCACACTGCGCAACAAGCTGAATCCGGACCAGTCGCACCAACTGACATTACCTGAACTGCTGGCGATCATCGATCTCACTGAAGACCCAACGATTCTTGATGGTTTTTTGCGTCAGATTAATTGTCAGCCTTCAGTACCGGTTAACAACGTCAGACCTGAAAACATGCAGTTTTGCGCATTAACTGCTGTAGCCAGTGTCGGGGTAATCGCTGGGGAAGCGGTTTCAACGGAAAAGATGACCGTTGCACGCCGCAATCAGATTCTTAACAGAGCCAGTGATGCTATCCGCAGCCTGTCTTTACTCGTCTATTCCGTTGAAAGTCGTTTTCAAACCGTGCCGGTGTTGGCTGCTGCCGTTGATGTGGTTAACGGTGCATACCTGAGTCCGGTGAATGCCACTGCCTATCTGGCGCAAAAGCTGGCAGGCATTGGCGGAAAAGCTGACGTGGTTATTCTGATGGTGGCCAGCCAGACGCATGACAATTTTATTTCATCACTGAACCAGCTGGCAGAGGTTTTCCCGGCACCGGCTTTTGTACAGGTTAAGCGTCTGGCGCAGTCTGCCGCCACGCTGACCATGGAAAAGATGCAGCTGCCTGCACGTATGAACACGATGCTGCCGCCATCCGTGCCGTTGTCCGTGCCATCCAGCCGCGCCGCGTTTGCAGCCGCCGCCGTGAAGCAGGCCCAGAGTGAAGCAGGCGCAGCAGCCGGGCTTGACGGGCTGAAAGCGCAGCTGGCTGCGTTTGGCAAGAAACGTGATGCCATGCTGACAGAGATTGCCGCCGGGCTGAGCGATCTGCAGGGCAAAAGCGCACGGGCATGGGTGTTTACCGGCGGCGGCGACGTGGTGACCACGCTCACGCAGCTGGAAAAAGATATTCCGCAGCCGTCTGCTGTGTATTCGGCGGCCGTGATGCTGGTCGGTGACAATCTTGAAGGAATAAGAGGCATGATCCATGAGTACAAACCCGACGCTGGCGCTTAACGGTGAAGGCATCCCGCTTAAAAATATGCGGGTTACCGTATCAATGGCTTTTCAGGACAAAGACCAGTCCGGGCAGACCAGTTCAACGGCTAAGGCAGAGCAGGGCATCAAGGGAAAAGAGCTGAGGATCAGCGGCGAAATAGGGTTCAGTGATGCTGCCCTGCTGAAGCGCATTTTTGAGCTGGCTTCAGCAACCGACGCCAGCGGCCAGCGGCAAAAATACCGCGTGGCGCATGAGGTGGCGCGCGCGGTAAGTTTTCGTGAGGCGACGTTCACCGGCAATGTGGACGCCCCGCAGTAGGAAGGAAAAATGGCCTGGCTGATAACGTTCACCCTGACAGAGCATGTAAGCGTTCAGGAAAAGCGTGAAGCGCGCGCAAGCGGCAAAACCACGGCCACCAAACAGACCGGCGGCGGCAAAGGCGGACCGCAGGCCGCAGGCGAGAGCGACGAACAAATGACGTGGTTTGAGCGCAAAGTGCTTAAGCCGGTAAACGACGCACTGGAATAGCGATGAAACCTGTAACCCGACTTTACCTGTCAACTGATGAAGTGCATCTGACTGATGCCGCTCTGGTGCTGGAGCTTAGCAGCTGTGGCCGTGGCTTCATCACGGCAAAGACCAGCACTGATTACACTGGCAAAATGGTCCGCATTGATACCGGCTATCCTGACCGGCTGCTGCGCTGGTTTACCGGATACGTGGAGCGCTCGCAGCCTTCGTAAACCGGCCAGCGCGTGACAAAGGTGCAGCTGAGCGGCGACACCATGACAATCACCTGGACGCCGCGAAACCGTATCACCGGCCAGCCGCTACAAAAAACACCGGTACAGCGGCAGGTTGAAAGCCATTACCCGGAGCTGGCCAGCGACCTGCACCTGCCCAAAATGGCGCGCGTTGTTGCGCCGACTGAGGCGGTAAAAAGCGGAAACTTTGCTGACCCCTTCAGGCCGCGCTATGCCGTCGATCTGCAGCTGCTGGACGCTGACGGCAATCCGGACGGCAGCACGCCGGTTTATCCTGCCGTGCCGCTGCCCGTTCCGATGGCCGGTAATGATTCCGGTATGTTTCAGTTTCCGCCAGAGGGAACGCTGGTTGAGGTCGGTTTTACCGGCGGACGCCCGGACAAACCGTTTGTGCGCCAGACCATGCCGGGCGGGACGAGCCTGCCGGACGTGAAGCCGGGCGAACAGCTGCAGCAGCAGCGCGCGGAAGTATCACAGCGGGTAACACAGGCGGGAGACTGGGAACGCCAGACCGATCAGGCCATTCGTGAAACGTCCATGAGCCGGGAAGTTAAAGCCGATACGGAAACGCGTGATCTGGTCAGCAGGGAAACGACAGTCAAAGCCACGGACAGGACCACTGTGATCGGAACGGCGTCACTGATGGCCGGAGCAATTCAGCACGTGACGACCGGCAGTTACAGCGTGGCCACGCAGCAGAGCCAGCTGATTACAGTGGGCGGCAATGCGGAAACGGACGTCACCGGCAGCGCTGCGATTAAAGTCGGTCAGGCACTGACTGAAAAAATTGGCCAGCTGCGCCAGAGCATTGCCGGAACGCGTCAGGAAATTATCGCGCCGGTGGTGTGGATTGGTTCAGAGAAGATTAACGTGGCCCAGCTGATGCTCGATACCGTGACGCTTGTTCAGCAGCTGGCTGACCAGCTGGCCAGCCATATGCACCCGTCAACCGGCCAGCCCACGAACAGCAGCGATATCGCACAGAGCAGCCAGCAGGCCGCCGCGCTCAGTACGAAATATTCACCCGTCATAGGCAAGTAAGCCAGCACACTAACCCGCTATCGCAGCGGGTTTTTTAATGCCCGTCACCAGAACGCCTCAGACGCACGATGCGCCACGCAAAGGCGCGCCCATCACGCACGACAACCATAAACAGATTATCCGCACAGCGCGGCACTGGCTGCGCGTCAGCACGGCAAAATAATCGTCCGACAGACAAAATCGGCGCTACACCGCACCCGCCTGCAGGTTTTGGATCATGAAAATTTTTCAGTTTTATTTTTTTACAAAGGGTATGGCCAGACCGCACCGGTATTGGGTTTGTGCCGGATTTCGCCAACTGAAAAGAGCGAAAAGAATTTCATCGTTTTTCAGTTCAAAAGGATCTAAATTGGATTTAGATAAAAAATAAGCATATGAAATTTAAGGAAATAGCGTGTTTTACGTCAGTTTACGGATCGCATGTGGATCCCTGATGGCAAACGCTGCAAAACGATTAAACCCCGTTAGGGCAAGGCTTGAGCGGGATTTGCTGCCTTATGAGAAACTGAAAAGCATAGTAATAAAAGAAGTGTTATTTTGTACGCCATTGATGTTGTGAAGAGGGCAATAAAATGCGTGAGGTCTTTATTGAAGATGCGTATTTCATATTCTTGGCGCCTTGAGAAATTTTAATTTTGGAGTTGTTTGGAGAGATGCTGATCAAATTTATGTTGCTTGGCCGCGCGGTCCATAATGCGGTATACGATTTGACAAATTGAGATACGTCAAACTTGGATGGATCGGAATTGTGGATAAACTATTTGGCAACGAGGATAAGGCGTGGCTAACCTCTCTTACCGGCACCGCCGCAGCGCACTAAGCGAGGTCCAGGCGCGAACTGGGCTTTCTGGCACCTTTCACCGGCCTAAATCCTGAAAAACGCCCTGATAATTTACGTATTCTAAAGCTAGGAACTTGAAGTATTGACCTGACTATAGATAAAATAAAATGATAAAATTGGTCACTATTTTTATAGAGCCCAATTTTTTGGCGAGAAAACCACGTTTTCTTAAAAGAAAGTTAATGTAGAGTTAATGTCTAAAAGGGAAGGAAATGATCACTCTTGATGAGATAAAAGAAGCAGTCTCTAAAATTGCAGATACAGAAATAATTAAAACCGATGGTGATGAGAAAAAAGGCCAACTTAGGTTTAAAAAAAACAATGATACTTTCACTATATACCCTATAAATGAAGACTCTGTATCAAAGACAAACCTGAGGCTGTATCGCGTAATTAAACTACCAAATCAGAAATCTTTGAGCAGAGATGAAGGTGAGCTTATTGAGGCAAGCATGAATTTAATAAGCAACAATCCATGTAAAGTAGTATATATTTACAACATAGAAGAAGTGTATAAAGACGGTAGGTTCTTTATTACAAATGTATATACTGATAAACTCGACCAGTTCGAGAAGTTTGCAAATCAAGAAGTCAAATCTTCAAACTTAGTAGTTCTTATTCTTGGCATGATGATAGAAGTAATAACGTGCACCCAGGAAATACTCAAACAGGCAAATGAGGCCATAGAACGTCGTTTGGAAGGAATTGTTACCGATGGAAAATAAAAACGATGCTCCGCGTATAATAATACAACTCATTCTTGGTGCCACCATATATTACTTATTCACCTTTAAATACAAAGACCCACTCATCGAAACTCTTTCATTGCAAGTTTATTACCAAGTTTTAGTTATATTTGTAATTGTTAACAGCTACATTTCAAAATGGATAGATTCGCTTAGATCACTTATCTGCCACAAGTGGATGATGCTTTTTTCAAAAAAATATCAAGCAAAGCATTATCAAAACACGGCAAGAGACTTACTTAAAAAAAGCAAAGTGTCTCAGCTTTCTGAAAAAGCCAAACAAATGGTTGAAGAAATATCAGAGACAGATTTAGAACTTGAAAGTGAAATAACCGAAATGCATAAAGAGATAAATAAATTTAAAAGAGCAACGTAGCCTCTTCAGTAGAATTAAATTTAATAATTTCATTATAAATCATTTGGATACCATAACGTCGACTAACCGATTATTACGAGTATAAAGAAGTCGCCTTTAGGCGGCTTCTGCGCATCTGGACTCGCTACGTGGACGAATTGAACATAGCTGCATATGCCAATTGGGGAAAAAAATCCTGGTTCCAGATAGACCACATAAGCGCAGGGCTGCGCGAGATTGGTTCCTGCCGCCACATTGCTGCCAGTGACAGATTGAATTAAAATAAATGATTGATTTTATTATTTTTTAATTTCCTGTTAAGGACTTTTGCATAACTACACATCAAAGCATCTGGAAGGAAATGCAGGTTTAACCGGGTAAAGAGGACATTGACAGTCTTTAACAAAGGTATGCGCCTTTCGGATGTGAGGGTTTGGCATTTTAAGTTTCATCTGTTCAGCTGGTAGGTAGCTGAACCTGAGGGGACAAAAAGGGGACAGTTGACTAGAGGAAACAAAAAAGCCAACTCTGAAAGTTGGCTTAACTGCATGATTTTCATCACTAAATTTTGGTGGCCCCTGCTGGGCTTGAACCAGCGACCAAGCGATTATGAGTCGCCTGCTCTAACCACTGAGCTAAGGGGCCAGCGGAGCGGGGATTATAAAGTATCTCTTCAGGGCAATCCAGCACTCAGCCACCGGTTGCTGAAATAAGCAGCAGTGATTTACCTGCTGATTTCTATAGCAAATCTGGCGAACCGCGATCCCGAAGTCGCAAACAGGCACGGATAATGCTTCTCCGCGCCTTTAGTGAAACCGGACTTCAGTCGTTATGGCTGATGGCTGACTCAGCGCTGACGATAACGGGATGCTGATTGATTCCGTGAAAGGTGGGGAACCATCGTGCCACGTGCCTGATCGTAGTCGTGCCACATCTGCAGATCCTCAAGCGCCGGAATGGTTACCGTCTCCTTGCTGTCGAGTCCGGAAAGCGCGGCGTCCACCATCTTATCAACGTCCATCAGCATTTCAGCCGGGATGTCATTAATAGACTGGCCTGCGCGGTCGAAAATCTCCGTACGGGTCGCACCGGGTAACACCGCCTGTACCTGCACGCCGCTCTCTGCGAGTTCACGCTGCATCGCACGCGTCAGAGTTAGTACATAAGACTTAGTGGCGTTATAAGCGCCGTTGAACATCTCGTGCACCAGCGACAACACCGAGGCGATATTGATAATGATGCCATTACCGCGCGCTTTGAAAGCCCGGCCAGCCGCCTGTGCCAGACGGGTGGGTGCCAGAATATTTAACGCCAGCATGGTGTTAATGCGTGTGATGTCCGCCTCCAGAAACTCACCCTCAACGCCCATGCCCGCGTTGTTCAGCAACAGCGTAATCTGTGCGTTGTTCGCGAGTTCCGACTCCACGCGTTGCAGATCCTGATCGTGCGTTAAGTCAGCCGCCATAACCGTCACCCGAATATCGTGCTGCTTTGCCAGTGCATCAGCCAGGGTGGTGAGCCGGCCCTGATCGCGTGCGACCAGAATCAAATCATAACCGCGTGCTGCCAGTCGTTTTGCATAGGTCGCACCGATACCGCTGGATGCGCCGGTGATTAAAGCTGTGCCTGATTGTGACATCTCTTTTTCCTCGTATGATGGTCGTCATAATAGCCATCAATATGACGATCATCATATCTGTCGTCAAGCTGGAATATGATGACCGTAATAATTACTATAATAGCCAGACGCTACGTAGCAGATACCGCAGGAGATGAGATGGAGAAGCAGAGCAGCAAAGCGCATACGCGGCGGCGTATCCTTGATGAGGCGGCGCGCGTGATGCGTGAAACCGGCACCGAAGGAATTGGTGTAGCGGCGCTGATGAAGCGGGTCGGTCTGACACATGGCGGTTTTTATGCGCATTTTACCTCACGCGAGGAGCTGGTTGAGGAGGTACTGAAGCATATGTTTGCTGAAGCCGATACCTTAAAGCCCGCGGAGTCCGTGACCCAGCCAGCGCAGCAGCTGGCAGATTTTATTGATAGCTATCTTTCCGAGGCGCATCGCAATGCGCCGGCACAGGGCTGTCCATTAGCCGCTCTGGTGAGTGAAGTGGCTCATCTTCCACAGCCGACACGGCAGATCTTCGCACAGGGCTTTAATGCGATGCATGCCGGTCTGGCGCAGATATTACGTGAGTTGGAGTTGCCGGATGCGGAAGCGCTGGCCTCCAGCATGCTGGCAGAGATGGTTGGCGCGCTGGCGCTGGCGCGCGCCTGTCCGGATACAGAGCAGGCCAGCCAGATGCTGCAACGCAGCCGCGATGCGCTGAAGCTGCGCACGCTGGAGGTGGCGGCATGAGTGAACACGCTATCCGCGACATCATCACCTCCGATCTTGATGTGTTGTTCTGTGGCATTAACCCGGGTCAGTCAACCGCCCATCAGGGGTTTCACTTTGCGCATCCCGGCAACCGGTTCTGGAAAGTCATCCATCTGGCGGGATTCACCCAGCAGCAGCTGAGGCCGGAAGAGGAGCAGCGCTTAACGGAGACCGGCTGCGGCATCACCATGCTGGTTGAGCGGCCCACGGTGCAGGCGAGTGAGTTAGCGCCTGATGAGCTGCGGGATGGCGGCAAGCGCCTGATGGAAAAGGTGCTGGATTACCAGCCGGCTGCGCTGGCGATTCTGGGTAAGGATGCGTTTCGTCGTGCTTTTAAGCAGAGTAAAGTCGAATGGGGCAAACAGCCGATATGTATGGGGAAAACGCAGGTGTGGGTGTTGCCGAATCCCAGTGGCCTTAATCGCGCATCGCTGGACGAGATGGTAGAGGCGTATCGTCAGCTCTATGTGGAACTGCATGCGGGGAACGAATGAATCTGCGCAGGGCAGGGGAGAGGCAGTAACAGGCAGGCATAAAAAACCCCGGCGAACCGGGGTTTTTGTCTGACTTAATCGTCGAGGAAGCTGCGCAGCACTTCCGAACGGCTCGGATGGCGCAGTTTACGCAGAGCTTTGGCTTCAATCTGACGAATACGCTCACGCGTAACGTCGAACTGTTTGCCCACTTCTTCCAGCGTATGGTCAGTGTTCATATCGATACCGAAACGCATGCGCAGCACTTTCGCTTCGCGCGCGGTCAGGCCAGCCAGCACGTCATGGGTCGCAGAACGCAGGCTCTCTGAGGTAGCAGAATCCAGCGGCAGCTCCAGCGTGGTGTCTTCGATAAAATCGCCCAGATGTGAATCTTCATCATCACCAATCGGCGTCTCCATAGAGATCGGCTCTTTAGCGATTTTCAGCACCTTGCGGATTTTATCTTCTGGCATCAGCATACGTTCAGCCAGCTCTTCCGGCGTAGGTTCGCGGCCCATCTCCTGCAGCATCTGGCGTGAAATACGGTTGAGCTTGTTGATGGTCTCAATCATATGCACCGGAATACGGATGGTACGCGCCTGGTCGGCGATAGAGCGGGTGATAGCCTGACGGATCCACCAGGTCGCATAGGTTGAGAACTTGTAACCACGGCGATATTCAAACTTATCTACCGCTTTCATCAGGCCGATATTACCTTCCTGAATCAGGTCAAGGAACTGCAGACCGCGGTTGGTATATTTCTTGGCAATCGAAATAACCAGACGCAGGTTAGCTTCCACCATCTCTTTCTTGGCGCGACGTGCTTTGGCTTCACCGATCGACATGCGACGGTTAATGTCTTTGACCTGTTCAATGGTCAGACCGGTCTCTTCTTCAACCTGCGCCAGTTTCTGCAGGGAACGTGTCACGTCATCCTGCACTTCCAGCAGCTTTTCAGACCACGGCTTGTTCATGGCCAGAGCGGCTTTGAACCAGGTTTCATTGGTTTCGTTGCCGGTAAACAGCGTGATGAAGTTTTTCTTCGGCATTTTGCACAGCTCAATACAGAGCTTCATGATCAGACGTTCCTGCGTACGGACGCGTTCCATCATGGTGCGCATGCTGCCTACCAGGTAATCGAACTGCTTCGGTACCAGGCGGAACTGCTTGAAGACATCAGAGAGGTTCTGGATTTCAGCAACGGCGGCAGCATGACTGCGACCTTTGCTTTTAATCACTGCGCGGGTAGTTTCATATTGCTTACGCAGGTCAGAAAACTTCTCGCGCGCCAGTTCCGGATCGATTGAGTTATCGTCGTCGGAGCTGTCATCATCCTCCTCATCTTCTTCTTCATCGTCCTTACGATCGGCTTCAGAAAGTTCAGAGCCCACGTGCGTTGCCGTTGGGGCGATATCTTCTTCTGCGTTAGGATCGACGAAACCGGTGATCAGATCGGAGAGGCGTGATTCGCCTGCTTCAACTTTGTCGTACTGATCCAGAAGATACGTAATCGCTTCAGGGTATTCGGCTACAGAACACTGAACCTGGTTGATACCGTCTTCAATACGCTTAGCGATGTCAATTTCGCCTTCGCGCGTCAGCAGTTCAACGGTACCCATTTCACGCATATACATGCGGACCGGGTCAGTGGTACGCCCGATTTCAGATTCAACGCTGGATAACACCTGAGCGGCAGCTTCCGCGGCATCTTCGTCAGTATCGGAGCTGTTTTCGTTCAGCATCAGATCGTCGGCATCCGGGGCTTCTTCAACCACCTGAATACCCATGTCGTTAATCATCTGGATGATGTCTTCGATCTGATCTGAGTCGACGATATCTTCCGGCAGATGGTCATTGACCTCAGCATAGGTCAGATAGCCTTGCTCCTTACCACGGGTGACAAGAAGCTTGAGCTGTGACTGCGGGTTTTGCTCCATAAGACGGTATCCACACTTCTGTTAAATTAGATTGGTGTCGGTCGGCAGCGAGCCAACAATAGCAGTAAAGGCATTTAATTCTTGCCGCTGCCTTCGTCGCGGCGTGGGCTTTGCCCATCAGTAATCGGCACTTAAGCCGCTTGTATAAACTCTGTGCTAATGGCCTGGCTTACTTGCCATTCTTGTCCCCGGCAGTGCTCGCTTTCCTCACGTACTTCAGTACGCTCCGGAAGCTGTGCGCTGGCGGTGACCAGACTGGCTTCGACGCCTGCGGCCTTTAAAATGTGTGCTAAGGACCCGGCTCTACGCCAGAGGCCTTTAAACCTGGTACTGCGGACTATTTCGGTCCCGGACTGTTCACGGTAGCGAAACGGGTGTCAGCGGCACTAAAACAGGCAATCTGCCCTTTCATCTGTCAGAACGGGCAGCGTGCTGAAAACAGTTACTTTCTGGCAAACGCCTGACTGAGAGTCCAGAGTTCCCGGCGCTCATCGGCGCTCAGTCCCTGGGTGCGTTCACGCGCAATCAAAAACTCCAGGCGCTCTTCAAGAGCAGAGTCGTAGATGCTGGCCAGCGAGTCCTGAAACACCGCTTCGGCTTCCTCATCTACTATCATGTGGTTCCAGATCGCCAGTGTTTCAAGCGTCTGACTAAAATTTGTTCCGCGATATAACTCTAGTAGCTGACCGGTGGTCAATCCAGGATTCTCATTACAACGGCCCACTAATTCAATAAATAGCGGTAAACCCGGCATTTTTGACTCAGACAACCCATCAAGCGAAGGCACCAGGGTGGCCAGCTGCGGACTCTGAATCAGCAACGCGATCAGCACGCGCATAGTGGTACGCTTCAGCGGTGGCGCTACCGGCGTCGTTCCGCTTGCGGCCAGCTTCGGCATCAGCTTTTCAAGCTGATTGTCGTCAAGAATACCCAGCTTATTCCCCAGTTCCTGACGCATATAAATACGTAAGGTCTCACCAGGGATCTGCGTAATCAGCGGTAAAGCCAGCGTGCTCAGGCGCGCTTTTCCGTCGCGTGAGCTCAGATCCACCTGCGGCAGCAGGCTATCAAATAAAAACGAAGAGAGCGGCATCGCCTGCTCCATCCTCGCTTCGAAGGCGTCTTTACCCTCTTTGCGTACCAGCGTATCCGGGTCTTCACCATCGGGTAAAAACATAAAGCGTAGCTGACGACCATCATTCATGTAAGGCAATGCGGTTTCAAGCGCACGCCATGCCGCTTCACGACCAGCCCTGTCGCCGTCGTAACAGCAGATCACGGTGTCGGTACTGCGGAACAGCAACTGAATGTGTTCAGCAGTGGTGGAGGTGCCTAATGACGCGACGGCATAATCTATCCCGTACTGCGCCAGCGCAACCACGTCCATGTATCCCTCAACCACTAACAGGCGGGCGGGTTCAGGATGGTTCTTAACGGCTTCATAAAGGCCATAGAGCTGGCGGCCTTTATGGAAAATAGGTGTTTCCGGCGAGTTCAGATACTTCGGCGTATCGTTACCCAGCACGCGTCCGCCAAAACCTATGACGCGCCCACGCTTATCGCGGATCGGAAACATGACGCGGTCGCGAAACCGGTCATAAGTACGGCCTTTGTCATTGCTGACCAGCATGCCCGCTTCCATCAATGACTCGCGATCTTCCGATTGCTTACCAAAACGCTTGAGAACGTTATCCCAGCCGGCTGGCGCGTAACCTATGGCGAAGTGATTGATGATTTCGGCGCTCAGACCACGACGATCAAGATAGTCGCGTGCTGGCTGCGCACTGGATTGCTGCAGACCCTGCTGATAAAAACCGTTCAGGTTCTCCATCAGCTGATACAGGCTCTGGCGCTGATGGCGTTCCATCTGGCTGGGCCCGCTGCCTGCTTCATAAGGCACGTCTAAACCGTGGGAAGTGGCTAACTCTTCAATACTTTCAACAAACTCCAGACGATCAAAGTTCATTAAAAAGTCGATAGCGTTGCCGTGTGCACCACAGCCGAAACAGTGATAGAACTGCTTTTCGCCGTTTACGGTGAAAGAGGGCGTTTTTTCATTATGGAAAGGACAGCACGCATGGAAATTCTTACCCTGCTTTTTCAGCTTAACGCGGGCATCGATAAGATCCACGATATCCGTGCGGGCAAGTAAATCGTTGATAAATACGCGTGGAATTCGTCCAGCCATACGCCCCAGATTTTCAGCTCATAAACGGCAACAAGCCGCGCTTCCTTTCGGAAAGCACGGCCTTTTACTTGACTCTGTCTGCGTGAATCACGCGGTGGAGGCGGACCTCCGGAACGACTTAGTACAGACGAGTGCGGCGTGCGTTTTCGCGAGCCAGTTTCTTGGCGTGACGCTTAACTGCTGACGCTTTAGCGCGCTTACGTTCGGTAGTCGGTTTTTCATAGAACTCACGACGACGAACTTCAGCCAGAACGCCTGCTTTCTCGCATGAACGCTTGAAGCGACGCAGTGCTACGTCAAATGGCTCGTTTTCACGTACTTTAATTACCGGCATGTAACTCTCACCTCGATAAAATTCGGTTTTTGCTGCTGACTGCGGCGCCAGCACATTTCAAAATGGTGCAGCATTTTACTCCAACTCAAGTTGGTTTGTAAAGCACCATGGATAATTTGAAACCAACAGGAGCGTTTGCCTGTGCGGCTGCCGGTTTTTCCAGGGGCGGGAGTATAGCGCACTCTTTAGCCGACAGAAAATGACTTTTTACGGTGGATGCCCGCGCTGCACATCCAATTGCTGTGATAAACTGCGCGCCGCAAGAATGAGGTGATGCAATGCGAATTCTGGGTATTGAAACGTCGTGCGATGAAACCGGCATCGCAATCTATGATGACGAGGCCGGATTACTGGCTAACCAACTCTACAGCCAGGTAAAACTGCACGCCGATTATGGCGGTGTGGTGCCGGAACTGGCCTCACGTGATCACGTGCGTAAAACTGTGCCGTTGATTCAGGCTGCGCTGAAAGAGGCCGGTCTGGAGCCGCAGCAGATCGACGCGGTGGCTTACACAGCAGGCCCTGGACTGGTCGGTGCGCTGCTGGTTGGTGCCACCATTGGCCGCGCCCTGGCGTTTGCCTGGAAAGTCCCCGCCGTGCCGGTCCACCATATGGAAGGCCACCTGCTGGCGCCGATGCTGGAAGAGAATCCGCCGGAATTTCCGTTTGTCGCACTCCTGGTGTCGGGCGGACATACGCAGCTGATTAGCGTCACCGGCATTGGTGAATACGCGCTGCTGGGTGAATCGATCGATGATGCCGCGGGTGAAGCGTTCGACAAAACGGCCAAGCTGCTTGGGCTGGATTATCCGGGCGGGCCAATGCTGTCGAAGATGGCGCAGCAGGGCACGGCGGGACGTTTTACCTTCCCGCGTCCGATGACCGATCGTCCGGGCCTGGATTTCAGCTTCTCCGGCCTGAAAACCTTCGCCGCTAATACCATCCGCGCCAATGATGATGATGCTCAGACCCGTGCTGACATCGCCCGCGCCTTTGAAGATGCGGTGGTGGATACGCTGTCGATCAAATGTAAGCGTGCGCTGGATCAGACCGGCTTTAAGCGTCTGGTGATTGCCGGTGGCGTCAGCGCTAACCGCACACTGCGCGAGCAGATGGCGATCATGATGCAAAAGCGCGGCGGTGAAGTGTTCTACGCCCGCCCGGAGTTCTGTACCGATAACGGTGCGATGATCGCGTATGCGGGCATGGTGCGGTTAAAAGGCGGAACGCGGGGAGAGTTAAGCGTCAGCGTGCGACCGCGCTGGCCGCTGGCGGAACTGCCCGCCATCTGATGTGAAAAAAGCCGGCTTGCCGGCTTTTTTTATGGCTGAGATTTCTTTTTGCGCTTCCAGATCTTGCCTTCCTGACCCCGCCACAGCCGCTGAATATTGTCGTGATGACGCAGCAGGATCAGACAGGAGAGCATGGAAACCGGGAAGGTGAACTGCGGTTTGAACCACCACACATAAAAAGGCGCGATCAGCGCGCTGACGATGGCACCCAGCGAGGAATAGCCGCTGAGTAAGACCGTTAACAGCCAGGTGCCGGTCACCAGCCCGGTTAAGTCCCAGCCAATCGGCGCAATCGCGCCAAATGCCGTCGCCACACCCTTGCCACCGCGAAAGTGAAAGAACACCGGATAGATATGACCCAGACAGGCGGCAATGGCGGTCAGGCCGAGATAGAGCGGAGTCACGTGCATCAGATAGGCCAGCCAGACCGGCACCATCCCTTTCAGCACATCAAACACTAATACGCTGGCTGCTGCGGTTTTACCGCCCAGACGCAGGACGTTGGTGGCACCCGGATTGCCGGAACCGTGTGTGCGCGGATCGGGCAGGCCAGCGAGTTTGCAAACCAGAATCGCACTGGAAATCGAACCGCAAAGATACGCGAAAATAATCATACCAAGCGCGAAAGCACTCATAACACCGTACCGTTCCCTTTAGGGTCGTTTTGATCTCTTTAACCGTGGATAATACGCATAATCAGCCGGAAGTGGTATCCGGCTTAGCCAAAAACAGAGACTCTCATCATGGATATCGTATTTATAGAACAACTCACGGTCTTCACCACTATTGGCGTTTACGACTGGGAACAGGGCATACAGCAGAAGCTGGTGCTCGATGTCGAAATGGCCTGGGATAACCGTCTGGCGGCCAGCAGCGACGATGTGAAAGATTGTCTCAGCTATGCGGATGTCTCCTCGGCGATTCTGACGCATCTTACCGGCAGTCGTTTTGCGCTGGTTGAACGGGTTGCTGAAGAAATCGCGGATCTGTTGATGAACCGTTTCAATTCGCCTGGCGTCCGCATAAAGGTAAGCAAACCGGGGGCTGTAGCCCAGGCAGCACAGGTTGGCGTGCGAATTGAGCGCGGGACTATTCCTAAATAAATACGATGTGATTGCCATCACAATGAAACCAAACCAAATTACTGTCTGTCATAGCGTGTACCGTTTCGTTACAGCAGGCGAAATGGTGTAGACCTTAAGGTTTAATTCAGGCTGATAGCGGCATGATTTCAGGCGATAGCCACGCGCTACCGCCTTTTTAATGGTTTTGAAACGGATAGAGGAAACATTTGATGGCAGATATTCATCAGCTTTGGGTAGCTGCAATCCTGGGCGTTGTGGAAGGGCTGACCGAATTTTTACCGGTCTCTTCCACCGGGCACATGATTATAGTGGGTCACCTGCTGGGCTTTGAGGGTGAAAAAGCCGAGACCTTTGAAGTTGTGATCCAGTTAGGATCGATTCTGGCTGTAGTAGTGATGTTCTGGCGCCGTCTGTTTGGCCTGATCGGCATCCACTTTGGCGAAGTTAAACATGAAGGCGTCGGCACTGGCCGTCTGTCGCTGATCCATATCCTGCTGGGTATGGTACCGGCGGTGGTCGTGGGTCTGGTGCTGCACGATCAGATCAAAACGCTGTTTAATCCAATCAACGTGATGTACGCCCTGGTGGTAGGTGGTGTGCTGCTGCTGGCAGCTGAGTACCTTAAGCCAAAACAGCCGAAAGCGGTGGGCGTCGATGATATTACCTATCGTCAGGCGTTGATGATTGGCTGTTTCCAGTGCTTAGCGCTGTGGCCGGGCTTCTCACGTTCCGGTGCAACCATCTCCGGTGGCATGCTGATGGGCGTGAGCCGCTATGCCGCGTCGGAGTTCTCCTTCATCCTGGCAGTGCCAATGATGATGGGTGCGACTGTACTGGATTTGTACAAGAGCATCGGCTTCCTGACGATGGCGGATTTCCCGATGTTCGCGGTGGGCTTTGTCACGGCGTTTATCGTGGCGCTGATTGCGATTAAAGCCTTCCTTCAGCTGATCAAACGCATCTCATTTGTCTCGTTCGCGATCTACCGCTTTATTGTGGCAGCCGCGGTTTACATGGTCTTCATGTAAAGCCCACGCAGCCTGCTAGTCAGGCTGCGTAATCGCCAGACCCTGCGCGACGGCGTCAATCCGTCGTCGCGTCAACTCTTCCCGCACTTCTGCACCTTTAAATCCCGCCTCGACCACCGCTTTGGTCGGCACCGCCTGCGCCAGCGCAAAAGCACGACGCAGATAGTCGCCCTGCGGATAAGGCATGCTCTCCAGTCCGGCTCGCCCGCGCGCATCCGCTTCACTGGTCAGCGCCATCTGCTCAACGCGCTGCGGCTTACGCCAGGCATCGATCCGGTCAAACAGTGCTACCAGCGACGCGGCGGATTGCCGTTCAATGGTGTGCACCACGTCGTGAAATTCGGTCACTATCAGCGCCAGATCGCGAATCGCGTTTGGCACCCGCAGTCGCTGGCATAGCGCCTCGACCAGCGGAACGCCCGCCAGACCATGACCGTGGTGGCTGGGCCACAACTCAGGCGGCGTCAGCGCCTTGCCGACGTCATGGAACAGCGTGGCGAAGCGCACCTCGATCTCACTGGAGAGGGCGGCGGCCATCGCCAGTGTCATCAGCGTATGGACGCCAGTGTCGATCTCCGGGTGCCACTTAATCGGCGCAGGAATACCAAACAGATTATCCAGCTCAGGAAACAGCACCTGCAATGCACCGCAGTCGCGCAGGACCTGAAAATAGACCTGCGGATTACGGGAACTCAGCGCCTTTTCCGTCTCTTTCCACACCCGCTCAGCAGTGAGATTCGACAGCTCGCCGCTTTCGGCCATCTGCTGCATCAGCAGCTGGGTTTCGGGGGCAATACGAAAGTTGAGATGGGCAAAACGCGCCGCAAAGCGCGCAACGCGCAGTACCCGCAGCGGATCTTCACTGAAGGCGTCGGAGACGTGACGCAGCAGGCGCAGGGCAATATCACGCTGGCCATTATAAGGATCAACCAGCACGCCGTTTTCATCCTGCGCAATCGCATTGATGGTCAGATCGCGGCGCTGTAAGTCCTGCTCCAGCGTCACGTCGGGCGCGGACCAGGTGACAAAGCCGGTGTAGCCTTTCCCGTTTTTCCGCTCGGTACGTGCCAGCGCATACTCTTCGCGACTGACGGGATGCAGGAAAACGGGAAAATCGCGACCGACCTGGTGATAGCCCTGCTCAAGCATGGCTTCGGGCGTGGAACCTGTCACCACCCAATCTTTGTCTGTAACCGGCAGATTCAGCAGCGCATCACGCACCGCACCGCCAACAAGAAACGTCTTCACGCAAAACTCCAGAGAAAAAGAAATGACCTGCACGCCGGGCGCGTCCCGCGCCTGAAATCAGCGGTGCATATCATTTTATTGTTGCACAGATTCCCCGGATTGCAGACATGCCAAAAGGGGGATCCTGCGATCCCCTGCTCAAATCCGGCTAAATGGTGTCAGTTCATCCAGCGATCGCTTTTCTTACGGCGTGGCAGCATGTGCGGCAGTAACAGGCCCAGCAGCAGGCCGACGCCCAGCACGCCGCCGCCATACATAAACCACTGCATGATGATGGTGCGCTGCTTATCATCCAGCTGAACGTTAGCGGCGCTGACTTTCTTCTGCGCGACGATCAGCTCATTTTTCAGCTTCTGATTCTCGCCTTTCAGCCCGTTGATAACGCCGTCGCTGCTGGCGACTTTGTTCTGCATCTCAGCCGTGCGCTGGTTCCAGCTGTTGTCGATGTTATCCAGTTTGGCGGTCAGATCTTTCACCTGCTGCTCAAGCTGAGGCACCCGGGTGCGCAGGCTCGGATTAGCACTGAGCTGCGACAGGGGAATCCAGGTGGTACGGCCTTCCGAATCACGGATCTGGCCATAATGCGTGTCATTGTTGGTCTGTAGCAGCTGCACCTCTTCCCCGGCGTTCAGCTTACCGAGCAGGCGAAACTGATCGCCCGGTCCGCTGCGAACCCAGGTTGAAAGTTCATCAGAAACATAGCGTTTTTCTTCGGCATGGGCAGGTGCAAGGGTGCTAAGGGCAAGCAAAGTGAGTCCAGCGAGAGTAATTTTTTTCATTCGATTTCGTTTGGCTTAGTCTGACTAAAAATTTACCGGCACAGTCTGGAGAGGCCTCGCATAAATCTGAATGAGAACTATCCTGGTCTCATGAGAGTGCGAAAAGGTCTGCGAAAGAGCAAAGAAAGCAGAGACAGCGCGGCTTCTGTGCATTAATCTTCGCCTGATAACCCCTTGCCCTCCAGGCGACAGCTTGAGTAACCTGCTGATAATCGCCTGAAATATGCAGGAAACACCCTCTTAAGTGCCAGCGGCGTAGTGAATAAAAAATTATGACCATCGAAATCGAACTAAAGTTCATTGCAACTCCACAGGCGGCCGGGAAACTGGCTGAACTGCTCTCCACTCTGCCGCATCAGCATCAGGCTGCTCGCGAGCTGACCAACATCTACTTTGAAACCGACGACAACCAGCTACGACGCTGGAATATGGGATTGCGTATCCGCGGCGTTGACCAGCGTTATGAAATGACGCTGAAAGCGGCGGGGCAGACGCTCGGCGGACTGCATCAGCGCCCGGAATACAACGTTGAGCTCAGCGAACCGGTTCTGGACATTGCACGCCTGCCGGCAGAGATCTGGCCGCAGGGCACCGATGTCGCGGCGCTGCAGCCGCGCTTGCAGCCCCTGTTCACCACCCATTTCCAGCGCGAGATCTGGCTGATCACCACAGGCAACAGTGAAATTGAAGTGGCGTTTGATCAGGGCGAGGTCACGGCAGGTGATCTCAGCGAACCGCTGTGCGAGATCGAGCTGGAGCTGAAACGTGGCGAACGCCAGGATCTGCTGGCCTTCGCACAGCAGCTGGTGGCGCTGGGCGGTCTGCGTATGGGCAGCCTGAGCAAAGCCGCCCGCGGCTATCAGCTGGCGCAGGGTAATCCGCCGCGCCAGATACAGCCTTTCCCGCTGCTGAAAGCGGGCGCCAAAGCCACCGTAGAGCAGGGCATGGTGGCCGCGATGTCGGCAGGACTTCATCACTGGCAATATCATGAAGAAGTCTGGCTGCGCGGCAATGCGGCGGCCCAGGATGCGGTGCGCGAAGCGCTGGATCTGCTGCGTCAGGCGTTCAGCCTGTTTGGTGCGCTGGTGCCGCGTAAAGCCAGCAGTGCGCTGCGTCAGCAGCTGACCACGCTGGAAGAGACGCTGGTGAATGAAGAGCAGGATGCTGCCACTTTCTGCTTATCTTCCCTCTCGGTTGAGACGCAGCTGGCGCTGACACACTGGCTGGCTGAATCTCAGTGGCGTCAGTGGATCGATGCCAAAGGGGAAGCCAAGCTGCAGGGGTCCTATAAACGCTTCAGCGACATTATGCTGAGCCGCGTCAATGCCGATCTGAGAGAAACGTTCATCACGGTAAAACAACCCAACGAGTATCAGGACAAAGCCACCCGTCTGGCGCGCCAATTGCTTACCGTCCACCTGCTGGCGGGATTCTATCCGTCTGAGGCGGTCGTCAGCTGGCTCGACCCGTGGCAACAGCTGCTGTCGGCAATTCATGAAAAACAGACGTCCGGGTTAGCCTGGCTGGCGATGCAGGCGCTGAAACAGCCTCCGTTCTGGCTCACCAGCGGCGCTGGCCGCTAACGGGCATTCCGTCACGCCATCAAGGAGGGAGTTATGTTGTCAGCACTTCCCGCGTTGCTACGCGACCAGGCCGAAGAGGCCGCCCGACAGCTTGGGGTTCCGCTGGCTTCGTTAAGCCCGGAGCAGGCTGCCGGTCTGGCTTTCAGCGATTTTGTGCTGGAAAACCTGCAACAACATCCCGACTGGTGGCAGGCGATGCTCGACCAGCCGCCGCAGCCTGATGAGTGGCAACACTACTCTGCGTGGCTCAATCAGGCGCTTAGCGGCATCGACAGTGAAGCGAGCCTGATGCGTGAACTGCGGCTGTTTCGTCGCCGTATGCTGGTACGCATCGCCTGGATGCAGTCTCTGCAGCACGCCACAACCGAACAGAGCCTGCAACAGCTCAGCGCATTAGCCGAAGTACTGATCAGCCGGGCGCGTAACTGGGTTTATCAGGATTGCTGTCGTGATTTTGGTACGCCCTGTAATGCGGACGGCGACGCGCAGCCGATGCTGATTCTGGGCATGGGCAAGCTGGGCGGCGGCGAACTCAATTTTTCTTCTGATATTGACCTGATCTTTGCCTGGCCGGAAAACGGCACAACGCGTGGCGGACGGCGTGAACTCGACAACGCTCAGTTCTTTACCCGCATGGGACAGCGGCTGATCAAAGTGCTGGATCAACCCACCATGGATGGCTTTGTCTATCGGGTGGATATGCGGCTGCGCCCGTTTGGCGACAGCGGCCCGCTGGTGATGAGCTTTGCTGCGCTGGAAGATTATTACCAGGAGCAGGGACGCGACTGGGAGCGTTACGCCATGGTCAAGGCGCGGCTGATGGGTGATGACCACGATCGCTGGAGCCTGGAGCTGCAGCAGATGCTGCGGCCATTCGTTTACCGCCGCTACATCGACTTCAGCGTGATCCAGTCACTGCGTAACATGAAAGGGATGATCAGCCGCGAAGTGCGGCGACGTGGGCTGAAGAACAATATCAAACTGGGCGCGGGCGGCATCCGTGAAACCGAATTTATCGTGCAGGTATTCCAGCTGATTCGCGGCGGACGTGAGCGCTCGTTGCAGCTGCGCTCACTGCTGCCGACGCTGGAGGCGATCAAAACCCTGGCCCTGCTGCCCGCGGAACAGGTCGATGCGTTGCGTGTTGCCTACCTGTTCCTGCGGCGGCTGGAGAATCTGCTGCAAAGCCTGGGCGACGAGCAGACCCAGACCCTGCCAGAGGATGAACTGCATCGCGCCCGGCTGGCGTGGGCGATGGATTGTGCCGACTGGCCTGCTCTGATGACCCGGCTCGACGGCCAGATGGCGGCGGTGCGCGCTATCTTCGATGAGCTGATTGGCGAAGATACCCCTGAGATTGGCGATCAGCGTGAGCTGGCAGAGTTTCAGGTGCTGTGGCAGGACCAGCTGGAGGATAGCGAACTGGCGCCGCTGGTGCCGCAACTCAGTGACGAGCAGCGGATTACGCTGCACCAGACGCTGGAGGCGTTTCGTCAGGATATCAACCGGCGCACCATCGGCCCGCGTGGCCGTCAGGCGCTGGACCAGCTGATGCCGCGTCTGCTGAGCGAAGTCTGCCCGCGTGAAGATGCGGCGGTGACGCTCGGTCGCCTGACGCCGCTGCTGATCGGCGTGCTGACCCGCAGCACCTATCTGGAGCTGCTGACCGAATATCATGGTGCGCTGCGCCACTTAATTCGCCTGTGCGCCGCCTCACCGATGGTAGCCAGCCAGCTGGCGCGTCATCCCTTATTGCTGGATGAACTGCTCGATCCCGCCACGCTCTATCAACCAACCGCCACCGATGCCTATCGCGATGAGCTGCGTCAGTATCTGCTGCGCATCCCTACCGAGGACGAAGAGCAGCAGCTGGAAGCGGTGCGGCAGTTTAAGCAGGCACAGCATCTGCGTATTGCTGCCGCCGACATCGCCGGAACGCTGCCGGTGATGAAAGTCAGCGATCATCTCACCTGGCTGGCAGAAGCGATTATCGAATCTGTGGTGCGCCAGGCGTGGAATATGATGGTGCAGCGTTACGGCCGTCCTTCGCATCTGAGTAATGAACATGAACGCGGTTTTGCCGTGCTGGGCTACGGCAAACTGGGTGGCTGGGAGCTGGGTTACAGTTCTGACCTCGATTTGGTGTTCCTGCATGACTGCCCGGCAGACGCGGTGACAGAAGGGGAGCGCAGCATCGATGGCCGTCAGTTCTATCTGCGCCTCGCCCAGCGCATCATGCATCTTTTCAGTACCCGCACCTCCTCCGGCATTCTCTACGAAGTGGATGCGCGCCTGCGTCCTTCGGGCGCGGCGGGCATGCTGGTCAGTACCTTTGAGGCCTTTGAAGAGTATCAGCGCAGTGAAGCCTGGACCTGGGAGCATCAGGCGCTGGTCCGGGCACGCGTCGTCTTTGGCGAGGCGGCACTGGGTGAACGTTTCAGCGTGATTCGTCAGGCGATTCTGTCGCTGCCACGTGCCGCGGAAGCGCTGCAAACTGAAGTGCGTGAGATGCGTGAAAAGATGCGCGCTCACCTCAGCAACAAACATAAAGGTCGCTGGGATATTAAAGCCGACGCGGGCGGCATCACCGATATTGAATTCATCGCCCAATATCTTGTCTTACGCTACGCCGCTGAGCAGCCTGAACTGACGCGCTGGTCTGACAATGTGCGCATTTTCGAGCTGATGGCGAAGTACCATAAAATGCCCGCCGATGAAGCACAGGCGCTGATGCAGGCTTATGTGACGCTGCGCGACGCATTGCACCATCGCGCCCTGCAGGAACAGCCCGGCCACGTTGAGCCAGAGGCCTATGCAGCGGAGCGGCAGACGGTTCTGAGCAGCTGGCAGCGCTGGCTGATAACGCCTGCGTCTATCCTGGCGTGATGCTGATAGCACAAATCGCAACTGTGCTATCATCCGCGCACTATTTTTAATGCAGTCTGGAGTGTCTGGAATGAAAGTGACTCTGCCCGCGTTCGGCCAAGCCTCAGTGCTGGTTGTTGGCGATGTAATGTTGGATCGTTACTGGTATGGCCCAACCAGCCGTATCTCCCCTGAAGCGCCGGTTCCGGTGGTGAAAGTGGACACGGTTGAAGAGCGCCCTGGCGGCGCGGCAAACGTGGCGATGAACATTGCAGCACTCGGTGCCGCGTCGCGCCTGATTGGCCTGACTGGCGAAGATGATGCGGCGCGAGTGTTGAGTAACACGCTGAAAGACGTCAACGTGCATTGTGACTTCGTGGCGGTCAAAAGCCATCCCACCATTACCAAACTGCGCGTGCTTTCCCGTAATCAGCAGCTGATCCGCCTCGATTTTGAAGAGGGCTTTGATCAGGTCGATCCGGAGCCGATTCACCAGAAAATGCGTGAGTCACTGGCCGCCGCGGGTGCGCTGGTGCTGTCCGATTATGCCAAAGGCGCGCTCTCCAGCGTGCAGACCATGATTACTCTGGCGCGCGAAGCGGGCGTACCGGTATTAATTGATCCGAAAGGTACCGATTTTGCGCGCTACCGTGGCGCGACGCTGCTGACGCCGAACCTCTCTGAGTTTGAAGCCGTGGTCGGTAAATGCAAAAACGAAGAGGAAATTGTGGCGCGCGGCACCCAGCTGATCGCCGATTTTGACCTCTCCGCGCTGCTGGTGACCCGTTCAGAAAATGGCATGACGCTGCTGCAGCCGGGCAAAGCGCCTCTGCATCTGCCCACCCAGGCACAGGAAGTCTATGACGTGACCGGTGCGGGCGATACGGTGATTGGCGTGCTGGCGGCGGCATTAGCGGCCGGTGATTCGCTGGAAGAAGCCTGTTTCCTGGCCAACGCGGCTGCGGGTGTGGTGGTGGGTAAACTGGGTACGTCCACCGTCAGCACCGTTGAGCTGGAAAATGCGATTCATGCCCGCCCGGAACAGGGTTTCGGCATCATGACCGAAGCGCAGTTAAAAGCCGCCGTTGAGATGGCCCGCCGCCGAGGCGAAAAAGTGGTGATGACCAACGGCGTGTTCGACATTCTGCATGCCGGTCATGTCTCCTACCTGGCAAATGCCCGCAAGCTCGGCGATCGACTGATTGTCGCGGTGAACAGCGATGCATCGACTAAACGTCTGAAAGGCGAAAGCCGTCCGGTGAACCCACAGGAAAACCGGATGATCGTGCTGGGCGCGCTGGAAGCGGTCGACTGGGTGGTGGTATTTGAAGAGGATACGCCGCAGCGGCTGATTGCGGGCATTCTCCCTGACCTGCTGGTCAAAGGGGGAGATTACAAGCCGGAAGATATCGCGGGCAGCAAAGAAGTGTGGGCAAATGGCGGCGACGTTCAGGTGCTGAACTTCGAAGATGGTATCTCCACTACCAACATTATCAAAACCATCCGCGGCAGCTAAAGCGCGGCGTAAGCGGGAGCCGCGCTCCCGCTTAAAGGCTTATTCTGGCTTGTTGTCCGCAACAGGCTTCACCACGTCCGCAACCGGTGACGGCGAGGCTGCAGGTGAGGTCGCTACGGCGGCTGATGGTGTGGTCGCCGCAGCAGGTGTTACTGGTGCGGTTGCCGTCGGCGGCGTACCGGCTGATGAACCCTGACTTTCCAGCTGCGCCAGACGCTGCTCCAGCGCCGCCAGCTTCTCACGTGTACGCAGTAATACCTGCGTCTGCACATCAAACTCCTCACGGTTGACCAGATCCATCCGGGTCAGCTGCGCCTGAAGAACCTGACGAATTTTCTTTTCGACATCATCACCAAACTCACGAACACCTTTAGGCATCGCTTCGTGAACCTGACGGGCAAGTTGTTCAATTTTTTTCGTGTCGATCATGATGATTTCCTGGTTACGGGGAGCTGTGTCAGCGTGTTTACCAACGTAATAAGTGTTAAGTGTAATGCCAGAAATGAAAAGGATAAACCTCAAATCGGTAACGCAGGAAATGCAAAAGCAATTGCGCTATTGATGATTGCCGCCTCAAACGATCGGCGTTATAGTTAAAGTGCTTATTCTCAGGGCGGGGCGCAATTCCCCACCGGCGGTAAATCAGCTTCGGCTGAAAGCCCGCGAGCGCTTTATCTTGATGAAAAGAGAGGTAAAGGTCAGCAGATCCGGTGTAATTCCGGGGCCGACGGTTACAGTCCGGATGGGAGAGGGTAACGACATCTGTCGGACAATTGTGTCTGCTTCACGTTATTGCCACGTCTTTTTGACGTCACTCCTAAGCACGCCCTGATTCTGGTAACCCATACATTTTAAGGTTTTTATTACCATGAATCAGACGCTACTTTCTGAATTTGGCACGCCTGAACAGCGTGTAGAACGTGCTATCGCCGCCCTGCGTGAGGGACGCGGTGTGATGGTACTCGACGATGAAAATCGCGAAAACGAAGGCGACATGATCTTCGCCGCAGAAACCATGACCGTTGAACAGATGGCACTGACTATCCGTCACGGCAGCGGCATCGTCTGCCTTTGCCTGACCGAAGCGCGTCGCCAGCAGCTCGATCTGCCAATGATGGTGGAAAACAACACCAGCTCTTTCGGCACTGGCTTCACCGTGACCATTGAGGCCGCAGAAGGCGTCACCACGGGCGTCTCCGCGCAGGATCGTATCACCACCATCCGCGCCGCCATTGCCGACAATGCCAAACCCACCGATCTGCATCGCCCTGGTCATGTCTTCCCGCTGCGTGCCAGCGAAGGCGGCGTATTAACCCGTGGCGGGCATACCGAAGCGACTATTGATTTAGTCACCCTGGCCGGCTTTAAGCCCGCAGGTGTGCTGTGCGAACTGACCAACGACGATGGCACCATGGCTCATGCGCCAGAAGCGATTGCGTTCGCCGGTCAGCACAACATGCCGGTGGTGACCATTGAAGATCTGATCGCCTGGCGTCGCGCGCACGAAACACGCCACGCCAGCTAATCTGGCTGCTGCGATAAACAGGCCCCTCCCGGGCCTGTTTATCGTCCTGACACCCGGAATGGTGCGGCCTGACCGCTGACTTCTCCTCTCTCCTTCATGCCGATAACCCTGTTAAACCTGCCACGTTAAATTTCATTCAAATTTCCTGATGATCACCATCATGGTTATCCGCGTGATAAAGCAGCGGATGCGCGTATCGTAATGGCTATCAAATACTCGATCCCGGGGATCACGAATGAGCCAGTTACGAATGCCAGCGCTGTTTTTGGGTCACGGCAGCCCGATGAATGCCCTTGAAGAGAATCGCTATACCGCCGCGTGGCGTCACCTGGGCGATACTCTGCCACGTCCACGCGCGATTATTGCGGTTTCGGCGCACTGGTATACGCGCGGCACCGCCGTGACGGCAATGGCACAGCCTGAGACCATTCATGATTTTGGGGGCTTTCCGCAGGCGCTGTTTGATACGCGCTATCCGGCACCGGGATCGCCTGAACTGGCGCAGCAGCTGGTGGAGCAGTTAGCGCCCGTTGCGGTGACGCTGGATCACGAGTGGGGACTGGATCATGGTTCCTGGGGTGTGCTGATCAAGATGTATCCGGAGGCCGATATTCCGGTGGTCCAGCTAAGCATTGATGGCACCAAACCTGCGGCATGGCACTTTGAGATGGGTCAGAAACTGGCTGCACTGCGCGATCAGGGTGTGATGATTGTCGCCAGCGGCAACGTGGTACATAACCTGCGTAAAGTGCGCTGGGATGGCAACAGCGAAGTTTATCCATGGGCCAGCAGTTTTGAACAGTTTGTCCGCGATAACCTGGCGGTGCAGAGCGATGCTGCTTCTCATCCGCTGGTTAACTTTATGGATCATCCTGGTGCGGCGCTTTCTAATCCGACACCTGAGCACTATCTGCCGCTGCTCTATGTACTTGGCGCACGTCAGCCGGATGACGCCATCAGCATTCCGGTTGATGGCATGGAGATGGGTGCGATCAGCATGTTGTCGGTTCAGGTAGGTTAGGGAAGTCAGAAGAAAACAGGCCAGAAGCTGGCCTGTTATTATCGCGGTGCATTAACCGATAAAAGCGTGCGGATAGAAACGGGAAAGATCCTGCGTGATCAGGTCGCGATCTTCCCGCAGGCCGATACCGGCCGGTTGATCGTCAATCAGCCAGCTGCCGATCAGCGTATAGCTGTCGCCAAACTTAGGCAGCGGATGGAACTGCTGGACGATCATTCCCTCTTCGCCATAGGGTCCATCGACGCGGGCGATCTCCTGACCATTTTCCACGATGCGGATGTTGGCACCTTCACGTGAAAATAGCGGCTTCACCACATATTTGTCCATGTGCGGCACGTCATCTTCCGCGAACCAGGCGGGCAGCAGGTTAGGGTGATTCGGGAACATCTCCCACAGCAACGGCAGCAAGGCTTTATTCGAGATAATGCTTTTCCAGGCCGGTTCCAGCCAGCGCACGCCAGCATCGCCCAGCTTGGTGGAGAACATCTCACGCAGCATGAATTCCCACGGATAGAGCTTGAACAGGTTGCTAATCACCTGATCCTGGGCGTCGGTAAATTCCCCTTTCTCGCCCAGTCCAATTTCATCCATGTAGAGAAACTCACTTGGCAGTCCCGCTTCGGTGGCGCAATCCTGAAGATATTGCACGGTGCCGCGATCTTCGTCGGTGTCACGGCAGCAGGCGAAGTGCAGCCAGTTGAAGCCGTGCTGCTGATGTAACGCGGCGAAGCGTTCAATCAGCTTTTCCTGCAGGCTATTAAACTGATCGCTGCCTGCGGGGAGCTGACCGGCGTTAAGCTGGTCCTCCAGCCACAGCCACTGGAAAAATGCCGCTTCATACAGCGAGGTCGGCGTATCGGCATTGTTCTCCAGCAGCTTTACATCGCCTTTGCCATCCCAGGCGAGATCCAGACGAGAGTAAAGCGAAGGCTGACGCTGATGCCATGAATCGCGCACAAAGTCCCAGGTGTGTTTGGGGATGCGGAATTTAGCCAGCAACGCTTCGCTGTTAACCACTTTTTCCACCACCTGCAGGCACATTTGATGTAATTCAGCGGTCACCTCTTCCAGATGCTCGATTTGCGCCAGCGTGAACTGGTAATAAGCATCTTCACACCAGTAGGGTTCACCATGCATGGTGTGAAAACGAAAACCGAACTCGGTGGCTTTTTCGCGCCAGCCTGGGCGCTCTGAAATGGCAATGCGTTCCATCGGGGCGTTAGCCTCCCATTGAGCGGCTGGAAGTGCCGCTGGCGCTGCTACGCTGCATGCTGTTCTGCTTCGCGACGGTTTCACCAAAGCCACCACGGGTAATGGTGGAGGTGGTAGCCGGTTTTGGTGCCAGCGCCGTTTTCGGCACGGTCATGCTTTTGCCGGATGTTGCTGCACCATAATTACGGCCTGATGCATCAACAAACTGACCATTGGCCGGGCTGCGGGCATTTTTCGGTGAGAAGAGCGGTTGCTGTGCAAAGCCCGAACCACCGCCCATCATGCGACCCATCATGTAACCTGCCATCAGTGGCATCCAGAAGCTGCCGCCACTCTGCTGCGATTCCGCATTAGTGGTGCCCACGCCCGCCTGAGCCGGCGTCTGCTGACACTGGTTTTCACCAAATTCAGCGACACAATCTTCACGCGTGGCATATTTTGGCGCGGTGCGTTCCGCCTCTTTTTTGGCTTCATTGAATGCGGTAGTACATTGCGCACTCTGGCCCGGATTGGCTTTTGAACAGTCATCGGCATTCTGGTACATCGAAACCGTTTCGTCGTTCTGTTCACAACCAGCAAGCATAAATACCGCCGAAACGGCGATAGCAACGGGCGTTAAATGGCGTGCCTGCCAGCTTTTGCGAAAAGCGGCATAGCGAATAGATTTTGTGCGTTTCATTATGATTATCCTGTGCCCAAAGGTAGCGCATAGAATAGGGGATGGGGGGGTAAAATTGAAGCTGGAGGCCTGATACAACAGGGATCTTTACTTAGTTATACGTTCAACAGAGAGACGGGCCGCAAAGCAGCCCGTCCGCTCATTAATTACCGAAAGGATTACCGCTGCTGTGGCGAGCCGCAGGACGCGCTGCCTCAGAAGAGCCGGTTGCTGCCGGACCGCTATCCACGCGCGCGGTCTGCTGTGCATTTTCCGGTGCTACCGTTTCCGGTGAGGTCGGGATCTCTTTACCCAGCTGGCTGTTCAGTTTCTGCAGGCTCTGCTCATTGAGCGTACCCAGCGCATAGCTGATATTCAGCTGGTTAATCAGATAGCTATAGCGCGCATCAGAGAGCTGCTGCTTAGCGTTGTAGAGCACGGTGGTTGCATCCAGCACATCAACGATAGTACGCGTACCAACCTGATAGCCCGCTTCTGACGCATCCAGAGAGCTTTGCGCAGAGACCACGGCCTGTTTATAAGCGTTGATGCTGCTGATAGAAGCATTCACGTTGTTAAACGATGAGCGGACTGTCTGAACCGCAGAGCGGTGCGCGCTTTCCAGTGATTCACTGGCGCTGACGAAGCTGTACTGTGCCTGTTTCACCTGAGAGGTGACGCTGCCGCCGCTATAGAGTGGCAGTGAGAAGCTCAGACCCACCTGGTTAGAACCGGTAATGGAGTCAGTAGACCCCTGGCTCTGGTTCGCACGGCTGCCGCCATATTTGCTGTTCGACATGCCGGTAGAGGCCGTCAGACCCAGCGTCGGCATGTGACCAGCTTCAGCTGAGCGGATCTGCTCACGGGCTAAATCCTGGTTCAGACGCGCAGAGAGCAGCGACAGGTTACGGCTTTCCGCCTGCTTAAGCAGCGCGCTGACCGGTTCGGGCTTATCGGTTCTGAAGCGATCAATGCTCAGCGACGCCAGCGACATGTAGTCCATGCCGGTGATCTGACGCAGCGTTTCCACGTTGTTATCGAGGTTATTACGCGCGGTCACTTCGTTAGCCAGCACGCTGTCATATTGCGCACGGGCGTTCTGTACGTCAGTAATGGCAACCAGACCAACGTTAAAGCGCTGGGTAGTTTGATCCAGTTCGCGATAGATCGACTGTTTCTGCGCTTCGGTGTAAGAAAGGGTATCAATCGCTTTCAGCACGTTGAAGTAGGCGGTCGCGGTGTTCAGAATCAGATCCTGCTGCGCCACCTGATAGGTCACATCCTGGATACCGGCAGCTTTTTCCTGCAGGGTCAGTGCGCGCCATTTCGACATGTCGAAAATAGTCTGGGTTAATTGCAGCGAGCCGCTGGTCGTGTTGGAATGGAGACCGCTACTGTCGCGATAGCCGTTGTTATAGGTGTAGTCTGCACCCAGGCCGAGCTGGGGTAATAATGGGCTACGCGCTTCGTTGATTTTCTCAAAGGCAGAATCGCGATCGGCAGCGGCGCTGCGCAGATCCGGGTTGCTCAGACGTGCTTGTTGATAAACCTGAAGCAGGTCTTCGGCCTGGCTGGCGAAGCTGAAACCGCCCAGGCTCAGCCCAATAAAAAATGGGAGCAGTTTTTTCATTTGCATTCCTTTTGTTGCAGCAAATTGCAGTGGGTGCGCTGCCGGGTAAGCCAAAAAATTATCGCCGATTCTAGCAGAGGGCAACTGTGAGATAAGTTGGCTGAACGTGCCTTCTCCCCCTAATTTACGTAAATAATTCAGAAAGAACCACTTACATGGAGCACGGTTACAGGCTTTTTTCGCTCCACCTCAATCTGCATAAGGAACCCGATGATGCCGGAAGAAAAAAAATCCCCTGTGACTTTCACAAAAAACGATGTAGAAATTATTGCACGCGAAACCGTCTATGATGGTTTTTTTTCCGTCGTACGTTATCGCTTCCGCCACCGCCAGTTTAACGGCGAAATGAGTGGGGAAGTACAGCGAGAAGTTTTTGAGCGCGGACATGCCGCCGTGCTGCTACCTTATGATCCCTTACGCGATGAAGTGGTGCTGATTGAACAGATCCGCATCCCGGCTTATGACAGCAGTGTTTCGCCCTGGCTGCTGGAGATGGTCGCCGGCATTATTGAGCCCGGTGAATCTGTTGAGCAGGTCGTGCGCCGTGAAGCCGTTGAAGAAGCAGGATTAGAGGTCGGCCGGATTAAGCCCATGCTTAACTATCTGGCCAGCCCTGGCGGCACCAGCGAACGTCTGTCGGTGCTGATTGGGGAAGTGGATGCCAGCCAGGCAGAAGGATGCCATGGTCTGGAGGAAGAGAATGAGGATATTCTTGTCCATGTGGTGAGCCGCGAACAGGCTTACCGCTGGGTGGAAGAGGGGATAATTGACAATGCGGCGTCTGTCATCGCCCTGCAATGGCTGGCGTTGCACCATGAGAAACTACGCGAAGAGTGGATACAAAAATGAAACAGCGCTATACCCCTGACTTTCCCGAAATGATGCGGCTCTGCGAAACCAATTTCGCCCAGTTACGCCGCCTGCTGCCGCGTAACGATGAGGCGGGAGAATCGGTGATCTATCAGGTGAGTGGCGCCCGTTATCAGCTGACGATCCAGGAGTCCACACGCTACACCACGCTGGTGGAGATCCGCCAGGTCGCGCCTGCCGTGAGTTACTGGAGTCTGCCCTCGATGTCGGTAAGGCTCTATCACGATGCGATGGTCGCCGAAGTGTGTTCAACTCAACAGATCTATCGTTTCAAAGCGCGCTATGATTATCCTAATAAAAAATTGCATCAGCGCGATGAAAAACATCAGATAAACCAGTTTCTCGCAGACTGGCTGCGCTACTGCCTGGCACATGGTGCGATGGCAGTTCCGGTCTGCTGATGCGTATAATGCAGTAAATGGCGTGGAGACGAAGGAAACGCTTTGGATAGCCTGCTAACTCTTCCTGCAGCGAACGGTTCCGAAATCAGGATTTTGCAAATCACGGATACCCACCTGTTCGCGGGAAAACATGAATCGCTGCTTGGGGTGAACACCTGGTCGAGCTATAAAGCGGTGCTGGATGCGATTATTGCGCAACATCGCGACTACGACCTGATTATCGCCACCGGCGATCTCGCCCAGGATCACTCTATCGAAGCCTATCAGCATTTTGCTGAGGGCATCTCACGTTTGCCGCGGCCCTGCGTCTGGCTGCCCGGTAATCATGATTTTCAGCCCGCGATGTTCGACACGCTGGCAGCCGCTCATATCAATGCCCACAAACAGGTGCTGGTGGGTGAGCAGTGGCAAATTGTGTTGCTGGACAGCCAGGTCTCGGGTGTGCCGCACGGGATGCTGAGCGATTATCAGCTGGAGTGGCTCGATAACGCGCTGGCCCGCTATCCGCAACGTCATACACTGGTCCTGCTGCACCACCATCCGCTGGCCTCTGGCTGTACCTGGCTCGATCAGCACAGCCTGCGCAACTCACATCAGCTTGATGCGGTGTTACAGCATTACCCGTTAGCCCGGACGCTGGTCTGTGGTCATATTCACCAGGAGCTGGATCTTGAGTGGCACGGTCGTCGTGTGCTGGCCACCCCTTCAACCTGTGTTCAGTTCAAACCGCACTGCACCAGCTTTACGATCGACACCGTGGCACCAGGCTGGCGCTGGTTCACGCTGTATCCGGATGGCGGCCTTGAGACCGAGGTTAACCGGCTCGACACCGACGCTTTTCGTCCCGATTTAGACTCAGAAGGATACTGACGCGTGGCGGCATTACTCTATCTGCACGGTTTTAACAGCTCGCCGCAGTCGGCTAAGGCGACGCAGTTCCGGCAATGGTTAGAGGCGCAGCATCCGGAGATCGAAATGATCGTGCCCCAGCTGCCGACGTTTCCGGCCGATGCCGCCGCAATGCTGGAAGATCTGGTACTGAGCCGCAGTGGCGAAACGCTGGGGCTGGTAGGCTCGTCGCTGGGCGGTTATTACGCCACCTGGCTGTCGCAATGCTTTATGCTGCCTGCTGTGGTCGTCAATCCCGCGGTGCGGCCTTTTGAGCTGCTGGCGGATTTCCTGGGCGAAAATCAGAATCCCTACACCGGCCAGCAATATGTGTTAGAGTCACGCCACATTTACGATCTGAAAGTAATGCAGATTGAACCGCTGGAAGCGCCCGATTTACTCTGGCTGCTGCAACAGACCGGCGATGAAGTTCTCGATTACCGTCAGGCGCTCGACTATTACAGCGCGTGCCGTCACACGGTAGAAGAGGGCGGAAATCATGCATTTACTGGATTCGAGCGCCATTTCCCGCAGATTCTGGACTTTCTCGGTCTGAATCATCCCTGAGTAATGCGGAAATCGCACCCCATTTCACCCTTCTAATCAGACATTTACGATGAGTCAATCTAACTATAACGCGGATGCCATTGAGGTCCTGACTGGCCTTGAGCCTGTTCGCCGTCGCCCGGGGATGTACACCGATACGACGCGACCCAACCATTTGGGTCAGGAAGTGATTGATAACAGCGTCGATGAGGCGCTGGGCGGCCACGCGAAGCGGGTTGAAGTGATTCTGCACGCTGACCAGTCGCTGGAAGTTATTGATGATGGTCGCGGCATGCCGGTGGATATTCACCCGGAAGAGGGCGTGCCTGCCGTCGAGCTGATCCTGTGTCGTCTGCACGCGGGCGGCAAGTTCTCCAATAAAAACTATCAGTTCTCGGGCGGCCTGCACGGCGTCGGCATCTCGGTGGTTAACGCCCTGTCAAAACGCGTCGAAGTCACGGTGCGCCGTAATGGCGAAATCTATGACATGGCGTTTGAGAATGGCGACAAAGTCCAGGATCTCACGGTTACCGGCACGGTGGCTAAACGCAACACCGGCACGCGCGTCCATTTCTGGCCCGATGAAAGCTTCTTCGACAGCCCACGTTTTTCGGTGTCACGGTTATCACATCTGCTGAAAGCCAAAGCGGTGCTCTGTCCTGGCGTTGAGATTGTCTTTAAAGACAAGCTGAACAATACCGAACAGACCTGGTGCTACGAAGATGGCCTGACTGACTACCTGTGCGAAGCGGTGAATGGCTTACCGACGCTGCCGGAAAAACCGTTTGTCGGCAGCTTTGCTGGCGATGTGGAAGCGGTTGACTGGGCGCTGTTGTGGCTGCCGGAAGGCGGCGAGCTGTTAACTGAAAGCTACGTTAACCTGATCCCGACCATGCAGGGCGGGACTCACGTCAACGGCCTGCGTCAGGGGCTGCTGGATGCGATGCGCGAGTTCTGCGAATACCGCAATATTCTGCCGCGTGGCGTGAAGCTCTCCGCTGAAGATATCTGGGATCGCTGCGCCTATGTACTGTCGGTGAAGATGCAGGATCCGCAGTTCGCCGGGCAGACCAAAGAGCGCCTCTCTTCACGCCAGTGCGCAGCCTTTGTCTCTGGCGTGGTAAAAGATGCCTTCAGCCTGTGGCTGAACCAGAATATCCAGATCGCAGAGCAGCTGGCTGAGCTGGCGATCTCCAGCGCCCAGCGACGTATGCGGGCAGCCAAAAAAGTGGTGCGTAAAAAGCTCACCAGCGGTCCGGCTCTGCCGGGCAAACTGGCGGACTGCACCGCGCAGGATCTGAATAAAACAGAACTGTTCCTGGTCGAAGGGGATTCGGCAGGCGGCTCGGCCAAGCAGGCGCGCGATCGTGAATATCAGGCGATCATGCCGCTTAAGGGCAAGATCCTTAACACCTGGGAAGTCTCTTCCGATGAGGTGCTGGCGTCGCAGGAAGTGCATGATATTTCCGTGGCGATCGGCATCGATCCCGACAGCGAAGATCTTTCACAGCTGCGCTACGGCAAGATCTGCATTCTGGCGGATGCGGACTCGGATGGTCTGCACATCGCCACGCTGCTGTGTGCCCTGTTCGTGAAACATTTCCGTTCACTGGTCAGAAACGGACACGTCTACGTTGCCATGCCGCCGCTCTACCGTATCGATCTCGGTAAAGAGGTCTACTACGCGCTGGATGAAGATGAGAAAGAGGGCGTGCTGGAGCAGCTGAAACGCAAAAAGGGCAAACCTAACGTTCAGCGCTTTAAAGGGCTGGGTGAGATGAACCCCTTGCAGCTGCGTGAAACGACGCTGGATCCGAATACCCGCCGTCTGGTACAGCTGACCATCAGTGAAGAGGATATCGACCAGACGCTGCGCATGATGGATATGCTGCTGGCGAAGAAACGTTCCGAAGACCGGCGTAACTGGTTGCAGGAAAAAGGCGACAAGGCCGATATCGAAGTGTAAAAAAACAGGACGCGAAAGCGTCCTGTTCTCTTTGTGCTTCAGCCAGCACATCCCCAGAGAACCCGGCAGATTCAGAGCAGAGACAGTAATCCTTGTGAAAATTACCCTGGAAGAGTTACGTGCCTGGGTGGCGGTGGTGGACAGCGGTTCTATTACCTCGGCGGCATCCCAGCTGGCGCAGACCAGTTCGGGCATCAGCCGGGCGTTGTCCCGGCTGGAGAGTAAGCTGCAGACCACCCTGCTGCATCGCACCACCCGACGGCTGGCGCTGACCGAAGAGGGACAGGTTTTTCTGGAGCATGCGCGACAGATCCTGGCCTCGGTTGAGCAGGCCGAAGAGCAGATAGCCCTGCGGCGCGAGATGCCGTCAGGACGGCTGCGGGTAAACGCCGCCACCCCTTTTATGCTGCATGTGATTGTGCCGCTGGTGGACGATTTCCGCGCCCGCTATCCCCTGATCCAGCTTGAACTGAATACCGACGATATCCTGATCGATCTGCTGGAGCAGCAAACGGACATTGCCATTCGCATCGGCGAACTGCGCGACTCTACGCTGCGCGCCCGGATGCTTGGCAGCAGTGCGATCCGGCTGATGGCCAGTCCGGCCTATCTGGCGAAAGCGGGCACCCCGCAGAGCGTGGCCGATCTCGCGCAGCATCAAATCATCGGCTTCAGCCATCTTGAGGCGCACAACGTCTGGCCGATATGGCAGCCTGATGGCGATTTCATGCGCATTAAGCCCACAATCTCTGCCTCCAGCGGCGAAACCATCCGGCAGCTGGCGCTGGCAGGACAGGGGATCGCACGCCTCTCCGACTTTGTCAGCCGGGAAGATTGCGCGGCAGGCCGGCTGGTGCCGGTTCTCCCCGCTGAAACCCGCGAGCTGCGGTTGCCGGTGCATGCGGTCTATTACCGTAACACCACGCTCTCTTCGCGCATCGGCTGCTTTCTGGATTTTCTCCGCACCGAGATTGATCGGCGTCAGCTGCTATGATCTCTCCTGGCATAATAAAAAACCCCTGTCATAGGGCAGGGGTTTGGAGATGCTGGCAAGTCTGGCCGGATTCGCTGTGAGATTGTGCTTGCACAGGGAACACGGTCAGATCGGAAAGACGCTCAAGCCAGTCCCTGGTCGCTCTACCCGCGCCATCCCTGGCGCGGGACGCTTTCCTCTTCTGACCGTGTTCCCTTCGCGTTGAGCTAATTCATTGCTGCCAGAGGCACTCAGGTTTGAGGTTGTCAGCAGCCTGACCCCTTTTACCGAAAAGGGGTTAAGCCTTCAGCACGAATCAGGCACTGGGTTCCAGCACCAGAATCTTCACATCCACCACATCATCTTTAATGATGGCGCGATGCGCATCCATGTGCGGCATCTGCTGATGCTGCTCCAGATGACGCAGCGTTTCCCACTGTTCCAGCATAAAAATGGAGTCCGGCGAGTTCTGTTTCCACGGCACCTGCGCCTGATGGTCCAGCAGCGCGTCATACTGATGGCAGCCTTCTTCTTCTAAAACCAGCGGGATCAGTTTTTTCACCGCATCCAGCACGGCCTGACGGCGACCGGGTTTGACACAAATTTCAGCAACGACTGTTAACATTCGCGAATTCCTCTTTCGTGGGAAAATAGGGGGTGTCCCCCAGCCATCTTACGCAAAAACGCGACTAAGATGGGTCCGATAAGCGGCAATATCGCGTGGCACGTCCGGCGCTTTAATCACATCGTTGCAGATAAAGGTCGGCAGCGCTTCCATGCCCAGGAACTGGTTGGCTTTGTGGAAGTGCAGATAAAGACCGTCGACGCCGACGCCTTCAAAGAACTGCTCCGGGTCGGTAAAGGCCTGCAGCGGCGCGTTCCAGGTCAGTGACAGCATATATTTTTTGCCCTGCAGCAGACCGCCGGAACCATATTTCTTCGCCGCATCAGAACGGGTACGGCCATCACTGGCGTAGAGCGAGCCGTGGCCTTCGGTAAAGACTTCATCAATATAACGCTTCACAGTCCACGGCTCGCCCATCCACCAGCCAGGCATCTGATAAATCACCACATCGCTATCGACATATTTCTGCACTTCATCGGCGACCACATAGTCGCTGTCAGCCAGGGTCACAGACACCTCATGCCCCATGTCACGCAACTGGCTGGCCGCAACGTCGGTCAGCGTGTGGTTCAGTTCGCCTTTAGAGTGGGCAAAGGTTTTGCCGCCATCGATAATTAAAATCTTGCTCATGAATTGTTTGCCTCATTTCCTGAATATGGCGCTTAGCTTACGCGCGCTGCTGTCGCAGAAAAATGGGAGGTTGATCACAACACTTTTGCTGTAGAAGCAACAATGCGCCGGTTTATGGCACCATCGGCAGGCAAACTCACCGTGAAAACAATTAAAGAAAAACGCAAAATGAAAAAAATTGTCCTCTCTTTGCTGCTGGCCACCGGTGCTGTCCAGGCACAATCTCATCTCGATACCATTCTCAGTTCTAAAACGCTTAAGGTCTGCACCACCGGGGATTACAAGCCTTACAGCTACCTGCGACCCGATGGTCAGTATGAAGGGCTGGATATCAGCATGGCGAACGCGCTGGCTACCTCGCTCGGCGCGAAAGTGGAGTGGGTGCCAACCAGCTGGAAAAACCTGATGCCCGATTTTCTGGCAAAGCAGTGTGATATCGCCGTCGGCGGCGTCTCCGTCACGCTGAAACGCCAGCAGACCGCCTGGTTCGCCCGGCCTCTGGATGTGGATGGCAAAATCCCACTGGTGCGCTGCAGCGATAAAGATCGCTTCCAGACCATCGAACAGCTCAACCGGCCTGACGTGCGGCTGATTGAACCGGCAGGCGGCACCAACGAAGCCTTTGTGCACAGCCACCTGCCAAAGGCCTCACTGACGCTGTTCCACGATAACGTCACCATCTTCCGGCAACTGGTGGACAACAAGGCGGATGTGATGATCACCGATGCCTCTGAAGCGCGTTTTCAGCAGCAGCATTACCCGACGCTCTGTGCGATCAATCCCGACAAACCGCTGCAGTATGGCGAGAAGGCTTACATGATTCCGCGCGACGATATCAGCTGGAAGCTCTATGTCGATCAGTGGCTGCATCTCAGCACAGCCACCGGCGAATATCGTGACATTGCCCGCCAGTGGATGGGCGCAAAGCCCTGAGCCACTTCCACAGAGAGGTCAGACACTTGCCGGTCTGAATCCGGCGTGCCTCCGGCACATGAAATCGCGCGGCGGGACGCCTGCTCTCCCGCGCTTCCCCTGTGACTAACACCAGCGAATAAGGTACTATCCTCGCCAAACCACCGCCGGGTGTCCCGCCGTTGTGGGCCACGATGTGAGGATGAGAAATTAATGAGTGAACTGACTCAGGATGGTGCAGAGCGTCTTGCCCTGCACACATTCACCGAGAATGCGTACTTAAACTATTCGATGTACGTCATCATGGACCGCGCCCTGCCTTACATTGGCGACGGATTAAAGCCGGTTCAGCGACGTATCGTCTACGCCATGTCCGAACTGGGACTGAGCGCCAGCGCAAAATTCAAAAAATCGGCGCGTACCGTAGGTGACGTGCTGGGTAAATACCATCCGCACGGCGACAGCGCCTGTTATGAAGCGATGGTGCTGATGGCGCAGCCGTTCTCCTACCGTTATCCGCTGGTCGATGGCCAGGGTAACTGGGGTGCACCGGATGATCCCAAGTCGTTTGCGGCGATGCGTTACACCGAATCCCGCCTGTCAAAATATGCCGAGCTGCTGCTGGGTGAGCTGGGTCAGGGGACGGTCGATTATCAGCCGAACTTTGATGGCACGCTGCAGGAGCCGAAGATGTTACCGGCGCGCCTGCCCAATATTCTGCTGAACGGCACCACCGGGATTGCCGTGGGTATGGCGACCGATATTCCGCCGCACAACCTGCGCGAAGTAGCTCAGGCCGCCATCGCACTGATCGACTCGCCGAAAACCACGCTGGAACAGCTGCTGGATATTGTCCAGGGGCCTGATTATCCTACAGAGGCGGAGATCATCACGCCGCGTGACGAGATCCGCAAAATCTATCAGACCGGTCGCGGCTCGATTCGCCAGCGTGCAGTCTGGAAGAAGGAAGAGGGCGAGGCGGTGATTACCGCGCTGCCGCATCAGGTGTCGGGCGCGCGCGTGCTGGAGCAGATTGCGAACCAGATGCGCAATAAAAAACTGCCGATGGTGGAGGATCTGCGTGATGAATCGGATCACGAGAACCCGACCCGCCTGGTAATCGTTCCGCGCTCCAACCGCGTCGATCTCGATCAGGTGATGAACCATCTGTTCGCCACCACCGATCTGGAAAAGAGCTACCGCGTTAACCTCAACATGATCGGGCTGGATAACCGCCCGGCGGTGAAAAACCTGCATGAGATCCTGACCGAATGGCTGGTGTTCCGCCGCGATACGGTCAAACGTCGTCTGAATCACCGCCTGGATCGCGTGCTGCGCCGCCTGCATATCCTGGAAGGTTTGCTGGTTGCGTTCCTGAACATCGATGAAGTGATCGAGATCATCCGTACTGAGGATGAGCCTAAGCCGGTCCTGATGTCACGCTTTGGCATCAGCGAAACCCAGGCCGAATCGATCCTCGAACTGAAGTTGCGCCACCTGGCAAAACTGGAAGAGATGAAGATCCGTGGCGAGCAGGCGGAGCTGGAAAAAGAGCGCGATCAGCTGCAGGCCACGCTGGCCTCTGAACGCAAGATGAACACCCTGCTGAAAAAAGAGTTACAGGCTGACAGCGCCAGCTACGGTGACGATCGTCGCTCGCCGCTGCGTGAGCGTGAAGAAGCCAAAGCCCTGAGCGAAACCGAGCTGGTGCCGTCTGAGCCGGTGACCATTGTGCTGTCGCAGATGGGCTGGGTGCGTAGCGCCAAAGGCCACGATATCGATCCAGCCGGACTCAGCTACAAAGCCGGCGACAGCTATCTGGCTGCGGCACGCGGCAAGAGCAATCAGCCGGTGGCCTTTATCGACTCCACCGGCCGCAGCTACACTCTGGATCCGACGTCGCTGCCTTCAGCGCGCGGGCAGGGCGAGCCGCTGACCGGCAAGCTGACGCCACCGCCGGGTGCGGTAGTTGAACAGGTGCTGATGGAGCCAGATGATCAGCGCCTGCTGATGGCCTCTGATGCGGGTTACGGCTTTATCTGTACCTTCAGCGATCTGGTGTCGCGCAACCGGGCCGGTAAAGCGCTGCTGACGCTGCCGGAAAACGCCCGCGTGATGACGCCGATGGCCGTCCATCATGAAGATGACATGCTGCTGGCGATCACCCAGGCGGGACGGATGCTGATGTTCCCGGTCGGGGAGCTGCCGCAGATGTCGAAAGGCAAGGGCAACAAAATCATCTCGATTCCATCCGCGGAAGCGGCCGCTGGTCAGGACAAACTGGCCTGGCTGATGATTTTACCGCCGGGCAGCGCTATCACGCTGCACGTAGGCAAGCGTAAAATGCTGCTGCGCAGTGAAGAGCTACAAAAATTCCGCGCCGATCGCGGACGTCGCGGCACGCTGTTACCGCGCGGCCTGCAAAAAATTGATCGTGTTGAACTGGATGCGCCTGCGCGTCCGGCGAGCCCGGATAGCGAAGCGTAAACTACCCGGCTGACACCGCGTCAGCCGTGGCTCAATGAGGGAACTATGTTACTGATTCTGCGTGCCATTATTGTCGTCATCTATTCGATCTTAGTCTGTATATTTGGCTGTATCTGGTGTCTGTTTTCACCGCGTAATCCGCGTCATGTCGCCACATTTGGCCATCTGTTCGGCAAACTGTCGACGGTATTTGGCCTTAAAGTAGAACTGCGCAGACCGGAAGGTGCTGAGAATTATGGTAATGCGATCTACATCGCGAACCATCAGAACAACTACGACATGGTCACCGCGGCTAAAATGGTGCAGCCCTGTACGGTGACGGTGGGCAAGAAGAGCCTGTTGTGGGTGCCGTTTTTTGGCCTGCTCTACTGGCTGACCGGTAACCTGCTGATTGATCGCGATGACCGTGCAAAAGCACGCGGCACGATAGGTCAGCTGGTAGATGAGTTTAACAGTAAGCGCATCTCCATCTGGATGTTCCCGGAAGGAACGCGCAGTCGTGGCCGTGGCCTGCTGCCGTTTAAAACCGGTGCCTTTCACGCCGCTGTGGCGGCGGGTGTGCCGATCATTCCGATTGTGGTCTCTAACACGCATGGCAAGATCAACCTCAATCGCTGGAAAAACGGGCTGGTAATCGTTGAGATGCTGCCACCGATTGATGTAAAGGCTTTCGAGTCGTCGTCGGTGCGTAAGCTGGCGACCCACTGTCGCGAACTGATGGCGGCAAAGCTGGAAGAGCTGAACGCCGAAGTCGCAGAACGCGAAAAAAACGGAAATATCTGACCGGCGAACCATTCGCCGAACTATCCTGCAGGGATGCCGCACGGCGGGGCACGTCCGCCCGCTGTGAACGCAGCACAGCAAAAACAGATCAATAAAAACAGGGTCGGCGCTTAGCGCCACGCGTAAAGGGTCAGAAGTTTTATGTCTTTCAGCAGACGTCAGTTCATCCAGCTTTCTGCCGGAGCGGCGCTTAGCGCCAGTGTACTACCTCATGCGGCGCGTGCCGCTTCTTCAGCTAATGGCGACACGCCACTTCCGGTTCCGCCGTTGCTGGAATCTCGTCGCGGCCAGCCGCTGTTCCTGACAATGCAGCGCAGCCACTGGTCTTTTAATGGCGACAACAACAAAGTGCCGGTGTGGGGCATTAATGGCCTCTATCTTGGCCCGACCGTCCGGGTTTACAGCGGCGATGACGTTAAGCTGATCTACAGCAATCGTCTGAACGAGCCGGTCTCCATGACTATCAGCGGCCTGCAGTTGCCGGGTGCGCTGATGGGTGGCGCGCCGCGTATGATGTCAGCCGGTGTCGACTGGTCGCCGGTGCTGCCGATTCGTCAGGCGGCCTCAACCTGCTGGTATCACGCCAACACGCCGAACCGCATGGCTCCGCACATCTATAACGGACTGGCGGGGATGTGGCTGGTGGAAGATGATATTGGCAGGCAGCTGCCGTTGCCGAAGCATTACGGCGTCGATGACTTCCCGATTATCATTCAGGACAAGCGGCTCGATAACTTTGCCACGCCGGTCTATGACCCGCCGCAGGATGGTGGTTTCCTGGGCGACACGCTGCTGGTGAATGGCGTACGCAATCCGTTTGTGGAAGTATCACGCGGCTGGGTGCGTCTGCGTCTGCTGAACGCCTCGAATGCGCGCCGCTATGAGATGGTGCTCAGCGACAATCGCCCGTTTATGGTCATCGCCAGCGATCAGGGCTATCTGCCTGCGCCGGTGGCGGTGCAGCGCCTGTCACTGGCGCCGGGCGAACGCCGCGAAGTGCTGGTGGATATGTCGCAGGGCGATGAAGTGTCGATTACCGCAGGTACGGCGGCGGGCATTATGGATCGGCTGCGCGGCTTCTTTGAGCCATCCTCCATTCTGACGTCAACCCTGATCCTGACGCTGCGGCCAACCGGCTTGCTGCCGCTGGTGACGGATAATCTGCCGATGCGGCTGCTGGCCGATCAGATTCTGGATGGCGTGGCGGTTCGCACCCGTGAATTCCGCATCGGTGACAGCATGCCGGGCATTAACGGCGCGATCTGGGATATGAGCCGCATTGACACCACGGCACAGCAGGGCACCTTTGAGCGCTGGATCCTGCATGCTGACCGGCCACAGTCGCTGCATATCCAGGGCGTGATGTTCCTGATTAAAAGTGTCAATGGTGCACAGCCGATGGGCGAAGATCGTGGCTGGAAAGATACGGTGTGGGTGGATGGCAGCGTGGAACTGATGGTCACTTTCCCGCAAAGTTCGTCAGATCACTTCCCGTTCGTCTACTACAGTCAGACACTGGAACTGGCCGACCGCGGCACTGCCGGTCAGCTGGTGGTGCAGCCCAGCGCATAACAGCGCGGTCAGGCAGGGAGAGCCCGCCTGACCGCGTTAATCGTTATCTGCCCCAGCCGCAGGGCAGATAAGGTGAGCTCACCCGGTGACGCCCAGCCTTAGTTAAAGGTTTCCGGATCCGGCCCCAGACGATTGCCGCTGTCCAGCTTCGCAATATCGCTCACTTCATGCTTGTCCAGACGGAAGTCGAACACCTTAAAGTTCTCTTCAATGCGGGCTGGTGTCACCGACTTCGGAATCACCACCAGGCCGCTATCCAGATGCCAGCGGATCACGATCTGTGCCGGCGTCTTGCCATATTTCTTCGCCAGCGACTTGATGATCTCCTGATCGAAGACCCCTTTGCCGCCCTGCGCCAGCGGACTCCAGGATTCGGTCTGGATCTGATGCAGTGCGTTCCACGCATGCAGCGTGCGCTGCTGTAGCATCGGGTGCAGCTCAATCTGGTTCACCACCGGCGTGACACCGGTTTCATCCAGCAGTCGCTTCAGATGCGCCTCATGGAAGTTACAGACGCCGATACTTTTAGTCAGCCCCTGCTGCTGCAGTTCAATCATCTTCTTCCAGGCATCGACATAATTGTCTTTTTCCGGGCACGGCCAGTGCATCAGATAGAGATCAACCTGCTCCAGTTTCAGTTTCTCCAGGCTGGTTTCCATCGCCTGCTGAACGTTCTGCTGATCGTCGTTCCAGAGTTTGGTGGTCACGAAAATCTCTTCACGCGGCACGTCAGTTTCCTGCAGTGCCTGGCCAATCGCCTCTTCATTCTTATAGGCGGCGGCGGTATCGATTGAGCGATAGCCGACCTCCAGCGCTTTCAGCACCGCATGACGTGCATCTTCAATGCTGGCCTGCCACACACCGAGTCCGAGTTGCGGCATCATATTGCCATCGCGCAGTTTGATAATGGGTTGGTCTGCCATAGTTGCTCCTTTCCGTTGCGGTTAATCCGTGAGATTTCACTGTGCTTAAGTCTAGCCAACAATTCTCAGCCTGCTTAGCTGAGGCAACAACAGTGGTTCTGCCGCCATGCCCGATCCGGTAAATTTCTTGCCTGATTCTCCAGGCTGCTGGTGATTCAGGCATTCGCACGGCACACTGGCTTTTTGCCCGTAAAAGGAGTCGCTATGGCGCACGATGCCCTGTGTCACCGGCTGGCGCAGCAGGTCGTCACATTAATGACCCATGGTCACGACCGTCTTTGTCCGGTCGAAAATGTGTCGCTGATTTACGCTAATCAATATCGTCCCCGTACGCCGATGATGTATCAGCCCGGCATTGTGATCCTGTTTCAGGGCAGCAAAACCGGCTATCTCGGCAGCACGGTGTTTCAGTATGACGCCAGCAAGTACCTGATGCTCACGGTGCCGCTGCCGGTGGAGTGCGAAACCTGGGCCTCGCCAGAGGTGCCGATTGCCGGGTTGTGTCTTAATGTCGATACCGCCAGCCTGCAGGATCTGCTGATTGAAATCGGCGATGACGATCAGTTCCAGCCGCAGCCGCAGACCTCGGGGATCCACTCGGCGTGGCTGACGGAACCGATGCTGTGTGCCGCTGAGCGGCTGCTTGATGTGATGACCCAGCCACGCGATGCGCGGGTGCTGGGGCCGCACATCGTGCGGGAGATTATCTACTACGTGCTGACTGGCCCGATTGGTGGTGCGCTGCTCTCACTGGTGAGCCGACAGACGCAATTCAGCCTGATCGCGCGTGCCCTGCGACGGATTGAGAATCACTATGCGGAAAACCTCAGCGTCGATGCGCTGGCGGCGGAAGTGAACATGAGCGTTTCAGCCTTTCATCACAACTTTAAAGCGGTCACGCAGACGTCGCCCCTGCAGTATCTCAAGCGATATCGCCTGCATCAGGCGCGATTGCTGATGCTGCACGATGGACTGAAAGCGAGTGCGGCGGCGGTACGGGTTGGCTATGAAAGTCCTTCACAGTTTTCGCGGGAATTTAAGCGCTATTTTGGCGTGACGCCAGGGGAAGAGGTGAATCGTGTGCGGCAGACGGTAGCGGATCCGTCCGCCTGAGTGACGGCGGATCCTGATGCTACGCGCTGACGTCAGGCCTGTTTCTGCCGACGCTTTTTCCAGATAACCAGAATGCTGCCGAACAGCCCGAGAAACAGCAACACCATCGGCAGTATCATCAGGATCGCCATCACCTGATCTTCATGACGCTTGATGAACGGCACCTGGCTGATGCCATAGCCAAACGTCACGACGATGCCAACCCACAGCACGCCGCTGAGCCAGTTGAACAGTTGAAAGCGACCGTTCTGTAAGCCCGCAATGCCCGCCATGGTCGGCAGGATCGTCCGGATGAAAGCCAGAAAACGGCCGACCAGCAGCGCCATCAGGCCGTGACGATTAAACATATTCCAGGCACGCTGGTGATACTGCGCGGGCAGATGCATCAGCCAGCTCTTCACCAGCCGGGTATTCCCCAGCCAGCGACCCTGCAGATAGCTCAGCCAGCAGCCCAGGCTGGCGGCGGTGGTGAGGATCACCATCGTCGGCACAAAATCCATTACCCCTTTTGCCACCATCGCACCCGCCAGCAGCAGCAGGCTATCGCCCGGCAGGAAAGAGGCGGGTAACAGCCCATTTTCCAGAAACAGCGTCAGGAACATCACGCCGTACACCACCCACACCACATCCGGATTTGCCAGCGCGGCAAAATCCTGATGCCAGAGCGCGTGGACAATCTCGTGTAAAACACCCATTTGCTATTCCATCACGTCACAAGGAACTATCCGTCTGCATTCAGGCAATCGGTCGCGGCGCTGCGCAATAAATGCAGCGACCTCACTGATGACCTGAACGGTCTGGGATAAATTTTAACAATAAATGAGCAGCAGCCCGGCAAACTCTGCGGGTGGCCGCTACCCGGTTCATCTTCTGTTTAGCGTCTGTTTATCTTTTGCCTGAGTTTATTAACGCGTCAGGCGCGCAAAACCGGCGTCCAGGTCAGCCAGCAGATCGTCAACGTGCTCCAGACCAATATGCAGTCGCACCAGCGTACCGGTGAAGTCGACTCCACCCGCCGGACGAATCGCGGCCAGCTCTTCCGGCTGATTCGCCAGGATCAGCGATTCATAGCCGCCCCAGGAGTACGCCATGCTGAAATGATGGAAGTGATCGAGATATTCCGCCAGCTGGGGCGCGCTGAGTTTTTCCTGCAGGATAAAAGAGAACAGGCCGCTGCTGCCGTTAAAATCACGCTGCCAGAACTGATGTCCTTTGCTCTGTGCCAGCGCCGGGTGATTAACCCGCGCCACTTCGGGACGCGCTGCCAGCCACTCTGCCACCTGAATCGCGCTCTCTTCATGCTGACGCAGACGTGTGCCCAGCGTGCGCAGACCCCGACTCGCCATATAAGCGGTATCGGCATCGACCATCTGACCCATCAGATAGGAGTTCTCGCGCAGCTGATCGATACAGCGCGCATTGGCGACCGCCGTGCCGATCATCGCATCGCTGTGACCAATCAGATATTTGGTGCCCGCCTGAATCGAAATATCGATGCCGTGCGCCAGCGCATCAAATAAAATACCGGCCGCCCAGGTGTTGTCGATCATAATGATCGCCTCGGGCGCTTTGGCGCGAACCGCCGCCACAATCGCCGGAATATCCTGAACTTCCATCGTGATAGAGGCAGGCGATTCCAGGAAAACGACCCGGGTATTGGGCTGCACCAGCTCACCGATTTCACTGCCGATGCAGTGATCGAACCAGCCCGTTGAAACCTGCAGCTTAGTCAGGATTTTAGTACAGAAATCCTGGGTCGGTTCATAGACTGCGCCACTCATCAGCACGTGGTCGCCCGCCTCGACAAACGCCAGAATCGCGTTCGCCACGGCAGCCGCGCCACAGGGGTAGAGCACACAGCCTGCGCCGCCTTCCAGCTCCGTCATCGCATCCTGCAGCGCAAAGTGCGTCAGAGTGCCACGACGGCCATAAAAGAGTTCGCCTTTTGCCCGACCGGCGGTGGCGCGTTTCTTCTCCGCGACCGTATCAAAAACCAGCGAGGAGGCCCGTTGAATTACACTGTTCACCGAGCCCTGGGTATAACGCTTGCTGCGTCCTGCACTGACGAGCGTGGTATCAATTTTTCTGGTGGTCATGAGTCGCCTTTGCCGCTTCTGACTAAGCCCTCACGTTACCACGAAACGACCAGCAGGGTTGAGACTCAATGGTGATTATCAGAGTGCTTCGCAGGATGAAAATCGGGTCCGGTAGCGGACCCGATTTTGCCGACGCTACATCACGCCCATCAGGCGCGGTAACCAGAGGGAGATGGCGGGAATATAGGTAATCAGCATCAGCACGATAAACAGCATGCCGTAAAACGGCAGCATGGCTCTGACCACCTGCTCGATTTTCTGCTTACTGACCGCACTGGCGACAAACAGTACCGTACCGACCGGCGGGGTGATCAGGCCGATCCCGAGGTTGGTCAGCATGATCATGCCGAAGTGAACCGGATCGACGCCAAGCGCGGTGGCGACCGGCAACAGCACTGGCGTCAGGATCAGGATCAGCGGTGCCATATCCATCAGCGTCCCCACCACCAGCAGCAGGATGTTGATACACATCAGGATCACATATTTGTTATCGGAGAGGCTCGTAAAGGCCTCGGTGATAATCGTCGGCAGTTGCATAAAGGTCATTACCGCGCCGAATCCGGCCGCGAAGGCGATCAGCACCATCACGATGGTGACGGTTTTAATGGTGCGGAACAGCAGGATATGCAGCTGGCTCCATTTAAAGTCGCGGTAGATAAACATGGTGACGAAAAAGGCCCAGATACAGGCGATCGCGGCGGACTCCGAGGCGGTAAAGATGCCGGAGAGGATGCCACCCATAATAATCACCACGGTAAACAGGCCCCAGAACGCGTCGAAGAAGATTTTCAGCGCCTGACGAAACGGAATACGTTCTCCTTTGGGATAGCCGCGTTTATGGGCAAAACCCAGGCACATTATCATCAGGCAGCCCCCCAGCAGCAGGCCGGGAAAGATACCGGCAACAAACAGCGAGGAGATGGTCACCATGCCGCCGGTCGCCAGCGAGTAAATCACCGAGTTGTGGCTGGGTGGCGTCAGCACCGCCTGCACTGAGCCGCTGGCGGTTACTGCGGCGGCGAAATCACGCGGATAGCCTTTCTCCTCCATCTGCGGAATCATCACCGAGCCAATCGAGGCGGTATCCGCCACCGATGAGCCGGAAATCGCGCCAAAGAAGGTGGAGGCGACAATGTTCACCAGCGACAGGCCACCGCGAATAAAGCCGACAAAGATATAGGCGAAGTTGACCAGCCGCCGGGCAATCCCACCCTCCGCCATAATCGCACCCGCGAGAATAAAGAACGGGATAGTCAGCAGCGAAAATTTGTTAATGCCGTTGGTCACCTGAATCACCACCGCTTCCAGCGGCAGATCGATCCACCAGGCGCCAATAAAGGCGCTCAGCCCCACCGCAAAGGCGACCGGAAAACCCACCATTAGCAACACCAGCAAACTGCCTATCAAGATCAATGCATCCATTTTTCTGCTCCGCGTTAGTGGGTGCCGCCCAGGGTGACAATCGGCCGCTGGCTCTGATCGCCGGTCAGCAATCGCTCAACAACAAACAGCAGGGTGAAGATCGCGCCAATCGGAATCGGCAGATACATCTCGCCGTAAGTTACTGCCGGTAATGAAGCGAGCGTCTGCACCCACATCGCTTCGCACAGGCTGTAACTGGCCTGAAAGATCACCAGACAGGTGATGATCATCAGCAGATCGCTGACGCGCAGCATCAGGCGCTGTCGGGCGGGTGACAGACGATCGGTGACCATGGAAACGCAGATATGCGTCCCGGCCCGCAGTCCGACCGGTGCGCCAATAAACGTAAAAATGATCATGCAGATAATGGCCACCGGTTCCGGCCAGGAGAGCGCGCCGTTCATCACGTAGCGGGCGAAGATCCCGATCGGGATCACCGTCACCATAATCATCAGTGCCACGGCGGCCACCAGCATGCAGAGCAGATAGAGCCCATCCATCAGACGTGTATAAGCAGCCATAATTGATACCTGATTAAGCTCGCCACACGGCAGTGTGGCGCGGAAGGGTTATTTCACCTCAGCGATCCGGGTCATCAGATCCTGATATTTGCCGCCAAACTGATCGCGCACCGGCTGGGTCGCTTTGACGAAGTAGTCACGGTCGGTCTGCTGGAAGGTGACGCCACCTGCCTTCATTTTGGCGATCGACTTTTCGGTATAGGTCGCCCAGAGCTGGCGCTCCTCATCCTGCGCCTCTTTGCCGAGCTTCTTCAGCAGCGCCTGATCCTCAGGTTTCAGGCGATCCCAGGTGCGTTTTGAAAACAGGATCATCTCTGGCTGGATAAAGTGGCCGCTGAGGGTGTAGTACTTCGCCACCGGCATATAGTTATGGGCGACAAAGGTCGGTGGGTTGTTCTCGGTGCCATCGACCACGCCGGTCTGCATCGCACTGAACACTTCACTGACGCCCATCGCCACCGGATTCGCGCCCATCGCTTTCAGCGTCGCCAGCGAGATGGCGCTGTTCTGCACCCGGATCTTCATGCCTTTCAGATCTTCCGGTTTTGCCAGCGGCTTCTTGGTGATCATGTTGCGCTCACCGGCATCGGTCCAGCCCAGGAACACCATGCGGGCGTTGGGATCTTTATCGAATTTGTCGGCAATTTCGCGACCTATCTCGCCATCCAGCACTTTGTGCATGTGGTCAATGTCGCGGAAAATGTAGGGCAGGGTCAGCACGCTGGTTTCCGGGGCGATCGAGGTGACTGGCGCCAGCGACACACGGATCATGTCGATTGCGCCCAGCTGCACCTGTTGCAGCGTCTGATCTTCGTCCCCCAGCACGCCACCGGCGAAGAGCTTCATCTCCAGCCGTCCATCGGTGGCCTGTTTGAGTTTGTCGCCCATGTGCTGCAGGGCGACGACGGTCGGATAACCGGCAGGCTGGACTTCAGCCACTTTGATCACCTGTGCCGTGGCGGTGGCGCTCATCATCATCGCCGCCAGGGCACTGGCCAGGCATGTTTTCGTCATTCTCATTATTTTGTCTCCCGCTGAGGTAGGACGGCGTCCGGCGTCGGGGGCTAACCGGAGAGAACCGTGTGGAGCCAGCATAGTGAAAACGCGCGCCAGTAAAATGCGGCAATGCTGATTGAATGAATGCCATCACATTTTGAAACGTTGTTTTAATAAATTTTCATGCAACTTCACATTTTCGAAACATCCTTGTCAAAAGTGTTTAAACCTGGTCAATTGCGGGTAAATGGCGTCGATCAGCTTTGTAAATACTAATGAGAACTACTATCAATTCGCCGTCGTTTTGCTATTATTCGCGCTTGTCTCGCATCCCTGAATCAGAAGTTGGAGAAGCAGCGTGGTAGCCAGTGATTTGATGCAAACGGACCTCTCCGTTTGGGGCATGTATCAACATGCCGATATCGTGGTAAAGGTGGTCATGATTGGCCTGTTATTGGCCTCAGTGGTGACCTGGGCGATCTTCTTCGGCAAATATGCCGAACTCAGCGCCGCTAAGCGCCGCCTGAAGCGCGAGCATCTGGCGCTAGGCGAAGCCCGCAATCTGAATGACGCCGCCCGCATTGCCCAGTCGTTTACCGGTCACAGCCACAGTGTGGTGCTGCTGAATGATGCGCAGAATGAGCTTGAACTGTCGGCTGGCGTGGAAGATACCAACGGGATTAAAGATCGCACCAGTTTCCGCCTTGAGCGCCGCGTCGCTGCGTTCAGCCGTCATGCAGGCCGGGGCAATGGCTTCCTGGCGACCATCGGTTCGGTTGCGCCGTTTATCGGCCTGTTCGGCACCGTATGGGGCATCATGAACAGCTTTATCGGCATCGCTAAAACCCAGACAACGAACCTGGCGGTTGTTGCACCGGGTATCGCCGAAGCGCTGCTGGCAACCGCGATTGGCCTGATCGCTGCGATTCCGGCGGTGGTGATCTACAACGTCTTTGCCCGCATGATCGCCAACTACAAAGCCTCGCTGGGTGATGTCGCCGCTCAGGTGATGCTGCTGCAGAGCCGTGATATCGATCTGGGCACCGTCGCCACTGATGTTCCGCGTCCTGCGACGGCTCAGAAACTGCGCTTAGGGTAAGTTCTTATGGCAATGCGATTAAACGACGATCTGGAAACGGATGGTGAAATGCATGAGATCAACGTGACGCCGTTTATCGACGTCATGCTGGTTCTGCTGATCATCTTTATGGTGGCCGCGCCGCTGGCCACGGTCGACGTACGCGTCAATCTGCCCGCCTCAACCAGCGCGCCGCAGCCGCGTCCGGAAAAGCCGGTTTACCTGTCGATTAAAGCGGATAAGCAGCTTTACGTCGGTAACGATCAGGTCACGCCGGAGTCGCTGGTTAACGTGCTGACTAACCAGACCCAGGGCAATAAAGAGACCACCATTTTCTTCCAGGCGGATAAGTCGGTCGATTATGAAACGCTGATGAGCGTGATGGATAAGCTGCGCACGGCGGGTTATCTGAAAATTGGTCTGATGGGCATGGAAACCGTGAAGAAATAGCGGGTTATCCGGTTCAAAAAAAAGGCGACTGTTCAGGTCGCCTTTTTTTATGGCTGCTCTCCAGCCCTATAAAATCAGGCAAATCAGGGCCAGGGTAATCACTTATGCTCCTCGAACTGACTTGTTAATTAGTTGTTACTTATGTACATGGGTTTGTAAAGTGCAATGGTGAGCCAGGTCACATTAATCCCGCATCAGGCAGGCTAAAACGGCTAAAAAACAACAGGAAGCCGTTATGAGTCACACCCCGTCTTTACAAAAGCCGCCGAAAAGTGCCGCCCGAACCATCTTCACCGTCACCAGTGGTAACTTCCTGGAGATGTACGATTTTATGGTGTTTGGCTACTACGCTACTGCCATTTCAAAAACCTTCTTTCCCGGCGATGACCCGTTTGCCTCCCTGATGCTGACCCTGATGACTTTCGGTGCCGGCTTCCTGATGCGCCCGTTGGGGGCGATCATTCTTGGTGCTTACATTGACCATCATGGTCGTCGCAAAGGGCTGTTGCTGACGCTGGGCTTAATGGCGATGGGCACCCTGACCATCGCGCTGGTGCCGGGCTACGCCACCCTGGGCGTGGCAGCGCCGATTCTGATCCTGCTGGGACGGCTGTTGCAGGGCTTCTCGGCAGGCGTGGAGCTGGGTGGTGTGTCGGTCTATCTGGCCGAAGTCGCGCCCAAAGGACGCAAAGGCTTTTTCGTCAGCTGGCAGTCGGGCAGCCAGCAGATTGCGGTGATCTTTGCTGCTCTGCTGGGTCTGATGCTGAATCATCTGCTGGCGAAAGAGGCGGTGACGGAGTGGGGCTGGCGTATCCCGTTTGTGGTCGGCTGTCTGATTGTGCCGTTCCTGTTCTATATCCGCCGGATGCTGGAAGAGACCGAAGCGTTCAGCAAACGTAAACATCATCCCAGCATGACGGAAATCATGCGGTCTGTCGCCAGCAACTGGGCGCTGGTGCTGGCGGGGATGCTGATGGTGGTCACCACCACGGTAATGTTCTACATGATCACCGCCTTTACCCCGACCTTTGGTAAAACGGTGTTGATGATGAGTGACAAGCAGGCGTTCCTGGTGACGCTCTGTGTCGGTGTCTCAAACCTCATCTGGCTGCCGCTGATGGGGGCGTTTTCGGACCGCGTCGGACGCCGTCCGCTGCTGATCATTTTTACCCTGCTGATGATTGTCACCACCTGGCCGGTGCTGCACTGGCTGGTGGGATCGGCCAGCTTCGCCCATCTGCTGGAAGCGGAACTGTGGCTGTCGTTTCTCTATGCCAGTTATAACGGTGCGATGGTGGTCTATCTGGCGGAGATCATGCCTGCTGAGGTGCGCGCCGCCGGTTTCTCCATGGCTTACAGCCTGGCGACGGCGCTGTTTGGCGGCTTTACGCCTGCTATTTCCAGCTACCTGATTCATGCCACCGGTGACAAAGCGATGCCGGGCGTCTGGCTGACCTTTGCCGCAGTCTGTGGGTTGATCGGCACGTTGCTGATTGGCAGGATGGTGAAGCAGTATCAGACCCGTCACAGCGGCACGCCGGTCAGTGCTTCACTCTAAAACGACAAATCGACCACCACGCTGTCGCTGTAGTTTCCGGCTGGCGGCGTGTTCTGCGTGGTCAGGATGCGCGCGGTGTAGTTAAAACCGCGCGTCAGTCCATCCGTGGATACCGCCGTCGAGGTGGTACTGCTCCAGCGTTCAGTGCCTGCCGATCCCCAGCGATTGCTGGTGGTGCTTTTATAAATTTCATAGCTCAGCCGATTCGCGCCGCTCGCCATATTCCTGACGCTGCCCACCGGATAACTGCCGTTGCTCAGCCCGACGGTATAGGTGCTGCCTTTGCTGCACAACACGTTGATGGTCTGTGACACGGCGGAGAAGCTGCCGACCAGCGGCGCGCTGCCAAAGCTGATATTCGGCGCGGTAATGGTGGTGCAGTCATTAGTTAGAATGGCGGTGATATTAATCGGGATGACACCGCTGCCGTTCTGCTCGCTTAAACAGACATTGCCAATCGCAACGCTGGTGCAGATGCGATAAGTCACAGCCATATTCAGAGTCAGCTGGTACGTCCCGGCGGCGACCACCTGACCGGGAACGGTGCGCAGATAGACCGGAATGGCGAAGTTAAGGCTGCCGAGCAAACCCGCCAGGTTGATCAGGGTCTGCGAACCATAGACAAACGGCGTGCCGCCAATCGTCAGTTCAGTAGCGCAGGCCGTGTCGGTGCAGAGCCGCACCGGCACGTTATCGCTGCCGGTATCACCGCTGCGTTTCAGCGTACCGCGCGTGCCGTTGCTATTAGTCGCGCCCGTCAGCTGAAAGGTGATCTGGTTATTGCCCAGCAGCGACAGCCCGGCACCCGCGCCACAGTTGACGTTGGCATTCGTGGTGGTGGAACTGACGGTGGTGTTCGCCACAAAGGTTGTGACTGAACCGAAACTGGCGGTCGATGCGGGCAGGGCGCAGGCTGCGTAGCCCAGCGACGGCAGTAACAGCAGCAGGCCAGCCAGTATTACAGATTTCATCATGGTCGGTTTCCGGACGTAAAAGATTCAGCGGGAGAGGGGGCGCTGCCTGCGGCAGGTGCGGGCAGCGCACAGGTCAGGGGGCCGTAAGTTTTCAGCGCCTGCGGCTGACCGCTGGCGATGCGCAGTTCGGTTTCGCACTGGCGGCCATCGGGCGTCACCACCTGCATCGGGTTACTGGCGGTGAGATCTTCCATCCAGACGATGCCATCCCAGCCGACATACCCGGTGGGATGATCGGGACGCTGCACCAGGCTTGATACCGGCAGCGGCTGGCCCTGCGCATCGACCAGGATTACGCTGGCTGAGCGCAGTTTCTCCACCGGGAAGTTGAGCAGATAGCCGCTCTGGCGTTTCACCGCAAAGCGCTGCTCAACCCGTGGCGTGGTCATATCTGCCGGCAGGTCGAGGGTGTCGATATCATATTTGGCCGGGTAGTAGCTGCTGATGGCGGGCACCAGCAGATAGCCCTGTTGATTGGTGCGTCCCATCGACTGATTCTCGTAGCGCACGTTTACGTCGGGATAGTTGGTCTTCACCAGTACAAAGGCGTCGTTGATCTCGTTAGCGGCAAAGACTCTGTTGTCCATTAACACCAGCGCACCCGAGAGATCGGCCCACTGGGTGAGGTTATCATCATCGCCATAGAAGCCCGCCGAGGTATCAATCTGGTTGTTGCGATAGCGCAGACTGCCCTGACGATAATCGCCGCTGTCTCCGCTCTGATTCGCCCAGGAGGCATCCCAGGCGAACCCGCCGTCGCTGGGCATGGCGCGTGAGGCATAAACGCGCTGACTGTCGCGGCCACGCTGGTCGCGTTCGTTGCTGAGGGCAACGCTGCCCTGTTCGCCAAATGGGATCACCAGCGAAATCGCCCCGGTCCAGCTTTTCTCCTGCTGATCGCGGCTGGCCGAGACATACAGACTGCTGTTACCCCACAGATTTTTACTCCATGAGAGGTTCCACAGCCGGGTGCGGTCGCCCTGACCGTCGGTGATGTCGATGAAAGCGGCACCGACGCTGCCAAAGCGGTTCAGCGAGACGCTGGCGCTGTACTGAGCACTGCGGCGTGAGAGTGCGTAGCGGCTATCCGCCTGGCTACCGGCACGGCTGCCGACCAGCGCCAGATTGCCGAAGTTGCTGCTGCGCTGGGTCTGTTGAGTGCCGATGTTGAACCAGCGGTTATTGTACTGATATCCCCAGCTATATTGCCTGCCGCTCTCGCCATCGAGCTGACTTTGCGCCACCGCGCCGTTGACCACGCCCCAGCTGCCGACGCGCAGCTGACCACCCAGCCCGCCCATCGCCAGCGTTTCGCTGCCTTCGGCGTGGCTCTCCAGCGTCAGCCAGTCGGTCATACCGTAACGATAAGAGCCGCTGGCCGCTGCCTCACCATAATCGAAGTTCTTTATGCCATAGTTTTCGCGGATTGCCCCGGCAGAGAAGGCGTAGTCCGACAGCCCCGATTTCAGCAGGTTACTGGAGACGTAAAACGGCATGGTGGTGGTGACACGGCGGCCAACCGCATCGGTGGTAGTGATCACGGCATCACCTGCGCCGTTAACGAATGGCACATTGGTCATCGACCAGGGGCCAGGCTGCACATTCGCCTGGCTGGAGCGATAGCCGTTGATAAAGAGATCGACGGTGGAAGGCACGGCGGCCTGACCGGAAAAAGCGGGCAGCGGATAGGTCACCAGATCGGGACGGACGCTGAAGTCGCGACCGACGCGGATGCCACCGAGCCGCACGCTGCTGCTCCAGGCCAGCGAGTCGGTGACCAGATCGCCGACTCGCCAGCTTACCGCCGCATTCTCATCTTCATTGCTCCACCAGGTGTCGTAGCGGATATAGCCATCATCCTGATAAGTCGTACTGCCTTCCAGCTGCTGTTGCCAGACGCCGTTAGTGGAGAAATGACCGGCATCACCAAACAGCCTTAGTTCGTTCCAGGCGGACAGGCGGGAGCCACTGTTATCCGTGCGGCTGGCGTAAAGATCATAATTAATCAGCGCGCCGCTGCTGGTACGGCCCGGATAGCGCGGTCCGTTCTTCGCCTCGCCAATCACCTGACCGGGCAGCCACTCAGGCGGTACGGTCAGCAGCAGACGCTGTCGCGCAGCGTCATACTCTACTTTGATGGGTTGCAGGCTGCTGACATCGACCTGCGGCTGCTGGCCCAGCTTATCCGCTGGCAGGCCGGCACGCTGCAGATCGCCACTGCGAATCCAGAAATGACCGTCGCGCTGCTCTGCCGGCACAATATTGCCGTTCTCCTGCTGGTTAATCACCAGCTCCAGCATATATTGCTGACCGTTGCTGCTGGTCTGAAGGCTGGGCGGCGGGGGCAGGGATGAGTAAGTCTCCGCCAGCACAGGATCCGGCGTAAAAGCGTAAATAACGCTGGCCACGGCCAGCGCGCAGGGATGCAGGGAAAACGGTCTCATTCAGCGCTTACTTCTGGGCAGCGCTACGCCACTGGCTCTTGTTAACCTCTGCAGTGAGTTCGCCGCTCACCGGCGAGGTGAGCGGCCAGCGGTGATAGCTGTCAGCCAGCACATAGCCGTATAAGCCTTCGCCCAGTTTGCGACCGCCAATCGCCACATTGCTTAACCGGGCGTGACCGCTGCCGCTGTTGGTTAACTGGAGCCAGCGCCTGCCGCCCTCGCTGACCTGTTGCCAGCGCAGAGCCGGGCGAGCGCTGTCTGTGTTCAGCCCGGTACCGTAAACAAACAGCGGCACCGAATAGCGCATCTGGAAGGTCAGCCCGGCCTGATTCTCGCCGGGATTTCGCGGGGTCGGGATCTCATCCAGCACCACCCGATAGGCCAGCTCTTTACCGGCCGCAGGCGGCGTCTGTTTAATCAGCCTGACCAGCTGTTTCTGGCCTGGCTCCATCCGCACCATTGGCGGGCTGGCAACCACCTGCTGCTGAGTCTGATACTGCTCCTGGCCATTGTTCTGCTGCCAGCTGAAGACGCGGATCTGCATCATGGTGGTGGTGTTACCGCGATTCTCCAGCCAGAGTTCGCTGGCTTTCTCTTCAGGATTAATGGCGGGATCGATGGGCCAGATCATGACCGAATTCGCGGCGAAGGCCGGGGAGAGCAGGGTGGAGCTTAGCAGCAGCAACAGGGCGCGCAGTGGCTTCATGATCATATCCTTGTTTTCTATCACCTCACCAGCTCAGGGTGACGGTCAGCGTGTCGGTATAAACGCCGGCGCGCGCAGTGCCGGGCAGTTGTAGCTGACCGTAGATCGGCAGCGTAATGTTATTGGCATTGCTATAACTCAGCGGCACCGCCTGGTTCACGGGGATCACCGTGGTGCGGCTGGCGTTGCTAAAGAGCGTGTAGGGAACGGTGTTGCTGAAATTGGGCAGCTTCAGGTTACGGGTCGTGGTGAAATTGTTGCCCTGATTAATGCTCATGCTCAGCGTGGTGCCCGGCGTACAGGCGAGATTAATCGAGGTGCTCTGCAGATAGCTGGCGTTGACGGTATTCGCCGCCACGCCAGACTGCGTACCGAAATTAAGCGTGCCAAAGACGCCGGTATTGGTACCGGATATCACGCAGCCTGCCACAATCGACGCGGTAACCTGGAAGGTGCTGGTTGGCAGACTCCAGGCGCTGATACTCCCTGTCAGCAGGGGCAGACCGCATGCGATCGTCAGGCAGGATCGCCAGAGAACCACCCGTATTTACCTGCGACAGCAGTTAATAGTTCACGGCAACGTTAATCGTGTCGGTATAGGTTCCGGCAGGGATCAGGGGATTGAAGCCGCCGCCGACCACCCGGCCATAGATGGCGTAGTTGGTCCCCAGCGTCGGATCGGTGGTACCGCTGGCGGCGATAGGCGTATTGTTGGCGATCGCCGTGGTAAAGGAGGCGTCACTGTAGAGGGTATAGGCAATGCCCTGTGCATTATCCGATCCCAGTACCAGATAACGCGGCGATGCAGAGGCGGTGCCGTAGATGGTCGCCGGTGCAGTATTGCTGCTGGTGACCACCACGTTGTAATCCTGACCAGTGGTGCAGCGCACAAAAATACCGTTACCAGCCGCACCGACCAGTGTGGCGTTCAGGGTATCGAAAGTGGCTGCGCTGCTACCAAAGTTCAGGGTACCGAAGTTAACGCCCGCCGTAGCCGACTGGCCGTTCACCAGACAACCGGTGGTCAGGGTTAACGTGGCATTGATGGTTCCCGAGGTCGTCGCCGCCTGGGTTAATGACGGAATAGCGACAGTTAATCCTGCAGCGGCAAACAGAAAAAGCTTGAGTTTCATAATATTTCCTTACGGATTATCCAGAGTCAGTGCTTTTTCACCCGGTGTTTATTAACGATTCAACCCAAAATAAAGGAAATAAAATAACAAGGGAGGCAGTGCCGCTATCTTAAGAAAAATCTTAGACTTAAGAATGCTGATTTATATCAGTTTTACTTACTATAGATCAGTTAAAGCGTTACGCGAAGCCTTGCTATTTATTTTTGATTAATCAAAACGTCACCCCGGCCGATAACCCAGTAACAGCAAGGCGCGAAGACGAGGCGATAAAACAAAATTCTTTGTTTTTTCGGTATCTGGCATGCTTTCTGCTTCGGTGATATGTTCCTGTACCAATCAGACATAATAACGGTTTACCGGCTTGCTCTGGGGGCGGTTAATAAGATGCAGGTTATAAATGGCCTGCGTCGGCGGGCGCGTTTTGCCTGACCTTCAGGACCAGAAAATACCGAAATTTAATCACTTTCACCCATCGGGTGTTTTCAGATCACTTATCAGACTGTACACAGCACCCGTTTCTCCGCGGGTGGTGAGGAGTTGCACATGTTGCCTGTCACCTGGGATAGCGTCCTGATCTGCGTTTCGCTGATCGTGGTGTTCATTGCCTCTTTTACAGCCCTGGATACCGCCGGACGGGTAGCGGTATCCCGTGGCTGGAGCGCCCGGTTCTGGCTGTTGGTGGGCGGCATCGCAATGGGGATTGGCGTCTGGGCAATGCACTTTATCGGGATGCTGGCGATGATGATGCCGATGATGATGCGCTATGACACGCGACTGACGATCCTCTCGCTGCTGGTGGCGATCCTGGCGTCTGTGCTGGCTTTTGGCCAGACGGTGGGTGGCCTGCATCTCACCCGCCAGCGGCTGCTGCGCGGCACGCTGATCCTGGGCGCGGGTGTGGTGGTCATGCACTATCTTGGTATGTATGCCCTGCTGATTGAACCGCAACCGGAGTGGAATGCGCTGCTGGTGGCGCTCTCTGTGCTGATTGCGTTTGCGGCCTCTGGCCTGGCGCTGTGGCTGGCCTTTCATCTGCGCCAGGGCGATCATCATCTGATGCTGATGCGCGGGCTGGCCTCTCTGGTCATGGGCATCGCCATCGCCGGTATGCACTATGTGGGTATGGCGGCAGCAGAGTTCAGCCACAGCAGTATGATGCAGCCGCACGGCGTCAGTAATGCGGGCCTGGCGGTGTGGGTAACGCTGATTACCCTGACTATTCTGGGTATCACTCTGCTGAGTTCGATGCTGGATGCGCAGCTGCGTGCCGCGCGTCTGGCGACCCGCCTCAATCGCGCTAACCAGGAATTGCGTCAGCTGGCGATGCATGACAACCTGACCACACTGCCCAATCGTGTAATGCTGGAGCATCAGCTCGATCTCGCCATTAAACAGGCGATGCTTAATGAGCATCGCTTTGCCGTGATCTATATGGATCTCGATGGCTTCAAAGCGGTCAATGACACATGGGGACATCACGTCGGTGACCGGTTGCTGGTGGCGGTGGCGGAACGGCTGTGCAGCCAGCTCAGCAACACGATGCTGCTGGTGCGTCTGGGGGGCGATGAATTTGTGCTGATGGCTGAGTGCGATATCAGCGCAGCCCGCCAGCTGGCGCAAAAACTGGTTAAAGTTATCAGTTCGCCGTTTGAACTTGACCGCTATGTGCTGCACGTTTCACTCAGCGCGGGCATTGCGATCTTTCCGCTGCACGGTCGCAACCGGCAGGAGCTATTGTTTAATGCTGATGCGGCGATGTACCACACCAAACACAGCGGACGAAACGGCTGGTGCCTGTTTGAACCGGCCATGAGCGCCGCGACGCAGCATCAGCTGGAGCTGGCGAACGATCTGTGGGAGGCGATAGAGCGCGAGCAGATGCGGCTGTTCTATCAGCCGAAATTCTGTTCAGGCGGCACCAGGTTAATGGGATTCGAAGCGTTGTTGCGCTGGCAGCATCCGCAGCGCGGTTTACTGACGCCAGAGCTGTTTCTGCCGCGCGCCGAAAAAACCGGTCAGATTATTGCGCTGGGTAACTGGGTGATCGGGGAGGCCTGTCGTCAGCTCAGGATATGGCATAGCCAGGGCCACAGTGACTGGACGGTATCGGTGAATCTCTCCGCGTTGCAGTTTCACCAGCGTGATTTGCTGACTATCCTGACGCAGACCCTGGCGCGTTACCAGCTGCCAGGCAGCGCGCTGATGCTGGAGATCACTGAAGCGATTGCCATGCGCGATCCCGCTTTCAGCCAGCAGCGCATTCGTGAATTGCAGCAGGCGGGTGTCAGCGTCGCGATTGATAACTTCGGCATCGGCTATGCCAACCTGCTGCATCTCAAAGATCTGGATGCCAGTGAACTCAAAATTGATCGCAGCTTTATCAACTGCCTGCGGCCCGGCAGTGAAGATGCGACCGTAGTCAGCGCCATGCTGACCCTGGCGCAGAGCCTCAATCTGCGCATGGTGGCGGAAGGGGTGGAGACTGAAGAGCAGCAGCATTTGCTCACCAGCTTAGGCTTTGATGCGTTGCAGGGCTATCTGCTGGGCAAGCCGACGCCAGCGGACCGGGTTGAGGCGCTGAGTTTTCCCTCACTGCGACAGCCGGTGGCGTCACTGTCCGGCTGATAGCGCTGACAGCAACGATAGATTTCATCACTCAGAATGAGTGGAAGGATGCAGGGTTCGCGGCTCATTAACCGCCGGGCTGTGCCGATAACTAAGAGAATAATTTTAAAACCCTCTGCCCAACCACAAGCTCTGCTTTCGCGGGAATGCACTATGTTAGCGACCTCATACGACTCTTTTATCGTCATCGTCTCCGTTCTTGTCGCGATGCTGGCTTCGTTCACCGCCTTAGATATGGCGGGACGGGTAGTGCATTCAACCGGCAAAGTTGCGCTGGTCTGGCTGTTCGGCGGCGGTTTTTCCATGGGCATCGGCATCTGGGCGATGCACTTTATCGGCATGCTGTCGATGAACATGGAGATGGTCATGAGCTACAACGCCGGGCTCACCGCCTTCTCTGCGGCCATCGCTGTCTGTGCGTCGATATTTGCGCTGTGGCTGGTCTGCAATGGCGATCTGCCTTTGCCGCGCCTGGCGGGCGGCGCGCTGATCCTCGGCAGCGGCGTAGTCGCGATGCACTACACCGGCATGGCGGCGCTGATGTTCTCCCCCGGTATCGTCTGGAAATGGGGATGGGTGGCGCTGTCGGTAGCGATCGCCCTGGCCGCCTCTGGCACCGCGCTGTGGCTGGCGTTTAACCTGCGGGAAGGACAGACCAGTCGGGTCACCCTGCTGCGCATTGGCGCATCGGTGGTGATGGGCTGTGCTATTGCCGGCATGCACTACACCGGCATGATGGCGGCAGAGTTTCCCGTCCACAGTCATCCGGTCGGGCAGGGCGTCAACAGCAACTGGCTGGCGATTCTGGTCACGGTGGTCACTATTTCGATTCTGGGCATTACCTTGCTGGTGTCGATGCTGGATGCGCGGATGCAGGCGCGTACCTCGATTCTCGCCAGTTCGCTGGCTGAAGCCAATCGCGAGCTGGCACAGCTGGCGCTGCACGACAACCTGACGCGGCTGCCTAACCGCATCCTGCTGGAGGATCGGCTGGAGCAGGCGATCAACAAAGCGAACCGTGAGCAGAGGCAGTTTGCCCTGATGTTTATGGACCTCGATGGGTTTAAGGCGGTCAACGACGCGTTCGGGCACCACATTGGCGACAGTCTGCTGGTCGGCGTGACCGAGCGCATGAGCGAGCAGATGACCGGCTACTTCACGCTGGCGCGGCTTGGCGGTGATGAGTTTGTGCTGCTGGTGGAGATCGACGATCCCAATGATGCGGCGGCCATCGCCGATAAGCTGGTCAAGGCGGTGGATCGTCCGTTTGATATCTCACGCTATGAGCTGGTGGTATCGCTGAGTCTTGGCATCGCGGTCTATCCCGGCGATGGCGTGGATGAGCGCGAACTGATGTTCAACGCCGATGCGGCGATGTACCACACCAAAAATAATGGCCGCAACGGCTACACCTTCTTTCAGCCTTCTATGAACATTCAGGCCCAGAGCCAGCTTCAGCTGAATAACGATCTCTGGCAGGCGCTGGATCATGATGAACTGCGCCTGTTCTATCAGCCAAAATATTGCGCGCCGAGCGGTCCGATTCTCGGTTTTGAGGCGCTGCTGCGCTGGCAGCATCCGCAGCGCGGCCTGCTGTCGCCCGATAAATTTCTGCCAATGGCAGAAAAGACCGGAATGATTGTCAATATCGGCAACTGGGTAATTCATGAAGCCTGTCGCCAGCTGCGCCAGTGGCATCTGCAGGGCCATCCGCACTGGTCGGTGGCGGTGAACCTGTCGGCGTTGCAGTTTGAGCAATCGAATCTGGTGAAGACGGTGGTGGATGCGCTGGAAAAACATCAGATTCCGGCCGAACTGCTGACGCTGGAGGTGACGGAAACCACCGCGATGCGCGATCCCGATGAGAGCGTGCGTATTCTGACTGAGCTGACCCAGCTCGGGGTGAAAGCTTCAATTGATGACTTTGGCACTGGCTACTCCAGCCTGCTCTATCTGAAACGGCTACCGGCCAGTGAACTCAAGATTGACCGGGCCTTTGTGAACGAGCTGCAGCATCACACAGAAGATGCCACCATCGTGTCGGCGATAGTGGCGCTGGCGCAGTCGCTGCAATTGAAAGTGGTGGCCGAAGGCGTTGAAACCGCTGAGCAGCAGGCCTTCCTGACCAGTCTGGGTTGTAATACGCTGCAGGGCTATCTGCTGGGCAAGCCGGTTCCCCCGGAGCGGGTGCCGGAGCTGGCTGATTATGTGGTGGCAGAAATTGAAGAGGTGATTGCGGAAGTGAGTCTTAATGCCGAAGCCGAATCCGAAGCCGAAGCCGAAGCCGGGCAGCCGCTGACGCCGCAGGTCGCTGTGATCTGACCTGCCTGAAGCCGTGAAGAATCAGCGCAATCGGATAAAGCGATTCGCGCCGCCTGTCATTGGTCGCCGTGCGTGGTAAAGTCTCGCGGTCAGACTATTCACGGTAAAACAAGGAGAGGTCACCCGTGGCGAAATACCAGCGATTGATGGATGAGATTCAGCAGCAGATAGAGGCCGGCATCTGGCTGCCGGGCACCCGTCTGCCGTCATTGCGTCAGCAGGTCGCGCAGCAGGGTGTCAGCCTGATGACGGTGCTGCATGCCTATGAGTTGCTGGAGAGTCAGGGCTGGATCGTCTCCCGTCCACAGTCGGGTTACTACGTTGCACCGCGTGCCTTAGCACCCGCACCGCTGAGCGTGGCGATCAGTGAACAGGTCGATATCAACGACTTTGTGTTTGATGTGCTGCAGGCCACGCGCGATCCGGCCATCGTGCCGTTTGGCTCCGCCTTTCCCGATCCCGCACTCTTTCCGCAGCGCCAGCTGATGCGCTCGCTGGCTAACGTCTCTCATCATCTGACCCCAACCGATGCGCTGCACAATCTGCCGCCCGGCAACGCCACGCTGCGACAGCTGCTGGCGCAGCGCTATGCGCGTCAGGGTATCACCCTGTCGCCGGATGAAATTGTCATCACCAGCGGGGCGCTGGAGGCGCTGAACCTCAGTCTGCAATCCCTGACCGAGCCGGGCGATTATGTGGTGATTGAACAGCCGAGTTTTTATGGCGCGCTGCAGGCGATAGAGCGGCTTAAGCTCAAGGCGCTGGCGATCCCGGTCGATGCCAGAAATGGCATCGACCTCGTCCAGCTGGAGGAGGCACTGCAGCGCTGGCCGGTGAAAGCCTGCTGGCTGATGACCACCCTGCAGAATCCGCTGAGCGTAACCTTAACGCCGGAACGCAAACAGCAGCTGGTCGCACTGCTGGCGCGTTATCAGGTACCGATGATTGAAGATGATGTCTATGCCGAACTCTGGGCAGGTGATGCGCCGCCGCTGCCGGCGAAAGCCTGGGATCGCCAGGGGAACGTGCTGCACTGCGGCTCATTTTCAAAGTCGCTGGTGGCAGGATTTCGGGTCGGCTGGGTCGCGGCGGGGCAGCATGCGCAGCGTATTCAGCGGCTGCAACTGATGAGCACGCTCTCTACCAGTGCGCCGATGCAGCTGGCGCTGGCCGATTTTCTTGCCACGCGGCGTTACGACACCCATCTGAAGCGGCTGCGACAGATTCTGGCGAAGCGACAGCAGATGGTGCGCCAGGCGTTAATGAAGGTGCTGCCGCCGCAGGCCACGGTCAGCGAAGCGCGCGGCGGCTATTTTCTCTGGGTGACGCTGCCAGAAAGCATCAATACGACCCGGCTCTATCAGCGGGCGCTGGCTCAGGGGATCAGTATTGCACCGGGGCAGCTATTTTCGGCAGGTGAGCAGTTCAGGCACTGCTTCAGGTTAAATACCGCCTGGCCGTGGGATAGTCGGGCCGAGGCGGCAATCGTGAAGCTGGGTCAGCTGATGGCGGAAGGGCAGGCGGATTAAACCCGCGCCGCTTCCTGATGGCCCCAGGTCAGGTAGTAGACATCATAGAAGTCCACTTCCCCTTTTTGCGTCAGCAGACGCTGGATACCGCTCTTCACGCGTTCTGGTGTCTCAGGCAGCGACAGAATACGTGAGATTGCCTGTTCGCGCACCGGCTGAATGTAATACCACTCGCCGTTGTAGCAAACGCGCAGATCGAGGGCATCGATATCTTCAAAGCGATATTTCGGGTTGATATCCAGCAGCATCAGCACACTCATCACCAGCACAAACACGGTGGCAAACCAGAAGGCGGGCCAGCCGAGCATCTCTGTGGTGAAAATCAGCGCCACGCACAGGCCGTAGCAGAGATACATTACTGCCCAGAGACCAGGGTGGTTCTTCAGAAACGAGAGGCTGAAACGCGGCAAATTGTCGCGACGTTCTTCGCGGTTAAGCAGGGCGATCTCGTCAATCAGGATTTGTTTAATAGCGTCCATTTGTTACCTCACTGTCATCTGTTAGCTATTACAACAGATAACAGTCAAGCATATCAGAAACAGATCTGTGCTTTTTTTATATAACAGTTTATACGACAGTGACCGGGGAGTCGGGCTGCTGCGCCTGTGTGACTTTCCGCCTGACATTTTGCAACACTTTGCCGCAGTAAGAACCGCTATCCGCCGTCGCGCAGGCACACTCCGACCCTATAGTTAACGACACATTTGGCTTTAGTCAGCAATATCAGTCAATTATCTCAATTGTGTCGTCTGGCGCACATTGCATTGTGCCGCGGGTTTGCCACACTTAGAAAAACATCGGAGAACCTGTATGCGTGCCTCATCCTCCAGTCTGCTATTAATGATGTCCTTTGCCGCTGGCACCTTCTCGGCCGGGGCCTCTGACAATCCTCAGCATCTGATGCTCGCCAGCCCGTCGGGCGGTGTACCCAATAACCCGTTACCTCTGATTATCTGGCCGCGCGTGGTGCCGGAAGAGGAGGAGATCGCCACGTGGTTTGAGAAAACCTTTGAGGAGAACGGCTGGCCACCCGCCTGGCGCTATCCGATCTTCCCGTATACCCATTATCATCCTAATACCCATGAACTGCTGGGCGTCGCTGAAGGCTGGGCGGAAGTGCTGTTTGGCGGCGACAGTGGCCGCATGGTGACCCTGCGCGCAGGCGATGCAGTCCTGATTCCGGCGGGTGTCGGCCATCGGCAGGTCAGCGCCAGCGAAGATTTTATGGTGATAGGCGCCTATCCGCACGGGATGTCGCCGGAGACGCTGCGCGATGAGCCCGCGAAGCTAAAAATGGCCCAGGAGCAGGTAAAAAAAGTGCCGTTGCCGACGCAGGATCCCTTTACCGGCAAAGAGGGCGCATTAACCGAGATCTGGCAGCCGATTGCGGCGCTCACCGCCCAGCAGTAAGTCACGGGGCGAGCACGCCCCGATGCCGCCCGGCTATCGCGTCCCGTAAGCCTGGCTGTCACCGGGCTGTCATCAAACTGTCGTAGCGTTTTGCCCAGCATGTTAACGGCAAAGGCAGAGTAAGATGGCGGCAATATCGTTAACCGGACTGAGCAAAGCGTTCGGCGCGCAGCCGGTACTGGACGCGGTTTCGTTACAGATTAACCAGGGCGAGTTTGTCGCCGTTCTTGGGCCTTCTGGCTGCGGCAAAACCACCCTGCTGCGCCTGCTGGCCGGCTTTGAAACGCTCGACAGCGGTGAAATCCACATCGGTGAACGTCAGGTTGCCGCAGACGGGCTGCACCTGCCGCCGGAAGCCCGCGAGCTCGGCGTGGTGTTCCAGAACTACGCTTTGTGGCCGCATATGACGGTCGCGGAGAACGTCGGCTACAGCCTGAAGGTGAACGGTGTGGCGCGCGCAGAACGCGAACTGCGCACCACCCAGGCCCTGACGCTGGTCGGGCTGGATCGCTTCGCCGACCGCCGACCCGCCGATCTCTCCGGCGGTCAGCGCCAGCGCGTGGCGCTGGCACGCTGCCTGGTGGCACGGCCGACGCTGGTGCTGCTGGATGAGCCGCTGGCTAACCTTGATGTCCATCTGCGCGCCACCATGGAAGAGGAGTTCCGCCGCTTCCATCGCCACAGCGGCGCCACCTTACTCTATATCACCCACGATCAACGCGAAGCGATGGCACTGGCCGACCGCATCGTAGTGCTCGAACACGGCAGAGTGATGCAGTTCGCCAGCCCGCAGACCCTGTGGCGCGAACCGGCTAATGAGATGGTGGCGACCTTTATTGATGAGGGGCGGGTGCTGCCGGTCAGCGACATTGAGCCGCTCGATCCGGGTCAGGCAACCGCCACGCTCTGCGGGCTGCGGGTTTTGCTGCGCTGCTCGCCTCACCAGCGCCCGCTGCCACACGGCAAAGCCAGCTTCCATAGCGTCAGTTTTCACCTCGCCGCTGAGGGAGAGCGGCAGTTTACCGCCCGCGTTGAGCGCATCATCTTTCGCGGTGGCTACCATCAGATCAACCTTCGACCGCTTAATCAACCGGATGTCAGCCTGTCGCTGACGCTTAATGATGTTGCATTACTGGCGGTGGATGACACCGTCGGCGTCGCCGTCGATGACGGCTGGATTCTTCCTGCATAAAGGGTTTCAGAAACCATGAAAACGGCTTTTCGTACTCCGCTTCACACGCTGTTGTTGCTGTCGGGCCTCGCGGCCTCAACCCTGTTGCAGGCGGCCGACGCGCCCGGCGGCAAGCTGGTGGTTTACACGTCGCAGGCACCTGAAATTGCGCAACAGACCATCGATGCGTTTAAGGCCGCGTATCCGGCGGTGGAGGTGGAGTGGACCCGCAACGGCACCACTCAACTGATGAACGTGCTGCGCACGGAGATGATGAGCGGCCAGGTCAAACCCGACGTGCTGCTGGTGGCCGACGCGATCAATCTGGGCGCACTCAAGAAAGAGGGGCAGCTCTATTCATATCCGGCCGCCCCGGTCAGCCACCTGAAGCCTGCCTATTACGATGCGGATAAAACCTTTTTCGGCACCAAAATTATCGCCACGGTGATCGCCTATAACACCCAGCGTGCGAAGCCGGTCAGTAGCTGGAAAGCGCTGGCAGTAGAAGAAAACAGAGGCCAGATTGCGGTCCCCAGTCCCCTCTATTCCGGTGCGGCGCTCTACAAGCTCCATACCGATATCCATACCCCGTCGATTGGCTGGGCGTTCTATCAGCAACTGGCCGCCATCGGTATCGCCCCGCAGGGCGGCAATGGACCGGCGCTGAAAGCGGTTGCCAGCGGCATGGATAAGTATGGCGTGATCACAGATGCCGATATTATCCGCGCCAAAAAGCAGGGATCGCCCATCGATCTGGTCTATCCGCAGGAGGGCGTCTCCTATGTGACCGAGCCGGTGGCGATCATGAAGTCGGCGCATAATCTGCCGGCCGCCAAAGCCTTTGTTGATTTCATGCTGTCGGAAGCAGGACAGCAGCTGGTGGCGAAGCAGGGCAACCGGCCGGTCGATGCCCGCGTGGCGGCACCCGGTGGCTTTGCGCCGATTGAGCAAATCACGCTGCTGACGCCGGACGTGGCACAAGCGGTGGCCGAGGATGCTCAGGTCCGCGAAACCTTTACTGAACTGTTTGGCGGCTGATCGTGAGCGTGCTGGGCAACGAATGGCGAAGAGGCCAGGCCGCCAGGCATCGCAGATGGCGGGCGGAACCGCTGGTGCTGGGCATACTGGTGCTGGTGATCGGCCTGCTGTCGGTGGCACCCTTTGCCCGGCTGATGGGAACCGCGCTGGCACCGGATGGCATACTGGATAGCGATCGCCTGCTGAGATTGCTGACCAGCCGGCGGGTGCTCAGTGCCACACTGAATACCCTGGCGATCGGCATCAGCGCGACGTTGCTGTCGCTGCTGCTGGGAACGGTGGCCGCCTGGCTGGTGGCGCTCACCGATTTGCGTGCCAAAGCGGCCTGGGTATTCGCCTTTATCCTGCCGCTGATGATCCCGCCGCAGGTGACTGCGCTGGCCTGGATACAGGCGCTGGCACCGGGCAGTCTGCTGGCCACAGCGGTGAATGCGCTGGGCGGGACATGGCTGGCACCCGGTCAGCAACCGCTCTATTCCGCGACCGGCATGGTACTGCTGCTGGGTCTGCACAATGCGCCGCTGGTGTTCCTCACGGTGCGGGCTGGCCTGCGTCGACTCCCCGCCGAACTGGTGGAGGCGGCCCGTATCAGCGGCGCATCACCCCGGCAGATTCTGTTCACGGTGATCCTGCCGCTGGCGCGCCCCGCGATCTTCGCCGGGGCGGCGCTGGCGTTTGTCGCTGCGGTCGGGAATTTCGGTATCCAGGCGATGCTGGGTATTCCGGCGCGGGTGCCGACGCTGATTACGCTGGTTTATCAGCAGCTCAATACCCTCGGCCCCGGTGCGCTGCCCAATACCGCCGTCTACTCGATGCTGATTGCGCTGATCACCCTCGCCGGGATGCTGATTAGCGGCTGGCTGGGCGGACGACGCGATGTCCGGGTCAGCGGATCGCCACGACCCTGGCACCAGCCGCTGCGGCGCGCGCGACTGCCGGGCGAAATCATCGCCTGGCTGTGGATGGTGATCACCTTGCTACTGCCGCTCAGCGCCCTGCTGACCACCGCCTTAACCCGCGGTTTCGGTCAGGCTCTGAACTGGCAAACCCTGACGCTGGAGAATTTTCAGCAGGCGCTGTGGGGCTATCCGGCGATACGGCAGGCGTTCTTTACCAGCCTGTGGCTCACCGGCCTGACGGCGCTGCTGCTCAGCGTCATGGCACTGTTCCTGGCTTTCTTTCTCAGCTGGCATCGTACCCGGCTGGTGCGGGGGCTGGGATTCGCCAGCGAGCTGACCTATGCGCTGCCCGGCATTGTCACCGGCGTGGCGGCGATGCTGTTTTTCCTGCGGCCACTGCCGCTGCTGGAATTTTCTCTTTACGGAACGGTGTGGATTATTCTCGCGGCCTATCTGGCCAACTTCCTGGCGCTGGTGTTAAGGCCGACGCTGGCCGGGTTCGCGCAAATCGAACCGTCACTGGATGAGGCGGCGCGCTTATGCGGCGCGGGTCTGATGCGGCGGATGACTGACATCCTGCTGCCGCTGGCGGCACCTTCTGTGCTGGCCGGTGCGTTGCTGGTGTTCCTCACCGCGCTGAATGAAATACAGGTTTCAGTGCTGCTGGTTACCGCGCAAACCCAGACGCTTGGCCCGACCATTATTTTCCTGGATGAAGGCGGATCGGCGCCGCTGGCGGCGGCGGTCGGATGCCTGATGATCGGGATCGTGCTGGGCTTAATGCTACTGGCCTCACGACTGACGCGCCGTCTGCCGCAGGGAGTCCTGCCATGGCAAGCCTGAGGGTGATCAGCGGCGTCGGCGGAAAACTGCCGGCCGCTTTCCTGCTGGAGATAGAGGGATACCGTCTGTTATGGGATTTAGGTGCCGGGCCGGAGCCGGGCGTCCGGCCCGCAGTGGACGCCATCGGCCAGGTCGATGCGCTCTGCCTGACCCATTCCCATGTGGATCACGCGGCGGCGCTGGATAGCTGGGCCGACATCGGTTCACCGCCGGTCTATGCCAGTGAGATCACCTGGCAGCAGCTGGGCGAGGCTGGCGTGCCGGCTCAGGCGCGACGCATCCTGCCATTGCGCGGCCAGTGCGCGCTGGGGCCGCTGAATCTCTTTACCGGTCGCAGCGGGCATTCGCCAGGATCGATCTGGTTTCATCTGCCGATTGCGGGTGGCATCACCTATATGGGCGACTGGAGTCGCGAATCGCTGCTGTTGCCGTTTGATTGCCCGCCACGCGCACGGCTGTTGATTACCGATGGTTCCTATGGCGACCGCAATCAGCGACTGGCGCAGCAGATCGACGCGCTGGCCCTGGCGGCACAAGGGGGCGCCGTGGTCACCGCGCCGCTGCACGGGCGCGGCCCTGAGATGGCGCTGCAGCTCAGCGCTCGCGGGCTGCCGGTGGTGATGTGTCCCCAGGTGCGCGAAGAGGTGGCGCAGTTGCTGGCGCTCAACAGCCTGCCCGCCGCGGCGATGCTGGCGCTGGCCCGGCTATTGCGCGTCGCAACACCCGACCACTGGCGACCGGATACGGTAATTGTCGCGGCGGATGCGGTGGCTGACAGCGGGCTGGCGGCGCAGCTCAGCCATCAGCCCGACTTTCGTCTGATCTTTAGCAGTCACGTTTCCAGCGGCACCCGTGCCTTTGAGATGCTGCAATCCGGCATGGCACGCTGGCTGCCGTGGAATGTGCATCCGCCCCTCGACGATCAGCTGGCGCTGATCAGACAGACGGCGGCCCAGAAAGTGATCCCGGCGTTTGTCGCGCCGCAAGAGTGCCAGCAGCTGATGAGCCAAAGTCCGGCAATGCTCTGCTGGCAGCACCGTTATTCGCTCTCCTCGCGCTGGGAGCGGGTCGCCTGACGCGCCGCCGCCACGGAGTCATTGAACATTTACTCGCTGCTGCCGATAAACCCCTTATAAACACTGATTAATCTTCTTAATGCGCTTGTCATCTCAGCTCTTTTCGGCTGTAGTCTGCGCACGCTATTAAGAACATTCCTAAGCCGTCATCCGGCTACAGAGCAGCAGGCTAATCACAATGGATAATAACTCTGAGGTCATCTATCGCATGCTGGTACAAAGCGTGAATGATTACGCCATCACTATGCTAAAACCTGACGGTATCATCGGCAGCTGGAATCAGGGTGCTCAGCGCACGATAGGCTATACGCCAGACGAGATGATTGGCTGTAGCTTCGCTCTGTTGTATAGCGAAGAAGATCGCCGCCGGGGCCTGCCGCAGCGTGGGCTGGATATGGCTGCGACTGCCGGACACCATGAAAGCGAAGGCTGGCGCTATCGCAAAGATGGCAGTGCTTTCTGGGCACACGAGACGATCGACCCGATACGCAATGACGCCGGTCTGCTGGTGGGATACGCCTGTATTACCCGCGACTGCACTCAGCAGCAGGAGCAGCAGCGCAAAGAGCGGGAGCAGGAGATGCGCTTCCGCCTGCTGGTGGAGGGCGTTACCGATTACGCTATCTATATGCTCGATCATGACGGCAACGTGGTGAACTGGAATGCCGGGGCACAGCGCGCCAAAGGCTATGTGGCGGAAGAGATTGTCGGCCAGCATTTTTCCCGCTTCTACAGCGCCCAGGATCGCCTGAACCGTGTCCCGGAGCAGAACCTGCAAACTGCTTATCGCACCGGCCGCTTTGAAGATGAGGGCTGGCGCTACCGCAAAGATGGCAGCGCCTTCTGGGCGCATGTGGTGATCGACACGATCCGCGACGATCAGGGTAAGCTGCTGGGCTACGCTAAAATCACCCGCGACTGCACCGAACAGCAGCGCGTCCGCAGCCAGCAACGGGAGCAGGAGCAGCGTTTCCGTCTGCTGGTAGAAGGGGTCACCGATTACGCCATCTATATGCTCGATGTCGACGGCGTGGTGGTGAACTGGAATGCCGGTGCGCAGCGTGCCAAAGGGTACAAAGCGGATGAAGTGGTGGGTCAGCACTTCTCGCTGTTTTACAGTTCCCAGGAGCGGCTGAACCGCATCCCGGAAGCGAACCTCGGTATCGCGCTTAAGACCGGCCGTTTTGAAGATGAGGGCTGGCGCTACCGCAAAGATGGCAGCGCCTTCTGGGCGCATGTGGTCATCGACGCGATCCACGATGATGACGGCAAGCTGGTCGGCTTCGCTAAGATCACCCGCGACCGCACGGAACGCCGTGAGCAGGAGCAGCAGGTGCTGCGCGCCCGGGATCTGGCTGAAGCCCAGAGCACCCAGAAAACCGCGCTCTCTAAATTCCTGGATAATATCATCGCCAACATTCCCTCCTGCGTGATTGTTGAAGATGCGATCACCCGCGAGATCCTGCTGGTTAACGACCGCACTCAGCAGCTGTTTGGCCTGTCGAAATCGCTGATCGTCAACAAGCGCCCGCATGAATGTATGTCGCCCGAACTCAGCGATTACTTTAATAATCTGGCGGATGTTGCGCTGCGCAGTGAGGGCATGCATGAACGTGAGCAGTTGCTGATGACCGCCAGCGGCGAACGCATTCTGCATACCCGCGCCACCGCGATTAACGGTCAGGATGCGCGACGTAACTACCTGATGCTGCTGGTGGAAGATGTCACTGACCAGCGCGCTGCTGATGCCCGTATTCACCATATGGCGCACCACGACAACCTCACCAGCCTGCCGAACCGCATTCTGTTCCGCCAGCGTCTGAGTGAAGCCTTGCGCACTGCCGGTCAGATACAGCGCCAGACCGCCGCGCTCTGCCTTGATCTCGATAACTTTAAAAATGTGAACGATGCGCTGGGCCACCAGATTGGCGACGAGTTGCTGCGCAGTGTGGCTAAGCGTCTGCGTAACGCGCTGCGTGACCAGGATACTCTGGCGCGTATCGGAGGCGATGAGTTCGCCATCGTGCTGCCTTCGGTGGCCAGTAATGAAGAGGCGAGCATTGTGGCGCAGCGCCTGATTGAGGCGATTCGCCCGCCGGTCAACGTTGAAGGCCATAATCTGTCGGTCGGGCTCAGCGTGGGGATTGCGCTCAGCACCACCATCACCAATACGCCGGAGCAGCTGCTGCGCTGTGCGGACATGGCGCTGTATGAAGCCAAACGCAACGGTCGCAACCGTTATGAGCATTTCACGCTGGAGATGGATGATGTGGCGCGCAGTCGACGCCTGATTGAAAACGATCTGCGCGATGCGATTAGCGGCGGGCATCTGCGGCTCTACTATCAGCCCATCACCAACGGCGATAACCGCACCATCATTGGCTATGAGGCGCTGATGCGCTGGCATCATCCGATTCGCGGGCTGATCATGCCCAACGACTTCATCCCGATCGCTGAAGAGACCGGCCTGATCCATATGCTGGGGGCGTTTGCACTCTATGAAGCGTGTCGCGAAGCGGCGAGCTGGGAAGGGGAGCAGTCGGTCTCGGTCAACCTCTCACCGCTGCAGTTTAAAAACAGCTCGCTGGTACCGGTGGTGGAAGGCGCGCTGAAAGAGTCGGGTCTCGATCCGGCGCGGCTGGAGGTTGAGATCACCGAATCGGTGCTGCTGGATGATTCGCTGGGTAATATCCGTACCCTGCAAAATCTCAAGGCACTGGGCGTGCAGATTGCGCTGGATGATTTCGGCACCGGCTATTCGTCGCTGAGCTATCTGCGATCTTTCCCGTTCGACAAAATCAAAATCGACAAATCCTTTATCAATGATATGGGTGACAGCCGCGAGGCGCTGGCGATTATCCGCGCCATCACCGGCATGAGTCGCAGTCTGGATATCCAGATTACTGCCGAAGGGGTGGAGAGCGATGAGCAGTTCGCTAAGCTGCGCGATGAGGGCTGTACCCTGTTCCAGGGCTTCCTGTTCGGACGGCCTCAGCCGTCGGAACTGCGGCTGAAAACGCTGGGTTAACCCGCGCCGGGTTAATCCATACCGTGTTAATCCATAGCGTGTTAATCATAGAGGCCATGCTGCTGGACCGGTGCATGGCTGAGATTATCGCGAATGCGCCGCACCGACTCGCGCACCACCAGCCTGCCATTCAGCAGCAGGCTGCCAGTGGGTGTGCCGGGATTCAGTCGCATCTCCTGCAACATTCTCACTGCCGCTGCGCCCAGCTCATCACGCGGCACCTGCACCGAGGTCAGCGGAATATCGTGGATAGCGGCCAGGTTAAAGCCATCCATACTCATCACCGAAATATCCTGCGGCACCCGCAGACCGGCCTGCTCCAGGGCAGTGACGGCGCCCGCCGCAATGTAATCACCGCTGGCGAGAATCGCGGTCGGGCGAAGCGCATCAGGGCAGTGGCGCAGATATTCACTCAGCCGCTCCGCCGCTTCATTGCTGCTGAAGCTGTTCAGGGTCAGCAGATGCTGGCGGCTGTCAAACCGCAGGTTCATGGCATGCCAGGCGTCGCGCACCCCCTGCAATCGCTGCTCCATGGTGTAGCGGCGTAAGCAATGCAGCGACAGGATCTGCCGGTGTCCCTGCTCAAACAGATAGCGCGCTGAGAATTCACCAATCAGCTGATGATGGGGCGAGACCGAAGGCAGGCGCATTCGGCGATCGCGGGCGTTAATCAGCACGCAGGGTTTGTTCATCTCCGCCGCCAGCTGATGAATATGCTCATCATCAATGCCGATCAGCAGTGCCGCTTCGGTCTGCTGCATCTTGTCGATAAACAGCGCCGCATCACTTTCCACCTCCTCCAGCGGGCAGTAGCGCAGCCGCACCTCATGCGGCTCCACCGCCTGGCTGATCCCCTGAATCACTTTGTAGTAGAAGATGTCACTGCGTACATCAAAGGCGCGCGGCGGGGCAAAGACCATCAGGTTATTCAGCAGCAGGCGACCACTGTGCAGGTTGTTTAGCACGCCCTGTTGCTGCGCCACGGCCAGCACTTTGTCACGGGTGGCGGGCCGGGTATTGGCTTTACCCGCCAGCACCCGCGACACCGTACTGATGGAGACGCCGCTGAGTGCCGCAATTTCGCTTACTTTCAGCCTTTGTTTCATTCTGTGATCGCCTTCAAATCTGCTGATGAAAAATTTTTCATAACCTGCTGAATCGCGTCAGATAAGCGTTTCAGTGCCATTTTCTGCCGGGATTCAGCCTGCCATGAAAAGCGTTGCAAAAAAGTGTCTGTACCCACGTTTCGCACTTTTCTAAGTTCGTTACAGGACACGCGGTACGCCAGCAGGCGGTGTGCGTCATCAATGGCAATCAGGAGTGGCACAATGAGCCTCGAATCAACAACCAAACCCATCAGTGCATCCCGCACGGTGCGCGTGATTAAAAATTTACGCTGGTGGATGCTGGGAATGTTCCTGCTGGGTGTAACCGTCAACTACATCACCCGCAACTCGCTCGGCATTCTGGCACCGGAACTTAAAAACAGTCTGCACATGACGACCGAACAGTACTCCTGGGTGGTGGCGGCGTTTCAGCTGGCCTATACCCTGTTTCAGCCAATCTGCGGCTGGCTGATCGATGTGATCGGACTGAAGATGGGCTTCCTGATCTGTGCGCTGATCTGGTCGGTGACCTGTCTGTTGCACGCCGGCGCGGGAAGCTGGCTGCATCTGGCATTGCTGCGCTTTGTCATGGGCGCCTCTGAGGCGGCGGCAACGCCCGCGAACGCCAAAGCGATCGGTGACTGGTTTCCGAAAAAGGAGCGTCCGGTCGCGGCGGGCTGGGCGGGCGTCGGCTTTTCGATTGGTGCCATGCTGGCACCACCGATTATTTATGTCGCACACATAACGTTTGGCTGGCAGGGCGCCTTTCTGCTGACCGGCGGGCTGGGCCTGCTGTGGGTTGCACTCTGGTGGTGGGGCTATCACTCGCCCGAGAGCCATCCTCGTCTCTCTGATGAGGAGCGGGCCTTTATTAATCAGGACAACGAAGCGATCGGGGAAAAACTGCCGTTCTTCACCGCGCTGAAAGTGATTGGTAAAGAGAAGAAATTCTACGGCATCGCCATTCCGGCTTTTCTGGCCGAACCGGCCTGGGCGGTACTGAGCTTCTGGGTGCCGCTCTATCTGGCCAATGAGCGCGGCATGGATCTCAAACAGATCGTGATGTTCGCCTGGCTGCCGTTTCTGGCGGCCGACCTCGGCAGCGTCGCCAGCGGCTATCTGACCAAAATCTATGTGCGCTGGTTTGGTCTCACCCGTGTGAATTCGATTGTCGCCAGTTCGGTGACCGGCGCACTGCTGATGGTCTCCCTGGCGCTGATGACGCTGGTAAAAGATCCCTGGCTGGCGATCGCCCTGATCTCCGTCGGTGGCTTCGGCCATCAGGTGATCTCCTGCATGCTGAGCGCGCTGGTGGTGGAGCGTTTTGATCGCCGCCAGATGGCCACGGTCAACGGCATGCGCGGCTCCTGCGCCTGGATCGCCAGCTTTATCTTCTCGCTGATTATCGGTGTCACCGCCGATACCATCGGCTTCAATCCGCTGTTTGTGGCGATGGGCTTCTTTGACCTGATTGGTGCCGTTTTCCTGGTGATGCTGGTCGCCGAACGCCGCCAGCGCCCTGCTAACCCATAAGGATATCGCGATGAAAACCCTGAAGAACTGGACGATGCATCAGCAGGCCGATCACTTTGTTGAACTCAAGGTCGAAGATCGTCACTTCCTGCGGCTTTACGTGCTGGAGGATAAGCTGATGCGCGTGCTGCTGAAGCGCGACGGTGAGCTGGCGCTGAACCGCACCTGGAGCATTGCCCCTGTCAGCGACGTGCCCTGGCAGGGGCGGGATCGTGAGGCGCTGGATGGCTTTACGCTGCCAGCATTTAAGGTTGAACACGATGCGCAGCAGTTGCGCATCAGCACGCAACGGCTGCGTGTCACGGTGCATCAGCCGCTCTGCCTGAGCTGGGAGCAGTTTGATGGTGAGAGCTGGCAGCCGCTGGCCGCCGACCGTCACACCGGTGCCTATCTGCTCAATGCGCACGGCGACGGGGTCGAGCACTATCAGCGTCGCCAGCCGCAGGATCGGGTTTATGGCCTGGGCGAGAAGAGCGGCGACCTGAACCGCGTTAACCGCCGTTTTGAGATGCGTAATCTGGACGCCATGGGCTACAACGCCGCCAGCACCGATCCGCTCTATAAACATATTCCGTTTACCCTGACGCAGCGCGATGGCGTCAGTTTTGGCCTGTTTTATGACAACCTGAGCAGCAGCTGGCTCGATCTGGGGAATGAGCTGGATAACTACCATCTCCCTTATCGTCGCTACCGCGCCGAGGCGGGCGATCTCGATTACTACATGATGCTGGGCCCGACGCTGCTCGACGTCACCAAAGCCTTTGTGCGTCTGACCGGTCGCACCCTGTTTCAGCCGAAGTGGAGCCTGGGCTACAGCGGGTCCACCATGCACTATACCGACGCGCCCGACGCGCAACAGCAGCTGCAATCCTTTATCCGTCTGTGTCGCGAGCATGAAATTCCCTGCGACTCGTTCCAGCTCTCATCGGGTTACACCTCGATTAACAACAAGCGCTACGTTTTCAACTGGAACTACGACAAAGTCCCGAATCCCAATGCGCTGAGCGACGCGTTTCATACTGCCGGAATGAAGCTGGCGGCCAACATCAAACCCTGCCTGCTGCAGGATCATCCGCGCTATCAGGAAGTGGCTGCGCAGGGGCTGTTTATTCGTGACTCTGAGCAGGATCGTCCTGAGCGTTCGGTGTTCTGGGACGATGAAGGCTCGCACCTCGACTTCACTCATCCGCAGGCGGTGCGCTGGTGGCAGGAGAATGTCACCCGGCAGCTGCTGGAAAAGGGCATCGATTCCACCTGGAATGACAACAACGAATATGAGGTGTGGGATGGCGAAGCGCGCTGTCACGGTTTTGGTCAGCCGATCGCCATCAAGCATATCCGGCCGGTAATGCCGTTGCTGATGATGCGCGCCTCAATGGAAGCCCAGCAGCAGTTTGCACCGGACAAACGCCCTTATCTGATCTCCCGTTCCGGCTGCGCCGGGATGCAGCGCTATGTACAGACCTGGAGCGGCGATAACCGCACCAGCTGGCAAACCCTGCGCTACAACATCCGCATGGGACTGGGGATGAGCCTCTCAGGGCTGTTTAACGTCGGGCACGATGTCGGCGGCTTCTCGGGCGATAAGCCGGATGCCGAGCTGTTTGTGCGCTGGGTTCAGAACGGCGTTATGCATCCGCGCTTTACTATCCACTCCTGGAATGACGATCACACGGTAAACGAGCCCTGGATGTACCCGGAGGTCACGCCGATGATCCGCGAGGCGATCCGGCTGCGCTATCGCCTGATGCCCTACCTCTATAACCTGGCGTGGCAGGCCAGTGTGGAAGATGAGCCGATGCTGCGCCCGACCTTCCTCGATCACGAGCAGGATCCGCTGACCTATCAGGAGTGTGATGACTTTATGCTGGGGCGCGATCTGCTGGTCGCCAGCGTAGTGGAGCAGGGCGCGCGCAGTCGTGAAGTCTATCTGCCCCGTAACCGCGGCGGCTGGTATGACTGGCACAGCGGCAAGGCGTTTGCGGGCGGTGAGACCATCACGCTGGATGCGCCGCTGGATCGGCTGCCGCTGCTGGTAAGGGCCGGTGCGGTGATCCCGCTGGGCGAGTGCGAAAGCACCACCGATGCGCGGCGTGATACGGTGCGGCAATGGCAGCTATGGCCTGCCCCCGAAGGCGTGCAGACTCAAGGCGAAATGTTTGATGACGATGGCGAGAGCCACGGCTGGCAACAGGGGAATGCGCTATGGCTTCGCTGGACGCTCTGCAGCAGCGCCACGCGTATCGACCTGACGGTGGAAAAACGTGGAGATTACCAGCCAGCCTGGCGGGAGATCGCGCTGTTACTGCCTGCGGGGGAAAGCCGTGAACTGTGGGTGAATGGCGGGAAAGCCGCGAGTTACCGGCTGGAATAGCGGTGCAGTGGTGTCAGCAAGACGGCAATAAGATCGGCCCCGAAAAGGGGCCGATAAACATTATTCTGCGTGGTTCTCGGTGCTCATGCGGCCCAGATCTTTATCGACCAGGAACAGACCGTTGCCGCTGTTGCTGACCAGCGCCAGTTTATCCAGCACGGTTTTGAACAGCTTCTCTTCTTCATGCTGCTCGGCAACATACCACTGCAGGAAGTTGAAAGTAGAGTAATCCTGTGAGGTCATGGCAGCATGGGCCAGTTCATTGATTTTGCTGGTGATCAGCTGCTCATGCTCCAGCGCCTGCTGCAGAATTTCATTCAGTGAAGTGAAAGAGACTGGCGGCGCAGCGATGGTACCCAGCACCGGCATGCCGCCGGTATCGCTCAGGTAATCAAACAGACGCTGCATATGCTGCATCTCTTCGCGTGAATGCATCTTCAGGAAGGAAGCGGCACCCTCAAAGCCTTTGTCGCTGCACCAGGCGCTCATTTGCAGATAAAGATTGGCAGAGAAAAATTCCAGGTTCAGCTGGTCGTTTAAACGCCCAGTCATTTCAGCAGTCAGCATGGCCGAGTCCTTTTAAGAAGATGTTAAATAAACAGGTATAGTCGGTGAATTATGCATCAAATATGTTAGTAAAGCGAAGGCTTTTCCGCAAAAACAGCCAATTTATCTGATTGATTTAAATAGAATTATTTCACAAATTGAATGCGAGCGATTCTCATTCTGCATCACTCCTTAACGGGCAACAAAATCAGGATTTCAGCACCATGATAGTGCGCCCGGTCGCTATCCTGCTGGTGCAATCGCCGCTGAAGCTGGAGAAATAGCGGTCATCTGATAACGCGCCGGAAATATCACGTTGCCGTCAGAAAAAGATATTTCGCAGAGCCATAACGGGCATGGCGTGGATTAAACGCCCAGAGGTGACAGCAGGGCCATTAATCATCGCGCGCCAATCGGCTCTGGCATAAATCATGCTTAGAACTCAGTTCCATATATTGAAACTTGCCACGGCAGGGAACAGGCGGCAAGCCAGGTTATCAGGAGAAAATAATGTCAGATGAGAGTGTGGTTAGTCCGGTAAAAATGACGGCGACCAAAGGCAGTTATGTCGCGTTAATTTTTGCCATCCTGTTTTTCTCAGGGCTGTTTTATAACGTCGAGGGTCTTTCATGGCTGGGCGCCTTTGACTTCACCACGCTGGGCGGCAGCTTTGGCACCATGAAAGATCCCGCCAGCAACACCTTTCTTGGCGCAGGCGGACTCAGTGCCAAAGCGGGTTTCCTGTTTGCGCTGTCGCTGACGCCCACGGTGATGCTGGCGCTGGGCGTGCTGGAAATCTTCACCCACTACGGCGCGATTCGCGCGGCGCATCGGTTGCTGACGCCGCTGCTTAAGCCGCTGATGGGGCTGCCGGGCCATTGCGGTCTGGCGTTAATCACCGACCTGCAAAGTACCGACGCGGGCGCGGCATTAACCAAAGAGATGGCCGACCAGAATCAGATCGGTAAAAAAGAGGTGGTGGTGATGAGTGCCTGGCAATATTCCGGTGCCGGCTTAATCAATAATTATTTCGCCATCGGCTCCGCGCTATTCGCCTCAATGACGCTGCCGATTATTATTCCGCTGTTATTAATGTTCGTGCTGAAATTTGTCGGTGCGGCGATAACGCGCGCTGTGTTAAACAGTGTTTATAAGAAGGATTTCGCCGATGGAAAATAAAATCACGATCAGCAGTAATCCCTTTGATGTGTTTGTGACCGGCGCGCGTAAAGGCTTTCACATCGCCATTCACAACCTGATGCCAAATGTGGTGATGGCCTATGTGCTGGCAGAAGTGCTCAATCTGCTCGGCATCATGCAGTTTCTCGGGCACGTTTTTGCGCCAGTGATGGGGCTGTTCGGCCTGCCGGGTGAGGCAATTACGGTGCTGCTCACCGCCTGGCTCTCATCGTCTGCGGGTACCGGCGTAGCGGTGAGTCTGCTGACCAAAGGGCTGCTGACCGGCGCGGATATCACGATTCTGGCCCCGGCGATTTTCCTGATGGGATCGCAGCTGCAATATATGGGACGGCTGCTGGGCGTGGCCGATGTGCCAAAAAAATACTGGCCGCTGCTGATGCTGGTGAGCATCATCAACGCGCTGATCGCAATGTCTGTTATGCGTCTGTTTATTCAGGAGTAACGCTGTGTCTGAGGTATTAGAGCATTACCACTATTTGCACGAAATTCCGGAGCTGGGCTTTCAGGAGGTGAAAACCTCGGCCTACATCGCCGATCAGCTGGAGAAAGCGGGCCTGAAGGTGACGCGCAATATCAATAACACCACCGGCATTGTGGCCGAGATCGACAGCGGTGTACCGGGCCCGGTGCTGGCGCTGCGCGCGGATATGGATGCGCTGGGGCACATCATTGATGGCGTGCCGTGTGCGCGCCACACCTGTGGTCACGACGGTCACTCTTCGGTCGTGCTGACGGCGGCGACGGCTCTGCTGCAGGAGGGCGCGGTGAAACGTGGCCGGCTGAAGATCCTGTTCCAGCCCGCCGAGGAGCTGGGCGCCGGTGCGCTCTCAATGATCGAAGGTGGCGCACTGGATGATGTGGAGATGATTCTGGGGTTCCATCTGCGTCCGCTGGAGGAGTGCGTGGTCGGACAGGCGGTGCCTGCGGTGCTCTACTCAGCCTGCAGCACGCTGGAAGCGACCATCAAAGGCCAGCCCGCCCATGCGGCGCGTCCGCACCTGGGGGTGAATGCGCTGGATGCTGCCGTACAGGCGGTTCAGGCGGTCAACGCCATACACCTCTCGCCCGGCCTGACCTGGAGCGTCAAAGCGACCCGCTTCCTGTGCGACGCCGGTGTCACCAACTCGGTGCCGGATGAAGCCCGCGTAGTCTGGGATCTGCGTTCGCAGGAGAACGGGCCGATGACGCTGCTGAAAGAGCAGGTCACGCGCGCCATTACTCACAGCGTGGCGGCACTGGGTGCCAGCGCCGAGGTCCGCGTATTAAAAGAGATGCCCGCCGCCGAGATTGATGATGAGGCGACGGCGGTGATCCGCGCCGCGATCGTCGAGGTGCTGGGCGAAGAGGGCGCGCTGTCAACCCGGACCACGCCAGGCAGCGAGGACTTTTTCTACTATCCGGTGAAGCGTCCGGGTGTAAAAGCGGGCTTCTGGGGGCTGGGCACCAACCTGACGCCCGGATTGCATCATCCCGACATGCATTTTGATCTCGACTCGCTGGAGATTGGTGTGCAGATCTTCAAAGCCTGCGTCAGAAAGGTGCTGGGATAACGGAGGCGGGGCGGGTGCAGACCCGTCCCGCTTTGTTGTGGCATCCACCGTTCCCCGATTCCCCGCCCCTGAAATCCTGCCCCTCTCCCTGTAGGCCGCGCGCGCAAAATATTGTATGCTATGCCGCCTTAAAGCTGACCAGGTAACCGGAATTCACGCCAATGTAACTTCGCGCTGACCCGCCAACGATGAAAGATCGTTTTTGGCACCGTTTACCCGCCGGTAAGGTTCTGCCGGCCACCGTGATTTATCAGCAGCGCCAGTAAATTGCGCTGCCTATTGAGAAGAATTCCATGTCTAATCCCTTTTTAGAAGAGGTGGCACGCCGCCGCACCTTCGCGATCATTTCGCACCCGGATGCCGGTAAAACCACCATTACCGAAAAAGTGTTGCTGTTCGGACAGGCTATCCAGACCGCCGGTACGGTAAAAGGCCGTGGCTCTAACCAGCACGCTAAGTCGGACTGGATGGAGATGGAGAAGCAGCGTGGTATCTCCATTACGACTTCGGTGATGCAGTTCCCCTATCGCGATAGCCTGGTGAACCTGCTGGATACCCCGGGCCACGAAGATTTCTCGGAAGATACCTACCGTACGCTGACCGCGGTTGACTGCTGTCTGATGGTGATTGATGCCGCTAAAGGCGTCGAGGATCGTACCCGCAAGCTGATGGAAGTTACCCGTCTGCGCGATACGCCGATCCTGACCTTTATGAACAAACTTGACCGTGACATCCGCGACCCGATGGAAGTGCTGGATGAGGTGGAAAGCGAGCTGAAAATTGCCTGTGCGCCCATCACCTGGCCTATCGGCTGCGGCAAACTGTTCAAAGGGGTTTATCACCTCTACAAAGATGAGACCTATCTCTACCAGACCGGTAAAGGCCACACCATTCAGGATGTCCGCATCGTGAAGGGGCTGAACAACCCGGACCTCGACACCGCAGTCGGTGACGATCTGGCGGCACAGCTGCGTGAAGAGCTGGAGCTGGTACAGGGTGCATCGCACGAGTTTGAGCAGGAAGCCTTCCTGAGCGGCAAACTTTCGCCGGTCTTCTTCGGCACCGCACTGGGTAACTTTGGCGTTGACCATATGCTGGATGGCCTGGTGGCATGGGCACCGCGTCCGATGCCGCGTGACACCGACACCCGTACGGTTGAAGCGAAAGAAGAGAAGTTCACCGGCTTCGTGTTTAAGATCCAGGCCAACATGGACCCGAAACACCGCGACCGCGTGGCCTTTATGCGTGTAGTGTCCGGTAAATATGAAAAAGGGATGAAGCTGCGTCAGGTGCGCACCGGCAAAGATGTGGTGATCTCCGACGCCCTGACCTTTATGGCGGGCGACCGTTCGCACGTTGAAGAAGCGTATCCTGGCGATATCATCGGCCTGCATAACCACGGCACCATTCAGATTGGCGACACCTTTACTCAGGGTGAAAACATGAAGTTCACCGGTATTCCGAACTTCGCGCCAGAGCTGTTCCGCCGTATTCGTCTGCGCGATCCGCTGAAGCAGAAACAGCTGCTTAAAGGGCTGGTTCAGCTGTCTGAAGAAGGTGCGGTACAGGTGTTCCGTCCGGTGCATAACAACGATCTGATCGTGGGCGCGGTCGGGGTGCTGCAGTTCGATGTGGTGGTTGCCCGTCTGAAAAGCGAATATAACGTCGAAGCGATCTACGAAGCGATCAACGTCTCTACGGCGCGCTGGGTTGAATGCAGCGACGCGAAAAAGTTTGAGGACTTCCAGCGTAAAAACGAAGTTAACCTGGCACTCGATGGCGGCAATAATTTGACTTATATCGCGCCAACCATGGTTAATCTTAATATTACGCAGGAACGTTACCCCGACGTCCGTTTCCGCAAAACGCGCGAGCACTAATCGCCTGTTTCCGGGCCATTCCAGCTGGGAGTGGCCCTGTTTTCCTCCTTCCAGACTCCTCCTAAAAACCCCGTTTTTCTTCTGTTTTGACGTGTGATCAACCAGTTAGCCAGGCAAATTGCAAAATGCCGTCTATGATTACTCTATCGGACGGCGGAAGAGACTTCTCTTGTCCTTACGTCCTGTAACGCAGCGGCACCTGTGCCTCTGTTGCGCCCACAGTTTTTGGGTGAGTTAACTGATAGAAGGAAGATATCGATGAACAAGACTAAGATTGCTAAAACCCTGATGGCCGCCATGATTGGCTCAGCACTGATCAGCGGCAGCGCACTGGCTGACGAATCAATGTCGCAGAAAGCGTCACAGACAGCCGACAGCGCGGGTTCAAAAATCGATAGTTCTATGAAAAAAGTCGATGGTTATATGGATGACAGCGGCATCACCGCCAAAGCCAAAGCGGCACTGGTAGATGATGACGCAATTAAAAGCACGGATATCTCGGTAAAAACGCATAGCGGCGTCGTGACCTTAAGCGGTTTCGTCACCTCACAGGATCAGGCTGAGAAAGCTGTAGCTGTGGTGCAGAAAATCGAAGGTGTTAAATCCGTCAGCGACAAACTACACGTCAGAGACAGCAAAGCATCATCAATGAAAGGTTATGCGGGCGATACCGCCACGACCAGCGAAATTAAAGCTAAGCTATTAGCGGATGACATTGTTCCGTCGCGCAACGTAAAAGTTGAGACCACAGACGGCGTTGTTCAGCTTTCAGGGCAGGTTGCTAATCAGGCACAGTCAGATCGTGCAGAAAGCATTGCTAAAGCCATTGAAGGCGTGAAAAGCGTTAAGAATGACCTGACGGTTAAATCTTAAGCTTGCGTACGGCCACTTCTGTGGCCGTACGAATAAAAGATACCCATCCGGGGATGAAATAAGCAGATCGATTTTAAAATATTCGATTTTTAAATAGGGTAAGGAGAGGCTTATGTTTCGTTGGGGCATTATTTTTCTGGTGATCGCACTGATCGCTGCAGCGTTAGGTTTTGGCGGTTTAGCGGGCACAGCAGCATGGGCAGCTAAAGTTGTCTTCGTCGTTGGTATTATCCTGTTCCTCATCAGCCTGTTTACCGGCCGTAAAAAGCTTTAGCCGATGAGTCCTGCAGTGTAATGCAACGCAAAGCATAGAGCGGAGACCAGTCATCTGTAGCGACTGACGTGAAGAGAGGGACACCTTCACATCGCTGCAAGGTAAGCCAGCCCAGCTGGCCTGCCGGTTAAAGGAACATATGACTGGTTCTCCGGAATGCTGCCGTCTTTAACGGATCGATCCTCCAGCAGACCCGGAACCGCTTTTTGAGGTTCGCACAGTGGGTATACGCATTCCTGTCACGCTCGGCGCCATTGAACCTCTGGCCCTGACACCGTTTAAATCTCAGAAAATTGCCCTGGTTTGTGAAGGCGGCGGTCAACGCGGCATTTTCACCGCAGGCGTCTTAGATGAATTTCAGCGTGCCCGATTCAACCCCTTTCAGCTGATGCTCGGCACCTCTGCCGGTGCACAAAATCTTTCTGCCTTTGTCTGTGGTCAGCCCGGCTATGCCCGGCGTGTGATTACCCGCTATACCACCAGTAAACTCTTTTTTGATCCGCTGCGCTTTGTGCGTGGTGGCAATCTGATCGATCTCGACTGGCTGATAGATATCACCCGCAGTGAATTTCCGCTGGCGATGAGCAGCGCGGAACAGCTGTTCTCCAGCGGCCGCGAGTTTTATATGTGCGCCTGCCGCAGTGACGACTACACGCCCGGCTACTTCAATCCGACCGCCGATAACTGGCTGGATCTGATCAAAGCCTCCAGTGCCATTCCCGGTTTTTACCGGCTGGGGGTCAGTCTGGAAGGGATCAGCTATCTCGATGGCGGCATCAGCGATGCGATTCCGGTGCGTGAAGCCGCCCGCCGTGGCGCTGATACCATTGTGGTGATCCGCACCGTGCCGTCGCAGATGTTCTATACCCCGAAATGGTTTAAGCGAATGGAACGCTGGCTCAGCACCGGCGCACTGCAGCCGATGATCAACGTGCTGAATAAGCATGAACAGAGCTATCGGGAAATTCAGCAGTTCATTGAGAATCCGCCCGATGATTTGCGCATTATCGAAATCTTTCCGCCGCATGCGCTGGCCAGCAGTGCGCTGGGGAGCCGCATCGCTTCACTGAATCAGGATTATCATCTGGGACGGCGTTGTGGTCGCTATTTTCTTGCCACGCTGGGCCAGTGGCTGAGCGATGCGGAACCGATGACCACGGCGCGTATCGTAACGCCGCCTGCTCCGGTAGCCAATGCACCCGATACCCGCCTCATCATCACACCGCCGCTGGCGGATAATGATGCTGATTACGACAAAGGATCGCTGGCATGAAGTTTATCGATACGCACTGCCACTTCGATTTCCCGCCGTTTGAAGGGGATATCTCTGGCAGCCTGGCACGTGCTGCAGAAGCTGGCGTGGAAAAGATTATCGTTCCGGCGATCGATGCCAGCCGCTTTGAGCGGGTCTGCGCGTTAGCCGCGGCGCAACCGGCGCTCTATGCCGCGCTGGGCCTGCATCCAATCGTCATCGAAAATCATCAGGAGGCCCATCTCGACCAGCTGGAAACCTTACTGCAACAGCGGCCGCGTAAGCTGGTGGCGATCGGCGAGATCGGGCTGGATCTCTATCGCGACGATCCGCAGTTTGATAAGCAGCAACGCTTTCTTGAGGCGCAGCTTAAGCTGGCGAAAGCGTATCAGCTGCCGGTGATCCTGCATTCGCGCCGCACTCATGACAAACTGGCGCAGATTCTGCGTCGTTACGATCTGCCGCGCCGTGGCGTGGTGCATGGTTTTGCGGGCAGTCTGCAGCAGGCGCAGGCCTTTATTAAGCTGGGTTATGCGATTGGCATCGGCGGGACCATTACCTATGAACGCGCCAGCAAAACCCGTCAGACCGTGGCGCAGCTGCCGCTCTCTTCGCTGCTGCTGGAAACCGATGCACCCGATATGCCGCTGCAGGGCTTTCAGGGCCAGCCTAATCGTCCGGAGCGGGCGCGTCAGGTGTGGGAGGTGCTCTGCAGCCTGCGTGAAGAGTCACCTGAGGAGATTGCCGATGCGCTGTGGCACAACAGTCAGCAGCTATTTCAGCTCGACCCCGCTTTCCCGGCACTGCGCAACTGACCCCCCGCGTCTCACCCGACCTGCAGCCTTCGCGCTTAAATGTGATAATAGTAACATTGCACCCGCTGGCGTATAATGACCATCAGGTACCGTTATCTGTAATGTCAGTCACAGTAAACGTGGCAATGTTGCATTAATTTCTTATTCCTATGTGACTCCTGGCACATATCAGGCCGCATCAGAGTGTTATTATTATAACATTCCGCCGGCGAGCCGGTGGGTTGCACCCCGATCCTTTGGAGAGCCTCATGACCGATATCAAAGACCTTGCCCTGCGCGCCCTGAAACTGATGGATTTAACCACCCTGAATGACGACGACACCGACGCAAAAGTGATCGCCCTGTGTCATCAGGCCAAATCCCCGGCAGGCAACACCGCCGCAATCTGTATCTATCCACGTTTTATTCCGATTGCCCGTAAAACGCTGCGCGAGCAGGGTACCCCGGAGATCCGCATCGCCACGGTGACTAACTTCCCGCACGGCAATGACGACATTGATATTGCGCTGGCAGAAACCCGCGCCGCTATCGCCTACGGTGCCGATGAAGTGGATGTGGTGTTCCCGTATCGTGCGCTGATCGCCGGTAACAGTCAGGTCGGTTTCGATCTGGTAAAAGCCTGTAAAACCGCCTGTGCCGAAGCAGATGTGCTGCTGAAAGTGATCATCGAAACCGGTGAACTGAAGCAGGAAGCGCTGATCCGTCAGGCCTCTGAGATTGCCATTGATGCCGGTGCCGATTTCATTAAAACCTCTACCGGTAAAGTGCCGGTTAACGCCACGCCTGAAGTGGCGCAGATCATGATGAACGTGATCCGCGATAAAGGCGTCAGCCAGCAGGTTGGCTTTAAGCCCGCTGGTGGCGTGCGCACCGCTGAAGATGCCGCGATCTATCTGAAAATGGCGGAAGAGACGCTGGGTGCCGACTGGGCCGATGCGCGTCATTTCCGCTTTGGTGCATCAAGCCTGCTGGCGAGCCTGCTCAACACCCTGGGTCATGATAGCGACACCAGCAAAGCGGGTTACTGATCCTTCAGGCGGTCGCTGACCGCCTGTTCCCCATCCTGATTTCCCTGAACCAGGGGGTTACCTTGTTCCTGCCACAAGAAATAATTCGCAAAAAACGTGACGGCCATGCGCTGACTGAAGAGGAGATTCGCTTCTTCATCAATGGCGTGCGTGATAACACCGTCTCGGAAGGTCAGATCGCCGCGCTGGCGATGACCATCTATTTCCACGACATGACGCTGCCTGAGCGGGTCGCGCTGACCATGGCGATGCGTGATTCCGGTACGGTACTGAACTGGAAATCACTTAACCTCAATGGGCCGGTGGTGGATAAGCACTCGACCGGCGGCGTCGGCGATGTGACGTCGCTGATGTTAGGGCCGATGGTCGCGGCCTGCGGCGGATATGTCCCGATGATCTCGGGTCGTGGCCTTGGCCATACCGGTGGCACGCTGGATAAACTGGAAGCGATCCCGGGCTTCGATATCTTCCCGAGTGATGACCGCTTCCGCGAGATTATCAAGCAGGTGGGTGTGGCGATTATCGGCCAGACCAGCTCGCTGGCACCGGCGGATAAGCGTTTCTACGCCACGCGTGACATCACCGCCACCGTCGATTCGATCCCGCTGATTACCGCCTCGATTCTGGCGAAGAAGCTGGCAGAAGGGCTGGATGCACTGGTGATGGATGTCAAAGTGGGTTCCGGCGCGTTTATGCCAACCTATGAGGCGTCAGAAAGTCTGGCGCAGTCAATTGTTGGCGTCGCCAATGGCGCAGGTTGCCAGACCACCGCACTGCTGACGGATATGAACCAGGTTCTCGCCTCCTCAGCCGGTAACGCGCTGGAAGTGCGTGAAGCGGTTCGCTTCCTGACCGGCGAAGAGCGGAATCCGCGCCTGCTGGAAGTGACGCTGGCGCTCTGCAGCGAAATGCTGGTCTCTGGCAAACTGGCCGCCAGCGACACCGAAGCGCGTCAGAAACTGATGACGGTGCTGGATAACGGCAAAGCAGCCGAGATATTTGGTCGTATGGTCGCTGCCCAGCAGGGACCTGCCGATTTCGTGGAACGCTACGACGCTTATCTGCCGCAGGCGATGCTGAGCAAGCCGGTGTATGCCGACCAGCCAGGCATCGTCAGCAGCATGGATACCCGTGCGCTGGGTCTGGCGGTGGTGGCAATGGGCGGCGGACGTCAGCGTGCCAGCGACAGCATTGATTACAGCGTCGGCTTAAACGACATGATCACCCTGGGCGAACGTGCCGATGCGCAGCGTCCACTGGCGATCATTCACGCCAGCAGCGAAGACAAATGGCAGCAGGCCGCCGCGGCGGTCAAAGCCGCGCTGGTGCTCGGTGATTCCGCCCCGGCTGAGACGCCGGTTGTCTATCGCCGTGTGAGCGATATCAGCTAACTGACCGGTAACCGGTGCCAGCCGCGATGCATTCGGGTATACTGATCTGATCGCTTTTTTTTGACTTGTCACGCGCCAATGCGCAGGAGACTTGCATGAAACGTGCTTTTATTATGGTTCTCGATTCCTTTGGAATTGGCTCCAGTAAAGATGCCGATAAATTCGGCGACGCAGGTTCGGATACGTTAGGTCACATCGCCGAAGCCTGTTTCAGGGGTGAAGCAGACAAGGGACGTAAAGGCCCATTGCATCTGCCTAATCTTACCGCGCTGGGTCTGGGCAAAGCCGCAGAGCTGTCGACCGGCCGCTTCCCGGCAGGTCTTGATCCTGAGGCGAAAATCACCGGCGCGTATGCTTACGCCAGCGAGCTTTCGTCAGGTAAAGATACGCCGTCAGGCCACTGGGAGATCGCCGGTGTGCCGGTGCTGTTTGACTGGGGCTACTTCAGCGACAAAGAGAACAGCTTCCCACAGGAGTTGCTGGACAAACTGGTCGAGCGCGCAGATCTGCCGGGCTATCTCGGGAACTGCCACTCTTCAGGTACGGTGATCCTCGACCAACTGGGCGAAGAGCACATGAAAACCGGCAAGCCGATTTTCTATACCTCTGCGGACTCGGTGTTCCAGATCGCCTGTCACGAAGAGACCTTTGGTCTGGATCGACTCTATGCGCTGTGCGAAATCGCCCGTGAAGAGCTGACCGAGGGTGGCTACAACATCGGCCGGGTTATCGCCCGTCCGTTTGTGGGCGACAAAGCGGGTCAGTTTGAGCGCACCGGCAATCGTCACGACCTGGCAGTCGAGCCACCATCCGCCACCATGCTGAAAAAGCTGGTGGATGAGAAGGGCGGTCACGTGATCTCCGTGGGTAAAATCGCCGATATCTATGCTGAGCAGGGCATTACCAAAAAGGTCAAAGCGACCGGTCTGGATGCGCTGTTTGACGCGACGATTCAGGAGATGAAAACCGCGCCGGATCAGGCGATTGTTTTCACTAACTTCGTTGATTTCGACTCAACCTGGGGACATCGTCGTGATGTTGCCGGTTATGCGGGCGGGCTGGAGCTGTTTGACCGTCGTCTGCCTGAGCTGATGGAGTTAGTCGGAGAAGATGACATTCTGATCCTGACCGCTGACCACGGCTGTGACCCGACGTGGGAAGGTACTGAACACACGCGTGAGCACATTCCGATTCTTATCTACGGACCGAAAGTCGAGCCGGGTTCACTCGGTTACCGCGAAACTTTCGCCGATATTGGTCAGACAATTGCACACTATTTTGGCCTGTCCGAGATGGACTATGGCAAGAACATGCTGTAAATCAGCAATTTAACAAGGATTAAACAATGGCAACCCCTCATATTAATGCTGAAATGGGCGATTTCGCAGACGTCGTGCTGATGCCTGGCGATCCGCTGCGTGCAAAGCACATTGCTGAAACCTTCCTGGAAAATCCGGTAGAAGTGAACAACGTGCGCGGGATGCTGGGCTACACCGGCACCTATAAAGGCCGCAAAGTCTCTGTAATGGGCCACGGAATGGGTATTCCTTCCTGCTCCATCTACACCAAAGAGCTGATCACCGACTTCGGCGTGAAAAAGATCATCCGTGTGGGCTCCTGTGGTGCCGTGCGTGCCGATGTAAAACTGCGTGACATCGTGATTGGTATGGGTGCCTGCACCGATTCCAAAGTGAACCGTATGCGTTTCAAAGATCACGATTTTGCTGCGATTGCTGACTTCGACATGGTGCGTAACGCGGTTGATGCGGCGAAAAACCTGGGTGTTGAAGCGCGCGTAGGTAACATCTTCTCTGCCGATCTCTTCTACACCCCGGATCCGCAGATGTTCGACGTGATGGAAAAATATGGCATCCTCGGCGTTGAGATGGAAGCTGCAGGTATCTACGGTGTGGCCGCAGAGTTCGGTGCTAAAGCGCTGACCATCTGCACCGTATCAGACCACATCCGTACGCACGAGCAGACCACCGCTGCTGAGCGTCAGACCACCTTCAACGACATGATCAAGATTGCGCTGGAGTCTGTTCTGCTGGGTGATTAATCAGCGTGGCAGGCATTGACGCCTGCTGCCCGATCCCCTTGCGCAGATCCCCCTTAACCGGGGGATCTGCATTTTCCCGCCTCGCCGTCCCGGTAACATTCACATCAAATGACACACTTTTGGTCAGGCTTGTGCATCTTCGCGCTGGCACGCCCGCGATCGCGCTTTATCATGGTGCGCAATAACAGATAATAATTAATCGCCTGATAATGCCCCCTGATGAACTTTCGTAACTTCCAAGCTGAAGAGAAGCTGTTTGCCCGCCGCGCTGCAATAGCCTTTGCTCTGGTCTGTCTCTGTTTCACCATTCTTGGCGTAAACCTTTTTCGCTTACAGGTGCGTGATCATGGCTATTACCAGACGCGCTCTAACCAGAACGACATCAAAATGATCCCCATTGCGCCGACGCGTGGGCTGATTTATGACCGCAATGGCATTCCGCTGGTGCGAAACGTCAGCTGGTACGCCATTACGCTGACGCCTTACAAAATCAGCGACATGGACGCCACGCTGCGGGCACTCACGCCGATCGTTAATCTGACGCCGGACGAAATCGACACCTTCCGCCATGCGCTGAAGCAGACCAGCCGTTACAAGCCGGTGGTGCTGAAAGAGGAGCTGACGGAAGAGCAGGTCGCCCGCTTTGCGGTCAATCAGTTTCACTTCACCGGCGCCAGCATTGAGACCTACCAGGATCGTGAATATCCTTATGGCGCGGATCTGGCGCATGTGATCGGCTATGTGTCGAAAATCAACGATAACGACTATAAACGGCTGAATGCGGAAGGCATCGCCGAAAACTATGCGGCTGACCATAACATTGGTAAGCAGGGGATTGAGGGCTATTACGAAGCGCTGCTGCACGGTAAGCCGGGTTATCAGGAAGTGGAAGTGGATAATCATGGCCGCATTGTGCGGGTGCTGAAAGAGGTACCGCCGGTCGCGGGTAAAAACCTGACGCTGACGCTGGATCTGCACCTGCAACAGTATGTGGAAAGCCTGCTGGCGGGGCAGCGTGCGGCGCTACTGATTGAAGATCCGCACGACGGCTCCGTGCTGGCGATGGTCTCCAGCCCCAGCTACGATCCCAATCCGTTTGTGAAAGGCATCAGCTATCAGGCCTATAAAAAGCTGCTACAGGATAAAGACCTGCCGCTGATTAACCGCGTCACGCAGGGACTCTATCCGCCCGCCTCCACGGTGAAGCCTTACATGGCGATGTCGGCGCTGCTGACTCATGTGATTACGCCGCAGTCGCAATTCTTTGGCGCACCCACCTGGACGCTGCCAGGCACGGACCGGCGCTATCGCGACTGGAAAAAAACCGGACACGGCATGCTGGATGTGACGCGGGCAATCGAAGAGTCCGCCGATACCTTCTTCTACCAGGTGGCGTTTATGATGGGCATCGATCGCATTCACACCATGCTCAGCCAGTTTGGCTATGGTAAATCGACCGGTATCGACCTGAATGAGGAGTACAGCGGCTTACTGCCGAGCCGGGAGTGGAAGCAGAAGGTGCATAAAAAGGCCTGGTATCAGGGTGATACGGTTTCAGTCGGTATCGGACAGGGTTACTGGATTGCGACACCCATTCAGATGGTGAAAGCGATGGTGGCGCTGATTAATAACGGTCGGGTCATTGCCCCCCATCTGCTGGAGAAAACCCAGCGCGGCACGCTGGTGGAGAGCTATCATCCGCAGCAGCATGAAGCACAGATTGGCGATCCTCATTCACCTTACTGGTCGCTGGTACGCCACGCGATGTTTGGCATGGCTAACGCACCCAACGGCACCGGTTATAAATATTTCCACACGGCACCCTATGGCATCGCCGCGAAGAGCGGGACGTCGCAGGTGTTCAGCCTGCGCCAGAACCAGACCTATAACGCGAAGATGATACCGGTACGGTTACGTGACCATATCTTCTACACCGCCTTTGCGCCCTTTAATGACCCGAAAGTGGCGGTAGCGTTAATTCTGGAGAATGGTGGCAACGAAGGAATTACTGCGGCACCTGTAATGCGGGCGATTCTGGATCATATCTTTATCCCGCCGGTGCCAGAAGCGCCGGTTCAGGCAACACCTTAAAAGGGGGCGGTTGCCCCCGCAGAGCGTCAGACTTTAAGCGTTTTGGTCACCTGGCCGATGGCGCGTACTACATCCGTTGCGCCTTCACGGATTTCCGCAATCACGCCGCCCGCCTCCTGGGCCAGCTGTACGCCCTGATCGGCGCGCTTCAGGTTGGATTCAATCCCTTTCAGTGCCCGGCTCGCCAGCTGATGGTTTTGCTGTATCCGATTTTCGATGTCGGTGGTGGCGCGATTGATGTTTGCTGCCAGCGTGCGGACTTCATTAGCCACTACCGCAAAGCTGCGGCCATGGGTTCCTGCCCGTGCCGCTTCAATAGCGGCATTCAACGCCAGCAGGTTAGTCTGATCGGCTATCCGGCGGATACCTTCTACAATCGCGCCGATACGCTCTGAGGATTCACTCAGGCCGGTAATATCACCGGAGATCCCCTGCAGTTCACCCGCCAGGGCGTTCATGGTCTGCACGCTGCTGGCGATAACATCGGCACCCAGCTTTGTGCTTTCATCCGTTTGCAGCGCGGTGTGATAAGCCCGCTGTGCCGCATCATGTTCCTGCTGATTCTTTTCCACCTGCGCGGTCACATCGGTGGCGAATTTCACGATTTTGTAGAGCCTGCCCTGTTCGTCAAAAACCGGGTTGTAGGTGGCGCGCAGCCAGATAGTCTCACCCCGTTTATTGACCCGGGGAAACTGACCTGAGACAAATTCGCCGCGGTTCAGCTGCTGCCAGAACTCGCTATATTCGCGGCTGTCGCGCAGCGCCTGCGAGCAGAAGCGACGGTGGTGAACACCTTCTACCTCCTCACGACGATAACCCATGGTTTTCAGGAAGTTGTCATTGGCTTTCAGCACTTCACCTTTGAGGTTAAAAGCGATCACCGCCATCGACCGTTCTATGGCGGTGGTGATGGCGCGCTGCTCCTGCGCATCGTTGATATGATCGGTGATGTCGGTTGCCAGTTTGACGATTTTAATCACCCGGCCATGGCGGTTCTGCACCGGCACATAGTTGGCTTCGAGCCATACCGGTCGGCCGTTTTTCGCCACGCGCAGGAACTTATCGCTGAAGCTTTCGCCCCGGTTCAGTCGCAGCCAGAAATCCTGATAGTCCCGCGACTTAAGCTGCTCGGCGGTACAAAACAGGCTGTGGTGCTGGTCTTCGATCTCCGCCAGCGTGTAGCCCATGCGCGCCAGAAACAGCGCATTCGCGCTGAGAATGGAGCCATCGGGAGAGAATTCAATCATGGCGATGGAACCGTTGAGAGAGCTCAGCGTTGCCGCTGAGTGTGAACGCTTTTGCCAGCTGTGACGGGAAGCGATACCTGATGTAATGGTGGAAAACATGGCGATCCTTATTATTAGTGTTGGTCTCGCATGCTATATCGGCAATTTCGCCTCACAATGCAGACTCTGCCTGCTTTCTGACTAAAATATATCCGGCCAACAGAGAGGTTTATGGCGGCAGGTCAGACCCACTCTTTGGGTTGATGGAAAAGCGGTCAGTCGATTTGATTTTGGTGAAAAGCGTTTGACGCTGCCGGGCCGCTTTGGTTTAATGCGCCCCGTTGCCCGAATAGCTCAGTCGGTAGAGCAGGGGATTGAAAATCCCCGTGTCCCTGGTTCGATTCCGGGTTCGGGCACCATCTTTAAAGAACCCGCCTCTGGCGGGTTTTTGTTTATGTGGCGAACCCGTTATCGAAGGTTCGATTCACTCGCCACATCCCTGTGGCTCGCCCTTCGGGCCGCGCTGGCACGCGATGCAAAAATGCTCCCGGCATTTTCGGGTTCGGGCACCATCTTTAAAGAACCCGCCTCTGGCGGGTTTTTGCGTTTATGGGGCGAACCCGTCATCGAAGGTTCGACAGACTCCCGCCATTCCCGAACATTCCGAATTTCGCCTCTCCCGCGCCCATTCCACTTCTCAACCCTGTAGCAACACAAACAGATTTCATGGCGAAACCAATTTGCCGCTTCGCCTCTGTGCTGCGTTGCCAGACTGGTACCGCCTGATATCCTGTCCAGCCTGCAATTGACCGCGGCTAATCGTGTTTTATAAGCCACCCTTTACAGAATCAGCCTGACAGGCACAATACCCCTTTTTCCTCCTCTTACACGGTTATGTCAGAAGAAGCGCTGCGTCTGCAGATACAGAACCTCAAAAAGCACAATGCGCGTCTGAAGCGTATAGCGCATGACGCCCGCACAAAACTCAATGCGGCGCTGGATGGTACCGGGCTGTTCCTGTGGCAGCTGGATATTCCCAGCGGCAAACTGGTGATCTTCAACCGGCGCTGGGGGGCGATGCTGGGCTTCCAGCCGAAAGAGACCGACGCCAACTTTGAATCCTGGAAAGAGAGCCTGCATCCCGATGATGCCGCCGACGTTCTACAGGCATTCAACGACCACATCGCCGGGAAAGCGCCTTATTACGAGGCTCTGCACCGCATGATCGCCAAAAATGGCAGCATTACGTGGGTGCTGGACCGGGGCCGGGTCAGCGAATGGAATGCGCACGGAGAGCCGGTTAAAGTGATCGGCACTCACATCGATATGACCAAAGAGAAGCAATATGAGGAGCAGCTCGCCCTGCTGGCGCTGCACGATCCCCTTACGCTGCTCAACAATCGTCATGCTCTGCAGAATTATTTCTGTGAAATGAAAGCTCAGGGACCGCTCTGCGTGGTCTTTATTGACCTGGATAACTTCAAACACGTCAACGACACCCTGGGGCACCGCAGCGGAGATGAAGTCCTCATCCAGTTAAGTCAGCGGTTTACGGAACTCTCTCCGGCAGAGGTGATCATTGGCCGACTGGGCGGCGACGAGTTTGTATTGTTAATACCCTTGGCGCTGAACCATCCGCGGGTAAAGACACTGGCGCACGCCTGTCTTGACGCGGTAATGACACCTTTTGATATGGCAAACGGGCATGCCCTCATTGGGGCGTCTGTCGGTGTGTCTCAGGCGCAGGACAAAGATGACTTTGATACTGCACTGCAGCGTGCTGATGAAGCGATGTACCGCATCAAGAAAAATGGCAAGCGCGGTGTCGCTTTTGATTCCACTTTTCCCGACTCCCTCTGACTCTGATGAACAGGGCATATGTTTTGCCTGCCATTAACGCACAATCTCCCCCTCATGGCTTTGCGCCATCTCATTCATAACGTTGAGTTCCCCTTTTCGCAGGCATGCAAAATTTATGCGTATCCCCGCAGAAAATGCTTTTTAGTACTATTCCGAAAACCCGTTTTTTGCCCTCAGGAAGCAGAAATTCATCCGCTTCGCTTAGATTCAAATTTCATCGCTAAATCTGACCTCTCTTTTTAATAAAAATTTTCATTAAATCAGCAGAATTGATCGTTTATTGATCGATTCCGGCTATTTTTAACTGGTGCCATCAATGCGTCACGCTTCGCTTATTTTTGACGTAAAAGCAGGGTTTTAAATTTCTATTTAGCGCTTCGCTTGGGGAAATTGATCGTTTGTTGATCATCTTCACTACCTGATGTTGATTAATCTATCTATTTACCGCTTCGCTTATATTTTTTTCAATTGGACTTTTTTTGAAAAAGATCGATTAATAGGGCGCGGCGATTTTCGTTATAAAGATTTTTCATGCCGCGGCTCTTTTATGAATTGAAAAGAGCGATGGTTGGAATCCGTTATCATTTCGGTTGAGGGTAGTACGATCATTAAGCCAGAACTGTGACGGGTTTTTTATTTATCTCACTTGATCGGTCCGATTTTCTGTCTACATTTATGTTGCTGAATCGGCCTGATGAAGCGTTAACTGTGCAAATTCCAATTTTTAAAATTCAAAGAGGACGCATATGACTCAATATCGCGGTGGGGCCGGGAATTTTGCGGCCGACAAAGAGCGTGCTGCTGAAGCAGGACGCAAAGGAGGCCAGAAAAGCGGCGGTAACTTCAAGAACGATCCTGAACGTGCCATTGAAGCGGGGCGCAAGGGAGGTAAGGTTAGCCGCCGGAGCTGAACGTCTTTAACACTGCTGTGACGGCAGGGTTACTCTGTTAGCCGGGCATTTTGAATCTGTTTAGTTCCTCGTGAAGATAATTACACCTTGAATTATGTCATTGCTCCATCATTGGCAATGGCGGGAGCTGTTAATTGAACCGGAAGGGTTTACCCTTCCGGTTTTTTATTTCCGATCGATTAAAGCTATACGGTTAAATACAACTTTGTACAGGTAAGTTTTTGACTGGTACTTTTTTATGCAGTTAATCTTAAAAAATGTATACAACGATTTATTACTTTGTACAAAATCCAGCGCAGCTAACGAAGCGGCAACGATAAAAACATTATTCAGCTAAATCTTTGCTGTAAAAAGGAAAATGCATTTTATATGCCACTTTTGTCTTAAATTCATACTGATGCTGCGTGCGATATTAAGAATCTCCACTAGACTTTTCAGGTGTCAACGATATGACTGGCGCTGCGTTATTACAGACGCAGCTTTTTAATCAATGAGGCTATCTTATGACAGTGAAAACGTTAAACGATCTGTTCATCCATGACTTATCCGATGTATACAGCGCTGAGAAGCAGATAACCCGTGCATTGCCTAAAATGGCGCGTGCAGCCAGTGACGAAAATCTTATCGCTGCGTTTAATCAGCATCTGGAAGAGACCCGTGCTCAGATTGAACGACTCGACGAACTGGTGGAAGTAACACCTGAAGTCAAAATCAAACGAATGAAATGCCATGCGCTGGAAGGTCTGGTTGAAGAAGCGCAGGAAATTATCGACTCGGTCGAGAAGGGCGAGATTCGCGATCATGGACTGATCGGTGCGGCGCAGAAAGTTGAGCACTATGAGATTGCCACCTACGGTACCCTGCATGCGCTGGCGCTGAAGCTGGGTTACACCAAAGCCGCACAGCTGCTGGAAGAAACCCTGAATGAAGAGAAGCAAACGGATGAGAAGCTCACCTCGGTAGCTGAGTCTATTACCGTCTCTTGAGGAGCAACACATGACTGCGATTGAACATTATCACGACTGGCTGCGCGATGCGCATGCGATGGAAAAACAAGCAGAAAGCATGCTGAGCAAGATGTCAGGTCGTCTTGAACACTATCCGGCGCTGGAACAGCGTCTGGCGCAACATCTTGATGAAACTAAACATCAGCTGACTCTGCTGGAACAGCTGCTCGACAGCCACGGTATCGATCACTCTGTAATGAAAGATGCGATGGGCAAAATGGCAGCCACCGGCCAGGCCGTGGGCGGCATGTTTAACTCAGATGAAGTGGTGAAGGGCGCTATCAGTGGCTATGTATTCGAGAATGCCGAGATCGCCAGCTACACCAGCCTGATCGCCGCGGCTGAGCAGGTCGGTGATGCGCAGGGCGTACGCATACTGAATGAGATCCGCGATCAGGAAGTGGCGATGGCGGAGTGGCTGCTGCAGCACCTGCCTGAAGTGACACAGCAGTTCCTGCAACGTGCGTCACAACCAGGTACTGAAGCGAAGAAGTAGCGCTGAATAGCCTGCATGAAACATGAAAAAGCCGGGATAACCCGGCTTTTTGCGTTTTAAAGGTTTACCGGCTGCGATACTCAGTCAGCCATTAAATGCCCATACATCGTCATCAGCTTACGTGTAACGCCGTTAGTCCAGCCGAATCCATCCTGTAATGGATACTCACCACCACCGCCTGGGCGGGCGCGCTCGCCGCTGATGTCATACTTCTCTACCAGCTTATGGTGCAACTGATAGAAGTTGTTGACCGTGTTGAGCCAGTTCACTGCCACTTCAGTCGCCAGCGTCTCTTCACCGTAATTATTCAGGCCAACAACCGCCATCCACTGCATCGGTGCCCAGCCGTTGGGTCGATCCCACTGCTCACCGCTTTCCACCATTGAGGTCAGCAGGCCGCCGTTGCTCAGTAGCAAATGCCGTAGCGAGATCGATTGCAGGTGCGCCTGATGCGGCGTTGCAAGACCGACAAACAGCGGAACCACGGAGGCGACGGTAAAGGCACCGAAACGCTCCCGACGCCAGTCGTAGTCACGGAATACACCGGCGGTGCTGTCCCAGAGATAACGGGTAATCGCACGCTTGCGCGCTTCGGCTTTTTTCTGCCAGGCCAGTGCGGTCAGCTCTTCCCCTTTCGCGTGCGACAGGGTGGCGATCATCAGCTCCAGCTTGTACAGGAACGAGTTCAGATCGATAGGAATAAACTGCGTGGTACGGATGCTCGACAGCCGTTTCGGGTTACGCAGCCAGCGCGAGGAGTAATCCCAGCCCGATTCCGCTCCGGCACGCAGGTCACGATACACTTCGCTGGCCGGACGTTTCGATTCGCGGGCGGTTTCCACATCTTCGATCCACGACTCATCGCGCGGCGTATCGCGGTCATCCCAGTAGCGGTTCAGCAGTGAGCCGTTTGGCATCCGCACTACGTGACGATAAGCCTGGTTCGGCATCAGTGAACCGGCACCGTCCATCCAGAACTGATACTCCTTCATCAGCTGTTCCTGATAGCGCTTAGCACCGCGCACGCCATCTTCTTCGAACAGCTCAACCATCAGGGCAAACACCGGCGGCTGCGAGCGGCTGAGATAATAGGTACGGTTGCCGTTTGGCACATGACCGTAGTTATCGATCAGCCAGGCAAAGTTATCCGCCATGTGACGCAGCAGATCGTCGCGGCCGGATTCTGCCAGGCCTAGCATGGTGAAGTAAGAGTCCCAATAGTAGGTTTCGCCAAAACGTCCGCCCGGCACCACATAGGGTTTGGGTAATGGCAGCAGCGATGAGTGCGGCATATGCTGCTGCGGCATTTTGGTCAGAACCGGCCACAGGTCGTCGATATGCTCTTTGAGCGTTTTATCCGGGTTGGAGACATAAAAGCTTTCGTTTACGCCAGGCAGATAAAAGTGATCGGCGACAAAACGCGACAGGTCGAAATCACTGCTGCGTTTCTGTCGACGATAGCGCATCAGCACATCCAGCGGATCGTACTTGGGCGAACAGTCGGGGAAGGTTTTGCTGTCCTCGAAAATCCGCGACATCTGAACATGTTCAAACAGTTCCAGATAACGATCGGCAGGGGTCAGCGCATCCGGCGCTGGCAAGCCTTCAATCAGCTCCGGCTCCGGTTCAGAATCCTGCATGCGATCCAGCTTCAGTTCATGGGGATCGTATTGATACTCAACTTCCGCCCCGGCACGAACCTCTTCAAGTGCATTTTGTTGCTGGCGATGGGTATTAATAACGGCCTCCTGAGCGGTCGTGGTTGCACAAAGGACAAATTATAGACCTCTCCTCCCCCGGAACAACAATGCAGAATATCTATGAACGTAATAAATATTGTCGATTAATCGAGGTTTTTGGATAAATTCCAGACAATTCAACCAAATATAGCGCTGTTCACAAAAAACGCATTTCAGATGAATCTCTTAGCGACCTGAATAAAAAAATTTAACCTGAAGAAAACTGGCGTTTATTCACATTTTGTAAAAGAAACCGCAGCCGCAAAGAGTGCAGAAAGTGGCATACCCAACGGGAATTCGGGCAGGAGAGTGAGGTGAGCGGACCAGCTTGCCCGCTCATGAACGTCAGAATTAACGGTTCGCCAGCGCCGCGCGAATGACTGCCTGCCAGGTGGTGGTGGGGCGACCGATGAGCTGACTTAGCTGACGGGAGTCATCGAACAAACCGCCTTTCTCTGCACCGGCATCGGAATCCGCCAGCATTTCCGCCAGACCTTCTGGCAGGCCTGCGTTTTTCAGCGCCGCCGCAAACTCACTCTGAGAGAGATTGACGTAATCGACCTTCTCACCGCTCTGCGCGGCAATCTCCGCAGCAAACTGCGCCAGCGTGTAGCTGTCATCACCTGCCAGTTCATACACTTTGCCCGCCTGATCCTCACGGGTCATCACTTCTGCCGCCGCTTCAGCGTAATCCTGACGCGCTGCCGAGGCGATACGACCTTCGCCTGCTGCGCCAATAAACGCATGATGCGCCAGCGCCGGTGGGATGCTCGCTGCGTAGTTCTCGCTGTACCAGCCGTTACGCAGCAGGGCGAACGGGATGCCAGAGGCTTTCAGCAGCGCTTCTGTTGCACGGTGTTCAACGCCAAGGCCCAGCGGCGAGGTATCCGCATGCAGCAGGCTGGTGTAAGCGATAAAGCCCACGCCCGCCGCCCGAGCAGCCTCAATGACGGCTTTATGCTGCGCTTCACGCTGGCCCACTTCACTACCGGAGATCAGTAGCAGCTTATCCACGCCTGCAAAAGCGGCCTCCAGCGTCTCTGGCTGACCATAATCGGCCTGGCGGACAATGACGCCCAGCGCTGCGAGATCGGCCGCTTTGGCAGGCGTACGGACGGCGGCAACAATTTCTCCCGCCGGGACTTTTTTCAGTAATGCATCAATCACGAAACGGCCCAGCTGGCCGGTGGCACCTGTAACTGCAATCATGTTAATACTCCTGTGGCTGTTGGTGAAATTCAGACTAGTGTATAAACTAATTTTTAGTAAGTACTTACAGAATTGTTAGTTTGAGGTGGATAAGTTAAATGTCTGAAAAAATGAGTGAAAAATTTATCCGCGGCGAATTGCTCAACGTCAACTGCCCGTCACGTGACGTGCTGAAACGCGTAACCAGCCGCTGGAGCGTATTAATTCTGCTGGCCCTGCAGGACCAGACGCTGCGCTTCAGCGCGTTGCGCCGGACGGTCGGTGGCGTCAGCGAGCGGATGCTGGCGCAGAATCTGCGCTACCTGGAAGAAGATGGCTTCGTGCAGCGTATCGCCTACGATGTGGTGCCACCGCACGTGGAATATCGCTTAACCCCGCTTGGACGCGAAGTCGGTGAACAGGTTGTGGGGCTGGCTGACTGGCTGGAGCTGAACCTGAGCCGGATTCTGGCACAGCGCGAAAAATCTGCGGCAGAGTAAAATCACCCTGTATCAGCCGTCATAACGTGACGGCATGGGTATACTCGCTGCAAAATTTCTGACCCCATTTGTCTGTCATCTCACTTCCTGAAAGCGCGATAACGTAACGGCAGCGAAAATAATCCAGTCGATCTTTTCGCACGGTTGCTGGTTATTAAATCGTTTTATGAATCTCTGGCCCGGAATAATCGACTACCCGCAGCGCGCTGTTAATTCATACCTTCTTTTTGACTCATTTTATTAACATCTCTGATGGCGCTTAAAAGCGCCGTTCTGCGTTTTTTCTGTCAGAAGTTATAGCTGCATTAGCCAGGCAAAAGCAAAAAAGCAAACAAAGCGGCAGAGGTAACTATTTACTCTTTTAACCTGTTAAAAAATAAGGGTATTTAATTTGGAAGCTCTAAAATTTGACCTTTACTCAATCAGGGTTTATAACAAAATAGTGCCTGAAAACAGCCTGTTGAAGGCATTTTTCAGGCAAGGTTCGCTTTAGCGCTATCGATTTTTAAAGTACAAATTACCGTAACATTAACGACACATAAACACGCTCTGATTAACCTTTAGGCCTTATTTTTAAATAAATAATTCCCGTCAAAAACAATGATCAGAATCAATAAAGACTGTTATAGTTTTCATTAACCCCACTGTTTCTATTTCCTCGCCGCGAATAGTTTTAAATTTGCGGCGGGAATTTCAATAAGCGCAGAGAACCAGGCGCATCAGGCTTAAGTTGTTAATTATAAGTAAATACATGGTGTTCTATGTGGCAAAGAGGTAAGCAATGTTCGGATTAGATGCCTTTCATCTGGCCAGGATTCAGTTCGCATTTACTGTTTCCTTCCATATTATCTTTCCCGCCATCACCATCGGTCTCGCCAGTTTTCTGGCCGTGCTCGAAGGTATGTGGCTCAAAACCCGCGATCATACCTATCGCGATCTCTACCATTTCTGGTCGAAAATCTTTGCCGTTAACTTCGGCATGGGTGTGGTATCAGGACTGGTCATGGCTTATCAGTTCGGGACGAACTGGAGCGGCTTCTCGGAGTTTGCTGGCAGTATCACCGGTCCGCTGCTGACCTATGAAGTACTGACGGCGTTCTTCCTGGAAGCGGGCTTCCTGGGCGTGATGCTGTTTGGCTGGAATCGCGTGGGTCCCGGGCTGCACTTCTTTGCCACCTGCATGGTCGCCCTCGGTACGCTGATTTCCACCTTCTGGATCCTGGCCTCTAACAGCTGGATGCATACGCCTCAGGGCTACATCATTCAGAATGGCATCGTGGTTCCGCAGGACTGGTTCAAAATCGTCTTTAACCCCTCATTCCCTTATCGCCTGTTCCATATGTCTGTAGCGGCGTTCCTGGCGAGTGCTTTCTTTGTGGGATCGTCGGCGGCCTGGCATCTGCTGAAGGGGAATAACAATCCCGCTATCCGCAAGATGTTCTCAATGGCGTTGTGGATGGCGCTGATTGTCGCGCCGATTCAGGCGATGATTGGTGATGCTCATGGTCTGAATACGCTGGAACACCAGCCTGCCAAAATCGCGGCGATTGAAGGGCACTGGGAAAACCCACCGGGGGAAGCCACACCGCTGATCCTGTTCGGCATCCCCGACATGGAGCAGGAACGTACCAAATATGCGCTGGAGGTGCCTTATCTTGGCAGCCTGATTCTGACGCATAGCCTGGACAAGCAGGTCCCGGCGCTGAAGTCCTTCCCGAAAGAGGACCGGCCTAATTCAACGGTCATCTTCTGGTCCTTCCGCGTGATGGTGGCGCTGGGCCTGCTGATGATTACGCTGGGCGTAGTCAGCCTGTGGCTGCGTTTTAAAGGGCGTCTCTATGAGTCGCGTCCTTTCCTGTGGTTTGCGCTATTGATGGGACCGTCGGGTCTGATTGCGATTCTGGCAGGCTGGTTTACCACTGAAATCGGTCGTCAGCCGTGGGTGGTCTATGGCGTGCAGCGCACGATTGATGCGGTCTCGGCACATGGGGATATGCACATGAGCATCAGCCTGCTGGCCTTTATTCTGGTCTACAGCTCGGTGTTCGGCGTGGGGTATCACTACATGATGCGTCTGATTAAGCAGGGACCGGTTACCGGCGAAGGCCATATCACCGAAGAGGGTGGTCCTGGTCAGAAGAAAACCCCGGCGCGTCCGCTTTCCGCTGCCACCTTTAAGGATGGAGACCACTAAGATGATCGATTATTCCGTTATCTGGTTTGCGATTATCGTTTTCGCAACCCTGATGTATATCGTGATGGATGGCTTCGACCTGGGTATTGGTCTGCTGTTCCCGTTCAATAAAGATGCTGGCGAGCGCGACATGATGGTTAACACCGTCGCGCCGGTCTGGGACGGAAATGAAACCTGGCTGGTTCTGGGTGGCGCTGGCCTGTTCGGCGCGTTCCCGCTGGCCTATGCGGTAATTGCCGATGCGCTGTCGATTCCGCTGACCGCTATGCTGATTGGCCTGATTTTCCGTGGAGTCGCCTTTGAGTTCCGCTTCAAGGCGGTAGAAGGCCATCGGGCGTTCTGGGACAAGTCGTTTATTGCCGGTTCAGTCATCGCCACCTTCAGTCAGGGTGTGGCCGTGGGTGCGTTGCTGGATGGTATTCCTGTTGAGGGACGTCGTTTTGCCGGTTCCGCAATGGACTGGCTGGCACCGTTCCCGCTGTTCTGCGGCGTGGGTCTGGTTGTTGCCTACGCGTTGCTGGGCTGCACCTGGCTTATCATGAAGACCGAGAACGAGCTGCACCGTAAAATGTCTGCGCTGGCTACGCCGCTGGTGATTGCGCTGTTAGTGATTATCGGCATCATCAGCCTGTGGACACCGTTTGCGCATGCGGATATCGCGCATCGCTGGTTCAGCAAACCCAACCTGTTCCTGTTCCTGCCGGTTCCGGTATTGGTGCTGCTCTGTTCGTGGGGCATTGTGCGCGCCATTAAACGCGAGGCGCACTATTCACCGTTCCTGCTGACGCTGGCGCTGATCTTCCTGGGCTTCTCCGGGCTGGGCATCAGTATCTGGCCAAACATTATTCCGCCATCAGTGACCATCTGGGCTGCCGCCTCACCGCCGCAGAGCCAGGCCTTTATGCTGGTGGGTAGCCTGCTGATTATCCCGATGATCCTGGGCTACACCTTCTGGAGCTACTACGTGTTCCGTGGAAAAATCAAAGCAGACGCAGGATATCATTGATATGAAAAGCCTCAGCAGCATGAAAGACCACAATCACAATGAAGAAACGAAAGCGCCATGGTGGAAGCGTGTGATGTGGCTGGTGTTTATCTATGCCGCCAGCGTACTTGCGCTAGGCGTTGTCGCCTCGCTGTTCCGCATGATGATGACAGCGGCCGGAATGCGCAGTCATTAGTTGTCGCAGGCTCCGTCTTACAGCTATCCGGCGCAGTTTTTATCAATAATCAGAAGGCTGACGACAGTCAGCCTTTTTTAGTTAGTAACCTAAGCAATTAATGCGGAAACGCCCTGAACGGGCGCGCAATGCTTACCCTTTCCTTACACCGATTTGCGATTTTTGTTATCCTTTTGTAACTGAAATCCCAGTCCTAACCCGCGTCGTAAATCGCCATCATGCTCAGTCAGGCCATTAAAAAACAGCACATCAACGATCTGGTCGAGTGGATTGAAGCCAATCTCACCGACGATCTTAATATCGATCAGATTACCCTCAAGTCAGGTTATTCCAAATGGCACATGCAGCGCATGTTTAAGGAGATGACCGGACAGACCCTGGCGGCTTACACCCGTAAACGGCGTCTGACGATGGCCGCTATGGCGCTGCGTCTGACCCGCATGACGCTGATCGATATCGCCGTACGTTTTGGTTTTGATAACCAGCAAAATTTTACCCGGGTATTCAAAGGTCACTTTTCGCTGACGCCTGGCGCGTTTCGCCGTATTCCCCATTTGCCGGTTAAAAACTTCCATGGCCGCATTCTGGTGCGATCGCTGGCAGAGCGTGCAACGCTGGTGGAGCGTGAGGAAGAGCTGCATCTGTGCGGAGAAACGCTGGAGTGGGAGTGTAAGTTTGGCGATTACATTGCCGATCGCGATCACCGGGTGGCTGAACAGGCGCGGCAACTGGTGGCGCTGGCGGGCGGCCGCGTGTCGCAGGGCTGGTTAGGCTTTCAGTATGGCCCCGGCCATAGCTCTGCTGATCAGCAAAATATCAGCCTGTTTCAGGCGCTGGAGCCGCAACATGCCGGGCTGCTGGGTGACAACACCGCCAGCTGGAGCGAGGTTCGTGGACTCTATGCGTCGATCCGCTGGAGCGGCAGCCCGGAGCAGCTGACACGCTTTATCGAGGATATCTACTATCAGCATCTGCCAGCACTGGGTGTGTCACGTCGTCCCGGTAAAGATCTGTTGCGTCTCGATTTTGCGCACTGTAAGCCCGACTGGCTGAGCGGCGTTTTTTCTATTCCGGTGATGCAGGCGTAGCCAGCAGGGCAGGGTGTGTGGCTACCGACCCTGTTAATGCATAATTCGTGCGGTAAACCGTGACAAACCGCACGATTTTATAAAATAACTCGCCGTTCTGGCGTAAAATCCTCTCCCGAAACCCTGCCATGCCTGAATCATCGTGCATCTGTGCCAGGGCTGGAATATTTACCTGCATTTCAGGCCTTTTCTGGTCAAAAAAACAAACGAAGACAACTATGCGACGCTTAATGATTTCACTGATCCTGGCATTGCCTGTCATGGCGATGGCACAACAGGCTGAACCTTTTTCACCTCCTGCCGGACTGCATCCGCACTCTCAGGCCACCCAGCATGAAATTCTGGGTGATGGTGAGCTGCCGGAACACACCAGCAGCAATCCTTCCCTGTCCGGATTCAACGACACACTGTAAGTGGTCACGCGCTGCCAGAATGTGCGGCGCAACATCATGCCCGGCTCGTCAGGAGCCGGACAGTTTCCGCCTTCTCTGCCTGCCCCCGTAAACACGCCGCACCTGCTGCTTACCTCTCTCTGAACGCTATTATCAGGGCCGCTCTTTGCCTGCACCGTGCACACCCGTACAGGCATAAAATATATCTTAAGTCGCTGGATCGCATTTTTCGTTCTTGTAGTGAAGATATATCATAGCTAATCTTGGTGCTTCAGATGAGAATGATTGTTATTCCATGATTATCAGCATGCCTTGAGTCACGGGCATCCATCCCGTTTCAGGAGAGAAATTTTGCCTGTATCAGCCGATCAGCGTGTACCACAGCGCGTCCGTAATGAATTGCGTTTTCGCCATATCCAGGTCGCGAGTAAAACTAACATTGCCGGTAAATTCTGGCGCATCCGGTTCAGCGGCAGCGATCTGGCGGGCTTCACGTCGCCAGGCTTTGATGACCACATTAAGGTTTTCTTCCCTTCCGCTGAAGGGGCCACACTGGCTCTGCCACAAATCACCGATGCGGGGATTGTCTGGCCCGAAGGGCTGCGTCCGCAGGCGCGCGATTACACACCGCTGGAATTCGATGGTGAATCTTCACTGACCCTCGATTTTTATATTCATCAACAGGGCGTAGCCAGTGACTGGGCAACTCAGGCACAGCCTGGCGATCGGTTGATTGTCGGTGGGCCACGCGGTTCGCTGGTGGTGCCGACCGATTACGCATTCCAGCTCTACGTCTGTGATGAAACCGGGCTGCCGGCTTTTGCGCGCCGTCAGCGTGACGCCCGGGCGCAGGCGCTGCATCTCTATGCCTTTACCGATGAAGCGACGGGCCGCGACTATTTATCTGATACGGCTGATGTGACGACAAACTGGCTTGGCAGCGGCCAGATGCAGAAAGCGCAGCTCAGCCAGCTGATTGCCCGGCTGGATCAGATCTCTATCCCGACGGAAGATTACTTTATCTGGCTGACCGGCGAAGGTGAGTTTGTTAAAGCGCTGTGTGACTACTTCACGGTGCAGCGCGGCCTCAACAGTGACTTCGTGCGGGCGGTGGCCTACTGGCACCAGAAGTAAGCCGCTAAGGCAATTGAGTTTTGCCAGGCGGCGCACTACCATCAATCCCACTTTTTCGCAGCAGGGCAGGCCATGAAACAGCATCCGACTTCCACTTCATCTGACGATCAGACTGCGCGCGCAGGCAGTTGCAGCGGACGGCGCAAGCGACGTGAAAAGATGCTGGAAGCGAGCGAGATTCGCCTGCTGATGCTCCATTTCCTGGCGCAGAATGCCGCGCACGGCTATGAGCTGATCAAGTCTGTCGAGGAGCTGTCAAAGGGAGAGTATTCGCCCAGTCCGGGGATCATTTACCCCAACCTGACGCTGCTGGAAGAGATGGAGGCGATTCAGGTGGTGGATGCGCAGGCAACGCGTAAAGCCTACCGCCTGACGGCAGCGGGAGAGGCGCATCTGGCAGAGAACCGTGAAACGGTCGCCAGCCTGATTACACGGCTCTCTACGCTGGCGATTCTGGTCAATAACCGCAGCATTCCTGCTGTTGAGCAGGCGATTCATGGGCTGAAGGTCGCGCTGAACCAGCGGCTTGCGCAGGAAGATATCTCAGAAGCCGCGCTGCAGACGCTGATTAAGGCGCTGCACGACGCGGCAGAAAAAATCACCCACAGCTAATCGCGGAATTAGCTGACTTCAGTTTTGTGTTTGTCGATGTGACCCAGCGTACGATCCGGGAAGCAGATGTCCCGCACACGCTGTTTCAGCGTGGTCGCATCCGGGAAGCCACCATCCCGCTTACGTTCCCACAGCAGATGCTCATCCAGCGTAATCTCAAAGATACCGCCGGTGCCCGGTTTCAGCGTTACCTCCGCCAGATCCTCAGCGAACGTATGCAGAAGTTCCTGTGCCATCCACGCTGACCGCATCAGCCAGTTGCATTGCATACAGTAGTGAATAACAACCACAGGTTTTTGCGCCATAACTCTATTCCTTTACGTGTTGATAAATGCCAATGCATTCGGGTTAACAATTTGTGCGCTGTGGTTTATATCTAAATGTAAATAAGATTGATAATGATTATCAGTTGCATTAAATTCCGGGCGATAATTACTACACCAGCATGATGTTCTGACTTTTCACGGCTTTTATGCGGAGCCGTTTTACTGTTGCCAGCAAGCAAGTGAGCGAATACTAACAATTAATCAGGTAATTCGCGCCTATGTCACCACGTTTTCGGAGATTGACGCAACCGCGTCTGACTCAACTGGCGTTGCTCGCCACCTTCATCAATACCACCTGCACTTATGCTGCGGGCAGTGAATCTGCCACGCTAGCCCTTTCTGACCGCTATGGCAGCAGTGCCGAACCGGTAATGACGGTGACGGCACCGGAAATCAAAAAAACGGCAGGCAGTAAAACCTCGCTCTCTGCCGGCGATCTGCAACAGCGTGGTGCCACTGACTTTGGATCGATCATGCGCTATGAACCGCTGATCAGTGCTACCGGTACCCGTGGCGGTTCATCAGCCGGTAAGAGCGGTTTTGATCGGGCCGGTTATACCGGCTACAACATTCGTGGCCTCGAAAGCAACCGCGTCGGTCTGGATGTGGACGGCATTCCGTTGCCGCAGGCCACTGGCCGCAGCTATGCAGGACGCGCAGGTCTCGACAGCTTTGGCATTGGCCGCGATTACATCGATCCTTATATGTTTGGCCGTATTGAGATTGAGAAGGGCGCCACAGCAGTGGAACAGCCGAACACCTCGATTGGCGGCAACGTCTCGTTCCGTAATAAGTCTCCCGACGATTACCTGCATCCCGGAAAAGCGACCGCGTTCAGTTATCAGAGCGACTATGACTCATCCAGTCGCAGCTGGCATAACGGCATCACCGCCGCTGCCGGTGACGATGAACTGCGTGGCATCTTTGTTTACAGCCGCCGCGACGGTCAGCAGACCCGTAATAACAGCGGCACGCTGGATGCGTATCCCGCTAACTGGCACTCCGACGCCTTTATGACCTCCGGCATCTGGCAGCCCAATGATGCTCACAAGCTCAGCGCTACGGTCGATTACTATCACAAAACCCACCACAGCCATTACGACAGCTGGAGCACTTCAGGCAATACAGTCTGGGGGACGGCACAGCAGCAGAGTGATACCCGCCGCTGGGGCATCAGCCTGGCGGATGAGTACACCCCTTACAATGACCTGATCGACAGCCTGACGACCCGCGTTTACTGGCAGCAGACCCAGGCGCATGACAACACCCGCATGCCGTCGAGTGCCACCGCCAGGCAAACCGTCTATTCCGACTACAACAGCGACAGCTACGGTTTTGACACCCGCGCGCTTAAAAGCGTCGGGCGACATGAACTGAGTGCCGGGCTGAATGCGCGCCTGGTGGATACTGAGCGACCTTTCCGTCAGTCACCGCCAGCCAGTACTTTTACTGCGATCATGCAGCCGCAGGCTAACAGTCGCAGCTACACCGTGGGTGGTTATCTGCAGGATACCATCAGCTTCGATGCTGACGGACATCGGGCGGCCATCGTGCCGGGCGCGCGCGTGGCCTATCAGAACACCCGACCGCGTGATGTGGCGACGCTGACCACGAACAGTAGCGTGCTCGACGCCAGCGAAGTTTCAGCGCTCTATGGATCGCCAAACAGCGACACGCAGGTATTGCCGTCGATCGCCTTCCAGTACGATCTGACACCGAAGCTGATGACTTATCTGCAATATACCCGTGGCGCGCAGTTCCCCAACGATACGCAGCTTTATGGTTCATGGAACCTTGGCTCCAGCTATGCCGGCACCGCGCAGTATGCGCTGATTGGTAATGCAGATCTGAAAAACGAAACCAGCAACAACTACGAGTGGGGTGTAAAAGGAGAGGTGGCAAAAGGCGTCACGCTTAACGCTGCCGCTTTTTATAACGACTATAAAAACTTTATTGCCTTTACCCGCTACAGCCGGGCGGCTAATCCGGGTCAGTTCGTCAATGTGCCTGCCAACATTTACACCACCTATCAGGCGGAGAACCGCGATAAAGCCTACATCTACGGAGCTGAAATCAGCAGTAAAGTGAACTTCGGCAGCTGGTTCAGCGAGGTCGAAGGTCTGAGCGCCAATCTGGCATTTGGTTACACGCAGGGCGCGGCAAAGTCGAGCTACCTTGGTGACCGCTACATCGACCTTGAGAGTGTTGCCCCGATGAAAGCGATCGTCGGACTCGCCTGGGATGATGAGGCGCGCGGCTACGGTGCCGCCGTTACCGCTACCTTTGTCAAAGGTAAGCAAGCCAGCGCGACTAACCGCGAAAGCTTCGCTAACAACGGCAGCAGCCTGGCCGACTCCAGCACCGATTACATGCGGGTGCCGGGTTATGGCATGGTGGATATGACCGCTTACTGGCGTGTAGCGCACAACGTCAGGCTGAGTGGCGGGCTTTACAACATAACCGATCGCAAATACCGGGATTACCTCAGCAGCCGTGAACTGACCAGCGCCACTCAGCAGGAGCGCAACGATCAGGCACTGGCCGTGATGCCGGGCCGTACTTTCCAGTTAGGTGTTAACGTCGATTTTTGATAGCCGTCGCCCTGCGCTGATGCAGGGCACTACTAAGAGAGCCTGAGTCATGAACCCGATTTATCAGCACTATCTTGTCCTTAAAGGTGAACAACCGAAGAAATATGCCCGCGACCTGGCCGCGCTGATCGGCATCAGCGAAGCGGAATTGTGTGAAGCGCGCATCGGCGTTGATGCCGTGGCGCTGAAACGCGATTTTCCGGCGTTGCTGAAGGCACTGGGCGCAGTCGGCGAAACCAAAAACATTACCCGTAACGCTTATGCGGTACATGAACATCTGGGTGAATACCACAATGTACAGATTGGCGCGCATGGTGGCCTGGTGCTTAATCCCCGTGCGCTCGATCTGCGCCTGTTCGTCGGTCAGTGGTGCAGCGCCTTTGCTCTGCAGGAGCCGACCGGGCAGGGCGTTCGTCACAGCATTCAGATTTTTGATCGTCATGGCGATGCGGTACTGAAAGTTTACGCCACGGAGCAGACCAGCATGGCAGCGTGGCAGACGCTGATCGCCGACTTTACCGACGCCGCGGCGACGCCGCTCGTGGTTGAGCCGGTTGCCGCTGCTCCCCTGACGGAGGCGATTGATGCCACCGCCATCGACCGTGAATGGCGCGCCATGACCGATGTTCATCAGTTTTTCGCGTTGCTGAAGCGCCACCAGGTGTCACGGCCGCAGGCGTTTCGCGCGGTGGGTGAGGATCTCGCCTGGCAGACCGGCAACGACGCGCTTGAGCGCCTGCTACAGATGGCACAGCAGGCGGGCAATGAAATTATGATTTTTGTCGGCAACCGTGGCTGTACTCAGATTTTCACCGGCAGGGTAGAGAAGCTGCAGCCAGTGGAAAACTGGCTCAACATCTTCAATCCGCAGTTCACGCTGCATCTGATGGCTGATCAGATCAGCGAAAGCTGGGTAACACGAAAGCCAACGGGCGATGGCTTTGTTACCAGCCTGGAACTGTTCGCCGCCGACGGCACGCAGATAGCCCAGCTCTACGGTCAGCGCACGGAAGGTACGCCAGAGCAGTCACGCTGGCGCGAGCAGATTGGCGCACTCCGCACGCCGGGAGCGGCGGCATGAAAAGAGCGATGCTGTTATGGCTGCTGATCACGCTGCCATCACTGGCGGCGGAGCGGGTGGTGTCGATTGGTGGTGACGTCACTCAGATTATCTATGCGCTGGATGCCCAGTCACAGCTGGTGGCGCGCGATAGCACCAGTCTGCGTCCGGCGCAGGCCGCCCGACTGCCGGACGTGGGTTATATGCGCCAGCTCAACGCCGAAGGCATTCTGGCACTGAAACCGACGCTGGTGATCGCCAGCGCGCAGGCGCAACCGTCGCTGGTGCTGCAACAGATTGCCCGCGCGGGCGTCAGGGTGGTCACGGTCAGCGGCGACAGCAGCCTGCAGGCGATTCCGCAGAAAATTATCACTGTGGGCCAGGCGCTGCAGCGTGAAAGCGAAGCTCAGGCACTGGCGCAGCAAATGACGCAGCAGATTCGCCAGTTGCCGCAGCAACTGCTGCCGGTAAAAGTGCTCTACATCATGGCGAACAGCGGCATGAAGTCGATGGCGGCGGGAAATCAGACTGCGGCCGATGGCGCCATTCGCAGCGCCGGGCTGGAGAATGCTATGGGCTCGGTGCCGCACTATCAGGCACTGTCGCAGGAAGGGGTGATCGCCGCCGCGCCGGATCTGGTGGTAATAGGCGAGGATGGCCTGAAAACCCTGGGCGGCGAAGCGCAGCTGTGGCAGTTACCGGGTCTGGCGCTGACGCCTGCCGGACAGCAGCATCGTCTGCTGGTGATCGACACCATGGCACTGCTGGGGTTTGGTCTTGATACGCCGCGGGCAATCGTGAAATTGCGTCAGGCGGCGGAATCGCTGAACCATGATTAAGGATAATGCGCTGCGTGGCCTGGTGCTGATGCTGATCTTCCTGCTGGTGGCGATGGTGCTGGCGGCAAATCTGGGGGCGATGTCGCTTTCAGTGCGGGCGCTGTGGCAGGCACCGCTCAGCGATCTTATCTGGCAGATCTGGCTGGATATCCGTCTGCCGCGCGTGCTGCTGGCGGTGGTGATGGGCATGGCGCTGGCAGTCTCTGGCGCAGTGATGCAGGGTGTTTTTCGTAACCCACTGGCCGATCCCGGTCTGCTGGGGATCAGCAGCGGGGCGGGACTGGCGGTGGCGCTGGCAATCATTATTCCGCTGGCGTTGCCGGCACCGCTGGCATTGTGGCTACCGATGATCGCCGCGTTTATCGGCAGTCTGCTGGTTACACTGCTGATCTTCAGTTTCAGTCGGCTGGCGCGCGGCAATCTTTCGCGGCTGTTGCTGGTCGGCATTGCGATTAATGCGTTGTGCGGGGCGGCGGTAGGCGTGCTGTCATGGCTGAGCAACGACCAGCAGCTGCGCCAGCTGTCGCTGTGGGGCATGGGAAGCCTCAGCCAGGCACAGTGGCCCGCACTGCTGATCTGCCTGCTGCTGATTCTGCCAGCCTTGCTGCTGTTACAGACCCGTGCCCGCCACCTTAACCTGCTGCAGGCGGGTGAAGAGGATGCGCACTACATGGGAGTTGATGTGAAGCGTACTCAGCATCAGTTGCTGATCCTCAGTGCGTTGCTGGTCGGTACGGCGGTCTCGGTCAGCGGCGTGATCGGCTTCGTCGGACTGGTGGTGCCACACGTGATGCGTTTTTGCCTTGGCGGCGATCACCGCTGGCTGCTGCCCGGCTCAGCGCTGGCGGGGGCGATTCTGCTGCTGCTGGCCGATACGCTGGCGCGCACTCTGGTGGTTCCGGCCGAGATGCCGGTGGGGCTGCTGACCAGCCTGATTGGTGGTCCGTGGTTTCTCTGGCTGATTCTGCGTCAACAGCGAGGGCTGGAGTGATGGACATTTTACAGGCCAGGGGATTGTGTCTCGCGCACGGCGGCAAAACCGTTATCGATAATCTCGATGTTACGCTGTCAGGTGGCGAGCTGGTGGCGCTGATTGGCCCCAACGGCGCGGGTAAATCGACGCTACTGCGGATGCTGACGGGATTTCTGTCGCCCGATCGGGGTGAGTGCTGGCTGGGCGATCGACGGCTGACGGCATGGCCGCGTGAGCAGCTGGCACGACGCCGGGCAGTGATGCGCCAGCAGAACAACCTGACCTTTGCACAGTCTGCGCAGTCGGTCGTGGCGATGGGCCGTGCGCCCTGGCCGGAGGCGCAGACGTCGCAGATTGTGGCTGAGGTCATGCGGCTGACCGGTTGTGAAGGGCTGGCGCAGCGCGATTACCGCCAGCTCTCTGGCGGTGAACAACAACGGGTGCAGCTGGCGCGGGTGCTGGCACAGCTCTGGCATGAGGGAAGACCACGCGGCTGGCTGTTTCTGGATGAGCCGACTTCGGCGCTGGATCTCTTCTGGCAACAGCAAACCCTGCGTTTATTACGCCAGCTGACGCGCGCCGGAGATCTCACCGTCTGTACCGTGTTACATGACCTTAATCAGGCTTCATTATGGGCCGATCGCATACTGCTGCTGCACGCAGGCCGACTGGTGGCACAAGGCTCGCCGCAGACGGTGATGACGGAAGCGACGCTGACGCGCTGGTACCAGGCCGATCTGCAGGTAGTGGCGCATACCGGGAGTGGACAGCCGCATATCCAGCTGCGTATTTAGACCGTTTCGCTTTAAAAACATCGCCTTGCGCGGTTTTATTCGCTGATTTTGCGCTATACCTGGAGTTCCGGACAGATTCAAGGAGACCATAATGGCAAAATCATTAGATCAGACCGCTGAGCAACTGGGTAATATTTTACTCTCTTCCGGACTTCATCTGGCGACCGCCGAATCCTGTACCGCCGGGCTGATCAGCATGACGCTGGCCGCGGTGGAAAACAGCGGAGATTTTTATACCAGCGGCTTTGTGACCTACAGCGAAAATGCCAAAATCCGTCTGCTGGGGGTGCGCCCTGACACGCTGAAACAGCACACGGCGGTGAGCGAACAGACGGCGCGGGAGATGGTGCAGGGCGCCTGCGCCCGCTCCGGCGAACCGGTGGGATTATCCATTACCGGCTATGCCGGACCGGATGGCGGCGAAGATGGTACACCGGCGGGCACCATCTGGTTTGGCTGGGTATTGCCCGACGGCAGAGACGAAGCGGAGTGCCATCAGTTCAGCGGCGATCCGAAATCGGTGATGGAGCAGGGGACACAGTTCGCGCTGGAAGGACTCATAAAACGGCTGCAGCGAGCCGATCGTTAAAGGCGCGAAACGCGCCTTTAAACAGGATTAGCGACAGTCGACAATCAGACGACCCTGCACTTTGCCATCCAGCAATGCCTGCGCACCCTCTCTGGCTTCACTTAGCGGGATCACCCGGCTCAGCTTACTGAGCCGTTCGCTATCCATCAGCTCACCGAGTCGTTGCCACGCCTGCTGACGAAGCGGCTTCGGACACATCACGCTATCGACACCGGCCAGCGTAACGCCACGCAAAATAAAGGGTGCGACGCTGGCTGGCAGGTCGAGTCCCTGCGCCATACCACAGGCGGCAACCGCGCCGTCCCGCTGGGTGGCGGCCAGCACATTCGCCAGGGTGTGACTGCCGACGCTGTCTATCGCGGCGGCCCAGCGCTCTTTTGCCAGTGGCTTGCCGGGTTGGGAGAGTTCTTCACGGTCAATGACCGATGCCGCGCCCAGCGTATCAATCAGATAGGCATGGTCGCTGGTGCGCCCGCTGGAAGCGATCACCTGATAACCCAGACGCGCCAGCAGGCTGACGCTATAGCTGCCGACGCCGCCACTGGCACCGGTTACCAGTACCGGCCCCTGTTCAGGTGTGATGCCCTGTTTTTCCAGCGCCATCACGCAGAGCATTGCGGTCAGTCCCGCTGTACCGATTGCCATGGTTTGCAGCGGACTCAGCGTGGCGGGCGGGCGCACCAGCCAGTCGCCACTGACGCTGGCTTTCTGTGCCAGGCCGCCCCACTGTTTTTCGCCCACGCCCCAGCCCGTCAGCAGCGCCACATCATCCTCTTTCCAGTCAGGATGGCGGCTGGCCGTCACCCGGCCAACAAAATCGATACCTGGCACCATCGGGAAGTGGCGCACAATCGGGCCTTTGTTACAGATAGCCAGGGCATCTTTGTAGTTCAGGGATGAGTAGCTGACGTCGAGCGTGACATCGTGGTCAGGCAGTTGAGATTCGGGGAGATCTTTCAGCAGGGAACGGTAACCTTGTTCGTCATTTTCAATGACCAGTGCCTTGAACATGCAGCCTCCGGCAGAGTGGGAAAGAGAAGATCAGTTTACGCCTGGCAGATGCAATGCGGTAGGGCAATGGCCCCGTCTCCCGGCAATGAAGACGACACGAGCGAAAAAACAGGCTGAAAGCGGCAGTGAGTTAAGTGCATAAATCTGCATATAATTCAGATAATTAGTCGTATTGTGAATTTTTTATGATAAATAGACTATAAAAATCATGTTGTTACATGCGAAGAGGGTGACTGAATAATTACCTGGTTCGGGTTGTCCATGCCTGAAAAAGATGACATTATGACCGCCACTTTTTGACCCTGCTTCTTTGCCACAGAGGACGTCGCCATGTCCGGTTCACCGCGCATCCGCCCGGATTACCGTTCGCTTTTTCCGGCGCTCACCGGGTTATCCTCTTTTCCGATATCTCCGTTATTCACCATGCGGTGAGGCCAGCCAGGCAGCGGCTATGGATCTGCTCTCCACGGGCTGCGTAACGCCTTCTGACTGTTAAGTATTCGCCGGGGCACTGTCCCCATAATTGTGCCTCTGGCACTTCCTCCCTGACGTTAGGGATTCTGTTATGACTCCACTGAAAATTGCTGCCAGCGCCGCTGTGGCGCCCAGTCTGACCCTGAACACTGCGCGAGACGTGGTGACGCTGGATAACACCGACTTCACCGATGTGGCGGCGGTTGTCGTCTCGCTGGCGGATACCCGTAGCGGCGTGCTGGCGCTGCTGCGTCATACCGGCTTTAATTTGCCGGTATTTGTCGCTAACGCGTTTGAAGAAGAGGTGATGCACCTGCCCGGCGTCAGCGGTGAGCTGAATGGCGATCCGCAGGAGTGGATCGCGCTGGAAGCGGCTGCGCAGGCGTATGAAGCGGCGCTGCTGCCCCCTTTCTTCGAAACGCTGACCCGCTATGTCGATATGCAGAACAGCACCTTTGCCTGTCCCGGACATCAGGGCGGTGCGTTCTTTAAAAAGCATCCGGCGGGCAAACAGTTTTATGACTTCTACGGCGAGAATGTTTTCCGCTCTGATATGTGCAATGCCGATGTCAAACTGGGCGATCTGCTGATCCACGAAGGCTCGGCTAAAGATGCGCAGAAGTATGCGGCAAAGGTGTTTAACGCCGATAAAACCTACTTTGTGCTCAACGGCACCTCAAGTGCCAACAAAGTGGTGACCAATGCGCTGCTGACGCGTGGCGATCTGGTGCTGTTCGACCGCAACAATCACAAGTCGAACCATCATGGCGCGCTGATTCAGGCGGGCGCGACCCCGGTTTATCTTGAAGCGACGCGCAATCCTTTCGGCTTTATTGGCGGCATTGACGCGCACTGTTTTGATGAGGCTTATCTGCGCGAGCAGATCGCGGCCGTGGCTCCGCAGCGCGCGGCTGAAGAGCGGCCTTTCCGTCTGGCGATCATCCAGCTGGGCACCTACGACGGCACGGTCTACAACGCGCGCCAGGTAGTGGATCGCATCGGCCATCTGTGTGATTACATCCTGTTTGATTCCGCGTGGCTCGGCTATGAGCAGTTCATTCCACTGATGGAAGGCTGTTCGCCGCTGACCCTGCAACTGAATGAGAACGATCCCGGCATTTTTGTCACGCAGTCAGTGCATAAGCAGCTGGCAGGTTTTTCGCAGACTTCGCAGATCCATAAAAAAGATAATCATATTCGCGGACAGCGCCGCTTCTGCCCGCATAAGCGACTGAATAACGCTTTTATGCTGCACGCATCCACCAGTCCGTTTTATCCGCTGTTTGCCGCGCTGGATATCAACGCCAGAATGCATCAGGGGGAAGCGGGGCGTCGTATGTGGGATGAGTGCGTCACGCTGGGTATTGAGGCGCGTAAAGCGATCCTGGATCGCTGTGAGATGATCCTGCCGTTTGTGCCGGAGACGGTAGATGGTCAGCGCTGGCAGGATGCGCCCACTGAGACGATCGCCCGCGATCTGCGCTACTTCAGCTTTGAACCGCAGGCGAAGTGGCACGGTTTCGCGGGTTATGCGCGCGATCAGTATCGGGTGGATCCCTGCAAGCTGCTGCTGACCACGCCGGGGATTGATGCGGCCAGCGGTGAGTATAGTGATTTCGGGATTCCGGCGACCATTCTGGCGAACTATCTGCGCGAAAACGGCATTGTGCCGGAGAAGTGCGATCTCAACTCAATCCTGTTCCTGCTGACCCCGGCAGAGAGTCCGGAGAAGATGGTGAATCTGGTGGCGATGCTGGCGCAGTTCGAGCAGCACGTCAAAGAGGATGCGCCGCTGGCCGAAGTGCTGCCGACCATTTATCGCAAAAATGCCGAACGCTATGCCGGATATACCCTGCGTCGCCTCTGTCAGGAGATGCACGACCTTTACGTCAGTCACAACGTCAAGGATCTGCAGCGCCTGATGTTCCGCGCCGCGGAGTTCCCGCCGGTCAGGGTGAATCCGCAGGATGCGCATCAGGCTTATATTCGCGGCGAAGTGGAGCTGGTGCCGATAGCCGAAGCGCAAGGCCGGGTTGCCGCAGAAGGTGCACTGCCTTATCCACCGGGTGTGCTGTGCGTAGTACCAGGGGAAGTCTGGGGCGGCGCGGTGCAGCGTTACTTCCTGGCGCTGGAAGAGGGGCTTAATCTGCTGCCTGGCTTCTCACCAGAGCTGCAGGGCGTTTACACCGAAGAGGATGACCAGGGACGGAAGTATCTGGTGGCCAATATGATAGTGGGGCGCTGATCTGAGCGTGGGCAGAGGCGGGTAGCGGCCCGCCTGCCTTTTTGTTCGCTGCGCGAACGGGGCTGAGAAGGTTTCGCCTGGCAGGCCCTGGGTTCGCTGCGCGAACGGGCTATGAGAGATTTTCGTTCGCCTGGTAAGCCGGGCAGTTTCAGATTCGCCTCTGCAGGCGACCGACAAGGGGGCGCCAGTCGCCGCGCCCCCTTGACCCCGGGCTCCGGCCTGCTTCACCGCCGCTTCGCGGTCCCTTCGCTACTTCAGGATTTCTCACGGACCGGCGGGACGCGCCATCCATGGCGCGAACCCGCCTCTTCGCGACATCCCTGTCGCTCGTCCTGAAATCCCTCATCCGCTCAGCGGTTCTGACGGCCTCCTTACCCCCCTCGCTGTTATCTCTGCTTTTTTATGGCAGGTTCGCTGTCGCTGTAAGTTTCCGGGATGGTCTTCGCTATCAGACCATCAGACAGCACGGCAACAGCGAAATGAAAAGATAATTACAGGCGGGGGTTTGGGAGAGGCGTCCGAAGCGCTGAGGAACAACCGGAGGCCAGGATGAGCCGACAGGACGTCGGCGAAAGGACGGCACGAGCCAGGGATGGCGAGTCCGGACGGGCCGTCGGCTGCAGGGCGTGACGAAGGTACCCCGCACAGCGGGGCGCGCAGGCAGCCGGACGCCGGGATTATTAAGGGGCGGGCGTCCGCCCCTTAATACGTCCGCCTGCTCGGGCGATCTGAAACTCCTGACCGCCTGGCGGGCGGAACCCGCTCAGTGCATACCCGCGGCTAAGCGAACGAAACCTTCTCATAGCCTGTTCGCGCAGCGAACAATCCCAGCTTCAGGCGCTGCACCCAAGCCCGTTCGCGCAGCGAACACTCCCCCCGGCTTTAGCGCTGAGCCAATCAGAATCCCCGATAACTCTTCTGCGCGGTACTCACCTTATAAAGATAACGACGCGATTCCGCCGACGGATGCTGGTTCGCCAGGGTCGAATAAACTTTGCTCGGTGACATGCCGTTAATCATCGAAAACGCCCGATCTTTATCGCTGGAGAAGACGCGCAGCACGCTGCCTGCGCCGCCGTTATAGGCGGTGATCACCGCATAACGACGTGACACCGGATCCTGAATGCCGCCCAGATAGCTACGCTGCAACAGCGACAGATAAGCGGTACCCGCATCAATATTGTTCTCCGGATCCAGCAGATAGCTGCGGCTCGGCTTGCCCCATTTACCCTTCATGCGGAACACGTCAACACCGGCAGTATGCTGCACCACCTGCATCAGACCCAGCGCATCAGAATGGCTCACGGCGTAGGGGTTAAAGCTCGACTCGGTCTGCATAATCGCCAGAATCAACGAGGCATCGACACCATACTGATCGGCGGCTTTACGCACCATCGGCAGGTATTTGTGCGCACGCTTATCCAGGTGGTTCGGCACCATCGGAATCGAAATGGTGTAAATCACATGCAGACCCGAGGTGCGGCGCTGCAATTTATTCTGAATCAGATAGTCAGCAAAGGCTTCCGCGCGACCCTGCCAGCGAATCGGCTGACCGGTATTATCCAGCACCTGCCCATACAGCAGCGGCTCTTTACTGATTTCAATATCGTTGGCGTCAGAGTAGAGATCGACATTACCCGGATCTTCGCCAATCAACAGGGTGGTCACGATTGCCTGACGCAGGCTGGCCATAGGATCGGTGCCAGAAATCGTCTCGATGGTCAGCTTACCGCTTTCAAAGTTAATGTGGCTGCGGGTGTAATAGTTGTCGCTATATTTGACGTAATCTTTGGGTCCGGCGATCAGGACCTCATTGATACCCCAGATATTCTCAATATTATGAGCAAACTGCCCCATAAGAATATCAAAGGCGTTGGTATCTTTTACCCACTCCTCGTGGGACTGCTGTTTCTTTGACCCGGAACAGGAAACCAAAAGTGGTGCTATCACCAGCAGGGCGATTAATTTTTTATTCATTGGGAGTGCAAGCCTGACCTGGATAACCGGCCTCAGCGATGAGGCCCGGAATGTTTACGCTTCTGGCGGTGTATAGCCTTCGATATGAACGTCTTTACCTTCGAACAGGAAATTGATCATCTCCTTCTCCAGCACTTTACGATCTTCGGGATTCATCATGTTGAGCTTCTTCTCGTTGATCAACATGGTCTGTTTCGCCATCCACTTCTGCCAGGCTTCTTTAGAAATGTCGTTGTAAATGCGCTTACCCAGATCGCCCGGGTAGAGCTGAAAATCCTGTCCTTCCGCGTCGCGCTGTAAAAAAGTACAAAAAATAGTGCGGCTCATTATTCTTCCTCATTAATCTCACAACTGTTCAAAGCCAGTTGTCGGGGATGGCGCAGCTCGTGTAACAGGCGCTCAACGGGTGCGGCTAATCCCACAGATGGTGGCAGCGCTAAGTTATACCAGAGACCGCCTGCTTCATCCATCGCCGCCCCGACAGAAGGCCACGTCAGCCACATTGGCACGATATCGAGATGGAAATGGCTGAAGGTGTGACGGAACGCAGTAAGCTGCTGCGGTTTTGCATGGATGCCGCGGGCCGCCAGCCAGTCGGTCATCGCCGCTTCCGTTGTGAACTGCGGGAAGCAGAACAGGCCGCCCCACAAGCCCACAGGCGGGCGCTGCTCCAGCCAGACATCATCACCATCCTGCATCATCAGGAACCAGCCGCTGCGCTCTGGCAGCACCTGCTTAGGCTTCTTACCGGGATAGCTTGCCCAGCTGCTGCTGGCATACGCCTCACAACCGCTGTTCAGCGGGCAGATTTCGCACTTTGGCTTTGATCGGGTACAGACGATAGCACCCAGATCCATCATCGCCTGATTAAACTGGCTGACGCCCTCGGCGGGTGTGACCTCTTCGCTGATCTGCCAGAGCCGCTTTTCGACCTCTTTCTTACCCGGCCAGCCGCTGACGGCATAGCAACGGGCCAGCACGCGCTTGACGTTGCCATCCAGAATCGGGAAATGCTGCCCCAGTGACAGCGACAGGATCGCGCCCGCCGTGGAGCGGCCTACGCCGGGCAGGGCAGAGACATCATCGAAATTACGCGGGAACTCGCCCTGATGAACCTCGACAATCTGCTTTGCGGCTTTATGCAGATTACGCGCACGGGCGTAGTAGCCGAGGCCGGTCCAGAGATGTAAGACCTCATCCAGCGGAGCCGCAGCCAGATCGATGACCGTGGGGAAGCGCGCCATAAAGCGTTCAAAATAGGGAATAACCGTGGCAACCTGGGTTTGCTGTAGCATCACTTCGGAGAGCCACACCTTGTAAGGCGTTTTCTCCAGCTGCCACGGCAGGGTTTTGCGACCAAAGCGCTGATACCAGTCCAGCACCTGTTGCGCGAACTGCGGCGCTTGCATCATAAGAAGGAAATTTTCCGTGTTTACTCTACACTCAGGCAGGAATTCCAGCACATGCGCACCTGGGTGTAAACCGGAAGATTGCAAAGGCTTGCTTCTGCTTATGAACTTTGCATAATGCCCGTTTCCCGGAACAGGCTAACCAGCAGGCTTTTACATGATTAATGACGTCATCACCCCAGAATTTGATGAGAACGGGCGGCCATTACGCCGGATCCGCAGCTTTGTGCGCCGCCAGGGCCGCTTAACCAAAGGCCAGCAGCAGGCGCTGGACACCCTGTGGCCGGTCATGGGGGTGGAATATCAGCCGGAGCCTGTCGATCTGCCCGCGCTGTTTGGCCGCGAAGCCCCGGTGACGCTGGAAATTGGCTTTGGCATGGGCGCTTCGCTGGTAACGATGGCGCAGAACACGCCGCATCAGAACTTCCTGGGTATTGAAGTGCATGCGCCGGGCGTGGGTGCCTGTCTGGCCGCCGCCAAAGAAGCCGATGTGCAGAACCTTCGGGTGATGTGCCATGACGCGGTGGAAGTGCTGGAGAAGATGATTCCGGATAACTCGCTGCGCATGGTTCAGCTCTTCTTCCCCGATCCGTGGCATAAAGCGCGTCACAATAAACGCCGTATCGTCCAGGTGCCTTTTGCCGAGCTGGTGATGCGTAAACTGAAGCTGGGCGGCGTTTTCCACATGGCGACCGACTGGGAAGCCTACGCGGAGCATATGCTGGAAGTGATGAACAGCATCGATGGTTACCGCAACCAGTCAGAACAACAGAATTATGTGCCGCGTCCTGAGACGCGTCCACTGACCAAGTTTGAGCAGCGCGGGCAGCGTTTAGGCCACGGCGTATGGGATTTAATGTTTGAGAGGGTGAAATAATGGCCACACAACGCAGCCGCCGTTTACGTAAAAAACTGCACATCGATGAGTTCCAGGAACTGGGCTTCTCGGTTGCCTGGCGCTTCCCGGAAGGCACCAGCGAAAGCGAAATTGATGAGACGCTGAACCAGTTCATCAATGAAGCGATCGACCCTAACGGCCTGGCCTTCGATGGCAGCGGTTACCTGGTGTGGGAAGGTCTGGTTTGCCTGCAGAAAACCGGCAAATGCACCGATGAGCATCGTGCTTTGGTCCGCAAATGGCTGGAAGATCGCAAGCTGCAGGACGTTCAGATGACTGAACTCTTTGACGTCTGGTGGGACTAAGTCGTCACACAGTGTCGGGCTGAGGCCCGATCAAAGGGTTTCAGACCCGATCTTAGGGAGTAGATATGATGCGTAAAGCGCTTCTTGCTGTGCTACTGGTGGCAGCAACCCAGGCTCAGGCAGCCTATGAATGCAGCGTTAAGCCGCAGGACGATGTGGTGATTAAGCCGCAGAGCGTGCAGGTGGTCGGTGCCAACGGCAATATGGAAATCTCGCCGCAGGGCGACGTGCAGTTCAATGGACAGAAGGTCACGCTCGATACGGCCGGACGCCAGAAAGCGATCGACTATCAGAACGCGCTGCGTCGCGATCTGCCGTGGATCGACAGCGGGGCGACATCACGTCTGGAGAAAGGGCGTGCGGCACTGGATCAGGTCATCGTTGAAAAACTGGGCACCGACAGCAACGTGCGTAATCGCCTGACCACGCTGAATGGTCAGCTGAAACAGCAGATGAACCGCATCATTGAACACCGTGAAGATGGGCTGACGTTCCACCATCAGGCGATTGATCAGGTTCGCGCCGAAGGTGAAAGGCTGGTGCAGTCGACGCTGGGCGGCGTGATGCAGGATAGCCTGAACGAGATGGGCAGTAAGCAGGGCAGCGGCGGCAGTAATCCGCTGCAGGCGATTATGGGTAATCTGGGCGGTTTGCAGCAGTCGATTCAGGCTGAGTGGAGCAAGCAGGAGCAGGATTTCCAGAACTTCGGTCACGAGGTGTGTAATCGCGTTATTTCGCTGGAAGATCAGCGTAAACAGCTTACCGGCGCACTGAAAAAATAGGTCAACGCCTCAGCCTGTCGGGCTGAGGCGCTTTTGTTACTCTTCCGCTAAGAACAGCTCCAGCAGCGAATTCAGGAACAGCTTCCCTTTCTCCGTAATCTGCCACTGCTCCGCGGTTTCAGTCACGTAACCAGCGGCAATCGCGGCATCCATCTGCGGACGGATCACCTGCTCTGATAAACCGGTATAGCGGCTGAACTCGTCACGCGGCGCGGCTTCCAGCAGGCGAAAGCGGTTCATGAAATATTCAAACGGCTTGTCGCTATCGGCAACGTCATACTGCTTTTCGCGGTAGTTCCCCTGCATAAATCCACGCGGATGACGGGTTTTCACCGTGCGGACTATGCGGCCATCCGGTTGCGTCAGCTTACCGTGTGCGCCACACCCAATCCCCAGATAGTCGCCAAAGCGCCAGTAGTTGAGGTTGTGCTCACAGCGATAACCCGGCTTCGCGTAGGCAGAGGTCTCATACTGCTGATAACCGGCAGCCTGCAACAGCTGATCGCCCTGTTCGAAAATATCCCATAGCGCATCATCATCCGGCAGCACCGGCGGGCGTGAGCCAAACAGGGTGTTGGGTTCAATCGTGAGCTGATACCAGGAGAGATGCGGTGGATTAAGCGCAATCGCCTGACGTAAATCATCGAGCGCCTCTTCCAGCGACTGATCGGGCAGGCCATGCATCAGGTCAAGGTTAAAACTGCGCAGCGAGAGCGACTCGGCCAGTTCAGCGGCGCGGACCGCCTCTTCCGGGCCGTGAATGCGGCCAAGGCGCTGCAGCTTTTGCGGACTGAAACTCTGTACGCCAATCGAAATACGGTTGATACCGGCGCGCTGATAGGCGCTGAACCGGTCCGCTTCCACGGTGCCCGGATTGGCTTCCATGGTCACTTCCGCATCGGGCGAGAGCGTCAGACGCTCCCGCACACCATCCATCAGCATCTGCATCGCGCTGCTGCTCAGCAGGCTGGGCGTGCCGCCACCGATGAAGATCGTGCGCACTTCCCGGCCATTGATCAGCGGTAAATCGATCTCCAGATCGCGCAGCAGGTGCTGCACGTATTCAACGTGCGGCACCTCATCTTTCAGCGCGTGGGAATTAAAATCACAGTAGGGACATTTCTGTACGCACCACGGAATGTGGATATAGAGACTTAACGGCGGCAGATTAGGCATTACGCATCGCTTCCAGCAACAGCGTCAATGCTTTACCCCGGTGAGAAACTGCACCTTTTTCCGCTTTACTCAGTTCGGCCGCGGTTTTACCCAGTGCCGGGACAAAGAAAATCGGGTCGTAACCAAAACCACCGGCACCAGCGGCGGCGCGGGTGATCTCACCCTGCCAGCTGCCATGGAACACCAGCGGGGTCGGATCTTCCGCATGACGCAGATAGACCAGCACGCAGTGAAATTGTGCCTGGCGCTGACCGTCCGATACGTTTTCCAGCGCCTGCAGCAGCTTCTCCAGGTTCTGTTGATCGCTGGCCTCTTCACCGGCGTAGCGCGCCGAGTAGATGCCGGGCGCGCCGCCCAGCGCATCTACGGCCAGGCCGGAATCATCGGCAATGGCCGGTAATCCGGTGATCTGTGCCGCGTGACGCGCCTTGAGAATCGCGTTCTCAATAAAGGTCAGGCCGGTCTCTTCCGCCGATTCAACCCCAAGGTCGGTCTGTGCGACGATATCCAGACCAAAGGCGGAGAGTAACTCCGCCAGCTCACGCACTTTGCCGGGATTGCCGGTTGCGAGGACAACTTTTTGCATAACAGTTCCAGTTTGATTCATTTACAGCAGATACCAGAGACCCGGTAACAGGTCCATGCCGAGAAAGTTCAGGGCATACAGCACCAGGATGACGATCATCGCTGAGAAGTCGATACCGCCCATCGCAGGCAGAATACGGCGAACAGGTGCCATCATCGGCTCGGTTAACTGCACCAGCAGATAGTCGACAGGACCCCGGCCCTGGCTGATCCAGCTCATCAGGGAGCGAATAATAATCACCCAGAAGACCAGATAGCCGGCGGATTTAACCAGCGACAGCAGGCCGACCAGCAGATTGGTTGGGTCGACCGAGAAGACGCCCACCTGAATCAGCAATAAAATCGGGTATTTCAGCGTAGTCAGCACAAATGCCAGCAGCAGCGAGGCGGTATCAATCGGTCCCAGTGCCGGCAGTATACGGCGCAGCGGCTTAACAATCGGCTGTGTCACTTTTACGACAAACTGCGCCACTGGATTGTAAAAATCGCAGCGGGACCACTGCATCCAGATGCGTAACAGCAGCACCATGACGTAGAGATCGATCAGCGTTTTTACTAAAAACGTCAGTGTTAACATGAAGTTCCTCTGTTATTGTTGTGAGTTGTGCGCATAATCTCGTGCGCCAAAAATGGCGGTGCCGATACGCACCATCGTACTGCCTGCGGCGATTGCCGCCTCCATGTCATCGCTCATTCCCAGCGAAAGCGTGTCTGCATGCGGATAGTGCTGTTGCAGCTGCCGGAAGGCTTCCGCCATCTGCTGACACACCGCCAGCTGCCGCGCGTAATCACTCTCTGCTGCCGGAATCGCCATTAATCCGCGCAGCCGCAGTTGCGGCAGGGCAGCGATCTGCTCCGCCAGCCCGGAAACGGCCTCCAGCATGATGCCAGATTTGCTGTTCTCGTCACTGATATTTACCTGAATTAACACATTCAGCGGTGGCAGCGAAGCAGGCCGCTGATCGTTGAGCCGCTGCGCGATGCGCTGGCGGTCAATGGTGTGACACCAGGCGAAATGTTCCGCCACCAGACGGCTTTTATTGGACTGCAGCGGGCCGATGAAGTGCCACTCCAGCTCAGGATGTGCGGCCAGTGCCTGGACCTTTTCAACCCCTTCCTGAACGTAATTTTCACCAAAGGCAATCTGGCCAGCGGCAAAGGCTTCTTCGACCGCGCTCGCAGGTTTGGTTTTACTGACTGCAAGCAGGGTAATTTCTTCTGGTGCGCGGCCGCAACTCGCGGCAGCAGCAGCGATTCGCTGCCGCACTTGCTGTAGGTTCTGCTGGATTGAGGTCATAGTCAGGAGAAATTATGAATCTGGATGAAATGGTGGGGCTTAGTGTAAAGCATAATGCCGCCGATCTGCACCTTTGCAGCGGACATTTGCCCTACTGGCGGCGGCAGGGAAGGCTGGAGGCGATTCCGCAGCAGTACCCGCTTTCTGGTGCATGGATGGCGCAGTTTATGGCCCGCTGGCTAAGTGACCCGCAGCGTCAGGAGCTGGAGCGCGCAGGGCAGCTCGATTTCGCCCTGAGCCTGGCCGATGGTCAGCGTCTGCGCGCGAATCTCTTTATGCAGCGCAACGGCCTGTCACTGGCACTGCGCATCATCGCCACGGCATGCCCGACGCTTGCGAGCCTGCAACTGCCCGCCATTGTCCCGACGCTGCTGGAGCAGCAGGATGGGCTGATTCTGGTGACGGGTGCGACCGGCAGCGGTAAATCAACCACGCTGGCGGCGCTGGTCGATGCGCTGAACCGCCAGCAGGCGCGGCATATCATCACGCTGGAAGATCCGATTGAATTTATCCATCACAGCCAGCAGTCGCTGATACAGCAGCGTGAAATCGGCCTGCACTGCGGTTCGTTCTCGCTGGGAGTAAAGGCAGCACTGCGTGAAGATCCCGACGTCATCCTGCTGGGCGAACTGCGCGACAGCGACACTATTCGTCAGGCGCTGACTGCTGCGGAGACCGGCCATCTGGTGCTGGCGACGCTGCACACCCGTGGCGCAGCGCAGGCGGTGGATCGGCTGGTTGATGTCTTTCCGGCAGAGGAGAAACAGCTGGTGCGTACTCAGCTGGCGGGCAGCCTGAAAGCGGTAATTGCACAGCGGCTGGTGCCATCAGTTGCCGGTTCGCGCATCGGACTGTTTGAGGTACTGATCGCCACACCGGGCATCACCAATCTGATCAGAGAAGGCAAGATGCACCAGATCCCTGCGCTGTTACAAACCGGCGCACAGGCCGGTATGCAGACGTTTGAGCAGAGCAGGCTGGCGCGTCAGGCTGCCGGACTGATTGAGTGAGGATGTCAGTAATGGTTTTCGAACCAGTCCTGCAAAATGATGGCAGCAGACTGTGAGTCGACCGATCCTTTATTGAGCGCACGATAGCCGCCGCGTTCAAACAGGCCAGCACGCGCTTCTACCGTGCTGAGTCGTTCATCCTGCAGCTCCACGCGGATGCCAAAGCGCCCGTGCAGGCGGTTGGCAAATTTACGTGCGCGATCGGTCAGCGGCTGCTCGGTGCCATCCATATTCAGCGGTAATCCCACCACCACGAAATCGGGCTGCCACTCTTTCAGCAGTTTTTCAATTACCAGCCAGTCCGGGATGCCATCCTGCGCTTTCAGGGCGGTCAGCGGACGGGCGCTGCCAGTGAGTTGCTGACCTACGGCGACACCAATACTTTTGGTGCCGAAGTCGAATCCTAACAGAGTTTGAGTTGACATCAGGCGTGTCCGGCGTCGCTGGCCATGTTGTGAATATCGACGCCAATACTGCGCGCCGCTTCGCGCCAGCGCTCTGAAATCGGCGTCTGGAACAGGATGTTGCTGTTAGCGGGCGTGGTCAGCCAGGCGTTTTCCATCAGCTCATTCTCCAGCTGATCTTTTTCCCAGGCGCAGTAACCCAGCGCTACCAGCACGTTAGTGGGCTGAGACGCCGTACCGATCGACTCCAGCACGTCACGGGACGTGGTGATGATCGTGTTATCGGAAACACGAATACTGGAGGTAAAGGTGCGTTGTGCGGAGTGCAGGATAAAGCCACGATCTTCCGCCAGCGGGCCGCCGGTAAACACCGGTTTATCCAGCTTGATCGCCGGATCGCGATCGTCAGCAGAGATTTTGAGCTTCTTCAGAATGCCTTCAACCGTCAGGTTTTCCATGGGTTTATTGATGATCAGTCCCATTGCACCCTCTTCGTTATGCTCGCAGAGATAAACCACGGAACGTTTGAAGAAAGGATCCTGCAATGAAGGCATGGCAATCAAAAAGTGATGTTGTAAATTCATTCTCACACGATGTACCAAAAAAATAACCGGCACGCGACGGCCGCACCGGTATTGGGTTGATCACGGAGCTTCGCCCCGGCGTCATGCTCAGCCCAGGCGCTTCTCAATGGCATCCATCAACATGCCGGTGATGGAGATCGGGAACGCAGCCTCAATTTCACGAATGCAGGTTGGGCTGGTCACGTTAACTTCAGTCAGTTTATCACCGATGATGTCCAGACCGACAAAAATCAGCCCTTTTGCTTTCAGCGTCGGACCAACACGGCGCGCGATTTCCCAGTCGCTTTCGCTCAGCGGACGCGCTTCACCGCGACCACCGGCGGCGAGGTTGCCACGCGTTTCACCGCCCTGCGGAATACGCGCCAGGCAGTAAGGCACCGGCTCGCCATCGACGACCAGCACGCGTTTGTCGCCTTCGGTGATCGCCGCTATGTAGTTCTGCGCCATGCAGAAACGGCTCTCATGCTCGGTCAGCGTTTCGGTAATCACGCCAAAGTTAGGATCATCTTTCTTCACGCGGAAAATCGACGCACCACCCATGCCATCCAGCGGCTTCATGATGATGTCGCCATGCTCCTGCCAGAAAGCGCGCAGTTGCGCTTTGCTGCGGGTCACCAGAGTGTCAGGCGTAAACTCGGCAAACCAGGCGGTGTAGAGCTTTTCGTTACAGTCACGCAGGCTCTGCGGTTTGTTCACGATCAGCGTACCCAGCTCTTCAGCGCGCTCCAGAATGTAGGTCGCATAGATGAACTCGGTATCGAATGGCGGATCTTTGCGCATCAGCACCACATTCAGGTCAGCCAGCGGGATCACCTGCTCGCTGCCGAACTGATACCAGTTCTCAGGGTTCTGCTCGACGGTCAGCAGGCGGGTGCGGGCCGAGGCCACGCCACCGCGCAGTGAGAGATCGTGCATCTCCATGTAGTGAATTTCATAACCACGGCGCTGTGCTTCCAGCAGCATAGCGAAGCTGGAGTCTTTTTTAATATTGATGGACGAAATAGGGTCCATCACGATGCCAAGTTTAATCATTATTATCTCCTCGGTGAGGCGGCATTTACCGCCTCGTCTGGTTCGGTCTGCAGTGGGCCGATCGGTCAGGACATCATGCCTGCTCTCTTTCCGCTGAAAGTATCGCTTAACCCAGGTCGCCAAACCTCACCTGAAGTGCCGTAATGGCCGTCAGCGCGGTAGTTTCGGTACGCAATACCCGTGGGCCAAGCAGAATGTCAGTAAAATCGTGCTGCGCCGTCATCGCAATCTCGTCCGCAGACAAACCGCCTTCAGGGCCAATCAGCAACCTTACCCGCTCAACAGGCTGTGGCAGCGTGTTGATGCTGTGGCTGGCGCGCGGATGCAGATTAAGCTTCAGACCGCTATCCGCTTCTGCACACCAGGCTTCCAGCGTCATCGCTTCACGAATCTCCGGCACGCGATTACGGCCGCACTGCTCGCAGGCGGCAATAGCAATTTTCTGCCACTGCTGGATCTTCTTCGCCAGACGCTCAGCATCAAGCTTTACGCCACAGCGCTCGGAAAACAAGGGTGTAATGACATTCACGCCCAGTTCGATCGATTTCTGGATAGTGAATTCCATTTTTTCACCGCGCGACATCACCTGACCTAAATGCAGATGTAATGGTGACTCGCGATCGTCCGGCTGGCTCTCTGTGACCGATACTTTTACACGCTTTTTATCTACATGCGTGATCTCTGCTGCAAAAGTCAGATTAGTGCCATCAAAGAGTTCCAGACGCTGACCTGCCGTCATCCGGAGCACCCGGCCCACATGATTGGATGCATCTTCATCCAGGGTAATTTCACTGCCGATGCTTAATGGCCCGGCGTGATAGATGCGAGGTATACGCATAAGGTTCCTGAGACCGGACGCCGCGCTGCAGCGGCGTCATTGGAAAAAGAGCTAGTGTAGGGCAGGGATTTTAGCGCTGGCAAGCCTGCTGCACATAAGGATTGTGATTGCCCTGAACCTTTGCAATGCGCTGGTCGCGTTCGCACTCCCAAATAGTCACGGGATAGAGCTTGTTCCAGGCGGTAAACAGCTGCGTCTGCTGGCGCGAAATACGCAGATGATACTGGTCGCGCATATAAAAATAGGTGCGGGCAATGGCACCACGCGCCCGCGCAGGTGGCTCCGCCTGTTTGAGTTTAAAGTCGATCTTCATCTCACACTGGCCGTACTGCTGCTCGCTGCCGTTCCATTGACTGTAGGCGAAGTTGCCACGGTCGCCATTCACTTCACCCACCGCAGGCTGCAGGTTGTGCAGATCGGTTTCGATGCGGCGGTAGTCGGGATCTTTGCTGCAGTTTTTACGACCGCCATCCTGCCAGCACTGACGCTGATGGCCAAACTCCCAGGCGGGCATCACATGTTCCCACTCAATGCGTGCGGCGCGATTGGCGTTTTTGCGCACCTGATAGCCACAGCTGTTGAGATCGGGAATCCCCTTTTTTCCCTGCCACTGAATCTTACAGCCACAGTAAAAAGAACCCGGTGCATCGGCGTTGATCGCCGCCGCAAAGGTTTTGGCCTGCTGAAAGTTATTTTGATGATAGTTATTCAGGTTAAGGGCGTCAGCGGCGGGCGCAAACAGCAGCGCAACCGCCAGACTTAGTATGCGAGACATATTCCAGATTTCTACTCAGTACGAAAAAGGGCGGCAGGGTAACAGAATGTGGAATAGGGCGGAATGGGGATTCTTCTCAGGACGCGACAAATTCACCCGCGGTCAGCAGGCTGCCACAGTGCACGCAGCGATATTCACTCTCTTTGCGCAGTATACGATTGTGGCGGCGCACGGTCAGCTGATGCTGCTGGCACTGACAGCGGTAAGCAAAGGTGTTGCTGCGCACGGATGCGATCTCAAACTGGTGAGTACGCCGTGCCGGAACGCCCAGCACCTGCTCCATCATCCACTTCCACTCTTTGCCGTGCGGCGCAACGCGACCAAATTGCTTCCAGACCAGCAGATGCGCCAGCTCATGCGGCACTACTTCATCGATAAATGCCTGCTGGTTTTCCAGCAGCAGCACAGGATTGATGCGAATTTCCCAGGACGCCAGCCAGGCGGTGCCCGCCGCCGTACCACGCTGCTGGTAGAGCAGCTTCGGTTCCGGATAACGGGTTTTCAGCGCCTGATTCGCACGTTCAAGCGACTGGCGCAGCGAGCGCATTACGGCCTGCTGCAGGGCAATGGGGAGACGAGGCGTTTTCATGGCGCTCAGAATAATCGCCGCCGCGCAGGAACTCAACGTCGCCAGCGACAAGTGTGGTTCTGGCTGGGGGAAAATTTCTGGTTTAAATATTGTTATGGGCTTTTTTAGAATATTCTATTAATGAGATTCACCGCAGAGTGGATGGATGAAAAGCGAACGGCACAGGGCATGGATAAACCAATGAAAAATAATGATAACGTCAGGAAACAACGGATTGTGCTGGTGACGGATCTGATGGCCGGTCGTGGTGGGATGGAAAATGTGACTGGTCAGTTGATTAAGGCCTTGAATGCGGAACCCGGTACCGAAGCAGGGCTGTTTATTATCAACAGCGGAGAGGAGAGCCACTCCCGCGCCTGGACCGCCAATGCTGTTCTGGCTGAGAGCGTCTGCACGCTGCGGAATAAGAAAATAAAAAATCTTATTCATACGCTGAGAATGGCTGCCTTCTTTCGTCGTTATCAGCCCGATCATGTCCTGACCCTCAACACCATTCCCTGCCTGATGACGCGCCGGGCAATCACGCTTTCAGGACGTAAAATCGTATTGTCGAGCTGGATGCACCTGCCTCCGCGTGAACGTTATCGTCCCCATTATCTGTTGCGGGCCGATCACCATTTTGCGATCAGTAATCAGATTAAAGAGCAGCTGGTGGAACTGGGCGCACGCGCCACTGACGTTGACGTGATCTATAACCCGATCAAACGCAATGACACGGTAATCGGCAGACCCCAGGCGCTGAAGTTTCTCTATATTGGTCGCGTCCATTATCAGCGGCAGAAACAGCTTAAAGATCTGTTTGATGCCCTGCAGCAGCTGGATGCGCCCTGGACGCTGGAGATAGTGGGTGACGGGGAAGATCTGACGCAATGTCAGCACTACGTGACGCAACTCGGCATTCAGGATCGCATCACCTGGCATGGCTGGCAGGAGAATGCCTGGGAGTATGTCATCCGCCATATCAGACAGGTCACCTGCCTGGTCATGACCTCTAACTTCGAAGGCTTCCCGCTGATCCTGCTGGAGGCGATGTCGCGCGGCGTCTACTGTGTTTCATCCGACTGTATCAGCGGCCCGGCGGAAATTATTCAGAACGGTATTAATGGTCAGCTCTATCCCACCCATGACAGCATGGCGCTGGCCGCGATTCTCAACGCCATGAGCGGGGATTTCTACTTCCCCGATCATCAGGCTATTAAAGCGAGCATCACCGGTTTTTATGAGGAAAATTATATGAAGCACCTGATGAGTGTGTTTAACCGCCTTACTGAGGTTAAGCATGACGAATAAAATCAGTCGCAATGGATTAACGTTAATGGTTAATTTTTCAGTTATTGCGCTCTGCCTGGCGCTGTCACTGAATATGTTTGTTACCGGCCTGCCGCAAAAAATATTCTATCTGGTCTCTTATCTCTCTATCGCGTCCGTGCTGTATGGCCTGGTGCGCAGGCGGGTGGAGTTTAAAGAGAACGGTTTTTATATCGCCCTGTTTGCTGTGGTGATTATCTTTGCCCTGATTCGTCTGTTCTGGGCGATTCACGTGAAGGGGATTGAGACAGCGCCTTCAGGCGATGCCATCACTAATATGGGCAACTATCTGCTGGGCGCGAAGCGGCTGTTGATGGGTGCCTTTGTGCTGCTCAGTCTGGCTGTTTATGGGGATCGGGTCTCCCTGACCACGCTACGCGTTGGAAAAGGGCTTATCCTTATCGGCCTGCTGATTACGCTGGGCTTTGGTATCCACGAGCATCTCTACACTGAGAATATCCGCATCAAGCTCACCACCGAAGCCGCCTCCATGTCCTCCTACATGATTCTGTTTATCTACTGTGCCTGGCTCTGGCTAAGCCGCTATGAGACGCACGCTTACTGGAAGGTGGCCGATATCGCTTTGCTGGCAGTGACCTTTGCCTTGCTCTACCTGTGCGGCACCCGTGTGACCCTGATTGCGCTGATTGCCGTGGGGCTGCTGTTCCTGGTGCAGACCTACCGGCTGTCGCTGCTGACTAACTGGCGGATTAGCGCTTTGCTGGTGGGCGTAATGGCGGTGCTGATTCTGATGACCAGCAACCGCTGGGTGGAGGGGGTGCAGGATATTGAGAACTTTGGTTCAAACAGTTCGACCTCGCTGGGCGCACGTGTCGCCATCTGGGGCGGGGCGGTCAACTTTATTGAGCACCATGGCGGTTTTGCGACGCCGGATGCGCGCACCACTGAGGCGCGTCAGTTCATCACTGCGCACTATCCTCTCAATGTCGAAGGCTTCACCAACGTTAAATACAACATGCACAACGAGTTCCTCGAAGTGACGTCATTGCAGGGATGGCTGGGTACAGCGTCGCTGGCGCTGCTCTATCTGACGGTGCTGGCGGGCTGGCTGAAGAAGTGTGATCTGCGCGGCGTGGCGCTGCCGATGGTGGCGCTGTTTATCACCGGACTGACCGATTCGGTGCTGCCCTATAATCAGACCGCGACCATTTTCATTATGGCGCTGGCGCTCTGCTGCATACGGCGGCCCCTGCCGGTAACGCGGGTAACCACAGCGTAGTGGGGCGTTGAACAAATAAAAACGGCGGGGTTTCCAGAGAAACCCCGCCGTTTTTTTTACCGCGTTTTTTACCGGGTAAAGTTAGTCGCGTGAACCGATGTCGCGCAGTTTTTTACCTGCCATCAGGTTACGTTCGATGTGTTCCAGCGAGACGTTTTTGGTCTCAGGGATCAGCATCACCGTCAGCAGAATGAAGAACAGGTTAAGCAGTGCGTAGACCCAGAAGGTGTTCGCATTGCCCAGCGTATTCAGCATCGTCAGGAAGGTCGCACCTACGATCATGTTCGCGATCCAGTTGGTGGTGGTGGAGACAGTGATACCGAAATCGCGGCCTTTCAGCGGCTGAATTTCGGAACAGAGTACCCAGATCAACGGACCGGCTGACATCGCAAAACCGATGATGAACATCAGCAGCATACCTACCGCAAAGTACTGCGCGCCCGGCGAGTGAATGCCGAAGTGCAGCATCGTACCCAGAACGCCCATACCGGCTGCCATCACCATAAAGCCCAGAATCAGAGTAGGTTTACGACCCCAGCGATCCACCAGGCCAATGGCAATAAAGGTCGCCAGTACGTTAACCAGACCCACAATCACCGTGCCCCACATCTGCTGGGTGGTGTTGGTGAAGCCCGCGATTTCAAAGATTTTTGGCGCGTAGTACATGATGACGTTCATGCCGGTAAACTGCTGCATCACCTGCAGCAGGATGCCGAGATAGACCGCACGACGGAAGTGGCTGCTGCTGGTGAACAGACCCCAGCCAGACTGTTTGATCTTCAGGCTTTCACGGATCTCTTCCAGCTCACGTTTTGCCTGCTCGCTGGTGTCACGCAGACGATCCAGTACGCGTTGAGCATCGCGGAAGTTGCCTCGCGCCGCCAGCCAGCGTGGGCTGTTTGGCAGGAAGAAAACGCCGACCAGCAGCAACAGTGCCGGAATAGTGATGATGCCCAGCATCCAGCGCCAGTTGCCGGTAAAGCTGAACGCCGTATCGGACAGGTAAGCACCAAGAATACCGATGGTGATCATCAGCTGATAAAGCGAAATCATACTGCCGCGAATTTTTTCCGGAGCGATCTCAGAAAGATAAAGCGGGGCGGTATAAGAGGCGATACCGACTGCCAGACCCAGGAGAACGCGGGCGCTGATCAGCATTTCCGGGTTTGGCGACATCGCCGACCAGAGTGAACCGATAACGAACAGAATCGCACCGGCCATCAGGCTTTTTTTACGGCCCAGGCGGGATGACATCCAGCCGCTGCCGATAGCACCGACCGCCGCACCAAACATCATGGAACTGACGATCCACTCCTGCTGATGAGGGGTGACGTTAAAGTCCTTTGCGATAAACGGCAGAGCACCGGCGATAACGCCGATATCCAGACCGAACAGCAGACCCGCAAGGGCCGCCAGAAAGCAGACAAATAAGGTCATCGCCTTATTTGAAGTTCTGCTTTTGTGTGTATTGCCAGGCATTTTAGCCTCCAGGTTTATCCATCATTGTTTTTATCAATGTTAAAAAACCTTTTGCGGGAAAAAAGTGAGCCTGATCACATCAGTGTAATCGCTTACACACGCTGAAACCCTGAAATTCAGCATATTTTTCCCGGAAAGATTAATTAACCAGTGAGGTATAGCACTCATTAAGTTTCTGACAATGCTCTATTTACTGGCTATCAGACGACGCTGAAAATAACGCATTTTCAGCAGAATAACTACGTGCGTTAATTCCTAAATATCGGATAAACAAAGCATTTCAATTTGTAATCGTTAACATTTAGTCGTCAGAAAAAGCGAAAAGAAGTGTAGCTGAGAACTGAAAATTTGCTGCAGAGAGAAGAAGATGTCGGGCAGATGCGTTTTTTTGTCGTCACGCGCTCACCAGAAATTGCGCTGGCCTGTCGTTCAGAAGGGTAGCGGGAGCAAAATTGCTCCGGTTAGCAATGGGGCTGAAAAGGCAATAAAAAACCCTGCCGCAGTGGCAGGGTTTTTATCAGCAGCCGGTAACCTTACAGGCCAGCCGCTTCACGCAGCAGGGCAGCTTTGTCGGTTTTTTCCCATGGGAAATGTTCACGACCAAAGTGACCGTAAGCTGCGGTCTCTTTATAGATTGGGTGCAGCAGATCCAGCATCTGGATCAGACCATATGGACGCAGGTCGAAGAACTCGCGCACCAGCAGCGTCAGCTGTTCGGTAGAGATTTTCTCGGTACCGAAGGTTTCCACCATGATAGAAGTGGGTTCAGCCACGCCGATAGCGTAGGAGACCTGGATTTCACAACGGTCAGCCAGGCCGGCTGCTACGATGTTTTTCGCCACGTAACGCGCCGCATAGGCTGCAGAGCGGTCAACTTTAGATGGATCTTTACCCGAGAACGCACCGCCACCATGACGTGCCATACCGCCGTAGGTGTCTACGATGATTTTACGACCGGTCAGACCGCAATCGCCCATCGGGCCGCCGATCACAAAGCGACCGGTTGGGTTGATGTGATATTTGGTCGAGGCGCTCAGCCACTCTGCAGGCAGAACCGGCTTGATGATCTCTTCCATCACCGCTTCCTGCAGATCTTTCTGGCTGATAGATTCAGCGTGCTGAGTAGAGAGCACAACTGCATCGATGCCCACGATTTTGCCATCGTCATACTGGAAAGTGACCTGGCTCTTGGCATCCGGGCGCAGCCACGGCAGGGTGCCGTTTTTACGCACTTCAGCCTGACGCTGTACCAGACGGTGCGCATAGGTCACCGGCGCAGGCATCAGCACGTCTGTTTCGTTAGTGGCATAGCCGAACATCAGGCCCTGGTCGCCCGCGCCCTGTTCCAGCGGATCGGTACGGTCAACGCCCTGATTGATATCCTGAGACTGTTTACCAATCGCGCTTAATACCGCGCAGGAGTTGGCGTCAAAGCCCATATCGGAATGGACATAGCCGATTTCACGTACGGTTTTACGGGTGATCTCTTCGATATCAACCCAGGCGCTGGTGGTGATTTCACCGCCAACCAGCACCATACCGGTTTTAACGTAGGTTTCGCAGGCCACGCGCGCTTTAGGATCCTGTTCAAGGATCGCATCCAGCACAGCATCGGAGATCTGGTCGGCGATTTTATCGGGATGTCCTTCTGATACAGACTCGGACGTAAAAAGGTGTTTAGCCATTCTGTTCTTTACCTTAAATATGGTTTGAGTACGACTGCATAGCGCCAGTGAGGTGGTCTGACCTGACGCCCCTTCAGGCAAAGCCGCGAGCAGTGAGGTTGTGTCAGCACAGCAGGCCAACACCGCCTGGATAGTAACCTGTTTAGATGGAAAACCATCTGGACGGCTATTTTAGGATAGAGGGTAAACCAATTACCAGCCCTTTTTCTGTTTCAGCATTTAACCTGTCTCTGTTATCGGCATAATTTGCTGACGCTACACGCAATTCCCCGATAATATTTTTGCATTTTACGGCGGTAAACTGTATAAAACGCCGCTGCTTTGATAGCAGCAGCAAGGATGACGCCACTGTTTGCGTCGCGCCTGTCAGACTCTGGTCTGGCTTTCACCCAGGTTGTTTTCCATGTGCCCCTGGCATATGCGGAGGTGATACAAGTAATGAACCACGCTTTTTCTTCTTCCGGTTCTCTGCGCTGCGGCGCTGCGCTGGCTCTCTCCTGCCTCCCATCTGTTTCTCTTTCCTGCCGACGCGATGTCCGATGCGGTAATTTTACCGACACAGGCGCAGGCTAATCTTTATCTCTGCTCGATCGGTTTTGTCTCTTCTCTGCGTTCGCGCAGCGGAACGACGCAGGTTATCCATGGTCAATACAGATCAGTTAAATGTTCTCTGTTTAAACGGAGATGGCCCGGGTGTTTTACACTTAACTCTCATGCGTGAATCGCGCTGACGGCAACGTCAGGTGAACAGGACATTGCGTTTAATGTGGCAACAGGTTTTCAGATTAGCGGCCATAAAGCCGGTTAACAGTTTCATCTTTCAACGGAAAATTGAGGTTCGCGATGTCTGACGACATGAAGAATATCAAAGGTTCGTCAGCTGGCGAACAGGGTACACTCCGCTCCATGCAGGAGGTTGCAATGAACGATCAGGATGCGAGCAAAATGTTGCGTACGTACAACATCGCCTGGTGGGGCAACAACTATTACGACGTTAACGAACTGGGCCACATCAGTGTCTGTCCCGATCCGGATCGTCCTGACGTGCGCGTCGATTTAGCTCGTCTGGTCAAAGAGCGCGAAGCGCAGGGCCAGCGTCTGCCTGCTTTATTCTGCTTCCCGCAGATCCTGCAACACCGTCTGCGTTCCATTAACGCCGCCTTTAAACGTGCGCGTGAATCCTACGGTTACAAAGGCGACTACTTCCTGGTTTACCCGATTAAAGTTAACCAGCACAAACGCGTGATTGAGTCACTGATCCACTCCGGCGAACCGCTGGGACTGGAAGCGGGCTCAAAAGCCGAGCTGATGGCGGTGCTGGCGCACGCCGGTCAGACCCGTTCGGTGATCGTCTGTAACGGCTATAAAGATCGCGAATATATTCGTCTGGCGCTGATCGGTGAGAAGATGGGCCATAAGGTCTATCTGGTGCTGGAGAAGATGACCGAAGTGCGGCTGGTGCTGGAAGAAGCAGAGCGTCTGAATGTGGTGCCGCGTCTTGGTATCCGTGCGCGTCTGGCTTCGCAGGGCTCCGGTAAATGGCAGTCGAGCGGCGGCGAAAAGTCGAAGTTTGGCCTGTCAGCCACCCAGGTGCTGAAACTGGTTGAGATCATGCGTGAAGCGGGTCGCATCGACAGCCTGCAGCTGCTGCATTTCCATCTGGGCTCGCAGATGTCCAACATCCGCGATATCGCCACCGGCGTGCGTGAGTCGGCGCGCTTCTATGTCGAACTGGCCAAGCTGGGCGTCAACATCAAGTGTTTCGACGTCGGCGGCGGTCTGGGCGTCGATTACGAAGGAACGCGCTCGCAGTCTGACTGCTCGGTCAACTACGGCCTGAATGAGTATGCCAACAACGTAATCTGGGCGATTGGTGCTGCCTGTGATGAGCACGGTCTGGAGCATCCGACGGTGATCACCGAGTCGGGCCGTGCGGTAACCGCGCACCACACGGTGCTGGTCTCCAACATCATTGGGGTGGAGCGCAACGAGTTCAGCGAACCTGAAACGCCGGATGCGGATGCGCCGCGCCCGATCCTCAGCATGTGGGAAACCTGGCAGGAGATGCACGAGCCAAGTACCCGCCGTTCGCTGCGTGAATGGCTGCATGACAGCCAGATGGATCTGTTTGATATCCATACCGGCTACTCGTCAGGCACCTACGATCTCAAGCAGCGTTCATGGGCTGAGCAGCTCTATCTGAGCATCTGCCACTATATTCAGCAGCATCTCGATCCGAGCAACCGTGCACACCGTCCAATCATCGACGAACTGCAGGAGCGGATGGCGGATAAGATTTACGTTAACTTCTCGCTGTTCCAGTCAATGCCGGATGCGTGGGGTATCGATCAGCTGTTCCCGGTACTGCCGCTGGAAGGGCTGAACAAGAAGCCGGAGCGCCGTGCCGTGCTGCTCGACATCACCTGTGACTCCGATGGCACCATCGATCACTACGTGGATGGCGACGGTATCGCGACGACCATGCCGATGCCGGAATATGACCTTGATAACCCGCCAATGCTAGGCTTCTTTATGGTGGGCGCTTATCAGGAAATTCTGGGCAACATGCATAACCTGTTTGGTGACACCGAAGCGGTGGATGTCTACGCACGCGAAAATGGCGATGTGGAAGTGCAGCTCTCCGATGAAGGCGACACCGTGGCGGACATGCTGCGTTACGTGCAGCTTGATCCCAACGAGCTGATGGCGCTGTTCCGCAATCAGGTTCAGGCATCCGATCTCGACGAAGAGCTGCGCGCGCAGTTCCTGGAAGAGTTCGAGAGCGGCCTTTACGGCTATACCTATTTAGAAGATGAATAATCGATTATGGCGACCGGTAATCGCATATTGCAGTTGCCGTTAACTATGTCGATAATCTGACTCACTCAATCCCTTCCTCGTCGGGCCTAACGACGCGGAGGGGATTTTTTTCATCTCAACCTTAATGGTTTGCGGGCTGGCCCGACTTACGCACATAGAGAGAGCAATTATGTATAACACGCTTGGCAATCAGTACGACAACTCCCTGGTTTCTAACGCCTTTGGTTTCATGCGTTTTCCGCTGAATTTTCAGCCTTACGACAGCGACGCCGAGTGGGTTATCACCGGCGTGCCGTTTGATGCCGCGACCTCGGGTCGTCCGGGCAGCCGCCTGGGTCCGGGCGCGATTCGCCAGATCTCCACCAATCTGGCCTGGGAAGGCTGCCGCTGGCCGTGGGATTTCGACCTGCGTCAGCGTCTGAACGTCGTCGATTGCGGCGATCTGGTTTACGCCTTCGGTGATTCGCAGGATCTCTCCGACAAATTGCAGGCCCATGCTGAAAAACTGCTGGCCAATGGCAAGCGCATGATGACCTTTGGCGGCGACCACTATGTCACACTGCCACTGCTGCGCGCCCATGCAAAACACTTTGGCAAGATGGCGCTGGTGCACTTTGATGCGCATACCGACACCTACTCCAACGGCCCGACCTTTGACCACGGCACCATGTTCTTTACCGCGCCGAAAGAGGGTCTGATCGATCCGCAGCACTCAGTGCAGATTGGTATCCGCACCGAATTCGACAAGAGCCTGGGCTTCAACGTGCTGGATGCGGCGCAGGTCAACGATCGCAGCGTTGACGATATTCTCGCCGAAGTGAAACGCACCGTCGGCGATCTGCCGGTCTATCTGACCTTCGATATCGACTGTCTGGATCCGGCGCATGCGCCTGGCACCGGCACGCCGGTGATTGGCGGGCTGACCACCGATAAAGCGACCAAGCTGATCCGTGGCCTGCAGGGCATGAACATTGTCGGCATGGATCTGGTGGAAGTCGCACCGGGTTACGATCATGCTGATCTGACGGCACTGGCAGCGGCTACGCTGGCGCTGGATATGCTGCATGTTCAGGCTGTAAACAAAGGCTGATGCCTGCTGCCTGTCGGCTTCAGTCCGGCAGGCGCTGAACGCGGCGTCCTGTCCATCGGGCAGACGCCGCTGCTGTGATCTTCCTCTCTTTGCCATGATCCGATCGATTCCCTTCTGACCCCGACGGGTAACCGTCAGGCGCGAACCCCTATCTGCAACTAAACTTACAGCGTAAAAATGGCGTAGTGGAGATAATCATGGGCTTTCTTGATGAACTGGCTGGCGCACTGGATGGCAACCAGAGTGAAGGGCATCCGCCGGGACAGTTACAGGCTGTCTGGCATTGGGTGCAGGAGCAGGGCGGTATTGAAGTGCTGCTGCAAAAATTCCAGCAGGGCGGGCTGGGTGAGGTGTTTGGTTCCTGGATCGGCACCGGCGATAACCATCCGGTTGGCCACAGTGAGATTCAGTCTGCTTTTGGTCAGGATGAACTGCAGTCACTGGCCGACAAACTCGGCACCGATGTGAAAGGTGCATCGGGTACGCTGGCCGCGCTATTGCCGCAGCTGATTGATAAAATGTCGCCGCAGGGACACATGGATGAACAGGCGCTGCATGACAATAAGCTGGATCTGGGCTCGATGGTGGATCAGATATTTAAGCGCTAGCGGACTTCGCACGGCTAAGCGCGCACGCCGGATGCATGCGCGCTCAGAGGCGGAATTACTTGCTGTCGGCAGCAATTCGCTCACGAATATGCGCGGCGCGCGCTTCAGAGGCGGGATGCGAGTCAAACATCGAACTCTGACGTCCCTGTTCCATCTTCGCCAGCTTTTCAAAGCTGGTGGCCAGGCCCATTGGATCGATATTGCGCTTCTTCATCAGGTCGTAGGAGTAGTCATCCGCCTGTGATTCCTGCGTCTGGGAGAATTGCGCATTCACCAGTTTTTCACCCATTTCACCCAGCTGCGACTGCGACAGTGAACCAATCACACCGCCAACCGAGGCGGCTGCGGTGCGGGCCGCGGTTGTGGCATATGCCAGTTGCATCGCCTTGCGCGTATGACCTAACGCGACGTGGCCCATCTCATGACCCAGCACGCCTTCCACTTCATTGTCAGTCATCATATCCATCAGACCGCTGTAAACACGAATACAGCCATTTGCCATCGCCCAGGCGTTGACATCTTTGGTCTGATAAACTTTGTAGTTAGCCGGTACGCCGTTGATGTTATCACCCAGCGCCGCCGCGATCTTGTTCAGACGCTGCTGATAATCACTGTTAGCAGGCGCAATCTGATTATCTTTGTCCATCTGCTCACAGGATTTATCGCTCAGCTGCTTTACCTGATCGTCGCTGAGGGTATAAGCCTGATACGCCTGCGCGCCCGACTGCATCAGCGCATTGTTGTCTAAACCCTGACAGCCACTGAGCAGCGTCGTCAGTCCAAGCGCTAACACCATTTTTTTGATTTTCATGCTGTATCCCATTCATAACAAGGTAAGAAAAACAAACACCTGAAACTCAGACAGGTGAATAAACGATTTGGTTATAGCGTGCCAGTCTGCACTTTGCTAGCAGATATGGCTGGAAAAGCCATACGAAGCGGCTGCATTTAGCGTTTTACAGCATGTACTTTTGCCCCGTTTCTCATGTACATTGATGGGCAACTTTTTCCTTGTTTTGCCCGGTAACTCATTAATAACAATAAGTTAAGGTGCGAAGCATTAATCCGACCTGGAGTAGAAAATGCCCTCTCGTAAAGAGCTTGCCAACGCCATTCGTGCGTTAAGTATGGATGCAGTACAGAAAGCGAAATCGGGACATCCGGGTGCCCCAATGGGCATGGCGGACATCGCTGAAGTACTCTGGCGCGGCTACCTGAACCACAACCCAACCAACCCGCTGTGGGCTGACCGCGACCGTTTCGTGCTCTCTAACGGTCACGGCTCAATGCTGATCTATAGCCTGTTGCACCTGACCGGCTACGATCTGCCCCTGAGCGAACTGGAAAACTTCCGTCAGCTGCACTCAAAAACTCCAGGTCACCCGGAATATGGCTACACCGTGGGCGTTGAAACCACTACCGGTCCGCTGGGGCAGGGCATCGCTAACGCAGTAGGTTTTGCCATTGCTGAGCGCACGCTGGCAGCACAGTTCAACCGTCCGGGTCATGACATCGTAGACCACAACACCTATGTCTTCATGGGTGATGGCTGCATGATGGAAGGTATCTCGCACGAAGTCTGCTCACTGGCCGGTACGCTGAAGCTGGGCAAACTGGTGGCGTTTTATGATGACAACGGTATCTCTATCGACGGTCACATTGATGGCTGGTTCACCGACGACACCGCTAAGCGCTTTGAAGCTTATGGCTGGCACGTGGTGCGCGGCGTCGATGGTCACGATGCGGATGCGATTGCGAAAGCGATCGAAGAAGCGAAAAGCGTCAGCGACAAGCCTTCACTGCTGATGTGCAAAACCGTTATCGGTTTTGGTTCACCGAACAAAGCCGGTACCCATGATTCACACGGCGCACCGCTGGGTGATGATGAAGTTGCACTGACCCGCAAACAGCTGGGCTGGACCCACGCGCCGTTCGTAATTCCTTCTGATATCTACGCTGAGTGGGACGCGAAAGAAGCGGGCCAGGCGAAAGAGTCTGCATGGAATGAGAAATTCGCCGCTTACGCACAGGCTCATCCTGAACTGGCTGCCGAGTTTAAACGCCGCGTCAGCAACGAACTGCCAGCTAACTGGCAGGAAGAGTCGCAGAAGTTCGTTGAGCAGCTGCAGGCGAACCCGGCGAAGATCGCCAGCCGTAAAGCCTCACAGAATGCTATTGAAGCTTTCGGTAAAATTCTGCCGGAATACCTGGGCGGCTCAGCCGATCTGGCACCCAGCAACCTGACAATCTGGTCTGGCTCTAAGCCGATCAACGAAGATGCTGCGGGTAACTACATCCACTACGGCGTGCGTGAGTTCGGTATGACCGCAATCGCCAATGGCCTGGCGCTGCACGGCGGCTTCCTGCCTTACACCGCGACCTTCCTGATGTTTGTTGAATATGCGCGTAACGCAGCGCGTATGGCGGCACTGATGAAGATCCGTCAGATCATGGTCTACACCCACGACTCTATCGGTCTGGGCGAAGATGGCCCGACGCACCAGCCGGTTGAACAGATGGCGAGCTTGCGCACCACGCCAAACATGAGCCTGTGGCGTCCATGTGACCAGGTTGAATCCGCGGTGGCGTGGAAATATGCCATTGAGCGTAAAGATGGCCCGACTGCGCTGATCTTCTCCCGTCAGAACCTGGCGCAGCAGGATCGTGACACGGCACAGCTGGCTAACGTAGCGCGCGGCGGTTACGTGCTGAAAGATTGCGATGGCACGCCTGAGCTGATCCTGATCGCCACCGGTTCCGAAGTTGAGCTGGCTGTCGGTGCCTGGGACAAACTCACCAGCGAAGGCCGCAAAGTGCGCGTGGTCTCTATGCCATCAACGGATGCCTTCGACAAGCAGAGTGATGAGTACCGTGAATCCGTGTTGCCAAAAGCGGTCAGCGCACGCGTCGCAATCGAAGCGGGCATCGCTGATTACTGGTTCAAATACACCGGCCTGAACGGCGCTATCGTGGGCATGACCAGCTTCGGCGAATCTGCACCTGCCGATCAGCTGTTCGAACTGTTTGGCTTTACCGTCGACAACGTCGTCGCGAAAGCGAAAGCGCTGCTGGCGTAAAACCGGTCAGGCGGGCCTGTTCCCGCCCGGCTGTAAAAACAGAGGGACGAAATTTTCGTCCCTTTTATTTTTTATTCCTGCAGTAATAACCGCCTTTTGCCTTAATTTGTGACGCAGATCCAAATTTAAGCAGCCAGATTGATCACAATCATTCCTGTTATTCCTTCCTTCTATTATTGTAGCTGAACCGTTTCAGTCGCCAGGCAAATCGCCCTGGTTTCGGACAATGCCGGGTAAGAATCTCCTGTACAAAATGCAGTGAAACGCTCAGGCTAACGGCACGTTTTTTTCAGTCTGACGTGGCAGGAGAGAAATGACGGTACGGGTAGCGATAAATGGTTTTGGCCGGATTGGACGCAACGTCCTGCGCGCGCTGTATGAAACGGGTCGACGTGCAGAGATCACCGTGGTCGCGATTAACGAGCTGGCAGAAGCCACCGGTATGGCGCATCTGCTGAAATACGATACCAGCCATGGCCGTTTTGCTTTCGATGTCCGCCAGGAGCGCGATGTAATGTGGGTGGGTGGCGATACCCTGCGCATTTTGCACCGTGCAGCCATTGCCGATCTGCCGTGGCGTGAACTCGACGTGGATGTGGTGCTGGACTGCACCGGCGTCTATGGCTCACGCGCTGATGGCGAAGCGCATCTTCAGGCTGGCGCCAAAAAAGTGCTGTTCTCTCATCCCGGCGGAAACGATCTCGACGCCACAGTGGTGTATGGCGTTAACCAGCAGTTACTCACCGCCAGTGACCGCATCGTCTCCAACGCTTCCTGTACCACTAACTGCATTATCCCGGTGATTAAACTGCTGGATGATGCGTTTGGTATCGAATCCGGCACCGTCACCACGATCCACTCGGCGATGCACGATCAGCAGGTGATCGACGCCTATCACAGCGATCTGCGCCGTACGCGTGCAGCCAGTCAGTCGATCATCCCGGTGGACACTCGCCTGGCGGCTGGCATTACCCGTATTTTTCCGAAATTCAACGATCGCTTCGAGGCGATAGCCGTTCGCGTTCCGACGATTAACGTGACGGCCATTGATCTCAGCGTTTCTGTGCATCAGGCGGTGACGGCGTGTGAAGTTAACACCCTGTTGCGAAGCGCGGCAGAAGGGACATTTCGTGGTATAGTTGACTATACGAAATTACCGTTAGTCTCAGTAGATTTTAACCATGATCCGCACAGTGCCATTGTGGACGGAACACAAACGCGGGTCAGCGGTCAACACCTTATCAAGACCCTGGTCTGGTGTGACAACGAATGGGGCTTTGCTAACCGAATGCTCGACACGACGTTAGCGATGGCCGCAAGCGGTTTCAGGTAAGACGCGGTATGCGTCTGGCAAAACTTATGAGAATCAACGAGAGGATTCACCATGTCTGTAATTAAGATGACCGATCTGGATCTGGCTGGTAAACGCGTTCTGATCCGTGCCGATTTGAACGTACCGGTTAAAGAAGGTAAAGTGACGTCTGATGCACGTATCCGTGCTTCTCTGCCAACCATTGAAGCGGCGTTGAAACAGGGCGCGAAAGTAATGGTTACCTCTCACCTGGGTCGTCCGACCGAAGGTGAATACAATGAAGAGTTCTCGCTGCTGCCGGTAGTTAACTACCTGAAAGACAAGCTTAGCGGCACCACCGTGACCCTGGCAAAAGATTACCTCGATGGCGTTGAAGTCGGCGCTGGCGAACTGGTTGTGCTGGAAAACGTTCGCTTTAACAAAGGCGAAAAGAAAGATGACGAAGCACTGTCTAAAAAATATGCTGCTCTGTGCGACGTATTTGTGATGGACGCCTTTGGTACCGCGCACCGCGCGCAGGCTTCTACCCACGGCGTCGGCAAATTTGCCCCTATCGCCTGTGCTGGCCCGCTGCTCTCTGCAGAACTGGAAGCGCTGGGTAAAGTCATGAGCAACCCGGAGCGTCCGCTGGTGGCTGTGGTAGGGGGCTCTAAAGTCTCTACCAAATTTGATGTGCTGCAATCTCTGGTCAAAATCGCGGACACCGTGATTGTGGGCGGCGGCATTGCCAACACCTTCGTCGCTATCGACAACAACGTCGGCAAATCTCTGTATGAGCCAGACTTCGTTGAAGCGGCTAAAGGCCTGCGCGATCAGCACGGTATTCCGGTTCCAACTGACTCACGCGTCGGCACAGAATTCTCTGAAACTGCGACCGCTACCGTGAAAAAGGTTTCGGAAGTTGCGGATAACGAAGAGATTATGGACTTTGGTGATGAAACCGCACAGGCGATGGCTGCCATCCTGAAGGATGCTAAAACCATCCTGTGGAACGGCCCGGTGGGCGTGTTTGAGTTCCCTAATTTCCGTAAAGGCACCGAGATCGTGGCTAACGCCATTGCAGACAGCGATGCCTTCTCTGTTGCAGGCGGCGGCGATACCTTAGCGGCTATCGACCTGTTCGGCATTGAAGACAAAATTTCCTACATCTCTACCGGCGGCGGCGCGTTCCTTGAGTTCGTGGAAGGCAAAAAACTGCCTGCAGTTGCCATGCTGGAAGAGCGTGCGAAGCAGTAATCCTTTGGGGGCGATGCCTGGCGGCATCGCCTGAAGTCTTGCCCGTCTGGGCGTTTAAATCGACGTTCCTCAAGGGGAACAACGGTCACGAAACAGGACACAATCATGTCTAAAATTTTTGATTTCGTAAAACCCGGCGTTGTCACTGGTGATGACGTACAGAAGATCTTCAAAGTTGCGAAAGAGAACAAATTCGCACTGCCAGCCGTAAACTGCGTCGGCACCGACTCCATCAATGCGGCACTGGAAGCAGCGGCGAAAGTTAAAGCGCCAATCATCATCCAGTTCTCTAACGGCGGTGCTGCATTTATCGCGGGTAAAGGCTTCAAGACTGACAAACCACAGGGCGCGGCAATTTTCGGCGCTATCGCGGGTGCGCACCATGTTCACCTGATGGCTGAGCAGTATGGCGTGCCGGTTATCCTGCACACTGACCACTGTGCCAAGAAACTGCTGCCATGGATCGACGGTCTGCTGGACGCAGGTGAAGAGTACTTCCAGAAAAACGGTAAGCCACTCTTCTCTTCTCACATGATCGACCTGTCAGAAGAGTCACTGGAAGAGAACATCGAGATCAGCAGCAAATATCTGGCGCGCATGGCGAAACTCGACATGACGCTGGAAATCGAACTGGGCTGCACCGGTGGTGAAGAAGATGGCGTTGATAACAGCCACATGGACGCATCTGCACTCTACACTCAGCCAGAAGATGTGAACTACGCGTACGAAAAACTGAATGCTATCAGCCCGCGCTTCACCATTGCGGCATCATTCGGTAACGTTCACGGCGTTTACAAGCCAGGCAACGTGAAACTGACTCCGACCATTCTGCGCGATTCGCAGAAATATGTGTGTGAAAAACATGGCCTGCCGCACAACGCGCTGGACTTCGTTTTCCACGGCGGTTCAGGTTCTTCTGCTGCAGAAATCGAAGAGTCTATCAGCTACGGCGTGATCAAGATGAACATCGATACCGATACACAATGGGCAACCTGGGACGGCATCCTGCAGTACTACAAAAAGAACGAAGGCTATCTGCAGTCGCAGCTGGGTAACCCGGAAGGCGCTGACAAGCCAAACAAAAAATACTACGACCCACGCGTCTGGCTGCGTTCAGCCCAGGCCTCTATGGTGGTGCGTCTGGAGCAGGCTTTCAAAGAGCTTAACGCTGTCGACGTGCTGTAACTGAAGAGTCGTTACCGTACAAAAAAGGCCCGAAAGGGCCTTTTTTTATGCACAATTTCTGGAAAAACAGGGTTAAACGCCGGTCGGTTTGGCGCTTAAGGAGATAATTGATTACCCTTGATGGCAGGGTGTCGGATGTCATCTGGCAGTTTTTTCATTCCCGGTGGGAATCTAACAACAGGGCTTATTAATGGAAGAGTTACACGTCGTCGACGGCTTAAACAACGCAGGTAACTGGCTGGTTCGCAATCAGGCGCTGATCATCAGCTATGCCGTAAATATCGTTGCAGCTATTGCCATCATTATTATCGGGATGATTATCGCCCGTATCATTTCTAATGCCGTAAATCGCCTGCTGCGCGCCCGTCACATAGACGCTACCGTGGCGGACTTCCTCTCCGCACTGGTGCGCTATGGGGTTATCGCCTTCACCGTTATCGCAGCGCTGGGACGCATCGGTGTGCAGACCGCCTCGGTGATTGCCGTGCTGGGTGCTGCGGGTCTGGCCGTGGGTCTGGCGCTGCAGGGGTCACTCTCTAACCTTGCTGCAGGCGTTCTGCTGGTCACCTTCCGTCCGTTTCGCACCGGCGAGTTCGTCGATCTGGGCGGCGTTATGGGAACCGTGCTGCATGTGCAGATTTTCTCCACCACGCTGAGAACGGCAGACGGCAAAATCGTGGTGGTGCCAAACGGCAAGATCATCAGCGGGAACATCGTCAACTTCTCGCGTGAACCGGTTCGACGTAATGAATTTATCATTGGCGTGGCTTACGAGGCGGATGTGGATGAAGTGATCGCCTTACTGCAACAGGTTGTTGAAGCGGATAGCCGCGTGCTGAAAGATAAAGGTATTCAGATCGGTCTTAACGAACTGGCAGCCTCCTCTATGAACTTTGTGGTGCGTTGCTGGAGCAACAGCGGCGACCTGCAGGACGTTTACTGGGATCTGCTGAAGAACTTTAAGCGTGCGCTGGATGGAAAAGGGATTGGTATTCCTTATCCGCAGATGGATGTGCATCTGCATCAGAAGCCGACGCCTGAAGCAGAAGCAACCCAGGTTCAGCCACAGTAATTTTTCAGTGGGCGGCGTCTGTCGCCCATTCATTTTGCTAATCGCAGATTAATTCTTTCAATTTCCGCTAATCATCCTCTCTCTTTATACTTCTCCTCCTCTAACGATGTGAGGAAATAATCCTGTGTTATCTCTCTATTTTCAGGGGCTTGCCCTGGGCGCCGCGCTGATTCTGCCGCTGGGACCGCAGAACGCTTTTGTGATGAATCAGGGCGTGAAGCGTCAGTATCATCTGATGACGGCGGCCCTCTGCTCGCTGAGCGATATTCTGCTGATTTGCGGTGGGATCTTTGGCGGCAGCGCCTTGCTGAGCCAGTCTCCACTGCTGCTGATGGTCATCACCTGGGCGGGCGTAGCCTTTCTGTTGTGGTATGGCTGGGGCGCACTGCGTAGCGCTTTTCGCGGCGACGCCGATCTGGCGGATGGTGAGTCATTAAAGCAGAGCAGGGGACGCATTATCGCGACGCTGCTGGCAGTGACCTGGCTCAATCCGCACGTCTATCTCGATACCTTTGTGGTACTGGGCAGTCTTGGCGGTCAGTTGCCGACCACCACCGCGCGTCAGTGGTTTGCGCTGGGCACCATTAGTGCCTCTATCCTGTGGTTCTTTGGTCTGGCGCTGCTGGCCGCCTGGCTGTCACCACGCCTGCGCACCGCCAAAGCCCAGCGCATCATTAACCTGCTGGTAGGCGCGGTAATGTGGTTTATCGCCCTGCAACTGGCGCGCCAGGGCATTGCCGGATTTTGATCCCAACGTCGATCCGGTGCGGTTATTGCCGCGCGGAGGCCGAACTTTTGCCATAATGACCACTCAAAGCATGGCGCATACCGATGCGCTGTTGGGCTTCGCCGGTTGGAAGCCGTCATAGTACCTTTTCAAGGAGGACTTTCATGAAACTGAAAGCATTGGCTCTGGCCGTAATCATGAGCGCCGGGGCATTGCCTGGCGTACACGCTGATGAGTTACCGAACGGGCCACACGTGGTGACCTCAGGCAAGGCAACGGTCGATGCCCGTCCCGATATCGCCACACTCTCTATCGTGGTGAACGTGTCGTCAAAAGATGCCGCAGATGCGAAAAAGCAGGCGGATAGCCGGGTTGCACAATATTTCGATTTTCTGCAGAAAAACGGCATTGAGAAGAAAGATATTGATGCGGCAAACCTGAGCACCCAGCCTGAGTACGATTACACCAAAGAGGGTAAATCCGTCCTGAAAGGCTACCGTGCGGTGCGTCAGGTGCAGGTAACCCTGCGTCAGCTGGACAAGCTGAATGATCTGCTGGACGGGGCGCTGAAGTCCGGTCTGAATGAGGTGCGTAGCGTCGAGTTAGGCGTGGCAAATCCGGAGAGTTACAAAGAGCAGGCGCGTAAAGCAGCGATTAAAAATGCGACGCAGCAGGCATCACAGCTGGCTGAAGGCTTTAACGCCAAGCTGGGTTCGATCTACAGCATTCGTTATCAGGTCGCTAACTATCAGCCGATGCCGATGAACCGTATGTATAAAGCGGCTGCAGCGGCAGATACCTCGGCGCAGGAGACCTACGATCAGCAGAGCATCAACTTTGACGATCAGGTTGATGTGGTGTTTGAGATCAAGCCCAATACGCCATAGTGCAAAACGGGGCTGATGCCCCGTTAAGACTGCCGATGAATCTCAGGATCTGACCGCAATGAATAAATTCAAAGCGAAGGGAACATGGTCAGAGGAGGAAAGCGTCCCGCGCCATGGACGGCGCGGGCCGAGCGGCCAGGGATTGGCTTAAGCGCCTTTCCGATCTGACCTTGTTCCCTGAGCCAATCCATCCTTACAGCCGTTCGGGGCATAATTTGTCAGCAGTCAAAACGGGGCTTTCGCCCCGTTTTTGTTTTCAGGCTGCGACGTCATCCTGACGCAGCACCCGATGTCCATGCGCAATCAGCGCATCGGTCACCCGACGCATTAACCGGCTTTCCGGCGCAAAACGATGCCAGTAGAGCATCCGGCGCTGACACAAGCCTGGCGTCAGATCTATTAACTCACCGCTCGCCAGCTCACGCTCAATCTGCAGATGCGGGATCATACAGCAGGTTGAACCCTGTCGCGCCATCTGCACAAAGGCTTCAGAGGAGTTCACGATGTGGCAGGGCACACTGCCCGGTGAGAGATCAAAGTTCTGTTGCAGGAAGGCCTGATGCATATCATCAAGATGGTCAAACGCCACCGCAGGCGCTTTCAGCAGGGCAGAGCGGGTGACGCCGTTGGGGAAGAAGCGATCGGCAAAGTCACGCGACGCCACAAACAGGTAGTCGAGTGCACCGAGCTGATCCACTAGGCAACTGGGCAGCGGCTGCGGCTGAATACTCACCGCACCCACCACTTCACCACGACGCAGACGCTCCTGGGTGCGGGTTTCATCTTCGACCTGCAGATTCAGGCGTACAGGGGAATCTGCCAGCACATCTTTCAGCGCAGGCAGCAGCCAGGTCGCCAGACTGTCGGCATTGACCGCCAGCGACAGCAGCAGTGGTGTGGTGCCACTGTTCTCATCGCCCAGCCACTCCTCTTCCAGCAGTTCCACCTGGTGCAGCAACGCCAGCAGTTTCTGACCCTGTTCGGTCGGACGTGGTGGCACGGTTCGCACCAGCAGCGGCTGACCAAACAGATTCTCCAGCTGCTTGATACGCTGTGAAACCGCTGACTGGGTGATACATAATTTTTGAGCGGCACGCTCAAATCCGCGTTCGCGGATCACTGAATCCAGCGCCTGAAGCGTTCGATAATCCGGGCGTTTCATTATTCTTCTCTCTCCTTCAGGATGGATGTCACTATGCCACAAAAGTATCACCTGTGATGGCTCTCTTGTTTTTTGTGGGCTGGCTTCCAAAGCGATAAATCCACGTCGGTCAGCCGAGCATTTTCAGCAAGCCTTGTTTTATACTACGCGCACTTCGTTGTCGCACAGGTTTTAAACATACCATGACCCAGGATGAACTGAAAAAAGCCGTTGGCTGGGCTGCACTTGAGTACGTGCAGCCGGGCACCGTTGTTGGTGTGGGCACCGGATCCACCGCTGCCCACTTTATCGATGCGCTTGCCACGGTCAGGCATCAGATTGAAGGTGCCGTCTCCAGCTCGGATGCCTCAACCCAGAAGCTGAAGAGCCTGGGTATTCAGGTGTTCGACCTGAACGAGATTGACCTGCTGTCGGTGTACGTAGATGGCGCGGATGAGATCAACCCACAGATGCAGATGATCAAAGGCGGCGGCGCGGCGCTGACGCGCGAAAAGATCGTGGCCGCCGTGGCTGAAACCTTTATCTGTATCGCTGACGCTTCAAAAGAGGTCGATGTGCTGGGCCGTTTCCCGCTGCCGGTCGAGGTGATCCCGATGGCGCGCAGTTATGTGGCGCGTCAGCTGGTGAAAATGGGCGGTTTGCCTGAGTATCGTCAGAACGTGGTCACCGATAACGGCAACATTATTCTCGATGTGCATAATCTGCGCATTCTCGATCCCATTGAGCTGGAAAAAACCATCAACGCCTTGCCTGGCGTCGTTACCGTGGGCCTTTTTGCCGCGCGTGGTGCCGATATTGCACTGATTGGCGGGCCTGATGGCGTGAAAACCATCAAAAAATGATCTGTCCGGCGTCGATGCGGCGTCGGTTATTTCTGCCTGCAAATCATCTTTTCTCGCTGCGGTGAAATTTGGTGACTTATGTCACATAACCGTCATCGGCAGCGGGTTCGTTCTCTCTTCCAGTCCGACCTCCTTATTTTGTCCGGCAATGTGCTGCCGTCAGCCGCTGCCGTGCTGGCGGCCGGGCAATCGTTTGTATTGCCCGACGCGATTTTTTTGATATTTTGACAGAAGGCTGGCTTATGGTAGTCCTCATTGAATGCTGAATAGGATCGGGAAATGGCAAAGGTATCACTGGAAAAAGATAAGATTAAGTTCCTGCTGGTGGAAGGTGTCCATCAGAGCGCGCTGGAGAACCTGCGGGCTGCAGGTTATACCAACATCGAATTCCATAAGGGCGCACTGGATTCCGACGCGTTAAAAGCATCGATCCGTGATGCACACTTTATTGGTATCCGTTCCCGCTCCCAGCTCACTGAAGAGATTTTTGCGGCGGCTGAAAAGCTGGTCGCCGTTGGCTGTTTCTGTATCGGTACCAACCAGGTTGATCTGCAGGCGGCTGCCAGCCGGGGTATTCCCGTGTTCAATGCGCCGTTCTCAAATACCCGCTCGGTTGCGGAGCTGGTGATTGGTGAGATGCTGCTGATGCTGCGTGGCATCCCGGAAGCGAATGCGAAAGCACACCGTGGCATCTGGAATAAGATTGCCAAAGGCTCATTTGAAGCGCGTGGCAAAAAACTGGGTATTATCGGTTACGGCCACATCGGAATGCAGCTGGGCGTGCTGGCAGAAAGCCTGGGTATGCATGTTTTCTTCTACGACATTGAAAACAAGCTGCCGCTGGGTAATGCCACGCAGGTACGCCATCTGGCCGATCTCCTCAACATGAGCGATGTGGTCAGCCTGCACGTGCCGGAAACCGTCTCTACACAGGATATGATTGGTGCAGAGCAGCTGGCGCAGATGAAGCCTGGCGCGCTGCTGATTAACGCCTCACGCGGCACGGTGGTGGATATCCCGGCGCTGTGCGATGCGCTGGCCAGCAAGCATGTGGGTGGCGCAGCCATCGACGTCTTCCCGAGCGAGCCAGCTACCAACAGCGAGCCGTTTATCTCTCCACTGAGTGAGTTCGACAACGTGATCCTGACGCCGCACATTGGCGGCTCGACGGAAGAAGCGCAGGAGAACATCGGCATTGAAGTGGCGGGCAAGCTGGCGAAATACTCCGATAACGGCTCGACTCTCTCGGCTGTTAACTTCCCTGAAGTGTCACTGCCGATTCACGGTATCAGCGCCAGTCGTCTGCTGCATATCCATGAGAACCGCCCTGGCGTGCTGACGGCCATCAACCAGATTTTTGCCGAGCAGGGCATCAACATCGCCGCCCAGTATCTGCAAACCTCGCCGTTTATGGGCTATGTGGTGATCGACATTGATGCAGAGCCGGAAGTGGCTGAGAACGCGCTGCAACTGATGAAGGCGATTCCGGGTACTATCCGCGCCCGTCTGCTTTACTAAGCGCTACCAACCTGAACAGGCGCTTAGTTGCGTCTCTTCAGGTAGTTAATACAGGCTGTCCCGATTTGCTGTAAGACCGAGACTGCGAAGAGAACACGGTCAGATCGGAAAGACGCAAAAGCCGCCATCCATGGCATGTCCGGCCCGCGCGATTACGCACCTCATCCCTGAGGTGCGCCCGTAACCGGGCCAACGCGTGGCGTTGTTCAAAAACGCTCCCGGCGTTTTTATCCGGGCGGCGGGACGCTTTCCTCTTATGACCATGTTCCCTGCGCGTTGAGCTATTTCATTGCAGCCAGATGCGCCCGGATGTGGGTTTTCACTTGTCTGCAAAAGCGACTCTTCTACTCCCACTGCCAGAGTTTTGACGGCGTCATTACCGCCGGCAACGGCACATCCCATTCTGCCACCGGCAGGCTATCGACCTGCTGACAATCGTGTGCCAGGCCCACCGGCAAAAAACCGTGCTGCCGCCAGTTCTGCAGGGTGCGATCATAAAAGCCGCCGCCCATCCCCAGACGCTGTCCATGCTGATCAAACGCCACCAGCGGCACCATCATCAGATCCAGTTGATCAAGGGTAATCACCTGCCGGATATCCAGCGGCGGTTCAGGAATGCGCAGCTTATTTTTGAGCAATGGAGTATCGGGCGAGTAGCGCAGAAACAACAAATTACCGGGAGAGAAGGGGTGTAAAACCGGCAGACAGACCGTTTTCTTCAGATGCCAGAGGCGGGCAATCAGCGGGCGGGTATTCAGTTCGCCATCCACCGACAGAAACAGGGCGATATTGCGCGCTTCAGTCACCGGGGCGTAGTTGAGCGCATGTTCAGCGAGCTGCTCAGCGGCCTGCGTTTGCTGCTCATCGGTAAGTGCCCGTCGCAGATGTCGCACATGCTGGCGAATCGCCTGACGCTGGGTCATTGAAGGTTCAGACATGGAAGGTTCAGACATGATTTCCCCGCCGGATAAGTCGCTGTTGAGCGACTATAACATGTCAGTCAGGGGAAAAAAGCAGGACTACAGGAAGAGAGATCTCCGAGATGCCGCCGTAGGCTGTAACCCTTGAACCCTTGGTTCAAGGTGAACATGCCGTCATAACCATCAGGCTTCTCGGACGAACCGAGCATGCACACAGGTTACGAGCGTCACATTCTGTTTTTTCGAAATATCGGCTCAGGGGACTGGCCCACATGCAAACATCTCAGAGAAAATTTACCTCACCGTTACTTAAGTATAGCAACCATGAAGTTTTATTCGAACTTCGCACCCTCACGCTCAGAGATGCGACCCTGCTCAACTAATGCCTGTTCAATCGTCTGCTGCAACATACGGATACGCTGTTCCATATTAGCAGCATAATCGCGCGTTTTCACTTTCTCTTGCGCCAGCTCGTGGCAGACGTTTAACGCGGCGATGAACACCAGTTGTTCTGTATTGGTGACTCTAGTGCGAACTTTTAGATCTTGCAACCGTTGATTGAGATCTTCAGCCGCGCTATTGAGCGCATCTTGCTGCTCTGGCGGACAATTTACTCTCAACGAACGACCAAAAATTTGTAAATCTACCGGTTGTGCAGACATGCCACCTTCCTGACTGATTACTTCGCTCGCAACTCCCTTAGCAGTCAATGGCTTGGGAGGCGGGCAACTATATAGACCCACGAAATAAGATACAACCCCTTTTCTGGAAACCTTGAGGCAGCTAGTGGTAGCATAACACGAACTTATTCTGCCAACGACGATGAAAACTTATGTCCTTACAGAACGCAACCCCCGATTACAACGCGCTCGCGGCGGTGCTCTCACAGCAGGGTGTTGGAATGACGCCCGCAGAAATGCACGGCCTGCTGAGCGGGATCCTCTGCGGTGGTAACCAGGACACCAGCTGGAAGACGCTGGTGCACGATCTGGCTAACGAAGGCATGGCGTTTTCACACACTCTTGCCGTGCCACTGGCGGAACTACACGAGCATACGGCGACTACGCTGGAAGATGAAGGCTTCCTGTTTCAGCTGCTGCTGCCTGCTGACGACGACATCACCGTCTTTGACCGTGCCGACGCGCTGGCGGGCTGGGTTAACCATTTTCTGCTTGGCCTGGGCGTAACACAGCCTAAACTGGATAAAGTCACCGGCGAAACCGGCGAAGCAATCGATGATCTGCGCACCATCGCACAGCTCGGTTACGAAGAAGATGAAGACCAGGAGGAGCTGGAGCAGTCGCTGGAGGAGGTGATTGAGTACGTTCGTGTCGCCGCGCTGCTGTGCCACGATACGTTCACCCGCCCGCAGCCAACCGCGCCAGAAGTGCAAAAACCGACGCTACACTAATTTCAGGTCAACGAGTTTAACCGGTCAGTTTACAGGGAGTGCAGAGATGATTTCACTGGAACGATTCCTGCAGCGTCGTCAGGCGCTGCTGGCGAAGATGGTGCCTGGCAGCGCAGCGTTAATCTTTGCTGCGCCAGAAGTGATGCGCAGTAATGACACCGAATATCCGTTCCGCCAGAGCAGCGACTTCTGGTATTTCACCGGTTTTAACGAGCCGCAGGCGTTGCTGGTGCTGATCAAAAGCGATGAGAATCATAACCACAGCGTGTTGTTTAACCGCGTGCGCGATCCTGCGGCGGAAACCTGGTCTGGCCGTCGCCTGGGTCAGGAGGCCGCACCCGACAAACTGGGCGTCGATCGCGCTTTACCCTGGAATGATATTGGTGACCAGCTGCACCTGCTGCTGAATGGCCTGGATGTGGTTTACCATGCGCAGGGCGAATATGCCCACGCGGACACACTGGTGTTCAGCGCGCTGGATAAGCTACGTCGCGGCTTCCGCCAGCATCTTAGTGCGCCCGACACCCTCACTGACTGGCGTCCCTGGGTGCATGAGATGCGCCTGTTTAAAGATGCGGATGAGATTGAACTGTTACGTCGCGCCGGGAAAATCAGTGCACTGGCGCATACCCGCGCCATGCAAACCTGCCGGCCAGGCCTGTTCGAGTATCAGCTCGAAGGGGAAATTCATCACGAATTTAACCGTCACGGCGCGCGTTTTCCCTCCTATAACACCATTGTGGGTGCCGGAGTTAACGGCTGCATTCTGCACTACACCGAAAACGAAAGCGAAATGCGCGACGGCGATCTGGTGCTGATCGATGCAGGCTGTGAGTTCCACGGCTATGCAGGCGATATCACCCGCACCTTCCCGGTTAACGGTAAATTCAGCCCGGCGCAGCGCGCGATTTATGACATCGTGCTGGCTTGCCTCAACCGCTCGCTTGAACTGTTCCGGCCGGGCATCAGCATTCGTGAAGTGAATGATGAAGTGGTGCGTATCATGGTCACCGGGCTGGTGGAGCTGGGCATTCTGGAGGGCGACGTCGATACATTGATCGCCGAGGAAGTCCATCGTCAGTTCTATATGCATGGCCTGGGCCACTGGCTGGGGCTGGATGTTCACGATGTCGGCCACTACGGCACCCCGAGCCGCGACCGCGTACTGGAACCGGGCATGGTGTTAACCGTCGAGCCGGGTCTTTATATCGCACCGGATGCCGACGTGCCCGTGCAGTATCGCGGCATTGGTATCCGAATCGAAGATGACATTGTGATCACTGAAGATGGCATTGAAAATCTCACCGACAGCGTCGTGAAAGAGGCGGATGAGATTGAAGCATTGATGGCGGCGGCAAAACAGGCATGACGATTCTGATTGCCGGTGGCGGCATGACCGGGGCGACGCTGGCGCTGGCGATCTCCCATCTGACCCAGGGCACACTGCCGGTAACGCTGATTGAAAGCAGCGAGCCCGGCAGCCGGGCGCATCCCGGTTTCGATGGCCGCGCTATTGCGCTCTCTGCCGGTACCTGCCAGCAGCTTGCGGACATCAATCTGTGGCAGCACATCGCCCGTTGTGCCACGCCGATTACCGACATTCATGTCTCCGATCGCGGTCACGCCGGTTTTGTGTCGCTGGCGGCGGCTGACTACGCTATTCCGGCGCTGGGACAGGTTGTCGAGCTGTTTGACGTCGGTCAGCGTCTGTTTGCTGAGCTGAAAAAAGCACCCGGCGTAACGCTGCGCTGTCCGGCTCGTGTTACCCAGGCTAACCGCCGTGAGCAGCAGGTTGAGGTGACGCTGGACAGTGGCGAACAACTCAGCGGCAAACTGCTGGTGGCGGCGGATGGCACGCGCTCTGCGCTGGCGGCTTCGTGCGGCATTCAGTGGCAAAGAGACGACTATCAACAGCTTGCCGTGATTGCCAATGTTTCCACCGCGCTGCCCCATCAGGGCCGGGCATTTGAACGTTTTACCGAACATGGCCCGCTGGCGCTGTTGCCGATGTCCGGCAATCGCCTGTCGCTGGTCTGGTGTCATCCGGTTTCGCAGCGTGAACGCATTGAGCAGTGGAGCGAGGACGAATTCCTCAGCCAGCTGCAGCGTGCATTTGGCTGGCGGCTGGGTAAATTCACCCACACCGGCCAGCGTGAGTATTACCCGCTGGCGCTGCACCGGGCGATGTCGCCAGTGACGCATCGCGTGGCGGTGGTGGGCAATGCGGCGCAGACGCTGCATCCGATTGCCGGGCAGGGCTTCAACCTGGGCCTGCGCGATGTGATGTCACTGGCTGAAACGCTGGCAGCCGCCCATCGGCAGCAGCAGGACCCCGGCAGCTATGCGGTGCTGCATCATTACCAGCAGCGTCGTCAGCCCGACCGCGCCGCCACCATCGGTATCACCGACGGACTGGTTCGCGTCTTTGCGAATCGCTATGGCCCGCTGGTGGCAGGACGTAACCTGGGCCTGCTGGCGATGGATCATCTGCCGTGGTTAAGAAATCAACTGGCTGAGCGCACGCTTGGCTGGGTTAAGCGTTAATAAAGAGGCTCAGATGCAAACTTTTGATGTGGTGATTGCCGGTGGCGGTATGGTGGGACTGGCGGTGGCCTGCGGCTTGCAGGGTAGCGGACTGCGCATCGCCGTACTGGAAAAATCACCGGAGCCACCGCTGGCGCTGAGTGCGTCACCGTCAGTTCGCGTGTCGGCAATCAATGCCGCCAGCGAACGGCTGCTGCAGAAGCTGGATGTCTGGTCGACCATTCTCTCGCTGCGCGCCAGCGCTTATCACGGCATGGAAGTGTGGGATAAGGACAGTTTCGGCTCCATCGCCTTTGATGATGAGCATCAGGGCCTGTCGCATCTGGGCCATATTATTGAAAACCCGGTGATCCACAATGCGCTCTGGCAACGTGCCAGCGCCTGCAGCGACGTGACGATAATGGCACCCTCGCAGTTACAGCAGGTCGCGTTTGGTGACAACGAAGCCTTTGTTACCCTGCAGGATGGCAGCATGTTAAGTGCGCGATTAATGATTGCCGCTGACGGCGCTAACTCCTGGCTACGCAACAAAGCCGATATTCCGCTGACCTTCTGGGATTACGATCACCATGCGTTAGTGGCTAATGTCCGCACTGAGAAGCCGCACGACGCAGTAGCGCGCCAGGTGTTCCATGGCGACGGCATTCTGGCTTTCCTGCCGATGCAGGATCCGCATCTCAGTTCCATCGTCTGGTCGCTCTCGCCGCAGGAAGCGAGCCGTCTGGAAACCATGCCGGAAGCGCTGTTCAATCAGCAGCTCTCGGTGGCGTTTGATATGCGGCTCGGCCTGTGCCAGCTGGAAAGCGAGCGCAAATCGTTTCCGCTGGTGGCGCGCTATGCCCGCAACTTCGCGGCACACCGTCTGGCGCTGGTGGGCGATGCGGCTCACACCATTCATCCGCTGGCGGGTCAGGGCGTTAACCTTGGGTTTATGGATGCCGCCGAGCTGATCGGTGAGATTCGCCGTCTGCATCAGCAGGGCAAAGATATTGGTCAGCACCTCTATCTGCGACGCTATGAGCGCAGCCGTAAGCACAGCGCCGCAATGATGCTGGCGGGAATGCAGGGCTTCCGTGAAATGTTCGCAGGCAATAATCCGGCGAAAAAATTGCTGCGCGACGTGGGTCTGAAACTGGCTGACCGCCTGCCGGGTGTCAAACCCATGATGCTTAAGCAGGCGATGGGGCTGAATGATCTGCCCGCCTGGCTACGCTAAATTCGCCCTTCTGATAAGCCAGCTTCTGCTGGCTTTTTTTATGCCTGTCACCGCTCTGCACCACAAAAAGGCAACGCTGCACCAGCAGAGGTCTTCGTTTGATTTATTCTAATTTTGCGGGCGAATTCGCATTACTTTTTCTCATTCTTCTGTCCGCTGGGCGCGGGATTTTTTTAACATCCTGAATGCCATCCCGCATAAATTTGCTGCGTATATTTAAATTCCCTGCATTTATTGCGCGATTAATCACAAAATTGCAGTTTTATATCCTGTTGGCAGCCGTTCCTGGTTAGGCTGTGCCTCTGCTTTCGACCCCGGTTTGCTTATGGTTAATCGTCAGATTCGGTGGTAACGTCAGCCCTAAGAGAACGTTTGCGTCGGCACTGAATGCCGGCGCACTTTTGCACTCACTCGCTTCTGCACAGGATGGTTATGACTCAGCAAACACCTCTGTTTGAACAGCATCAGGCCTGCGGTGCCCGCATGGTGGATTTTCATGGCTGGATGATGCCGCTGCACTATGGCTCCCAGATGGATGAACATCATGTGGTGCGCACCGACGCCGGTATGTTTGATGTCTCTCACATGACCATCGTCGACCTGACAGGCCCGCGTACCCGTGAATTCCTGCGCTACCTGCTGGCAAATGATGTGGCAAAACTGACCCAGCCAGGCAAAGCGCTCTACACCGGGATGCTGAATGCCTCGGGTGGCGTCATTGACGATTTGATTGTTTACTTTATGAACGAAGAGTTCTTCCGGCTGGTAGTGAACTCTGCCACCCGTGAAAACGATCTCGCCTGGATCACGCAACACGCGCAGGGCTATGGCATTACGCTGACGGAACGCGACGACCTGGCGCTGATTGCCGTGCAGGGTCCGCAGGCGCAGCAGAAGGCACAGACGCTGTTCAGCGAGGAGCAGCGTCAGGCTGTTGCTGGCATGAAGCCATTTTTCGGCGTGCAGTCAGGTGACCTGTTTATCGCCACCACCGGCTATACCGGCGAAGCGGGATATGAGATTGCTATGCCTGCAGAGGAGGCAGCCGATTTCTGGCAGCGTCTGCTGGCTGCTGGCGTTAAACCTGCCGGACTGGGCGCACGTGACACTCTGCGTCTGGAAGCGGGTATGAATCTGTATGGTCAGGAGATGGATGAAGGCGTTTCACCGCTGGCTGCCAACATGGGCTGGACGGTCTGCTGGGAACCTGCTGACCGCGATTTCATCGGCCGGGAAGCGCTGGAACTGCAGCGTGAACGCGGTACCGAAAAGCTGGTAGGACTCATCCTCACAGAAAAAGGGGTGCTGCGTAACGGCTTGCCGGTGCGTTTCACCGATGACCAGGGGCAGCCGCAGGAGGGGATCATCACCAGTGGCTCTTTCTCTCCGACGCTGGGTTGCAGCATCGCCCTGGCGCGCGTACCGGCCTCAGTCGGCAGCACCGCCATCGTTGAGATCCGTAACCGCCAGATGCCGGTCCAGGTTACCCGTCCCGTTTTTGTCCGCGCCGGTAAACCGGTCGCTCAGTAAATTTTATTCAGGAGAAATGGCCAATGAGCAATGTGCCGAATACGTTGAAGTACCGCGACAGCCACGAGTGGGTGCGCAAAGAAGAAGATGGCAGCTACACCGTGGGTATCACTGAACACGCGCAGGAGTTACTGGGCGACATGGTGTTTGTCGATCTGCCGGAAGTGGGCGCGACGTTTGCCGCCGGTGAAGAGTGCGCGGTCGCGGAATCCGTTAAAGCGGCTTCAGATATCTATGCGCCGATCAGCGGTGAGATTGTGGCGGTCAACGAAGCACTGACTGACTCACCGGAGCAGGTCAACAGCGAGCCTTATGAAGGCGGCTGGTTATTCAAAATCAAAGCCAGCGACGCGTCTGAAATCGACACGCTGCTGGATGCGGATGCTTACAAAGCCTCCATCGACGAGTAGTCGTCAGGCGGCCTCACACAGAGGCCGCAGATTTATGTTTGCTCTCCGGTTCCCCCAGCCCGATTCAGGATTTACTGCTAATGACTCAGACTCTCAGCCAGCTTGAACACAACGGTGCATTCATTGAGCGCCATATCGGTCCTTCACCTGAGCAGCAGGCGCAGATGCTTGACGCTATTGGTGCCCGTTCGCTGGAAGCGTTAATCAGCACGATTGTGCCGGCAGACATTCAGCTGCCAGGCCCGCCAGCGGTTGGCGAAGCCGCCACTGAACAGCAGGCTCTGGCCGAACTGAAAGCGATTGCCAGCCAGAATCTGCGTTACAAATCCTGGATCGGTATGGGATACAGCGCGGTGATCACCCCGCCGGTCATCCTGCGTAATATGCTGGAGAATCCGGGCTGGTACACCGCCTATACTCCGTATCAGCCCGAGGTCTCCCAGGGCCGTCTGGAAGCGCTGCTGAACTTCCAGCAGCTGACGCTGGATCTTACCGGCATGGATATCGCGTCCGCCTCACTGCTGGACGAAGCAACCGCTGCCGCTGAAGCGATGGCGATGGCAAAACGCGTCAGTAAGCTCAAAAATGCCAATAAATTCTTCATTGCCGATGATATCCATCCACAGACGCTGGATGTGGTCCGCACCCGTGCGGAGACGTTCGGTTTCGAACTGATTATTGATAGCGCGGACAAAGCACCCGATCATGACGACCTGTTTGGTGTGCTGCTGCAACAGGTGGGCACTACCGGCGAAGCGCACGATTACAGCGCGCTGATTGCCGGACTGAAAGCCCGCAAAGTGGTGGTCAGCGTGGCGGCGGACTTTATGTCGCTGGTGTTACTGGAAGCGCCAGGCAAACAGGGTGCAGATATTGTCTTTGGTTCAGCTCAGCGCTTCGGCGTGCCAATGGGCTACGGCGGCCCTCACGCGGCATTCTTCGCCAGCCGCGACGAGCATAAACGCTCTATGCCAGGCCGTATCATTGGTGTTTCACGTGATGCAGCGGGCAACACGGCGCTGCGTATGGCGATGCAGACCCGTGAACAACATATCCGCCGTGAAAAGGCTAACTCCAACATCTGTACGTCGCAGGTGCTGCTGGCAAACATCGCCGGTCTCTATGCGGTGTTCCACGGCCCGGCGGGCCTGAAACGCATTGCCTCACGCATTCATCGCTTCACCAACATTCTGGCGGCTGGGCTGCAACAGGGCGGCCTGAAGCTGCGCCATCAGCACTGGTTCGATACGCTGACGGTGGAGGTGGCGGATAAAGCCGCTGTGCTGAACCGCGCCCTGAGCTTTGGTGTTAACCTGCGTAGCGACATCCATAACGCCGTGGGTATCACGCTGGATGAAACCACCTGCCGCGAAGATATTCTGGCGCTGTTTGCCATTCTGCTGGGTGATGAACACGGTCAGGACCTGGAAAAGCTCGACAGCGAAGTGGCCAGCGAAAGCCACGCGATTCCTGCTGGCCTGCAACGCCACAGCGAGATCCTGACCCATCCGGTGTTCAACCGTCATCACAGCGAAACCGAGATGATGCGCTACATGCACAGCCTGGAGAAAAAGGATCTGGCGCTGAATCAGGCGATGATCCCGCTGGGCTCCTGCACCATGAAGCTCAATGCAGCGGCAGAAATGATCCCGATCACCTGGCCGGAATTTGCGGAGCTGCATCCATTCTGCCCGGCTGAACAGGCTACCGGCTATCTGCAGATGATCGGCCAGCTTTCACAGTGGCTGGTGCAGCTCACCGGCTATGATGCACTCTGTATGCAGCCAAACTCCGGCGCGCAGGGTGAATATGCCGGACTGCTGGCGATCCGTCGTTATCACGAAAGCCGTGGCGAGGGCGATCGTCATCTCTGCCTGATCCCGAGCTCGGCGCATGGGACTAACCCGGCCTCAGCCCAGATGGCGGGCATGGACGTGGTGGTCGTGGCCTGCGATAAACAGGGCAACATCGACCTTGGCGATCTGCGTGAGAAAGCGGCTCAGGCGGGCGACAAACTCTCCTGCATCATGGTGACTTACCCGTCAACTCATGGCGTTTATGAAGAGACCATCCGCGAAGTGTGCCAGATCGTGCATCAGTATGGCGGTCAGGTCTATCTGGATGGCGCGAACATGAATGCGCAGGTCGGCATCACCACGCCTGGCTATATCGGCGCGGATGTCTCGCACCTGAATCTGCATAAAACCTTCTGCATTCCGCACGGCGGCGGCGGTCCGGGTATGGGACCGATTGGCGTCAAAGCGCACCTGGCCCCGTTTGTGCCGGGACACAGCGTGGTGCAGATCGACGGTGTACTGACGCAGCAGGGCGCAGTATCCGCAGCGCCGTTTGGCAGTGCATCCATTCTGCCAATCAGCTGGATGTACATTCGCATGATGGGCGCGGAAGGGCTGAAACAGGCCAGCTCGGTCGCGATTCTGAATGCCAACTATATTGCCCGCCGGCTGCAGTCTGCCTATCCGGTGCTCTACACCGGCCGTGACGGTCGCGTGGCGCACGAATGTATTCTCGACATCCGTCCGCTGAAAGAGCAGACCGGCATCAGTGAGCTGGATATTGCTAAGCGCCTGATCGATTATGGATTCCACGCACCAACGATGTCCTTCCCGGTGGCGGGCACCCTGATGGTGGAGCCGACCGAATCGGAAAGCAAAATCGAACTGGATCGCTTTATCGACGCGATGCTGGCGATCCGCATGGAGATTGATCGGGTGACGTCAGGTGAATGGCCGCTGGATGACAATCCACTGGTTAATGCGCCGCATACTCAGCTGGAAATCGTCAGTGAGTGGTCACATCCTTACAGCCGCGAACTTGCAGTCTTCCCGGCGGGCAGCCACAACAAATACTGGCCGACGGTAAAACGTCTGGATGATGTGTTTGGCGACCGTAATCTCTTCTGCTCCTGCGTGCCGATGAGCGACTATCAGTAATTTCCCCGCAGGCAAACGTTAACCACAAAGGGTCGATTCGTCGGCCCTTTGTACTGGAGAATCAGCATGAAACTGGCACTGGTTACGGGGGGCAGCCGCGGTATCGGGCGGGCCACGGCGCTGTTACTGGCCGTCCGGGGTTATCGGGTTGCGGTGAACTACCGTCAGCGCGAAGCGGAAGCTCAACAGGTGGTGGCGCAGATCCGGCAGCAGGGCGGTGAAGCCTTTGCTGTTCAGGCAGATATCAGTGATGAAGCCCAGGTGATGGCGATGTTTGCGCAGCTCGACCAGCAGTCCGAACCGCTGGCGTTGCTGGTGAACAACGCCGGGATTTTGTTTCAGCAGTGTCGCACCGAGCAGCTGGATGCGGCACGCCTGCATAAGGTCTTTGCCACCAACGTGATTGGGTCTTTTCTCTGCTGTCGTGAGGCGGTTAAGCGGATGGGCACGCATCACGGCGGCCAGGGCGGCTCCATCGTCAACGTCTCATCAGCAGCGTCGCGTACCGGTGCGCCTGGCGAATATGTCGATTACGCCGCTTCAAAAGGGGCGATGGACACGCTGACCAGAGGATTGTCGCTGGAAGTGGCGCAGCAGGGGATTCGGGTCAACGGCGTACGTCCGGGATTTATCTATACAGAGATGCATGCCGATGGCGGAGAGCCAGGCAGAGTAGACAGGCTTGCCAGCGTGATCCCGATGGGACGCGGCGGTGAAGCAGAAGAGGTGGCGGAAGCGATCGTCTGGCTGGCCAGCGACGCGGCCTCTTACGTCACCGGCAGCATCATTGACGCTGCCGGTGGGCGTTAACTCACTTCGCCGCTGATGCGGCGTGATGACTTACAGGTTTTCGCCGTTACTGGCGATAACCTGCTGATACCAGCTGAAACTCTTTTTCTTCCCACGAGAAAAATCGCCGCTGCCATCATCGTTTTTATTCACATGAATAAAGCCGTAACGTTTGTCGTACTGGCCGGTGGTAAACGAGACGCAATCGAGGCAGCCCCACGGCGTATAGCCCATTAATTCAACACCATCGTACGCCACAGCTTTCTTCATCTCTTCGATATGCGCACGCAGATAGTCGATGCGGTAATCATCTTCAATTACGCCATTGGCGTTTGGCTTATCGATAGCACCAAAGCCGTTTTCAACAATAAACAGCGGCTTCTGGTAACGCTCATACAGCTCGTTCATGGCGTAGCGCAGACCAACCGGATCGATCTGCCAGCCCCAGTCTGACGCTTTCACATGCGGGTTTTTCACCACACCTTCAAAGCCGGTGATCGGATCGTCAACGCCGCTGGCATCGGTCTTCACTGCGTTGCTCATGTAGTAACTGAAACCGACATAGTCTGCACAGCCCTGGCGCAGCGTCTCGGCATCATCCGCTTCCATCTGAATGTCGTAACCCTTGCGCGCCCACTCTTTCAGGGTGTAGGCCGGATAGTAGCCGCGCATCTGCACGTCACTGAACACATAGCGCTGATGCATCGATTCCTGCGCCAGCACCACATCGTCCGGGTGGCAGGAGAAGGGATAGACCGGCACCATGGCGATCATGCAGCCAATCTGAAAATCAGGATTGATGTCGTGGCCGAGTTTCACCACTTTTGCACTGGCAACAAACTGGTGGTGCATCACCTGATACATCGCCTGTTCAGGTTTCTCATGTTCGGTAAAGATCACGCCTGAACAGCAGTAACCAAACAGCGGATACTGCCAGTTACGCTGGTTGTTGATCTCATTGAAGGTCATCCAGTATTTCACTTTGCTTTTATAACGGTTCAGCACCACTTCGCTGAAGCGTACAAAGAAGTCGACCACTTTGCGGTTGTGCCAGCCGCCATACTCTTTGACCAGGTGATAAGGCATTTCGAAGTGCGAAAGGGTGATGACCGGTTCAATGCCATACTTCAGCAGTTCATCAAACAGGTCGTCATAGAATTGCAGGCCCGCTTCGTTGGGCTGTTGCTCGTCACCGTTAGGGAAGATACGGGTCCAGGCAATCGAGGTGCGGAAACATTTGAAGCCCATCTCGGCAAACAGCGCGACATCCTGTTTGTAGTGGGAGTAAAACTCCACACCCTTGTGGTTCGGGTAGAAATGACCCGGCTGCACGCCGTCGGTGATCACCCGGTCAACGCCATGTGAACCGCCGGTCATCACGTCAGCAATGCTGACGCCTTTGCCGCCCTGATCCCAGCCGCCTTCAACCTGATGCGCTGCCACCGCTCCGCCCCAAAGAAAGCCTTTTGGTAACTGCAATTCTGCACTCATGCTTCACCCCATTACGGATATTGAAATTGAGCTGAGTGTAGCAAGGCAATAATGAAAGTCACGATATAACAGCGCGGCAATAATTGCGTTTGTTACATCCAAAAAACAGGCTGTTTTATTTCCCCAGCTGGCGGCCGATTGCTTCAATAATATAGGTCACTGGCACCTGAGTCGTAATGTCGGAATTGTCCGCCATACGGATGATGGGCACATGGTAGCAGAGGTTGAAATCACCGATCTTCGCCAGCGAGCAGCTCTCCGTGTTAGTTATCGCAATGATTTTGCACTTATTCAGGCTGAACTGGCTGGCAATGCGCAGGATCTCTTCCGTTTCGCCGGAGACCGATAAAATAATGGCAATGGCGTTTTCATAGAGATCGGGACTGACCGGATAATAGGGATCGTCAATCGCGTGGCTGAATTTACCGAGGTTAGAGAAAAAGCGTGCGCCATATTTTGCCAGGCTGCCGGAGGTGCCGACGCCAATAAAGAAGACCCGCTCAGCCTGATTAATCTTCTGCGCGGCCTCAGCGATGAGCTGTTCAAACTCTGGATTATTGATGCTCTTAAAAAAGCTCAGCATTTCACTGACGCCCGCCGTGTTGAGCATTGGCGCACTCTGCTGTTCGTTTAAACGCAGGCGGATGCGGAATTCCGACCAGCCTTCACAGCCCATCTTGCGACAGAAACGCAGCACGGTGGTGGTGGAGACGCCAGCCTGCTCAGCCAGCTCGCGGATCGTCATGTAGCTGACGCCTTCGCGGTGCTTAATGATGAACTGATAGACCTGCATTTCCAGATCGTTAAGGCGGGCGAGATCGCTATGCGAAAACATGAATGACTCATTGAACAGTTGACTGGCGGCCAGTTTACCAGATTCATCACCCGGTTTAAGGGATAGTGAATTTCACCAGGATAATTTTAGCGTACAAGTGTACACTGAAAAAATTGTTGGCTACGCTGGATAACGATATCACTGCTATGGAGCTGATCAGGAACCTGTTATGACCCCCACACTCTCTCACAAACATCAACACGCTGCGGGCTATTCGTTCGCCGAGGAAATTGCCAACAGTATCAGTCACGGTCTTGGCTGCCTGTTCGGTATCGTCGGACTGGTGCTGATGCTCAATCAGGCAACGGAGAGGCAGGCCGACACCCTCACTTTTATCAGTTACAGCCTCTATGGTGGCAGCATGATCCTGCTGTTTCTGGCCTCGACGCTCTATCACGCTATTCCGGCTGGCCCGGCCAGACCCTGGCTGAAAAAGTTTGATCACTGCGCCATCTATCTGCTGATTGCCGGCACCTATACGCCGTTTCTGCTGGTCGCGCTGAGGACGCCGCTGGCGTATGGATTAATGGCGGTGATCTGGGGGCTGGCGCTGGCCGGTATCCTGTTCAAGCTCACGATTGCGCATCGCTTTAAAGCGCTGTCGCTGGTGACTTATCTCTGTATGGGGTGGCTGTCGCTGATTGTGGTTTATCAGCTGGCGATGATCCTGCCGCCGGGCTGCATCTGGCTGCTTGCCGCAGGCGGGATTATCTATTCGCTGGGGGTGATTTTCTATGTGGCGCGCCGTATTCCGTTTAACCACGCCATCTGGCATCTGTTCGTGCTGGGTGGGAGTCTCTGCCACTTCTGCGCTATCTACTTTTATGTGCGCTAAATTGAGCCTGCTCTGAATTGTGGCACTGGCCCTTCCCTTAGCGGAAGGGCCATACGCTCAATCAGCTTTCATCCAGCGAGTAGGGCAGTGGCTGAATGGTCAGATGTCCGCCTTCATCACCTTCCACCCGCAGCACGCTGTCCGGCTCCAGATCGTTATTCATCACGACCTGAATCCAGCTAATCCCGTCATCTAACTGCACCGCAGCCAGCACGCTGCCGGTTCGACGCCAGCGTTCACCCATCTGCAACTCCAGCGGGGCATTGGCTTCTGGCAGATGACTTGCCTGACCCGCCAGCCAGTAGAGCGCGCGTTTATTGGCGCCGCGATATTTCGCCCGGGCCACCATCTCCTGACCGGCATAGCACCCTTTTTTAAAGCTGATGGCATCCAGCGCCTGTAGATTGGTGGCCTGTGGAATAAACTGCACGCTGGTGGCGGGATCGATCACCGGAATGCCCGCTTCAATATCCAGCGCCAGCCACTGCTGACTGTCATTGAACTGTGCATCGTCATTGAGCTTCTGCTTCAGCGCTTCTGCCTGGGCCAGCGAAGTGACAATCAGAAAACGTTCGGCCGGATGGGCAAACCACAGCAGCGTGGTTTCTCCCTGCTGCACCACCGGTTTTTCGCTGTCGGGCAGGCTATCAAACAGATTTTCCAGCGCGGCGCGCGCCTGGAAACCGGCCACGCCCAGCAATACTGACTCATCATCAGCCACCATCGTTACTTTCGAAAACACGGCGTATTTCTTTAACTCGGGCAGCTGGGTGTCGCGCAGCTCACGACGGATCAGATAAGCATAGCCTTCACCGCGATGGAACAGGCGCATATTGCTCCACATTTTGCCTTTAGCATCGCAGTGTGCGGCGAGCGAATGGTGGTCGGCATCCAGCGCGGCGACATCCAGCGTTAACTGACCCTGCAGGTAAGAGGTGCTGTCGGCACCAGTAATGGAAACCAGCGCCCAGCTATCCAGTGACATCAGGGTTAACGGCAGACGAGACGACGCGGCAGGCTGGCGCGGCGGTAAAGTAAATGTGGGCATGGAGATATCCTGTATAAGAAGGTTCATCCGGAATAATATCTTTAATGTTAAAAGAGCCGACTGGCAATGCAACCTGTTTACGGAAAACGGCGCACAAAAGGCGTGATAACCCTGAAAAGATCCAGCCTGAAATGTGGCAGGTTGCACAGCATGCGACGCTGCGCCTGCGAGCGGCATTAAACCAGGTTACACTAGGCGCCACGTTGTGAATTGTGGAAATTGATGCATGGATATTAATGATAAATCACGCATTCAGTGGGCCTGCCGTCGCGGCATGCTGGAACTGGATGTGGCTATTATGCCGTTCTTCAAATTTGAGTATGAGACGCTGAGCGACACCGATAAGCAGGTCTTTGTGGATTTGCTAAAGAGTGACGATCCCGATCTGTTTAACTGGCTGATGAATCACGGTGAGCCAAAGGATCCGGAGCTTAAGCGGATGGTGAACCTGATCCAGCAGCGTAACCATGCTCGCGGCCCGGTGGCAATGTAAGCTGCGGCCCTCTCGTCTGGCGTGCGGGTTAGTCTGCGCCTGGCTGATAGCAGCCGTGACTGGCGTGGTGCTGATGACGCTGCCTGCAGGCGGCTGGCTGGTTAAAGCGCCGATTATTCTGCTGTTGCTGGCTGAGGGCTGGCGCAGCGTTTGGCGATTGATTCAACGGCACGGTACGTTACAGCGGGAAAGCGTCCATTGCTGGATCTGGCAGGGAAAACGCTGGCGGCCAACTCAGCCATTACGCTGGTTACCCGTTGGCGTGCTGCTGGTGGCGAAGAGCGAACAGGGTGCCACGCTGCGCTGGTGGCTGATGCAGGACAATATGCAGCCTGGCGAATGGCGGGCGTTACGCGCCTGCTGCTTCAGCCCGGCGCGGCATTAATGGCAGCAGTGCAGGCAAGAGCGTCTGAAGCCGTTCATCTGCCTGCATTGCGGTTCAATAATGACAGGCAAGAGCGATTAAAGCCGCTCACCTGTTCAGGCTAGGGTTCGACACCGGCAGAAGGGCCGTCAGAGCAGTCCGGCGGTTTCGGTTAACACCTGCTCGCACCACTGCTCAACGCGCTCATCGGTGACCTCGAACTGATTCACATCATCAAGCGCCAGACCCACAAACTGCGAGCCATCGGCACTCAGCGGTTTCGGGCTGGTGAACTCATAGCCTTCAAGCGGCCAGTAGCCAACAAAACGTACCCCCATCGGCTGCAGCAAATCGTGCAGCATGCCGAGCGCATCTAAAAACCACTCGCCATAGCCAATCTGATCGCCCATGCCATACAGTGCGACAATCTTGTTTTGCAGATTCAGCGCGGGCAACTGCGGCCAGATCGCCTCCCAGTCCTCCTGCAACTCACCGAAATCCCAGGTCGGGATGCCCATGATCAGCAAGTCGTACTGCTCCATCAGGCGTGGGTCGTCATCTTTCACGTTATGCAGCGTCACTAACTCTTCGCCAATAAAATCGCGAATTTTCTCCGCTACGATTTCGGTGTAACAGGTACTGGAACCGTAAAAAAGACCGATTTTCATGCAGATAACACTCTGTAAATACTGACTTTGGCGCAATTGTACCAGAAGCGCTGCTGAATCAGGCATAATGAGCATGATTTTACACCAGACGGCGGAGATAACGTGCAGGACAGCGATCTGACAGAACAGTTTCTTGATGCGCTCTGGATTGAACGCAATCTGGCGCAGAACACTCTCTCCTCTTATCGCCAGGACCTCCAGACGCTGACCGGATGGCTGGCGCATCATCAGCTGACGCTGCTTAGCGTGGCGCCGCTGGATCTGCAGCAGTTTCTGGCTGAACGGCTGGAGGGAGGCTACAAGGCGACCAGCTCAGCGCGGCTGCTCAGCGCCATGCGTCGCCTGTTCCAGTATCTTTACCGCGAAAAGCTGCGCCCGGACGATCCCAGCGCGCTGTTGTCAGCACCAAAACTGCCGCAGCGTTTACCGAAAGATCTCAGTGAGGCGCAGGTCGAGCGACTGTTGCAGGCGCCGAATATCGATATCCCGCTGGAGCTGCGCGACAAAGCGATGCTGGAGCTGCTCTACGCCACGGGCCTGCGCGTCTCCGAACTGATTGGCCTGACGCTCAGCGACATCAGCCTGCGCCAGGGCGTTGTCCGGGTTATCGGTAAAGGGGATAAAGAGCGGCTGGTGCCTTTAGGTGAAGAAGCGGTTTACTGGCTGGAGCAATATATGGAACATGGTCGTCCGTGGCTGCTCAACGGTCAGACGCTGGATGTGATGTTTCCCAGTAATCGGGCGCAGCAGATGACGCGCCAGACCTTCTGGCATCGCATCAAGCATTACGCCACGCTGGCGGGGATCGACAGCGAAAAGTTATCACCGCATGTGATGCGCCATGCCTTTGCGACCCATCTGCTGAACCACGGTGCCGATCTGCGTGTCGTACAGATGCTGCTGGGACACAGCGATCTCTCCACCACCCAAATTTATACGCACGTCGCCACTGAGCGCCTGCGTCAGTTGCATCAACAACACCATCCGCGGGCCTGAACCGCGGCGATAAGGACAAAAATGAACAAGCATTTTGCCATGCTGGCTCTTTTAGCCAGCGCCTTTTCCGGTCTCGCACAGGCCGATGACAGCGCCATTCAGCAATCACTTAAAAAGCTTGGTCTGAACCAGACGGAGATCAGCCTGTCACCGCTGCCGGGTTTTAAAACCGTGCTGTCAGAAAGCGGCGTGCTTTACGTGACCGACGACGGCAAACATATGATCCAGGGCCCGCTCTATGACGTCAGCGGCAAACAGCCGGTCAACGTCACCAACCAGCTGCTGGACAAAAAAGTCGAGGCGCTGGTGCCGGAGATGATCGTCTACAAAGCGCCTAAAGAGCAGCACGTGATCACGGTCTTCACCGACATCACCTGTGGCTACTGTCACAAGCTGCACGAGCAGATGGCGGACTACAATGCGCTGGGCATCACCGTGCGCTACCTGGCGTTTCCGCGTGAAGGGCTGAATGGTCAGATTGAACCGGCGATGAAAGCGATCTGGTGCAGCGCTGACCGCAATAAAGCGTTTGATGAGGCGATGAAAGGCAATGCGCCGAAGATGGCCGCACCAGACAGCTGCAAAATCGATATCGCCCAGCACTATAAACTTGGCGTGCTGTTCGGCATTCAGGGCACGCCCGCGATGCTAACTGACAGCGGCATGATGATCCCAGGTTATCAGTCGCCGCAGGAGCTGAAGCAGGTGCTGGACAATCAGAAGCGTGGTGGTTAATCGGTGGTAAAACAGGATGTGGAACTCCGTCGCCGTGAGGTGACGGTTGATGATGCGCTTCCGGCGACGCTGCCGCCGCTGCTGAAACGACTCTATCTGCAACGCGGCGTGCGCGACGCGGCAGAGCTGGAGCGCGGGGCGAAAAACCTGCTGCCGTACCAGTCCTTAAGCGGGATTGAGAGCGCAGTGGAACTGCTGCATCAGGCGCTGCTGGATGAGCGTCGCATTATGGTGGTGGGCGACTTTGATGCCGATGGCGCGACCAGTACCGCGCTGACGGTCATGGCGCTGCGCAGCATGGGCGGCGGCAACGTGCAGTATCTGGTGCCTAACCGCTTTGAAGATGGTTATGGCCTCAGCCCTGAAGTGGTTGAGCAGGCGCGCGCGCGCGGCGCGGCGATGATCCTGACCGTCGACAACGGCATCTCCTCCCACGCCGGCGTTGAATGTGCCCATCAGCACGGGATTCCGGTGCTGATTACCGACCACCACCTGCCGGGCGAGACCTTACCGGCCGCTGAGGCGATCGTTAATCCCAATCTGCCGGACTGCAACTTTCCCTCACGTGCACTGGCGGGCGTGGGCGTTGCGTTCTATCTGATGCTGGCGCTGCGCGCACATCTGCGCACCCAGGGCTGGTTTGGTGCCACCCGCACTGAACCCAATCTGGCGGAGATGCTGGATCTGGTGGCGCTCGGCACGGTTGCCGACGTGGTGCCGCTCGACGTCAACAACCGCATTCTGGTGTGGCAGGGACTCAGCCGCATCCGGGCTGGAAAATGCCGGCCAGGCATCCGGGCGCTGCTGGAGATTGCTAATCGCGATGCGCGTCAGATGGCGGCCAGCGATCTCGGCTTTGCGCTGGGGCCACGGCTCAATGCCGCAGGCCGGCTTGACGATATGTCGGTGGGCGTGGCGCTGTTAATGACTGAGGATCTCAGTCAGGCACGGATGTTAGCCAGTGAGCTGGACGCGCTGAACCAGACGCGCAAAGAGATAGAGCAGGGCATGCAGAGCGAAGCGCTGGCGCTGTGTCAGGCGCTGGAGCGTGAGCAGAGCGATCTACCGCTGGGGCTGGCCTTTTATCATCCCGAATGGCATCAGGGGGTGGTGGGGATCCTCGCCTCCCGTCTGAAAGAGCGTTTCCATCGTCCGGTGATTGCCTTTGCTCCGGCGGGCGACGGCACGCTGAAAGGCTCAGGCCGCTCAATTGCCGGTCTGCATCTGCGCGACGCGCTGGAGCGTCTGGATACGCTGAATCCCGGCCTGATGCTGAAGTTTGGCGGTCATGCCATGGCGGCAGGCTTATCACTGGAAACCGCACGCTACGAGGAGTTTCGTCAGCGCTTTGCCGATCTGGTCGGTGAGTGGCTGGATGGCGAATCTCTGCAGGGCATCATCTGGTCAGATGGCGCGTTGCAGCCGCAGGAGTTTTCGCTGCAGACCGCTGAGATGCTGCGCGAAGCGGGGCCCTGGGGCCAGGCGTTCCCGGAACCCGCTTTTGACGGCAAATTTAAGCTGCTGCAACAGCGGCTGGTGGGCGAGCGACATCTGAAAGTGATGGTCGAACCGCTGGACGGCGGTCCGCTGATCGACGGGATCGCCTTTAATGTCGATACCACCCTGTGGCCCGACAGCAGCATTCGCCAGGTCGAGCTGGCCTATAAGCTGGATATCAATGAGTATCGTGGTAACCGCTCGGTACAGCTGATCATTGACCATATCTGGCCGCTTTGATTTTTATAAGGCGCGCGCGTCTCCGGTCACGGCAGAGGCGCGTCAGCCTGTTTTTTCCCTGCGTTAACCTGCTGTGCGAGCGGTTGTCGTCGCAGCCCGATAAGCAAATGCAACGCGTCACGCCGCCCCGGCATCAGCCCGCTGTCTCAGCGCTACAATCTGCCGCCAGTTTCGGGTAAACTTGTGCGTTAAATTTCCTGTCCCATCGAACATAAGAAAGACGCTAAAGCCATGTTTGAAATCAACCCGGTCAAAAACCGTATTCAGGACCTCAGTGAGCGCAGCGACGTTCTTCGGGGGTATCTTTGACTACGATGCCAAGAAAGAACGCCTCGAAGAAGTAAACGCCGAGCTGGAACAGCCCGATGTCTGGAACGAACCTGAGCGTGCTCAGGCGCTGGGCAAAGAGCGCTCCTCGCTGGAAGCGATCGTGCAGACGCTGGATCAGATGTCGCAGGGCCTGGAAGATGTGCAGGGTCTGCTTGAACTGGCGGTAGAAGCGGAAGACGAAGAGACTTTCGACGAAGCGGTTGCCGAGCTGGATGTCCTTGAGGGCAAGCTGGGCGAGCTGGAATTCCGCCGCATGTTCTCTGGCGAGTATGACAGCGCCGACTGCTACATCGATCTGCAGGCGGGTTCCGGCGGCACCGAAGCGCAGGACTGGGCCAGCATGCTGATGCGTATGTATCTGCGTTGGGCTGAAGCCAAAGGCTTCAAAACCGAAATTATCGAAGAGTCTGAAGGTGAAGTTGCAGGCATTAAATCTGTGACCATTCGCGTGTCAGGCGACTATGCCTTTGGCTGGTTGCGCACCGAAACGGGCGTGCATCGCCTGGTGCGTAAGAGCCCGTTTGACTCCGGCGGCCGTCGTCACACCTCATTCAGCTCCGCCTTTATCTATCCGGAAGTGGATGACGATATTGATATCGATATCAACCCAGCCGATCTGCGCATTGACGTCTATCGTGCGTCAGGGGCGGGCGGCCAGCACGTTAACCGGACGGAATCTGCGGTACGTATTACCCATATTCCAACCGGTACCGTCACCCAGTGTCAGAATGACCGTTCTCAGCACAAGAACAAAGATCAGGCGATGAAGCAGATGAAAGCGAAGCTGTACGAGCTTGAGATGCAGAAGAAAAACGCTGAGAAACAGGCGCTGGAGGACAATAAGTCCGACATCGGCTGGGGAAGTCAGATCCGTTCTTACGTTCTCGATGATGCACGCATCAAAGATCTGCGCACCGGCGTAGAGACGCGTAACACCCAGGCGGTGCTGGACGGCGACCTGGATCGATTCATTGAAGCTAGTTTAAAAGCAGGGTTATAAGGAACCGACATGTCTGAACAACAACCGCAGAGCGCTGATGCCGCCGTTGAGTTAAATAACGAACTGAAAGCGCGTCGCGAAAAGCTGAGCGTGCTGCGTGCAAATGGCGTGGCGTTTCCTAACGATTTTCGTCGTGACAGTCTCTCAAACCAGCTGCATGAGAGCTATGGCGAGAAGAGCAACGAAGAGCTTGAAGATCTCGGCATCGAAGTCAGCGTTGCCGGACGTATGATGACCCGTCGCATTATGGGTAAAGCCTCTTTCGTGACCCTGCAGGATGTGGGTGGCCGGATTCAGCTTTACGTCTCGCGTGACGATCTGGCTGAAGGCATCTATAACGAGCAGTTCAAAAAGTGGGATCTCGGCGATATCCTGGGCGCGCGCGGCAAACTGTTCAAAACCAAAACCGGCGAACTGTCGATTCACTGTTCTGAACTGCGCCTGCTGACCAAAGCACTGCGTCCGCTGCCGGACAAGTTCCACGGCCTGGCCGATCAGGAAACGCGCTACCGTCAGCGTTACCTTGATCTCATCGCCAACGAGGAGTCGCGTAACACCTTCAGAATTCGTTCGCAGATCATGGCCGGCATTCGCCAGTTCATGGTGGGCCGCGACTTTATGGAAGTGGAAACCCCGATGATGCAGGTGATCCCTGGCGGCGCGTCTGCGCGTCCGTTCATCACCCATCACAATGCGCTGGATATCGACATGTATCTGCGTATCGCTCCAGAGCTTTATCTGAAGCGTCTGGTGGTGGGCGGATTCGATCGCGTGTTCGAGATCAACCGTAACTTCCGCAACGAAGGTATTTCGCCACGTCATAACCCAGAGTTCACCATGATGGAACTCTATATGGCTTATGCGGATTACAAAGATCTGATCGAGCTGACCGAAAGCCTGTTCCGTACGCTGGCGCAGGATGTGCTGGGCAGCACCGTGGTGCCTTACGGCGAGCAGGAGTTTGATTTCGGTAAGCCGTTTGAAAAACTGACCATGCGTGAAGCGATCAAGAAATACCGTCCGGAAACGGATCTGGCCGATCTGGAAGACTTTGATAAAGCGGTGGCGATTGCTCAATCACTGCACATCAAGGTTGAGAAAAGCTGGGGTCTGGGCCGTGTCGTAACCGAAATCTTCGAAGAGACCGCAGAAGCGCATCTGATTCAGCCGACCTTCATCACTGAATATCCGGCTGAAGTCTCTCCGCTGGCCCGTCGTAACGACGAGAACCCGGAAATCACCGATCGCTTTGAGTTCTTCATTGGCGGTCGTGAAATCGGTAACGGCTTCTCCGAGCTGAACGATGCGGAAGATCAGGCTGAGCGTTTCCTGCAGCAGGTGAATGCCAAAGATGCTGGCGACGACGAAGCGATGTTCTACGACGAAGACTATGTCACCGCACTGGAGCACGGTCTGCCGCCAACCGCCGGTCTGGGTATCGGTATTGACCGTATGGTGATGCTGTTTACCAACAGCCACACTATCCGCGATGTGATTCTGTTCCCGGCACTGCGTCCAGGCAGCAAGTAATCGTTATGAGTCGCTGTCAGGCCTGATCTTCAGGCCTGACAGCGTGATGACAAAGCCGAATCAGAGTGAATTTGGCAGCAACTGATAAACTCACGGCACAGGGAACACGGTCAGAAGAGGAAAGCGTCCCGCGCCATGGATGGCGTGGGCCGAGCGGTCATGGATGACAGTTTTTGCGTCTTTCCGATCTGACCGTGTTACCTGTGCAGGCTCGGTCTTACAGCGAACCAGGCCCGACTTTGTCACCAAGCTTAAGGCCGGAAATTCCGGCCTTTTTTACATCTGTTCGTTCAGCAGATATCAGGATTTAATCGCCTGATCCAGCCATGTCTGAAATCGCGAGTAAGGCACATAGAGCGCAACGTTCTTATAGAGTGTCTTACCGCTGACATTGTCGTTGATGTTATTGCTGTAGCCAATAATCACGCCCGCCAGCGTATCGTCAGAGGCGTTATAGACTGCGCCGCCCGACATCCCTTTGACCACACCCGCATTCGCCGCCACCACGACGCAGTCTGATTTGTTCCAGCTGTTCGCCAGCGTGGTATTGATCAGGTTCTGCCCGCTGGAACTGACCGGCATGGCCGAAATAAAACTGTAGCCGTAGAGATTGACCTGATCGCCGATGTGGCTGTTACGAAAGTTGGGTGGCAGGTTCATTTCGCTGTTTTTATGGTAGACCACGGCCAGATCGCATTGCGGATGCCAGGCTTTGACCCGGTAAAGCGAAAACTTTGCCACATGTGCGGCGGTCAGGCTGTACTCCGGCGTCAGTGGGATGGTGGTACCGAGCGTGCCTAAACCCAGCACGGTGGGAATGCCGGTCACGGTCATATCCACCCGTTTTTCAGCTTCTTTACTGTACTCATAATGACCTACCGAGCAACCGGTTAAGCCAAACACCATTAAGGCTATGAGTCGTTGCATTCTCTCTCCCTGCGTCAGAAGTTGATCACATCACCTGGCAATTGATTAGGGATATATCGGCAACGTTAAGGATTTATTAATTAAATACGCACTAAAAAGCGTAACGGGTTCGCGGGAAATGACAACCTGACCCTGGGTCATGTGCGCTTTAACGGGCTTAGCCAGCAGGCTGACAAAGCCATTTGTTCCGGCAAAGCGGCAGATTATTGCGCCCCCGGCAATAATCCTTTGCTGCGCGCAGGCTATGTCGCGCATCAGCACTGTGCTGTAATGCTCACCGTGACGCAGATCAAATTTTAATAAGCGTCGAGGGGCTGCACGTCTGTGCAGTTCACCTGCAAATGATATTGGGAGAGTGTTATGCCTGTAGCATTAATGGCGCTGGCGTTGAGTGCGTTCGCCATCGGGACCACCGAGTTTGTCATTATGGGATTGCTGCCGGAGGTGGCGCGTGACCTTCAGGTGTCGATTCCGTCGGCGGGCTGGCTGATCAGCGGTTACGCGCTGGGCGTGGCGATAGGTGCGCCGATTATGGCGCTGCTCACCGCCAGGCTGCCGCGTAAAAAAACGCTGATTCTGCTGATGGTGATATTTATTGTCGGCAACCTGCTGTGTGCGCTGGCTTACAACTATAACCTGCTGATGCTGGCACGCATCGTCACCGCGCTTTGTCACGGTGCCTTCTTCGGTATTGGCGCGGTGGTCGCCGCCAGTCTGGTACCAGCCGGTCGTCAGGCTTCCGCTGTCGCACTGATGTTCACCGGACTGACCTTAGCCAACGTGCTGGGCGTTCCGCTGGGGACCAGTTTCGGACAGATGTTTGGCTGGCGAGCCACCTTCTGGGGCGTGGCTGTGATTGGCGTGCTGGCGTTTATCGCCCTGATCGTGAGTCTGCCCAACAATAAACAGGAAAAGCCGGTTCACCTGGCGAGTGAAATTGGGGCACTGGCCAACGGGAAACTGTGGCTGTCGCTGCTGATGACGGTGTTCTTTGCCGCGGCGATGTTTGCGCTGTTCAGCTACATTGCGCCGCTGCTGCTAGAGGTGACGGGCATCAGCGATCGCGGCGTCAGCTGGACGCTGTTCCTGATTGGCGCAGGCCTGACGGTCGGTAACATTCTTGGCGGCAAACTGGCCGACTGGAAAGTCTCCTTTAGCCTGATCCTCAGCTTCTCCCTGATCGCCATCTTCTCGCTGCTGTTCAGCTGGACCAGCCATGCGCTGTGGCTGGCAGAGATCACCCTGTTCCTGTGGGCGATGGCGACCTTTGCGACGGTGCCGGGCCTGCAGATCAACGTGGTACGTCATGGCAAAGAGGCGCCTAACCTGGTCTCAACCCTGAACATTTCGGCGTTTAACGTGGGCAATGCGCTGGGTGCCTGGGTCGGCGGTGCGGTGATTGGCCGTGGATATGGCCTGACGGCGGTGCCGGTTGCTGCCGCTGCGCTGGCGGCAATCGGCCTGCTGATCTGTCTGATCACCTTCCGCAAATCGGGCCGCGCAACCGCCAGGGTTCGCGCTTAAGCCAGGCGGGCGGCGATGCGTGCCGGAAAGTCAGCCACCTGCCGTTGCAGATGGCTGACAAAGGCATCGACCAGCGCCGATGCAGGGCGGTGCTGCGGCCTCACCAGGCTGACGGTAAACGGAACCGCCACGCTGAACTTACGCATCACCACACCGCTGTCGGCGTAATCCAGCGCCGTCAGCGGATTCACAATTGAAATGCCCACGCCCGCTCTGACCATGGCGCACACCGAAGCGGCACTGTGCGTCTCCATCACCAGCCGCCGCTCGACGCCCTGCTCATGAAACAGCGCATCCAGCAACTGACGATAGCTGTCACTGCGCGACAGGCTCACATACTGTTCGCCCGCAAAATCGTGCGGCGTCAGCTCTGAACGCTGACTCAGAGGGTGATGCTGAGGCAATACACACACTTCATCGCAGGTCAGCAGGGCGAGACGGTCAGTGCCGGCCGGAGCGTGCTGGGTTTCGGTTAAGCCGATATCGTAGCGCTGTGCTGACAGCCACTCCTCCAGCAGCGGCGACTCCTGCGGAATCACATTCAGGCTCACATCCGGGTAGCGCTGTAAAAAGGGCTGACACAGTGGTGGCAGCAGTGACTGCGAAAAAACGGGCAGACAGGCGATCGACAGCTCACCCTGACGGAACTGGCGCAGCCCTTCAGCCGCTTCCATGATGCGATCCAGTCCGTACCAGGATCGCTGCACCTCTTCGAAAAGACGCAATCCCTGCACCGTCGGTTGCAGGCGACCACGAACCCGTCCGAACAACTCTAATCCCAGCTGCTGCTCCAGGCGTGCCAGCTCCCGGCTCACCGTCGGCTGTGAGGTGTGCAGCAGTGTCGCGGCCTGGGTCAGATTGCCGCTGGTCATCACCGCGTGAAAGATCTCGATATGCCGCCAGTTAATGTTCGCCACGCACCCTTCCTATATCCATTCTGCATAGATGCTATTAAAACAGATATTTTTCGCTATGACACGATTCTGGCTTAATGCAGCTATTGCCACAGGAGAATTGCCATGCCACGTTCCTTACAGAGTACCGAAACCGCACTCAGCGCCGCTAACCTGCTGCCGCTGGCACGCCGCTACGCCGGGCCATTCTGGGCTTATGATGCGCAGATTATTCAGGCGCGTATTGCCCAGCTGCAGGCATTTGATGTGGTGCGCTTTGCGCAGAAGGCCTGCTCGAATACGCATATCCTGCGCCTGATGCGCGCAGCAGGCGTGAAAGTGGACTCGGTATCGCTGGGTGAGATCGAACGTGCGCTGGCCGCGGGTTACCAGCCCGGCGGTGATGAGATCGTCTTTACCGCGGATCTGTTCGATCAGCCGACGCTGGAGCGGGTGACCGCGTTAAAGGTGCCGGTTAATGCCGGATCGATCGATATGCTGCATCAGCTCGGCGCGGTCTCACCGGGACATGCGGTGTGGCTGCGGGTCAATCCTGGTTTTGGTCACGGCCACAGTCAGAAAACCAATACCGGTGGCGAAAACAGCAAGCACGGTATCTGGCACGCCGATTTAGCCGAGGCGCTGGCGGCGATTAAGCAGCACGGCTTGCAACTGGTGGGCATTCATATGCATATCGGCTCAGGCGTCGATTATGCGCATCTGAAGCAGGTCTGTGATGCGATGGTCGAACTGGTGATGGCGTCGGGTCAGGATCTGACCGCGATCTCTGCGGGCGGCGGCCTCTCTGTGCCTTATCGCTATGGCGAAGAGGCGATCGATACCGATCACTATTTCGGCCTGTGGGATGCAGCGCGGCAGCGTATCGCTCAGCATCTGGGTCACGCGATAAAGCTGGAGATCGAACCGGGCCGTTTCCTGGTGGCCGAGGCCGGTGTGCTGGTCTCTCTGGTACGGGCGGTTAAGTCGATGGGCAGCCGTCACTTCGTGCTGGTCGATGCCGGTTTCAGTGACCTGATGCGTCCCTCCATGTATGGCAGCTATCACCATATCTCGCTGATGGCGGGCGATGAGCGGGCCATTGATGAGCAGCAGACTATCGACACCGTGGTCGCTGGCCCGCTGTGCGAATCGGGTGATGTCTTTACCCAGCTGGAGGGCGGCATGGTCGAACCACGCGCGATTCCGGCGGCAAAGGTTGGCGATTACCTGGTGTTTCACGACACCGGAGCTTACGGTGCATCCATGTCTTCTAACTACAACAGCCGTCCGCTGATCCCGGAAGTGCTGTTTGAGCAGGGCCAGCCGCGCGAGATCCGCCGCGCGCAGACTATTGAGTCGCTACTGGCACTGGAAAACAGCTAATCACCTCACTCGGGCGGCCAGCGCGCCGCCTGTCAGCCATAGATCTCTTTGCGCAGCATGACCAGCTCCTCTGCCAGCTCGCGGCACAGCATTGCATTCATCAGATGATCCTGCGCATGCACCAGAATCAGCGTGACCGGCAATTTTCCGCTTCCCTCGTCTGCACCAATCAACGCGGTCTGAATTTTATGTGCCGCTTTTGCCGCGGTATCTGAAGCTGCCAGCGCCGCGTCAGCCCCGGTCCAGTCGCGTTTGCGCGCACACTGAATCGCCATCATCGCCGACGAACGGGCTTCCCCTGCATTGATCAGCAATTCCATCATGGTCTGTTCGTAATCCATAACGCCTCCGCTATTGGTATGCCAAATTGGCCGTTTTAATCATACTGGAATGCCAATAAGCGTTTCCGGGAGGCTCGTCACAGAAAAAACCGAGGGGATTCGTCATTTTGGTATGCCACTAACAGGGAAGACCACGACGATTACAGGAATACCGATCTTACATCTCTGAGGGTTGATCATGTCTCTACAGGACCGCCTTATCGATTCCCTGGGCAGCTTTGCTACCCGCTTTAACAGTTATCGCTACATCATGGCGATTAAAGCCTCATTCATTACCCTGATGCCGGTGATCATTGTTGGCGCCTTCTCGGTATTGATCTCTAACATGGTGCTGGACAGCAAAAATGGCCTTGCCAGCTTTGCCGCCCTGGCTTTTTTAGCTGACCTCAAGCCCATCACCAGCAGTATCAATTACGCCACGCTCAGCTTTCTCAACATTGGTGCGGTGTTCCTGATTGGTATTGAGCTTGGGCGCATCAACGGTATAAAAACGCTGTTTCCCGGCCTGCTGGCGATCATCTGCTTTGTATCCGTAACGCCGACCACCTTACAGATGATGGTCGATGGGCAGATGCACCTGGTCACCGACGTGCTGGCCAAACAATTCTCCGATACCAAAAGCCTGTTTCTCGGCATGTTTATCGCCATTCTGTCGGTAGAGATTTACTGCCGCCTCGAACAGGTTGAACGGCTGAAAATCAAAATGCCCGACACGGTGCCGCCCAACGTGGCCGCCTCTTTCTCCGCGCTGATCCCCTCAATCATCACCGTGACGCTGATAGCGACTTTTGGCTTTATCTTCCATCGCGTCACCGGCATGTACCTTTACGACGCGGTATACCAGGTGGTGCAGCAGCCGCTGGAGTCGGTGGTGCAGAGCCTGTGGGGCATTCTGATTCTGATGTTCGTTGCCCAGCTGTTCTGGGTGATTGGTATTCACGGCAATCAGATGGTGAAGCCGATCCGTGAGCCGCTGTTGCTGGGCGCGATTATGGTCAACATGACCGCTTTTGAGCAGGGAAAAGAGGCACCGAACATTATCACCATGCCGTTCTGGGATGTTTATATGAGCATCGGCGGCTCCGGCCTGACCATCGGGCTGCTCACCGCCGTGATGCTGGCAACGCGACGCAAAGAGATGCGTGAAATCGCCAAACTGTCGTTCGGGCCAGGCATTTTCAATATCAACGAGCCGGTTATATTTGGTATGCCGATTATGCTTAACCCGATACTGGCTATCCCTTTCATCATCACACCGCTAGTGACAGGTTCTATCGGCTACTTCGCTACGGTGATGGGATTTGCCGGGAAAGCCGTGGTGATGGTGCCATGGACCACGCCTCCGATTATCAATGCCTGGCTGTCAACGGCCGGATCGATGGGTGCGGTGGTGACGCAGATCGTCTGCATTCTGGTGTCAGTACTTATCTATCTGCCATTTGTGAAAGTCGCAGCCCGCCGCGCGGATGCAGCAGAAGCAGCGGAAGCAAAGAGCCTGCAACCTGAGCTGAACCCCAACCGAACGGAGGTGTTATGAGTCGTCAGACTGTCCATATACCTGAGAATTTCATTCTGGGAGCTGCTGCCTCCGCCTGGCAGACGGAAGGCTGGAGCGGAAAAAAAGCGGGGCAGGACTCCTGGCCTGATGCCTGGTATCAGCAGGATCGTCACGTCTGGCACAACGGCTACGGCCCGGCGGTTGCCACCGACTTTATCAACCGCTTTAGTGAGGATGTGGCGCTAATGAAGGCCAGCGGGCTGACCCACTACCGCACTTCAATCAACTGGTCGCGTTTCCTGATCGATTACGAAACCGCTACGGTCGATGAGGAATACGCGGCTTACTATGACCGGCTGATTGATGAAATGCAGCGCCAGGGCATTGAACTGATGCTCTGTCTGGAGCATTACGAGCTGCCCGCCACGCTGCTGGCGCAGTATGGCGGCTGGCAGTCAAAGCATGTGGTTGAACTCTTTATCCGCTATGTCGAACAGGTGTTTAAACGCTATGCCGGTCGGGTCACGCGCTGGTTTGTGTTTAACGAGCCGATTGTGGTGCAGACCCGCGTCTATCTCGACGCGCTGCGCTGGCCTTATGAGCAGAACACCCATAAATGGATGCAGTGGAACCACCACAAGAATCTCGCGACCGCCCGGGTAGTGCAGCTGTTCCGCGCGGCAGGCTATGCTGGTCGCATTGGTACCATACTCAATCCGGAAGTCACCTATCCGCGATCGTCAGCCCCGCACGACCAGAAGGCGGCGCATATTTATGACCTGTTCTACAACCGGGTGTTTCTCGATCCCGCCATTAAAGGCGAGTATCCGGCGGAGCTGCTGGCGCTGCTTGATAAGCATCAGATTGAGTGGGAAACCACCCCGGAAGAGCTGGCGATTATTGCCGCCAATACCGTCGATGAAGTCGGGCTTAATCTCTACTATCCGCATCGCGTCAAGGCACCGTCCCGCGCCTGGCATCCCGAGACTCCCTTTCATCCCGCCTGGTATTACGAACACTTTGAACTGCCGGGGCGGCGGATGAACCCTTCGCGCGGCTGGGAAATTCAGCCTGAAATTATCTGGGATATGGCGCAGCGGATGCGCGATGAGTACGGCAATATCCCGTGGATTGTGGCGGAAAGCGGTATGGGAATTGAGAACGAAGCGCAGTTCAAAAATGCCGACGGGGAGATTCAGGACGATTACCGCATCGCGTTTATCAGCGAGCACCTGCATCAGGCGATACGCGCCAGTCAGGCGGGTATTAACTGTCAGGGCTACATGCTGTGGGCGTTTACCGACAATGTCTCGCCAATGAATGCCTTTAAAAATCGCTATGGTCTTATCGAAATCGACTTAGATAAGCAGCGTCAACGCCGTATGAAGAAATCTGCCCACTGGTTCCGTACGCTGCGCGACACGCAGCAATTTACCCTGTGGCTTGATGATGAGCCAAAATAACGCGAGGAAACGAGCATGAAACGAATTGTTCTGGCCTGTGCTGCGGGCATGTCGACCTCAATGGTGGTGACGCGGATGGAAAAGGAGGCTGCCGCTCGCGGACTGGCATTTCAGATCTACGCCATTCCGGAGCAAAATCTGCGTGAAGAGCTGCAAAACTACGGCAACGAGGTGGTGGTTGTGCTGCTGGGGCCACAGGTGCGCTTCAAACTGGAGGAGAACAGAAAACTCACCGACAGCTATCAGTTGCCCATCGCGGTGATCGATACGGTTGCTTACGGCACGCTGAATGGTGCAAAGGTACTCGATCAGGCGCTGGCTTTGATACACTGAGCCCCAGTTTGCGAGCCAGCCTCTCCGGTTCGCGGGCATTGTCGCGCAGGGAACCGCGGCAATGCCGTTAGCGCATTGATTGCAAAGGGTGACAGTGTGGACAAAGCCGAAGCGCCGCAAGAAAAAAAGCAGTATCAGGAAATTGGTCAGCACCTGCGTCAGCAGATCTGTGACGGGCACTATCCGGTGGGATCGCGCCTGCCGCCTGAACGTCAGCTGGCTGAAACCTGGGGCGTCAGCCGGACCATCGTGCGCGAGGCATTATTGATGCTGGAGCTGGAAGGTACGGTGGATATCCGCCAGAGCTCCGGCGTCTATGTGATGCGTATTCCTTCCGCCAGTGATGATGAAGAAGAGGCCTTCTTCCGCAGCGACGTTGGCCCGTTTGAAATGCTACAGGCACGTCAGTTGCTGGAGAGCAATATTGCAGCCTTTGCCGCAAAAATGGCGACCAAAGCGGACATTGAAAATCTGCGCCGAACGCTGGAACAGGAGCAGCGTGCTATTGCCGCCAACGACAGCAGTCAGGACAACGACAAGTTGTTTCATCTGCTGCTGGCGGGTGCCAGTCAGAATCAGATGCTGCTCGATACCGTCACCAGTATCTGGCGACATCATGAAAGCAGCCCGCTCTGGCAGCAGCTGCGCCCGCAGTTTGAAACCCGCGCCTATCGCCTGAAGTGGCTCGGCGATCACCAGACTATTTTGGCCGCACTGCGTCGGCGTGATGTGATGGGGGCCTGGCAATCTACCTGGCAGCACCTTGAGAACGTCAAGAATACGCTGCTGGAGCTTTCCGACGCCGATGCGCCTGACTTTGATGGCTACCTGTTTGATTCAGTCCCGATCTTTCAGGGGAAACTGATGTGATTGAGATTGTATCGCTCAGCGATGCCCCCCAATTTGCCGATCAGATCATCGACTGGCAGTGGCGCGCATTTGGTGAAGCCACCAGCCGGGCGTTCTTTGCCAGTGTGGTGAACAGCAGCCTTATCGGTGCTGATTTTCCGGTGACTTTCGTTGCCGTGGAGGCGGGCAGGGCAGTCGGCACGGTGGGATTCTGGCGCTGCGACCTGATCAGCCGTCAGGATCTTTTCCCCTGGCTGGCGGCGCTCTATATTGATGAGTCGGTGCGCGGCAAAGGTGTCAGTGAAGCACTGCAGCAGCATGTCATCGCCTATGCGCAGGCACAGGGCTATCCACGGCTGTGGTTATGGTCAACGTTTGGGGGCTACTACGAACGTTATGGCTGGCTGCCACAGGGCGAAGCGCTGGAGTATCCCGCTAAGCCGGTAAAACTCTATTATCGCGACCTGTAAGTGATGCCAGCCGCCACGCGGCAGCTGGCAACAGAACGCTCAGGGAGCCGGATAAGTATAACGACGGTGGATCGCCTCAATGCCTTCCAGGATCTCTGCATTTAAGGTCAGATTGAAGCTGTCGATATTGATCTGCAACTGTTCAGGCGTAGTGGCGCCCAGCAGCGTGCTGGCCACAAACGGCTGCTGACGCACATAGGCCAGGGCCATCTGCGACGGGTCGATCTGATGCTGCTGAGCCAGTGCTACATATTCGGCAATCGCCTTTTGTGACTGCTCGCCGCTGTAGCGGGTAAAGCGGCTGAACAACGTGTTGCGTGCACCCGCAGGCTGTGCGCCATTCAGGTATTTACCGCTCAGCGTACCAAACGCCAGGCTGGAATATGCCAGCAGCTCTACGCCTTCATGCTGGCTGATTTCGGCCAGACCCACTTCAAAGCTGCGGTTCAGCAGGCTGTAGGGATTCTGAATGCTGATAATGCGCGGCAGCTCATGCTTCTCCGCCAGTTGCAGATAGCGCATCACGCCCCACGCGGTTTCGTTCGACACCCCGATATAGCGAATCTTACCAGCGCGCACCTGTTCGGTCAGCGCTTCCAGCGTCTCCAGCAGCGTCACCTGAGCAGTGGTTTCGCTGTACTGATAGCCGAGCTTGCCAAAATAGTTGGTCTGACGCTGTGGCCAGTGCAGCTGGTAGAGATCAAGGTAGTCAGTATTCAGGCGTTTCAGGCTGGCATCGAGTGCTGCGCGGATGTTTTTACGGTCCAGCGCCATATCCGGGCGAATCGACGCATCATTGCCACGTGAAGGGCCGGCCACTTTACTGGCCAGAATGATTTTGTCGCGGCTGCCGCGCTGTTTAAGCCAGCTGCCAATATATTGTTCGGTCAGACCCTGGGTTTCCGGACGCGGGGGCACCGGATACATCTCGGCAGTATCAATAAAGTTGATGCCGGAACGGATAGCTAAATCCAGTTGAGCATGGGCGTCGGCTTCGCTGTTCTGTTCGCCAAACGTCATGGTGCCCAACCCCAGCTGACTCACTTCCAGCGTGCTGTGGGGAATACGATGATAGTGCATTGCCAGCTTCCTTTTCTTTATGGAATGGAATGTTGTGTCCTCAGGGACTATAGCGCGAGCAATGGCGGGGAAGGAAGGGGGAAAAGTCGGGGAAATCACCTGCCAGCCGGGAATCGGTGGCAGGTGATTAAATCGGGCACTTAACGTTCAATGATCGTAGAAACCTCATCGCTGTTAATCTGCACCATATGACCCGTCTGGTCAGTGTACTCCACCAGGCCGGTCTCTTTATCAATGCTCGGCTTGCCTTCGGTCATGATCATCCGGCCATCTTTGGTCGCCATGACATAATCAGAACTGCATCCACTTAAGAATGCGGCGGTTACCATCACCAGTGCTACTCCTGCCAACCCTTTCATCACGCCTAATCCTCACAAATGGTCAAGTGCAAACAGTGTAGTAATAAATGGTTTTGCCGGCAGGGTTAATCGTATGAATCTGAAAATAACCGGGCGAGCAGGCTCGCCCTTGACTTTATCAGGCGTGCTTTTTCTTACTGCGCATCAGGTTAAGACACTCAACCGCCATTGAGAAGAACATAGCGAAATAAATGTAACCTTTTGGTACGTGGACCGCAAAACTCTCCAGGATCAGGGTGAAACCGACCAGAATCAGGAAAGAGAGAGCCAGCATTTTCACTGACGGATGGCGGTCAACAAACTCACCGATCGCGCGCGCAGCGAACATCATCATCAGCACGGCAATAACCACCGCCGCCATCATAATGAACAGATGATCGGAGAGGCCGATGGCCGTGATCACCGAGTCGAGGCTGAAAATAATGTCGAGCATCATGATCTGTACAATCGCACCCAGGAAGGAATGGACGCGGGTGTTGTGTTCGCCTTCGCTGCCTTCGATCGTTTCATGGATCTCCATGCTCGATTTCCACAGCAGGAACAGTCCGCCAAACAGCAGAATCAGATCGCGCGCCGAGAACGCATGATCCATCAGCGTAAAGAGCGGGTTAGTCAGACGGGCAACCCACGCGATAGAAGCCAGCAGGCCAAGACGCATCAGCATCGCGCCCATCAGACCAATGCGACGTGCGCTGGCTTGCTGGTGTTTTGGCAGTTTAGCGACCACCAGCGACAGGAAAATGATGTTATCAATACCCAGCACCACCTCAAGGATGGTCAGGGTGCCCAGCGCCAGCCAGGCGTTGGGATCGGAAATCCACTCAAACATACCGACATTTAATCCTAAACGAAAAGTAAACGGCGATTATACGCATTCATTTCGCCGATCTCCCACAAAATTGCGACACATCAACGCGGGTGGCGACGTTCAGAGGAGAAAATGACGCGCCAGCAGGGGCCCGGTGAAGCTTTTCTTCAGGTAGAAACCGCGCGGCAGCGTCATGATTGGCTGGCCCTGATCGCCGATTCCTTCTGTCAGCGCTTTGCTATTGGCGGCTTTGGGCCGTATTTGCAGCCAGGCACCATGTCGCGCGGTAATCTGCTCTACGCGACCCAGCACAATCATATCCATCAGCTCTTCCCAGTCCTGCCGCAGCATCTCATCTTCTTCCGCATCGGGGCTCCATAACAGCGGCGCGCCGACACGGCGTTCCCGCAGCGGAATCTCACGTCCGCCTTCAACCGGGATCCACAATACCCGCGCCAGCTTGTGGCGCACATGGCTGGTGAGCCAGGTCACGCCGCTGTTGCCGGTCAGAGGTGCCACGCAGACAAAGGTGGTTTCCAGCGGCTTACCCTGCGCATCAATCGGGATAGTTTTCAGTTCGATACCCAGATGGGCAAAGTCCTGCTCCGCTTTGCTGCCTGCGCTGGCACCAAGATGCCACTCCAGCAGCATGCCGACCCAGCCCTTGTCGCGTTTGAGATCCGCAGGCATGGGCAGACCGGCGCGCGCGGCCAGGGTTTCCAGGGTTAAACCGGCTAAATCCTGCGCGCGTGCCAGCAGGCTGGCTTCATCTTCAGGTGGTCCTGGCTGGTAACTCATGGTGAATACTCGCAATGATTAAAATTTGTACAGCAGCGGGTGAGTCACGTTTCTCACATAAATAATCCGCGTCAGGGATCGATAATAACATGATAGATCGTGCTTTTTTTAGCAGATTGCACGCTCGCCGCCCCAGGTGCTTCAGGGTTATCCCAGCTTACCCGCAACAATGAACAGGATCTCCAGCCCGGTTATCCACAGAAAAATGGGATAACCACCGTCTGAGTGCGGTACTGGTTCCATTTACAGCCTTGACTTTTCACGATCTGGCCATAATTTCGCCGCTCTGGCCTAACCCTGAGCGATTATCTGTGGATAAAAAGCAGTGTGCTTACATTTTAAGCAATTGTCAGTTGCCATGAAAATATTCACTGTTTATAAAAGATTTACCGGTAAGGTTTTCGATTTAATTTCATTAAAAATCAGATGGATGTGTTGCTTGCTCATTTTGGCTCTTCAGCGCGCACGGAAAAGGTTATTCAGATAACTCCCGCGTTCTGCACAAAGCTATCCACAGAAAAGGTGAATAAGATCTATCTTTTTCTCGGTCATTGTTTATAACTTTGCCATTTTCTGTGAGTTATCCCGGCGATGATGGCTTAACCCCCCATGAATCCAGTGGTTTACCGCCTGTAAGGAGTGTGAAACAATCAGCTCATTCAAGTTTTGCTTTGAGGTAGTCCGGTGATCGATGATGATGGCTACCGCCCGAATGTTGGTATCGTAATCTGTAACCGGCAGGGACAAGTGTTATGGGCCAGGCGCTTTGGACAGCACTCCTGGCAATTTCCTCAGGGAGGCATCAATCCCGGTGAAACCGCAGAACAGGCGATGTATCGCGAACTGTTCGAAGAAGTCGGATTACACCGGAAAGATGTTCGAATACTTGCTTCTACCCGTAACTGGTTACGTTACAAGTTGCCAAAACGTTTGGTGCGTTGGGACACAAAGCCGGTATGTATCGGCCAGAAACAAAAGTGGTTTCTTCTGCAGTTAATGTGTAATGACGCGGATATCAATGTGCAGCACAGCAGCACGCCCGAGTTCGATGGCTGGCGCTGGGTCAGTTTCTGGTATCCGGTGCGTCAGGTTGTCTCCTTTAAGCGCGACGTTTATCGTCGGGTGATGAAGGAATTCGCTGGCGTGGTGATGTCTATGCAGGAGAGTGCGGGGCAGCGAAATAATCCTGCCCATCGACGTAAGAGAGGATAGGCCACGCCCTTTATGCTCACTCAGTTGCGCGAAATTGTAGAAAAAGTGGCGAGTGCGCCGCGTCTCAATGAAGCACTCGACATCCTGGTTAATGAGATCTGTCTGGCGATGGATACGGAAGTCTGTTCCGTTTACCTCGCCGACCACGATCGTCACTGCTACTACCTGATGGCGACGCGCGGACTTAAAAAACCGCGTGGCCGCACCGTGACCCTGGCGTTTGACGAGGGGATCGTCGGTTTAGTAGGCCGTCTGGCCGAACCGATTAACCTTGCTGACGCCCAGAGTCATCCCAGCTTTAAATATATCCCCGCAGTGAAAGAGGAGCGCTACCGCTCCTTCCTCGGCGTGCCGATTATCAGCCGTCGCCAGTTACTGGGCGTGCTGGTGGTACAGCAGCGCGAGCACCGTCAGTTTGATGAAAGCGAAGAGTCGTTTCTGGTCACCCTTGCCACCCAGATGGCGGCATTGCTGTCGCAGTCGCAGATGGCTCAACTATTTGGTCAGTTCCGGCAGACGCGGGTGCGCGCAATTGCAGCTGCGCCTGGCGTGGCGGTGGCACCGGGCTGGGTGGATGAGACGCAGCCACTGCTCGATCAGGTTTCGGCTGCCTCAACGCTGGATGTTCATCGCGAACGTGAGCGTCTGTCGCTCGCCATGAGCGAAGCCACCAGTGAATTTCGTCGCTTCAGTAAACGCTTCAGCGCCAGCGCTCAGAAAGAGAGTGCGGCCATTTTCGACCTTTACTCTCACCTGTTAACCGATGCCCGACTGAAAAAAGATCTGTTCGACGAGATCGAACGCGGATCGGTCGCCGAATGGGCAGTGAAACAGGTGATCGAGAAGTTTGCTGAACAGTTTGCCAGCCTGACGGACACCTACCTGCGTGAACGCGCAGGCGATCTGCGGGTGCTGGGTCAGCGCCTGCTGTTTCACCTTGACGATACGCTGGTCGGGACCAATGCCTGGCCGGAACGCTTTGTGCTGGTGGCCGATGAGCTGACCGCCACCACTTTAGCTGAGCTGCCGCATGAGCGGCTGGCGGGCGTGGTGGTGCGTGACGGCGCAGCCAACTCCCATGCGGCGATTCTGACGCGCGCGATGGGGATCCCGACGGTCATGGGCGCTGACATCCAGCCTCATCAGCTCAACAAACGTTTGCTGATCGTCGATGGGTATCGCGGTGAGCTGTTGATCGATCCCGAGCCGGTGCTGGTGCAGGAGTACCAGCGTTTGATCAGCGAAGAGAATGCGCTGAGCAAAATGGCGGAAGGCGTGGTCGATCAGCCCGGTGAGTTGAAAAGCGGCGAGCGCGTGCAGGTGATGCTGAATGCCGGCTTAAGCCCGGAGCATGAGCAGACGCTGGGCAACTGGGTGGATGGCATCGGTCTCTACCGCACCGAAATTCCGTTTATGCTGCAGAACGGCTTCCCGTCGGAAGAGGAGCAGGTGGCACAGTATCAGGGCATGTTACAGCTGTTTCACAACAAGCCTGTGACGCTGCGTACCCTGGATGTGGGGGCAGATAAACAGCTACCCTACATGCCTATCAGTGAAGAGAATCCCTGTCTGGGCTGGCGCGGCATCCGCCTGACGCTTGACCAGCCGGAAATTTTCCTGGTGCAGGTGCGCGCGATGCTGCGTGCCAACGCCGCATCCGGCAACCTCAGTATTCTGCTGCCGATGATCAGCCATATCGATGAGATCGACGAAGCGAAAAAGCTGATCGATCGCGCAGGACGCGAAGTCGAAGAGATGCTGGGCTATACGATCCCCGCGCCGCGCATCGGCATCATGATTGAAGTGCCGTCGATGCTGTTTATGATCCCGCATCTGGCGTCAAGGGTCGATTTTGTCTCGGTTGGCACCAACGATCTGACCCAGTATCTGCTGGCGGTGGATCGCAACAACACCCGCGTGGCCAATCTCTACGACTCGCTGCATCCGGCGATGCTGCGTGCACTGAATACGATTGCGCAGGAAGCCCGTCTGGCCAATCTGGAATTGTGCCTGTGTGGTGAAATGGCCGGCGATCCAATGTGCGTGGCGCTGCTGGTCGGGCTGGGGTATCACCATCTCAGCATGAACGGCAAAAACGTACCACGGGTGAAATACCTGCTGCGCCATCTGGATCACGAAGAAGCGCAGCAACTCAGCGAGCAGGGGATGAATGCTCATACCGCCACTGAGGTTCGTCATCTGGTCTCGACCTTTATGGAGCGTCGCGGGCTGGGTGGATTAATCCGCGGCGGTCGCTAAGCGCTACTTCAGGCTATTTTATTTGCCATTCTGGCCCTGGGCAGTGCTCACACAGGCTGCTTTAGCAACCTGAACGCCCGTCAGGGCGGCCCTGAAGGGGCGAGCACAGCGAGTAATCCTCACGTACTACGTGTACGCTCCGGTTGTTGCGCGCTGTCCGTGACCAGTCTGGCTGCAACAATGTACGCCTGACGGGTCAGGCTATTTTATTTGCCATTCTGGTCCCGGGCAGTGCTCACACAGGCTGCTTTAGCAACCTGAACGCCCGTCAGGGCGGCCCTGAAGGGGCGAGCACAGCGAGTAATCCTCACGTACTACGTGTACGCTCCGGTTGTTGCGCGCTGTCCGTGACCAGTCTGGCTACAACAATGTACGCCTGACGAGTCAGACTCTGGGCGTTATCCGCGTTTACATTTGCGGGACAATTCACAAAACCGGCTGTGCTATGATGCGCAGCCTTAATTTATGTGCCTGACAACGCCCCTTTTCAGGGTTGAAAAATAGACGGTGAATGATGAATAACGGCTATATTGCATTTCCGCAGTTCGATCCGGTGATCTTCTCGATTGGACCGGTTTCGCTTCACTGGTACGGTCTGATGTATCTGGTGGGCTTTGTTTTCGCCATGTGGCTGGCTGTCCGCCGCGCCAATCAGCCGGGCAGCGGCTGGAAAAAAGAGGAAGTGGAGAACCTGCTTTATGCCGGTTTCCTGGGGGTCTTCCTGGGTGGACGCATCGGCTATGTGCTGTTCTACAACTTACCGCTGTTCCTGGAAAATCCACTCTATCTGTTCAAAGTCTGGGATGGCGGCATGTCGTTCCACGGTGGCCTCATCGGGGTGATTGTCGTCATGCTGGTCTTTGCCCGCCGCACCCGACGTAATTTCTTCCAGGTGGCTGATTTCATCGCGCCGCTGATCCCGTTCGGTCTGGGTGCCGGTCGTCTCGGCAACTTCATTAACGGTGAGCTCTGGGGCCGTGTCGATCCGGGCTTCCGCTATGCCATGCTGTTCCCTGGCTCCCGCAGCGAAGATGTCGCGCTGGCCGCCACCAATCCGCAATACCAGGCGCTGCTCAACACCTACGGCGTGCTGCCGCGTCATGCTTCGCAGCTCTATGAACTGGTGCTGGAAGGGATAGTGCTGTTTATCATCCTGAATCTGTTTATTCGTAAGCCACGCCCGATGGGCAGCGTCTCTGGCCTGTTCCTGATTGGCTATGGCGCCTTCCGTATTATCGTTGAGTTCTTCCGCCAGCCGGATGCCCAGCTTGGCCTGTTTGAAGGCGGAATCAGTATGGGACAGATCCTCTCTGTGCCGATGATTATTGCCGGTATTATTATGATGATCTGGGCGTATCGTCGTCGCCCGCAGCCACAATTTCGCGAGGAAAAATGAAACAGTATCTGGATTTAATGCAACATGTGCTGCACGAAGGCACGCCAAAAGCTGACCGTACCGGCACCGGTACGCTTTCAATTTTTGGTCACCAGATGCGTTTCAACCTGCAGGATGGTTTTCCGCTGGTCACCACCAAGAAATGTCATATCCGCTCGATTATTCATGAGCTGCTGTGGTTTCTGAAAGGCGATACCAACATCGGTTATCTCAAAGAAAACAACGTCTCCATCTGGGATGAGTGGGCGGATGATAATGGCGATCTCGGCCCGGTGTATGGCAAACAGTGGCGCAGCTGGGGAACGGCCAGCGGCCAGGAGATTGACCAGTTAAGCCAGGTGATGGAGCAGCTGAAGCGCGATCCCGACTCACGCCGGATTATCGTTTCTGCCTGGAACGTCGGCGAGCTGAGCGAGATGGCGCTGGCCCCTTGCCACGCGTTCTTCCAGTTCTACGTGGCGGACGGCAAACTCTCCTGCCAGCTCTATCAGCGCTCGTGCGACATCTTCCTGGGCCTGCCGTTTAACATCGCCAGCTATGCGTTGCTGGTACATATGGTGGCGCAGCAGTGCGATCTGCAGGTGGGCGACTTCGTCTGGACCGGCGGTGATACCCACCTCTACAGTAACCATCTGGAGCAGGCGCGCCTGCAGCTGACCCGCGAACCGCGTCCGCTGCCATCACTTGTTATCAAACGCAAACCGGCGTCGCTGTTTGACTATCAGTTCGAAGATTTTGAGATTGATGGCTACGATCCGCATCCCGCGATCAAAGCCCCTGTCGCCATCTGATTCGCGATAAAAGATAACGCCCTGGCACTTCGCCGGGGCTTTTTTTTGCCCGCAAACCGGTAAATCTGCGGCAACGCTCGCACGCTTCTGCCAATTCATGCTATTGGGGAAGATTCTCTGCGACGTGCTTTCCAGCCTGCCAAACCGCACCTTGTTTCATCTGTTCATCACCCGCACTCTGACACCATGAAAACAGCACACTTACGCGGTTTTACCCTGCCGGAACTGCTGCTGGTGATGGTGATTGCCGGCATGCTGAGCGTTGCCGCGCTGCATGGCTGGCAGCGCTGGCAACAGCGGCAGCAACTGCGCGACAGCGCTCAGCAACTGCAGGGATTCCTGCTTCGGCTGCGTGCCCAGGCCAACCGGCAAAATAGCGATCTGGTTTTATGGTCACGGCCTGGCGATCCCTGGTGCATCGGTGCCGGAAGCCGCCCCGTTGCAGGCTGTGATAGCCGAAAACGGCTGCAATTCGTAGCGCCGCACGCTGGCGTTGCGCTCTATGACATCCGGGGTGAACCGGGCTTCTATGGCCGACGTAATGTGGCCCGGGCGGGCAGCATTGAGCTGGGTAACAGCGCCGGACGAATGCGGCTGATTATCTCGGCCAGAGCCCGTATTCGCCTCTGCATGACGGATGAGGAGACGTGTCGTTGAAAATGGCCGGATTCAGCCTGTTGGAGATGCTGATCGCCTTAGCAATCAGCGCCGTCGTGATGTTAAGTGCTGGCCGTTTTCTGCCGCTGCTGCTGGCAGAGAACGCCGGCGTGATGCAACGGGCGCAGCTGCGTCAGGAGTTACAGCAGATGATGGCGACGCTGGAAAAAGCGGTGCGGCGTGCCGGTTATTGTCACGGTGAGTGTGGCAGTGGGGCGCTGCAAATCAGAGAGAACTGCCTGCTGCTGCGCTGGGATGAGAACAGCAACGGTAAATGGGAAGGGGTGAGCCATGCAGAGAGTGACTATTACGGTTATCGCCTGCGACAACAGCAGCTTGAGATGCAGCGAGGTGTTGACCAGTGTCAGTCAGCGGGCTGGGAGCGGCTCTCCGATCCCGCGTTTATGACGCTGGAGCAGTTCAGCGTCAGCCAGCAGGGCACGCAGGTCAGGATAGTGCTGCAGGCACGGGCCGGACGCTGGCTTGAAACGGTGGAGAGCTGGATTGAGGCAGAGAACCTGTGAAGCAGCGAGGCAGCAGCGCCCTGGGCATGGTGTTGATGATTATGGTCATCGGCAGCTTTACGCTGCATGCCAGCCGTAAGATGTCTGAGCAGGGAATGCGACTGCTGGCGGATGAGCAGCAGTTTATTCAGGATTTCTGGCGGGCGCAGTCTGCGCTGCAATGGGGCTTCTCCCTGAGCTGGTCAGCCAGTGAGGCGGCCAGCTGTCAGCAGGATGATCGCCAGGGCTGGCGCAGCTGTTTACAACGAGGTGAAAAGGATGAAGGTCTGCTTAAAGGGGAGGCCAGCGGCAGTGGCATGGCGGTCTGGCAGTGGGTGCGGTTACGGGGCAATCAGATTACCGCGTTGCCGCACGGCTGGATTGACTACTGCCCGCTCACGCCCCCGGCCACCTGCCAGTAAGCGCGGTGGATTCAGCCTGCCGGAAGTGTTGTTTGCTCTGCTGTTAATGGCATTAAGCAGCAGCACGCTGTTGCACTATCATCGCGCACTGGCACTGGGATTCAGCCAGCAGTGGTATCAGCGTGAGGCATGGCGGGTGGCTGAGCAGCAACTGATGGGACATGAGAGCCCCGGCTGGACCTCAATACTGCAACAGCAGAGCGGCCCTTCAGGTTGCACACTGGATCGGGCTGACGTGACGGGGCCTTATCAGCGCAGTGCCACCCTGACGCGGCTGCGATGTTAACTCTCCCCGGTTGCCCTTTTGATGGGTTTCAACCGCGATACGCGGTAAAGTGACAGAGCCGCAATACCGCAGTCACGTTCTGAGTTATCACAGGAGTTTTCATGTTTCACGTTTATCACTCAAATCAGCTTGATGTGCTGAAGATTCTGGCGGCTGCGGTGATTAAACATGACCCTCTTGATGATCCTTTCGCCTCAGAAATGGTGCTGGTGCAGAGTCCGGGTATGGCGCAGTGGCTGCAGATGGAGCTGGCGCAAACCTTTGGTATTGCAGCTAATATCGAATTTCCGCTGCCCGCCAGTTTTATCTGGGAGATGTTCGTCCGCGTACTGCCCGATATCCCGGTAGAGAGTGCTTTCAGTAAGGCCAGCATGGGCTGGAAGCTGATGCACCGGCTGCCGGAGATGCTGAAGCATGAAGAGTTTACCTCTCTGCGCCACTATCTCCATGACGACGGCGACAAGCGTAAACTGTTTCAGCTCAGCTCCCGCGTGGCCGATCTGTTCGACCAGTATCTGGTCTATCGTGCCGACTGGCTCAACAGCTGGGAGCGCGGCGAAACCATTGAGGGGCTGGGCGAGGCGCAGCGCTGGCAGGCCGCACTGTGGCGCGATCTGGTGAGTTATACCCAGGCCCTGCGCCAGCCTGAATGGCACCGCGCCAACCTCTATGCGCGATTTATCCAGACGCTGGATCAGGCGAAAAGCACGCCGGAAAATCTGCCCAAACGGGTCTTTATCTGTGGCATCTCTGCGCTGCCGCCGGTCTATCTGCAGGCGTTGCAGGCGCTGGGACGTCACATCGACATCCATCTGCTGTTCACCAATCCCTGCCGCGATTACTGGGGCGATATTCAGGATTATGCGTTTCTGGCGAAACTGCAAAGTCGTCAGCGCCGACGTCATGGTGCTGATGAATCACGCGGACTCTTCCGGGATGCAGAGCAGGCACCGGCGCTGTTTAACGACGCCGGTGAACAGCAACTGACCAACCCTTTGCTCGCCTCATGGGGCAAGCTGGGACGTGACAACCTGTTTCTGCTGAGCCAGATGGAGTCAAACGACGACATCGATGCTTTTGTCGATGTGGAGCCGGACAACCTGCTGCACTGTATGCAGCACGATCTTCTTAATCTGCAGGATAACGCCATCATCGGACTGAATGCGGCGGAACTGGCACACAGCGATCAGAAGCGCTGCCTGGATCCGGAGGATCGATCAATCGCGGTGCAGGTCTGCCACAGTGCCCAGCGCGAAGTTGAAGTGTTGCAGGATCATCTGCTGGCGATGATGGAGGCCGATCCGACGCTGAAAGCACGTGACATCATCGTCATGGTGGCGGATATCGACGCCTACGCCCCTTTTATTCAGGCGGTGTTCGCCAATGCACCTGCCGATCGCTATCTGCCGTTTGCGATTTCAGATCGCCGTGCCAGTCAGGCTCATCCGGCCATTGTGGCGTTTTTGCATCTGCTGGCACTGCCGGACAGCCGTTTTGTCTCGGAGGATGTGCTGGCGCTGCTCGATGTCCCGGCGCTCGCTTCCCACTTCGCCATTGATGAAAGCGGCCTGCGTTTACTGCGGCGCTGGGTCAGCGAATCGGGGGTACGCTGGGGGCTGGATGATGCCAGCGTAGAAGCCCTGTCACTTCCGGTTACCGGCCAGCACACCTGGCGCTTTGGCCTGCAGCGTATGCTGTTGGGTTATGCGATGGAGAGCCACAACGGTGACTGGGAAGGAATTCTGCCTTATGACGAGTCGGGTGGTCTGGTGGGGGAGCTGGCGGGACATCTGGCTGAGCTGCTCTCCCGGCTTAATCACTGGCGGCAGCTGCTTGCCGAACCCCGGCCACTGGCGGCCTGGCTGCCCATGTGCCGGGAACTGCTCAATGCCTTTTTCAGCCCCGATGCAGAAACCGAGGCCGCCTTGCTGCTGGTGGAAGAGCAGTGGCAGCAATTGATTGAATATGGCATGGATGCGCGGTTTGAAGAGGCGATTCCGGTGGCGCTGTTGCGCGATGATCTGCGTAGCCGGCTTGATCAACAGCGCATCAGTCAGCGTTTCCTGGCGGGGCAGATTAACTTCTGTACCCTGATGCCAATGCGCTCCATTCCTTTTCAGCTGGTCTGTTTGCTGGGCATGAACGACGGCGTCTATCCCCGTACTTTAGCACCGTTAGGTTTTGATCTGATGCAGCAGCAGTCCCGCAAAGGCGACCGCAGTCGCCGCGATGATGACCGCTATCTCTTCCTGGAGGCGATGATTTCGGCGCAGCAGCAGCTCTATATCAGTTATATCGGCCGGGCGATTCAGGATAATACGGAACGCTACCCCTCGGTGCTGGTCACAGAACTGCTGGATTACATTGGACAGAGTTTTTATCTGGACGGTAATGGCCATCTTGAGCTGGATGAGAGTGCCGAACGGGTGCGGATGCACCTGCAGCACCTGCACAGCCGGATGCCGTTTGCCGCCGAGAATTTCCAGCCTGCTGCCAGACTGCAAAGTTTCGCCCGTGAGTGGCTGCCTGCTGCGCGAGGCGCGGGGCAGCCGCAGCCCGATTTTGTGCAGCCGCTGGAGGCGCCGTTAATTGACGCGCTGACGCTGGAGGCGTTCCTGCGCTTCTGGCGACATCCGGTCCGGGCCTGGTTCCACCAGCGGCTTGGCGTGAGTTTCTGGCTGGAGGAGAACGAACTGCCTGACAGCGAGCCGTTTGCGCTCGACAACCTTGAGCGTTATCAGATTAACGCGCAGTTGCTGAATGCCCTGGTCGAAGGCGAGGATACTCAGCGGCTTTATGCGCACCATCGTGCGGCCGGTAATCTGCCTTATGGCGCGTTCGGTGAGCTGTTCTGGCAGGCGCAGCGCGATGAGATGCAGGAAGTAGCGGCAGAAGTGGTCACCCAGCGCAGCGACGGCGAGAGCTGGGAAGTGAATCTGCAACTGGAGCAGGTCAGCTTAACCGGGTGGCTGACGCAGGTTCAGAGTGATGGATTGCTGCGCTGGCGGCCTGGCGTACTCAACATGAACGACGGACTGCTACTCTGGCTGGAACATCTGGTCTACTGCGCGCTGGGCGGCACCGGCAGCAGCCGGATGTTTGGCCGGCAGCAGAGCCGCTGGTGCTTCCTTGCTGTGCCGCAGGCAGAGGCGATTGCTGCGCTGAATGAGTATGTCACGGGATATCTCGCGGGTATGCGTCAGCCGCTGATGCTGCTTAACAAAAGTGGCGGCGCGTGGCTGACCGCCAGCTACGACAAAAAAAGTCAGCAGTTACTGACTGATGAGGCAACCCAGCTTAAGGCGCGTAATCGCCTGCTGACGGCCTGGTCAGGCAACTATCAGGTTGAGGGTGAAGGCAGCGATCCCTATCTGCAACGTCTTTGCCGGGTGCTGGATGAGCCACAACTACAGCAGATAACTGAGGCGGCACAGCGCTGGTATTTACCGGTGCTGGCTGCACATCAGGATGATGAATAGCCGATCAGAAGGCGTTTTTGCTGACTGACTCATTACACAAAAATTTTGCTCTGCTTTGAGCCGCCGCGTCCGACATTGGCGGTTTATCGGGAAACGAGAGGGGTTTACATGCGGGTACACGCACGCTGGATAGCGGCGCTAATGTTAAGCCTGATGGCTTGCACAGCGCAGGCGCAGGAGCAGGCATCATCAGGCTGGCAGCCGGTTAACGACACTATTCGCAAAAGTGAACAGGATCCCCGCCACTATCAGGCTATCCGGCTTGATAATGGGATGACGGTGTTACTGGTTTCCGATCCTGTGGCACCGAAATCGCTGGCGGCGCTGACGCTGCCGATAGGATCGCTGGACGATCCCGATCAGCAGGCGGGACTGGCGCACTACCTTGAGCATATGGTGCTGATGGGTTCAAAGCACTACCCGCAGCCCGATAACCTGGCCGAATTCCTGAAAAAGCATGGCGGCAGCCACAACGCCAGCACAGCCTCTTACCGCACCGCCTTTTATCTGGAAGTGGAAAATGACGCGCTGGAACCGGCGGTTGATCGCCTGGCGGATGCGGTGGCTGAGCCGCTGCTGGATCCGGTTAACGCTGACCGCGAGCGCCACGCCGTGAATGCCGAGCTGACCATGGCGCGCTCGCGCGATGGCCTGCGTATGGCCCAGGTCGGCGCAGAAACCCTGAACCCGGCGCATCCGGCGTCACGTTTCTCGGGCGGCAATCTTGAGACCCTGAAAGATAAGCCAGGCAGCAAACTGCATCAGGCGCTGCAGGACTTTTATCATACGCATTACTCCGCCAATCTGATGAAAGCGGTGATCTACAGCAACAAACCGCTGCCGGAGATGGCGTCGATTGCGGCTAAAACCTTTGGCCGGGTGCAAAATCATGACGCCAGCGTGCCGGAGATTACGGTGCCGGTGGTGACCGATGCGCAGCAGGGCATCATCATCCATTACGTTCCGGCCCAGCCGCGCAAGCAGCTCAAAATTGAATTCCGCATTGCCAACAACAGCGATCGGTTCCGCAGTAAAACCGACACGCTGATCAGCTATTTAATCAGTAACCGCAGCAAAAACACGCTGACTGACTGGTTGCAAAAACAGGGGCTGGCCGACGGGGTGAATGCGGGCGCTGACCCGATGACCGAGCGTAACAGCGGCGTGTTTGCGATTACCGCGTCACTGACTGATAAAGGTCTGGCGCAGCGCGACCAGGTCGTGGCGGCGATATTCAGCTACATCAATCTTCTGCGTCAGCAGGGGGATGATAAGCGCTATTTCGATGAAGTTTCGCATGTGCTGGCGCTCGACTTCCGCTATCCCTCAATTACCCGCGATATGGATTACATTGAATGGCTGGCCGACACCATGCTGCGCGTACCGGTTGAACATACGCTGGATGCCCCCTATCTGGCGGATCAGTACGATGCCGCCGCGATTAATGCCCGGCTGAAAGAGATGACCCCGCAGCATGCGCGTATCTGGTACATCAGCCCGCAGGAGCCGCACAACAAAAAAGCCTATTTTGTGGATGCGCCTTATCAGGTTGAGAAGATCACCCCACAAACCTTTGCAGACTGGCAGCAGCGCGCCAGCCAGATTACGCTGGCGATGCCCGTGCTGAACCCCTATATCCCGGACGACTTCACCCTGTTACCGTCAGACGGCAAAACGTATCAGCATCCGGTGAGACTGGATAACCAGGATGATATGCGTATTTACTGGATGCCCAGTCGTTATTACGCCAGCGAGCCAAAAGCGGCGATCACCCTGGCGTTACGCAATAAGCACACCATCAGTGATGCCCGTCAGCAGGTGCTGTTTGGCCTGAATGACTACCTTTCCAGCCTGGCGCTGGACGAGCTTAATTCACAGGCTTCAGTGGGCGGCATCAGCTTCTCAACGGGTGAAGATGAAGGGCTGGTGTTCAGCGCCAACGGCTTCACCCAGCGTCTGCCGACACTGCTGAAGAAACTGGTGGAAGGTTATGCCACTTTCCAGCCGACAGAACAGCAGCTGGAGCAGGCTAAATCCTGGTATCTGGAGCGGCTGGACGCGGCGGAAAAGGGCAAAGCGTTTGAACAGGCGATTCAGCCGATGCAACTGCTGTCGCAGCTGCCATATACCCAGCGCGAGGCTCGCCGCAAGCTGGTAAGCACACTCTCACTTAAGGATGTTACTGACTATCGCGATACGCTGTTCCGCGACGCGACGCCGGAGATGCTGGTAGTGGGCAACCTCAGTGTTGACAGCGTGACGCAGCTGGGGCATGAGCTCAAACAGCAGATGCAGAGTCATGCGACCCGCGACTGGCATAGTCAGTATGTCTCGATTAAAAAACCGCTGAAAGCCAACCTGCAACAAAAAGGCAGCAGCACCGACTCCGCCCTTGCCGCGCTCTATGTTCCACTGGGATACAGTGAATATCAGAGCATGGCGCACAGCTCCATGCTGAGCCAGATTGTGCAGCCGTGGTTCTACAATCAGCTGCGGACCAAAGAGCAGCTCGGCTACGCGGTGTTTGCCTTCCAGATGCCAGTGGGTCGCCAGTGGGGGATCGGCTTCCTGCTGCAAAGTAACAGCAAACAACCGGGCTGGCTGTTGCAGCGCTATCAGGCCTTCTACCCGCAGGCGGAAAAACGTCTGCGCAGTATGAGCCAGGCAGACTTTGCCCAGTATCAGCAGGCGATGATCAATGATTTGCAGCAGCGTCCTCAGACGCTCTTTGAGGAAGCGGATCGCTTTAGCCGCGACTTTGATCGGCAGAATGATCAATTTGATACCCGGCAAAAAATGACAGAGCAGGTTCAGCGGTTAACCCCGGCGAGCCTGGCAGACTTTTTCCGGCAGGCCGTGATCGAACATAAGGGCATGGTGATGACCTCGCAGATTGCAGGCACCGGCAATGGCAAAGTTGAGTTTGCCCGTCAGCCTGGCTGGAAAACCTGGAGTGAAGTGGCACAACTGCAGCAGTCGCTGCCGGTAAAGAGTGAGACCCAATGACGCAGTTACCTCCCGTATCGCTGAATCCTTTAACGCTGCCGCTCAGAGGCGAGCGGCTGATTGAGGCGTCAGCGGGGACCGGAAAAACCTTTACCATTGGTCTGCTCTATCTGCGCCTGCTGCTGGGGCTGGGCGGTGGAAACGCCTACAGCCGGCCGCTCTCTGTCGAAGAAATTTTAGTCGTGACCTTTACCGAGGCCGCGACCGCCGAATTGCGCGGGCGCATCCGCGAGAATATTCATCAGCTACGTCTGGCCTGTATCCGCGGCAAAAGCAGCAATCCGATGCACCAGTTACTGCTGGAGCAGATGCCGGATCTGAGTCAGGCCGCCGCGCAGCTGCTGGCTGCCGAGCGGCAGATGGATGAAGCCGCCATTTTTACCATTCACGGCTTCTGTCAGCGGATGCTGAATCTCAATGCCTTTGAGTCGGGCATGCTGTTCGAGCAGGAGTTGATTGAAGATGAGCAGGCGCTGCTGAAGCAGTCGGCCGCCGATTTCTGGCGTCGTCAGTGCTATCCACTGAGTCTGGATGTGGCACGGATCATCGCCGCAGAGTGGAGCGGGCCGGACAGCCTGCTGACCACGCTGCGCCCCTGGCTGCAGGGGGAGTCGCCGGGGCTGAAACGTCCGCCTGCCGCCGATGAGACGCTGGCATCACGCCACGCACGCAATCTGGCGCGCATCGAGGCCATCAAGCAGCAGTGGCAGGCGCTCAGCGCCGATGTTGAGGGCATTATCACTGCATCTGGCGTTGATAAGCGCAGCTACAGCAGTAAACATCTGCCCAACTGGGTCGCCCGCGTCACGCAGTGGGCCAGCAGCGACACGCTGGATTATCAGCTGCCCAAAGAGCTGGAGCGCTTTGGGCAGCAGGTGCTGGAGGAGAAAACTAAAAAGGGTGAAGCGCCGCGTCATTCGCTTTTTGAGGCGATCGATCAGTTTCTGGCAGAACCGCTGTCGCTGCGGGATGTCATCATTGCGCAGGCGCTGACCGATGTGCGCGCCACGGTGCAGCGCGAGAAACGGTTACGTGCACTGTTAGGCTTCGACGATCTGCTCAGTAAACTGGATGAAGCGCTGCAGCAGCCAGGTGGCGTTTTGCTGGCAGAAACCATCCGGGCGCGTTACCCGGTGGCCCTGATTGATGAATTCCAGGATACCGATCCGCAACAGTACCGCATCTTCCGCACGCTCTATATTAATCAGCCTGAACAGGCACTGTTTCTGATCGGCGATCCCAAGCAGGCGATCTATGCGTTTCGCGGTGCGGATATTTTTACCTATCTGCGGGCCAGAAACGAAGTCAGCGCTCACTACACGCTCGATACCAACTGGCGTTCATCACCTGAGATGGTCGGGAGCGTCAACCGCCTCTTTTCTCAGCTCGATTCGCCTTTTCTGTTCTCGGCGATCCCCTTTCAGCCAGTTAAGCCTGCTGCGCCCAATCAGTCGCTGAAACTGATTTTTGACGAGCAGCAGCAACCGGCTTTACGGTTCTGGCTGCAGCCTGGCGAGGGCGTGGGTAACAGCGATTACCAGCAGTTTATGGCACAGCAGTGTGCGGCCGATATCAGCCGCTGGCTGGTGGCCGGACAGCAGGGGCGCGCCCGCCTGGGCAAAGGCGAGGCGCTGCAGCCGGTGCGGGCTTCCGATATCACCGTGCTGGTGCGCAGTCGCAATGAGGCCGGTTTAATCCGCGACGCGCTGAATGCGCTGTCGATCCCTTCGGTCTATCTCTCCAGCCGGGACAGCGTCTACACCACGCCGGAAGCGCGCGAACTGCTCTGGTTACTGCAGGCGATACAGGCACCCGAGCAGGAACGTCTGCTGCGCAGCGCGCTGGCGACCTCTATTTTTGCCATCGATGCAGCAACGCTCGACGCGCTGACACAGAATGAACGTGAGTGGGATGCGCTGGTGGAGCAGTTTGCCGTCTGGCAGCAGCTCTGGCATCAGCGCGGCGTGTTACCGATGCTGCGTGACGTGATGATCAAGCGGCAGCTGGCAGAGAATATGCTGGCCTCGGAGAACGGTGAACGTCGCCTGACTGACCTGATGCATCTGGGTGAACTGCTGCAGGAGGCTTCGGTGCAGCTGGAGAGTCCGCACGCCCTGGTGCGCTTCCTGGCGCAGCAGATTGCACGGCCAAACAGCCAGGCCTCCAGCCAGCAGTTGCGTCTGGAAAGCGACCGCCATCTGGTGCAGATCATCACCATCCATAAATCGAAAGGACTGCAATATCCGCTGGTCTGGCTGCCATTTGCTGCCGGGTTCCGCGAGGCGGCCAGCGCGCTTTATCACGATCGCGACACGTTCACGGCACTGCTGGATGTGCAGGGTGATGCACAAAGTCTGGCGCTGGCCGAAGAGGAGCGCCTGGCGGAGGATCTGCGTCTGCTCTACGTGGCGCTGACCCGTTCGGTCTATCACTGCAGCGTCGGCATTGCGCCACTGATCAAAGGCACCCGCAAAAAAGAGGGCGAAAGCGATCTGCACAAGAGCGCGCTGGGCTACCTGGTGCAGCAGGGTGAGGCGGCGGATGCGCAGCAGCTCAGTCAGCGATTGAATGCGTTAACCGGTGAAGGGATTGCGCTGGTTGAAGAGGCTCTGCTGCCGGGAGAAATGTGGCAGGATGCGCAGCAGGGCGATGAGGTTTTAAGCAGCCGCGACATTACGCGCGCGCTGGCTGACGTCTGGCGGGTAACCAGTTATTCAGGCCTGCAACAGCATCACAGCTCGCCGCTGCTGGATGCGATGCCCAATTTTGATATTGATGCAGCGGGCGAAGAAGAGAAGGGTGAAGAGGCTGCATTGACACCCCACCACTTTCCGCGCGGAGCGGCACCCGGTACGTTTTTGCACGGTCTGTTTGAGTCGATCGACTTTACCGAACCGCCGGACAGCGTCTGGCTGGAAGATCAGCTGCAGCATAATGGCTATCCGCTGACCTGGTTGCCGGTTCTGGAACAGTGGATTGACCGGGTCTTACATACGCCGCTCAATGCTGAGGGGCTGACGCTGTCGGCGATAAAAAGCAGCGAACGCCTGATTGAGATGGAGTTCTATCTGCCGATCAACAATCTGCTGACTGCGGCGGATCTTGACGCTCTGCTGCGCCGGCACGACAGCCTCTCTCAGCAGGCCGCCCCCCTGGATTTTCGTCAGGTGCGGGGCATGCTGAAGGGCTTTATCGATCTGGTCTTCCGCTGGCAGGGAAAATATTATCTGCTCGACTACAAATCGAACTGGCTGGGGGATAGCCACGCCGCTTACACGCCAGAGGCGATGGCGCAGGCGATGATTGGCCACCGCTACGATCTGCAGTATCAGCTCTATACGCTGGCGCTGCATCGCTATCTGCAGCATCGCCTGCCGGACTACGACTATCAGCGTCACTTTGGTGGGGTGTTTTATCTGTTTTTGCGCGGGATGGATGGCAGCTCGCCGGACAACGGCATTTTCGCCACCCGACCTGCTGAAGCCTTTGTGGAAGAAATTGATGCACTGTTTGGTGAAACCGGGGAGATGTTATGAGTGACATGCTGAGTCTGCTGCTGCAGGCGGTAGAGAAGCGTCTCCTGCGGCCGCTGGATATACAGTTTGCCCAACTGGTGGCCCCGGAATCACAGCCTGGGCTGCTGCTCGCTGCGGCCTGCGTCAGCGCTGACGCGGGTGAGGGGCACGTCTGTTTACCGCTGAGCAACCTCTGCGAAGCGAATCTGTTCGCTGGTCGCCAGCCTGCGCTGGCTCAGGCGATCTGGCACGCTGCTGGTGCGCCGGAAGACTGGACAGCACGCTTTGCTGACTGGTCGGCAGTCAGTGATGGCAGCCTGGTTACGCCGCTGGTACTGAGCAATCAGCGTTTATATCTGCATCGGCTGTGGCAAAGCGAAGGCCGGGTTGCCGACTTCTTCGCTGCGCAGGAAGTGAAAACTGCGTTTGATATGCATGCTGCAGGCGACGTGCTGAACAGCCTGTTTGACGACCAGCCGGAGAACTGGCAGAAAATTGCGGCGGCCGTGGCGCTGACCCGCAAGACTGCGGTTATTTCCGGCGGGCCGGGTACCGGTAAAACCACCACAGTGGCGAAACTCCTCGCTGCCCTGATTCGCCTGAATCCCGGTGCACTGCGGATTCAGCTGGCGGCACCGACCGGCAAAGCCGCCGCGCGGCTGACCGAGTCACTGGGCAGCGCACTGCAGGATCTGGCGGTCAGCGACGAAGAACGCCGGCGTTTTCCTGCCGAAGCCACCACGCTGCATCGCCTGCTGGGCGCTCAGCCCGACACTCAGCGGCTGCGCTACCATGCCGGTAACCCACTGCATCTTGATGTGCTGGTGGTTGATGAAGCGTCGATGGTCGATCTCTCAATGATGGCAAAACTGATCGCCGCGCTGCCTGCCCATGCCCGCGTCGTGTTTCTGGGCGATCGCGATCAGCTGGCCTCGGTCGAAGCCGGTGCGGTGCTGGGCGACATCTGCCGCTGCACCGAAAGCGGCTACAGCCTGGCACGGGCTGAACAGCTCGCGCTGCTGACCGGCTGCACACTGCAGGGCAGTGACGATGTGCAGGCACCCGCAGTCCGCGACAGTATCTGTCTGCTGCAGAAGAGTTATCGTTTTGATGACTCATCAGGCATCGGCCAGCTGGCAAAAGCGATCAATCGTGGCGATGCAGAGCAGGTCAGGGCGGTGTTTGCTGCGGCTTATGAGGATATCAGTTACCAGCCGCTGAACAGCGCTGACGCTTATCAGGCGATGCTGGATGAGGTAGCCCAGGGTTATCAGCCCTTCCTGCAGTTGATCAGACAGCAGTCGTCGCCCGCAGAAGTGATTGCCGCTTTTGGCCGTTATCAGCTGCTGTGTGCATTACGTGACGGGCCATTTGGCGTGCAGGGTCTGAACCAGCGTATTGAGCAGCGACTGATGCAGCTGCAGCGCATCCGTCGTCCTGGCATGGGCAGCCGCTGGTATGAAGGGCGTCCGGTGATGATCACCCGAAATGACAGCGCGCTCGGCCTGTTTAATGGCGATATCGGCATGACGATGCGGGATGAAGAGGGCAACCTGAAGGTCTTTTTCCCGCTGCCGGATGGATCGATCAAGGCGATTCAGCCGAGCCGGTTACCCTCACATGAAACGGCCTGGGCGATGACGGTGCACAAATCACAGGGCTCGGAGTTTGATCATACCGCGCTGGTGATGCCCACGCAGTTTCTGCCGGTGCTGACCCGTGAACTGGTCTATACCGCGATTACACGTGCACGGCGGCAACTGACCATCTACAGCGAACCCGGCGTATTTCAGCGTGCCGTGCAGCTGCAAACGCAGCGACGCAGCGGTCTGGTGGAGCGACTGGGGGAATCTGGCTGAGAAGAGAGGGGACAGCCCACGCGGGGGGTGCCTGTCCCTTACGGATTGAATCAGGTGAGATCGGCCATCAACACTTTTGAACGGCGCTGATAGTTATACATCTCTTTCTTACTCTCGGGCAGGGACTCAATATCTACCGGCGTAAAGCCGCGTTCCTGGAACCAGTGGATGCTGCGGGTGGTTAACACAAACAGTTTTTCCAGCCCCATCTGGCGTGCCTGAAGTGCCACGCGTTGCAGCAACATCTCACCGCGTGAAGAGCTGCGATAGTCAGGATGAACCGCCACACAGGCCATTTCGCCAATCTTCTCATCCATAAACGGATAGAGTGCTGCACAGGCGATGGTCAGATTATCGCGCTGAATGATGGTGAACTTATCAATTTCCATTTCCAGCTGCTCGCGCGAGCGACGCACCAGAATACCCTGCTGCTCCAGCGGACGGATCAGTTCGAGGATGCCGCCGATATCATTGATATTGGCGCGACGGATCTGCTCTGCCGACTCCATAACGATCTGGGTACCGATACCGTCGCGTGAGAAGAGCTCCTGCAACAGCGCGCCATCTTCCTGATAACTGATTAAATGGCTGCGGCGTACACCACTGCGGCAGGCTTTCACCGCCCCACGCAGGAAGCGGACAGTCCCGGAAAGATAATCGCCTTCCTTTTCAATCTCATCGATACGGGCCTGCGCATCATTCGGGAAGAGCTCGGAGATGATTTCACCTTCGCTGTTCAGCACGCCCTGCTCAGAGCAGAAGCCGATCATTTTCTCCGCTTTGAGTTTAATCGCCAGCTGGGTAGCCACTTCTTCCGAAGTCAGGTTAAAGCTTTCGCCGGTAACAGAAACCGCAACCGGGCCCATCAGCACAATCGCATCGTTATCCAGCTGACGATGAATGGCCTCTTCATCAATACGACGGATACGGCCGCTGTGACAGTAATCCACGCCATCATCCACGCCCAGCGGCTGTGAAATAATGAAGTTGCCGCTGACCACGTTGATATGCGCGCCCTGCAGCGGCGTGTTGTTGAGACTCATTGAGAGGCGGGCCGTGATATCTAACTGCAGTCGGCCAGCGGCCTGCTTCACTAACTCCAGCGATTGCGCGTCGGTGACCCGGGTAAACTTATGATAAACCGGCTCCAGCTGCTGCTGAGCCAGGCTGGCATCAATCTGCGGTCGTGCGCCATACACCACGACGAGGCGAATGCCCAGGCTGTGCAGCAGGCCGATATCATTAACGATGCCAGAGAAGTTCTCATGCTCAATCGCTTCGCCACCCAGCATGATGACAAAGGTTTTACCCCGGTGGGCATTGATATAGGGAACGGTATGGCGAAAACCCTGAACCAGTTCGGTACTACGTTCCTTCACGGCCAACCCTCAGTGAATGTTTATTCGTATTTTTTGTATTTTTATGCTTTTACGCCCGGTTTTGCAAGTCTTAATCCTGACGAAAATTTACGTTTTTCTGGGTGTCAAAGCCGCTAACAGCCTGCATTATTTAGGGTTTCCGGGGTGACATCATGCTGCGGATTGGATAAAGTTTTCGCCGCCATTTTAGTAACTGGCGCTTTTTTAGACATTACACAGCAGCTGGAGCGGCATGTCAGACGTTAATTCCCATTTTTCACGCAGACGATTTTTACAGGGGACGGGCGCCTTACTGCTGTTAAGCGTCAGCCGGACAGGGTTGGCTGCGAAGAACCACATTGTGGCGGTGCGTATCTGGCCCTCATCGACCTACTCGCGGATGACGCTGGAGTCCAATGTTGCGCTGAAGTACAAGCAGTTTGCGCTGAGCAATCCCGAACGCCTGGTGATTGATATTCAGGGCCTGCATCTCAATCCGGTTCTGAAAGGGGTAGATAAGCAGGTTCGGGTCGACGATCCCTTTATTAAAAATGCCCGTGTCGGTCAGTTCGACAGCAACACGGTGCGCGTGGTACTGGAATTAAAGCGCAACGTCGCGCCGAAGATCTTTAATCTCTCGCCGGTCGCCGGGATCAATCACCGGCTGGTGGTCGATCTCTATCCGAGCCAGAACCAGGTTGAGGACGATCCTCTGCTGGCCCTGCTGAAAGATTACAACCAGGGCGATCTGGAGAAAGATGAAGGGGTGCAGGCGCCCTTACCCGGCAAAGCGGGGCGCGATCGTCCGATCATTATCATGATCGATCCCGGTCACGGTGGGGAAGATCCGGGCGCGCACGGCAAATATAAGACCCGCGAGAAAGATATTGTGCTGAAGATTGGACGGCGACTCAAAGCGCTGATCGATAAAGAGTCCAATATGAAAGCCTATATGACGCGCAATGAAGATGTCTTTATTCCGCTGCGCGTCAGGGTTGCCAAAGCCCGTAAACAGCGTGCCGACCTCTTTGTGTCGATCCATGCGGATGCCTTTACCAGTCGCGCGGCACGCGGCTCTTCAGTGTTTGCCTTATCAACCAGCGGTGCCACTTCGGCGGCGGCTCGTTTCCTGGCTCAGACTCAGAATGAATCAGACCTGATTGGCGGCGTCAGCAAAAGCGGTGACCGCTATCTCGATCACACCATGTTCGATATGGTGCAGCGTCAGACGATTCATGACAGTCTTAAATTCGGCAAAGAGGTGCTGCATCGCATGGGGCGCATCAACCATCTGCACAAACGCACCGTGGATCAGGCCGGATTTGCGGTGCTGAAAGCCCCTGATATCCCGTCAATTCTGGTCGAGACGGCGTTTATCAGTAATGTGGAGGAGGAGCGCAAGTTGCGAACCACCCGTTACCAGCATCAGGTGGCAGAGGCCATTCTGAACGGCATCAAAGCGTATGTAGAGAGTGGGGCGGCGCTGGCCCATCGGTAAAGGAGTGCGGGTAGCCGGGCTATCCGCGCGCTTTTCAGGGCAGAAAGAGGCTGAAGCGGCTTTTGGGAACGTCAGAAACAAAAAAACACCCTTTCAGGTGTTTAAATGATTGGTTGCGGGGGCCGGATTTGAACCGACGACCTTCGGGTTATGAGCCCGACGAGCTACCAGGCTGCTCCACCCCGCGTCCGTATCATACTTTTTTCACATTGTGACTTCTGTAAAACAACTGCAGAAGTATTGGTTGCGGGGGCCGGATTTGAACCGACGACCTTCGGGTTATGAGCCCGACGAGCTACCAGGCTGCTCCACCCCGCGTCCGTATTGCTTCTATTACTTTTACTTCTCACATTGTGACTTCTGTAAAACTGCTGCAGAAGTATTGGTTGCGGGGGCCGGATTTGAACCGACGACCTTCGGGTTATGAGCCCGACGAGCTACCAGGCTGCTCCACCCCGCGTCCGTGGAAGCGCACTATACTCTCCGCGCTAATTCATGCAACCCCTTTTTGCAGATAAAAGCCAAATTAACAGCCAGTTGCTGAAGGATTCAACCATCTGGTTAATTATTAAACTGATATGCGTGACGTCTGAGCGGATGCATTTCATTCTGTCGGGGGCTTTGCTATCGTCGCGGGGCAAACAGTTATAAAAAGAGAAGATAATGAAATCACATTGGGTGAAGTATGCACTCACTGGCGCGTTAATAACGCTGCTGGCGGCCTGTAGCTCCAAACCGACCGATCGCGGTCAGCAATATAAAGATGGCAAACTGGAACAACCGCTGGCGCTGGTGAATCAGCCCAATGCCAAAGGCGCACCGGTTAATGGCAGAGACTTTGGCGAGCAGGTCCGTCAGATTCAGTCCGCCTCATCCGCCCTGTATAGCCGTCAGAACGGCACTTATAGTGCAATTGAGAGCTGGCTGATGGCGGGTGCCGATACCCGACAGCTTCGTCAGTATGGGCTTAACGCCTGGCAGATGGAGGGTACGGATAACTACGGTAACGTGCAGTTCACCGGTTACTACACGCCGGTAGTAGAAGCGCGTTACACCCGTCAGGGTGAATTCCAGTATCCCATCTACCGCATGCCACCGCGCAAACGCGGAGAAAAATTACCGAGCCGCGCCTCTATCTATAGTGGCGGACTCGATGACCGCTACATCATCGCCTACAGCAATTCCCTGATTGATAACTTCATGATGGATGTGCAGGGCAGTGGTTATGTCGACTTTGGCGATGGCCGCCCGATGACCTTCTTTGGTTACGCCGGTAAAAATGGCTGGGGTTATCACAGCATTGGCAAAGAGCTGATCGATCGCGGTGAAGTGAAGCGCGAAGATATGTCGATGCAGGCGATTCGTCAGTGGGCGCAGGAGCACTCACCGCAGGAGGTCCGTGCGCTGCTGGAAACCAACCCATCATTTGTCTTCTTTAAGGCTGAGCCATTTACGCCGGTGCGCGGTGCCAGCGCAGTTCCGCTGGTGGCGAAAGCCTCCGTTGCGTCTGACCGCTCAATTATTCCGGCGGGCACCGTGCTGCTGGCTGAAGTGCCGCAGTTAAATGAGAAGGGCAAATTCAACGGCAAATATGAGATGCGCCTGATGGTGGCACTCGATGTGGGTGGCGCGATTAAAGGCCAGCACTTTGATATCTATCAGGGTATTGGCCCGGACGCTGCGCATCTGGCGGGCTTCTATAATCACTACGGACGCGTCTGGGTAATTAAAGCCGCGCCGGGTGCCGGACAGCCGCTGTTCTCCAGCCCGCAAAACGGTAATAATGGTTCACTGCTTCTCGGCGCTAACTAATTTCTTCTCTGCGGGCCTTCGGGCCCGCACGACGTAACAGGTTCAACTATGAAAGTGTTAAATGACGCCTGGCATCAGCGCTTTGGCGGCACGGCGCGTCTCTATGGCCAGGATGCGCTGCAACGTTTTGCTGACGCACACTTCTGCGTCATCGGTATTGGCGGTGTCGGATCCTGGGCGGCGGAAGCGCTGGTGCGCACCGGGATTGGTAAAATCACCCTGATTGATATGGATGATGTCTGTATCACCAACACCAACCGACAGCTTCATGCGCTGCAGGGCAACGTCGGCAAAGCCAAAACAGAAGTGATGGCAGAACGGCTGCGTGCGATTAATCCTGACTGCGAAGTGATCTGCATTGATGACTTTATTACGCCAGAGAACACCGCCGAACTGATGGCAGCCGGTTTCGACTATGTGATCGACGCTATCGACAGCGTGCGACCGAAAGCGGCCCTGATCGCCTGGTGCCGCCGGAATAAGATCCCGCTGATCACCACCGGTGGCGCGGGTGGGCAGATCGATCCGACTCAGATCCAGGTCGCCGATCTGGCGAAAACCATCCAGGATCCGCTGGCGGCTAAGCTGCGCGAACGACTGAAAAGCCTGGGCGTGGTGAAAAACAGCAAGGGCAAACTTGGCATCGACTGCGTCTTTTCTACCGAAGCGCTGGTCTATCCACAGGCTGATGGCAGCGTCTGTGCTTCACGCAGCACAGCGGAGGGGCCGAAGAGAATGGATTGCACATCCGGCTTTGGCGCGGCCACCATGGTAACCGCCACCTTCGGCTTTGTTGCCGTCTCGCATGCGCTGAAGAAGTTTCTGGCGCGTGCTGCCCGTCAGGACGCCGTCAGCGCCTGACGCGCGGCGTGCTCCACTGCGGCGGCCAGCGCCTGCAGGCCGCTGCTGCGGGAGGCACTGAGCTGGGCGCGCAGGCCCAGTTCATCAAACAGTTTTAAGGGATCCATCGCCAGCAGCTGTTGCGGCGTCTGGCCCTCAGCGGCGGTCAGCAGCACGGCCAGCAGGCCGCGCACAATACGTCCTTCACTGTCACCATAGAAATGCAGCGTGCCATCTTCGCGTAACTGGCTGCCCAGCCAGACCCGATTTTCACAACCGCTCAGTTCAATTTCCGCTGTTTTCAGTTCCCCGGGTAAGTCAGGCAACTGGCGGCTCAGCTGGATCAGCTGACGATAACGATCTTCCCACTGATGAAAGCGGCCAAAGCTCTCTTTCAGGCTGGCAACGGTAATCTCTTCGCCAAACGGGTGCGGCGCTAACAGCGATGAATGCATAATCAAAACTCCGATAACAGCGAGATGGCGCTCTTCATGGCGCGCACCAGCGCATCAACATCCTGCAGATTATTATAGGGTGCAAAAGAGGCCCGCAGCGTGCCGCTGACGCCCAGCGCCGCCAGCAACGGCTGCGCGCAGTGCTGGCCAGCGCGCAGGGCGATTCCCTGCTCAGCCAGCAGCGTCACCAGATCGCTGTGATGCAGGCCAGCGAATTCAAATGCCAGCAGGCTGGCATTTGAACAGCGGAAGCTGCGGAAACCGGGTAATTTCGCCAGCTGCTCTTCCGCCAGCGTCGCAAGCTGCTGACTCCAGCGCTCCGCTTCGGGCAGATCGTACTGCCCCAGCCAGCTCAGTGCTGCACTCAGGCCCACCACGCCCGCCACATTCGGGGTGCCAGCCTCAAAACGCCACGGCACCGGCTGCGGCGTAAATCCGTTGAAATCGACATCCGTTATCATCTTACCGCCGCCCTGCCAGGGATCCATCGCCTCCAGCAGTTCCGCTTTGCCATATAACGCGCCAATGCCCATCGGGCCGTAAATCTTATGTCCGGAAAAGGCGTAAAAGTCGATATCCAGCGCCTGTACGTCAGGCGGGCAATGCACCACGCCCTGTGCGCCATCGACCATCACTTTCGCGCCCACGGCGTGAGCGAGCGGTATCGCCTGAGCGAGTGCGGGACATCCGCCGGTGACGTTCGACATCTGTCCGATCGCCAGCAGGCGGGTACGGCTGTTGAGCAGGGCGGGCAGCAGGCTGATATCCGGCAGGCGATCCGCGCCTAACGGCCATTTTACGACGCGGGCACCGCACGCCTGCGCAGCCATCAGCCAGGGCACCAGGTTGGCGTGGTGTTCTGCCTCGCTGACCACAATCTCATCACCAGGCTGTAAGCGCGGGCGCAGCCAGCTGTTCGCCACCAGGTTTATCGCTTCGGTGGTACCGCGCGTCCAGACAATCTCACGATCGTCAGCGGCATTAAGCCAGCGGGCAACCTGGTTGCGCGCCTGCTCATAGCGATGGGTTAAGGCCTGGGCGGCGGCAAACTGGCTGCGATGGACTGTACCCGCGCTGAGGCTGTAAAACTGCTGCGTGCTGTCAATGACGGCCTGCGGCTTCAGCGTGGTCGCTGCGCTGTCGAGATAAACGCCTGCATCGGCGAGTGCGGGAAACTGCTGGCGAAATGCGGTGGGATTAAATGCGGTCATGCCTGGTCCATGATAAGAAAAATTAGGACCACACTGAAAGAATGGTCTGCGTCTGGCAAAGCTGGAAAAGCGCGTTATGCTGAATATTGCAAGGTTTGAACCAAACCCGCATAACGATCGGACGTTTACTAGTCGATCTCACTTATCGGCTGCCTCTGGTTAGCGTAACGCGGGTGGTTTGATGCAATCAATCTACAAGGAGATAGCAGATGAAAAAATTAACCGCAGTACTGGCCGTGTGTACCCTGGCTTTTACCCTGAGTGCCTGTTCAAGCAATTACGTGATGCATACCAATGATGGTCGCACCATTGTGGCTGCCGGCAAGCCTAAAGTCGATAACGATACCGGCATGATCAGCTATAAAGATGCGAATGGCAACGAGCAGCAAATCAACCGCTCTGATGTCAAAGAGATGGTAGAGTCTGGCAACTAAGCAGCAAAAAAAAAGCACCGCAATTTGCGGTGCTATTTAAAAATCACTATGGACAGACAGGGTAAATCTACAGGAATTAAGAGTTCGATCCGCAATCGTCGGATCAAAAATTGCAAACACAACATCACGACCACAAGCCAAAAGCTTTCAGAAAATCTGCGAACTCACTCACAAATCTAAAAACTTTTCGTTCCGGCTCAGGAAGTGCGGCAACTATAGGTATTTGCTGGAGGTTCCTCAACGGACAAATTATAATGCCTCGGATTAAAAATTCTAATACGTAAACGCTTTGTATAAGCCAGCGTATTTTTTGCCGATCCGGATACGGAAAACCATGTCGAAACGCCTTCCTCCTCTCAACGCACTGCGTGTTTTTGATGCAGCTGCACGCCATTTAAGCTTTACCAAAGCCGCAGAAGAGCTGTTTGTCACCCAGGCTGCTGTAAGCCATCAGATTAAATCTCTGGAAGATTTTCTGGGGTTAAAGCTATTTCGCCGGAGGAATCGTTCGCTATTGCTGACCGAAGAAGGACAAAGCTACTATCTCGATATCAAAGAGATTTTCTCGGCAATCAACGAAGCGACCCGCAAACTGCAGGCACGCAGTGCCAAGGGTGCGCTGACCGTCAGTTTACTGCCGAGCTTTGCCATTCAGTGGCTGGTTCCTCGCCTCTCCAGCTTTAATATGGCTTATCCGGGAATCGACGTGCGTATCCAGGCGGTTGACCGCGACGAAGAGAAACTGGCCGACGATGTCGACGTGGCGATTTTTTACGGCCGGGGTAACTGGCCCGGCCTGCGGGTTGAAAAACTCTACGCCGAATATCTGCTGCCGGTCTGTTCACCGTCGCTGATGACCGGGGATAATCCGCTAAAAACACCGATGGATCTGTCGCGTTTTACTCTGCTGCATGATGCTTCCCGCCGGGACTGGCAATCTTATATCCGGCAACTGGGCCTGCAGCATATCAATGTACAGCAGGGGCCAATCTTCAGCCACAGCGCCATGGTATTGCAGGCGGCGATTCATGGTCAGGGCGTGGCGCTGGCGAATAACGTCATGGCGCAGAGCGAAATAGAAGCCGGGCGATTAATCTGCCCGTTCAATGATGTATTAGTCAGTAAAAACGCTTTTTATCTGGTTTGTCATGACAGTCAGGCAGAACTGGGTAAAATAGCCGCCTTCCGGCAGTGGATCCTGGAAAAAGCTGCAACCGAACAAGAAAAATTCCGCTTTCGCTATCAACAATAACGTATTGATTTATTTGCATTCAGATGCAAAAGGACTCTGAGGATCGGTTAATGTCCAGTCGTGCCATGTTTGTTTTTTCGGCTATCAGCGGATTTCTGCTGGTGGCTTTTGGCGCATTTGGTGCCCACGTTTTGAGTCAGTCGCTTGGTGCGGCTGAAATGGCCTGGATTCATACCGGGCTGGAATATCAGGCTTATCACACCTTAGCGGTGATGGGGCTGGGTGCTGCGATGTTACGCCGCGCCAATATCTGGTTTTACTGGAGCAGTGCGCTGATGGCGCTCGGCACCGTGCTGTTTAGTGGCAGCCTCTATTGTCTGGCGCTGTCACATCTGAAGTTTTGGGTTTTTATCACCCCCGTGGGCGGGGTCTGTTTCCTCGCCGGTTGGGTATTGATGTTGATTGGCGCGCTGCGTCTTAAACGAAAGGCAGAACGCCATGAATAAAGTTTTACTCTATTGTCGTCCCGGTTTTGAAAAAGAGTGTGCGGCGGAAATCAGCGCCAAAGCGGCTGAACGTGAAATCTACGGCTTTCCACGGGTTAAAGATGACTCTGGCTACGTGCTGTTTGAGTGCTATCAGTTTGAAGATGCCGAGCGGCTGGCACGTGAGTTGCCATTTGACGAGCTGATTTTTGCCCGTCAGATGCTGGTCGTCGGCGAAATGCTGCGTGACCTGCCGCAGGAAGATCGCATTACCCCGATTGTCGGCATGCTGACCGGCGTAGTGGAAAAGGGCGGCGAACTGCGTGTTGAAGTGCCAGACACCAACGAAGCCAAGGAGCTGACTAAGTTCTGCCGCAAGTTCACCGTGCCGCTGCGCTCGGCACTGCGTGAAAGCAAAATCCTGTTGAATTATGAGAGCCCGAAACGCCCGGTCGTGCATGTGTTTTTCATCGCGCCGGGCACCTGCTACGTCGGCTACTCCATCCGGGAAAACAGCTCGCCGTTTTACATGGGTATTCCACGCCTTAAGTTCCCCTCCGATGCGCCAAGCCGTTCCACCCTTAAGCTGGAGGAGGCGTTTCACGTCTTTATCCCTGCGGATGAGTGGGATGAGCGTTTAGCCAGCGGCATGTACGCCGTGGATCTCGGTGCCTGTCCGGGCGGCTGGACTTATCAGCTGGTGCAGCGCAGCATGATGGTATATGCGGTGGACAACGGACCGATGGCACCGAGCCTGATGGATACGGGCCAGGTGATGCACGAGAAAGCGGATGGCTTTAAATTCCGTCCGCCACGCACCAACATCAGCTGGCTGGTGTGTGACATGGTGGAGAAGCCGGTGCGCGTGGCTAACCTGATGACCGACTGGCTGGTCAACGGCTGGTGCCGTGAAGCGATCTTCAACCTTAAGTTGCCCATGAAAAAGCGCTATGAAGAGGTGACGCAGAATCTGGCCATGATGCAGGAACGATTTGATGATAATGGTATTAACGTGCAGATTCGCGCTCGTCAGCTTTACCATGACCGCGAAGAGGTGACCGTACATGTGCGCCGAATCTGGGCGGCTGCCGGTGGTCGTCGCGACGAACGTTAATCGCCGGGCTGAGTGCAAGGGCACTCAGCCGGTATAACGCAGCGTATTCAGATTCCCCTGCAACACCAGATCCCGCTTCAGAGTTGCGACCTGACGGCTGATCTCTGCCATCTGCTGACCCTCAGCGAGCTTCTCCCGCCATCTGGCCGGCACCTGATCCAGTTGCTGATAGATCCCCTCAAGCGTGTGAAACTCTGTCAGCAGCTGTTTCGCGCTTTTCGGACCGATGCCGGTGATGCCCGGAATTTTACTGCTGCTGATGCCGCACAACCCCCAGTAGTCGGGTAACCGCTGTGGCGCCACACCAAATTCAGCCTCGATAAAAGGCAGATCAAGCCAGCGTTTCTGGAAGTAGTCGCGGATGCGGATCTCGGGTGCCAGCAGCTGACAGTAGCCTTTGTCGGTTGAAACAATGGTGGCCTGATGTCCGGCCTGAGCCATTTTCACCGCCAGCGTCGCCGCTAAATCGTCGGCCTCATCCTCGCCCGCTATCCAGCAGTTTACGCCTGCGGCGCGAAAGGCCTCCTGTAACGCCGGCATCTCTGCCTGTAAATCGTCTGGCATCGGCGGGCGACCGCTTTTGTAATCGGGTAGCAGCTGATGACGCCAGCCCTGATGACGCGCTTCGCCATCAAATACCGCCACCGCATGAGTCGGATGGGCGTGACCCAATATCTGGCGCAGCGCAGCCACGCAGCCTTCGACACAGGGTGAGCCCTGTACCGCATGCAGACGGCGAATCAGATTCAACGCGTCAACAATAACAAGATGAAGAGCCATGAGAGTATGGGCAGCCCGGGGGCTGCCTCCTGGTTTATTTGATAATTTCGTAGCAGGGAATGTAGGCGGTGCCTGGCAGTTTCATGCGTTGCTGTGCAACGAATCCCTGAAGCAGCTCATCCATGCGGTGCATGATGTCGGGGTCGCCATGGAGTTTGTAGCGTCCCTTCTCGCGGATTTCGCGGATGCCCATCTCTTTGACGTTACCGGCTACGATACCTGAGAAGGCGCGGCGCAGGTCAGCAGCCAGCTTTTCGGGTGGCTGATTGGTGTAGAGATTGAGATTCGCCATATTTTCATGGGTTGGCAGGAACGGCACCTGCAGATCGGGTTCAATGCGAATCGACCAGTTAAAGCTGTAAGCATCGCCGGTTTCGCGACGATTCTCTTTTACCTGCGGCATCGCTTTCTTCATCAGACGCGCCACTTCGGCTGCATCGTTGATGATGATCTGATAATGCTTACGCGCCTGTTCGCCCAGGGTGTTAACGATGAAATCATCCAGCACGCGGAAGTAGTCGGCGCTCTCTTCCGGCCCGGTCAGGATCAGCGGTAATACCTGATCGCTGTTCTGCGGATTCATCAGGATGCCCAGCAGATAGAGCAACTCTTCTGCGGTCCCTACGCCGCCCGGGAAAATGATAATGCCATGGGCGATGCGCACAAAAGCTTCCAGACGTTTTTCGATGTCCGGCATGATGATCAACTCATTCACCAGCGGATTCGGCGGTTCTGCCGCAATGATGGAGGGTTCGGTCAGGCCGATAAAGCGGCTGTCACGATAGCGCTGCTGAGCATGGCCTACGGCGGCCCCTTTCATTGGCGCTTCCATCACGCCCGGCCCGCAGCCGGTACAGATGTTCAGTTCACGCAGTCCAAGCTGAGTTCCGACATTGCGGCAATACTGGTACTCAACGGCGTTGATCGAGTGACCGCCCCAGCAGACCACGGTGTTGGGATACTCGCCGATGTGCAGCGCCCGCGCGTTACGCAGAATGGAAAACACGGTGTTGGTAATAGTGGCGGAGTCATTTTCTTCAGCCGCAGTTAACCGACCCGGCATGTTGAGCTGGCCGCTGACAAACAGGATGTCACGCAGCACCGCAAACAGGTTAGCCTGCAGTGAACGGATGATGCGTCCATCCACAAACGCCTCTTCCGGTGGATTGATCAGCTCCAGTTTGACGCCGCGCTCACGGCGCAACACATTGATGTCGAAATTTTCAAAGCGGGAGAGCAGCTCCTGGCTGCTGTCAGTCTGGCTGCCGGAGTTAAGCACGGCAAGAGAGCAGTTGCGAAACAGCTGGTAGAGGTCGCTGCTGGCTGTGCGCTTGAGCATATCGACTTCCAGCTGTGAAAGCAGATCCATCGAGCCAAGAGGGCTGATATGGGTAATCAAATGAACTCCTTTACACCCGCCTGGGTGCGTGTTGGCACTGCAACGGCAGTGACGAAAATCCCTGGTCGGCCACCCGCAGGTAGCCGCCATCACCAGAGTAGCCTTGTCGGCCCGCACAGCTCAAGCGGAACTGCGCTTAGTGCATGCAGCCTGCGAGAAGTCTCGCAAACTACTGACGGACCAGCCGCGAAAAACCGGGCGAGAAGGGCACATTAGTGCGCCATGGATTGATATCCAGTCCGCCACGACGGGTGTAGCGTGCATACACCGTCAGCGCTTCCGGATGGCAGAAACGCATCACATCATTAAAAATACGTTCGACACACTGCTCGTGAAATTCGTTGTGCTGGCGGAATGAGACCAGATAGCGCAGCAGCGCTTCACGGTCGATACGCGGGCCTTTATAACGAATCATCACGGAGCCCCAGTCGGGCTGATTGGTAATCAGACAGTTTGACTTGAGCAGGTGGCTGACCAGCGTCTCTTCAACGATTTCGCTGCCCGCAGCATCGGCCAGATAGTCAGCATTGAAGCGGTAATCCTCTATGGCGATATCCTGCTCATCAATACAAACCCCCTCAAAATGGCCGATGGGCTGACCTTCCACTTCATTGAGACGGAACAGCGCGACCCGCGCTTCACCTTCAGCACAGGCACTCAGGTCCCGCTCCAGCGTCTGACGAACCTCGCCCCAGTCGGCAAAGCGGGTCTGGTTGAAACTGTTAAGGTAGAGTTTGAAGCTTTTTGACTCGATAAGGTTGCGGCTCTGCGCATCGAGCACCACTTCGCCAACGGCGACCTGTGGCAGACCTTTGCTGTTGAGCCACGAGAGTTCATACAGGGTCCAGATATCACTGCCGGTAAAGGGCAGACTGTCGGGAAACAGGCCAAGGGGTTCACGATTCAGGCTGCGCGGCACCGCCTGCAGTAAGCTGTTGTCATAATGATCGTGATAGGCTGTGGGTTTGCCCAGCGTCAGGTTGCTGAGTGCCTGATCCTGTTCGTGAGTAGTCATTGCGGTTACCACCAAAATTAATCAAAGTGGCTAAGTGTAACCCATCAGAAGTGAGAATATGAATGATGCAGCAAACTGCCGCCGCGTTGCGCGACTTTACCACCCGATACTGCCAGCACTGGCTTCAGCAGGCCGGGCATGCGCCGGCCAGCAGCGATCTCTTTGGTGTACCTTCGCCCTGTGCCCTGGAGGATCGCGATCAGCGGGTCGTCTGGCAGCCGCAGCCTTTTACTCTGCCACAGACGCTGGATGCGGTTGAGCGGGCGATCGACATCCAGCTCCAGCCGCAGATCACGGCTTTCTATACCACGCAGTTTGCCGGCGATATGCAGGCCAGTTTTGGTGAGAATCAGCTGACACTCTTACAGGTCTGGAGTGAGGATGATTTCCTGCGTTTACAGGAGAATCTGATCGGGCATCTGGTGATGCAGCGCCGCCTTAAACAGTCGCCTACGCTGTTTATCGCCACCACCGAGTCAGAACAGGAGATCATCTCGCTTTCTAATCTCAGCGGCGAAGTGATTCTGGAGCAGCCCGGCGGTAAACAGCGTGTAAAATTAGCGGAAACGCTTGAGATATTTCTTAAGTCATTACAACCGGTTATCATCTGAGTTGCAGTGATTTGCCCCTGATCTTGTGAGACATCTCTTACATGTGCTGTGAGAGATCGCTATATAACAGGTGAGACTTCCGGAAGGCTGAGATGTAAAAATATTGTGAATCATCAACTTAATGGCGTTTATCTGAATTTACGCCGCACATTTCGTAAAGTTCTGCTGTGAGTACCTTGTGCGCGTAACGAGTTCTGTCAAAATGTTTCGCACTGCAGGAGGCTCAGGAAAAAGATATCGTCAGGATGATGATAAGCCATGAGGCAGGAACGTAACGGAGCTTACGGCACACGGAAGGTTTCAGGACGAAACAGGATCGCTCAGGATTGAGCAAGGGACACCTCCAGGATGGAGAATGAGAACCCCCTCAGAAGAGGTGGTGGGCCAGGATGCTAAGGATACATCAGGACGATGCGCGACAGGAGTTCGCACTGGACAAGTTGTCATGGAAGAGCAGGGAGCATTAACGTGGCGGGATGGCTGCAAACGAACCGGGAGCACTGTTTATACAGTGCTCCCTTTTTTTGTGCCTGTGCCAACAAGTGATATGCTTGCCGCCCATTTTTGACTGCTCGCGGAGGTGGCGCATGGCGCATGAACAATTGATTACGCAACGGCTGGAACAACTGGAAGCGGTGATGCGTGAGCATCATCTCTGGCAGAGTACCCCGCCGGCCGAGGGGGCGCTCGAGAGCCGCGAACCCTTTTGCCTGGATACGCTGGAGCCGCTGCAGTGGCTCCAGTGGGTGTTAGTCCCCCGGATGCATGCCCTGATTGCGGCCCGACATCCGTTACCACAAAATTTTGCCGTGGCCCCCTATTATGAGGTGGCTCTGGTGCCTGACCAGCCGGGTATTGCGCCTCTGTTGCTGACCCTGCGTCAACTTGATGCGTTAATCACGGATGCTGCCCACTGATGCTGGAGATACTCTATCAGGATGAGTGGCTGGTTGCCGTCAACAAGCCCAGCGGCTGGCTGGTTCATCGCAGCTGGCTGGATCGCCATGAAACGGTGTTTGTGATGCAGACCGTTCGTGATCAGATTGGGCAGCATGTGTTTACGGCGCATCGTCTCGACAAGCCCACGTCAGGGGTACTGCTGATGGGGCTCTCCAGTGAAGTCGGACGTCTGCTTTCCCAGCAGTTTGAACAGCACCAGATGCAGAAAACCTACCACGCTGTGGTTCGCGGCTGGCTGGAGAGCAGCGGGACGCTCGATTATCCGCTGGTGGAAGAGCTGGATAAGATTGCCGATAAACACGCCACGGAAGCGCGCACCGCACAGCCCGCGGTCACCGATTATCAGTCACTGGCAACGGTCGAGATGCCGGTCGGCATTGGCCGTTATCCCACTTCGCGTTATAGCCTGGTTGAACTGGCTCCTAAAACCGGTCGCAAGCATCAGCTGCGTCGTCATATGTCACACCTGCGTCATCCGATTATTGGCGATTCGGCGCACGGCGATCTGCGTCAGAACCGGGGTGCTGCCGAACATTTTGGCGCTAACCGCCTGATGCTGCACGCCAGCAGCCTGGCATTAACTCATCCGGTAACCGGTGAACCGTTGCTGCTTCGCGCCGGACTGGATGGCGTCTGGCAGAATCTGATGAACCAGTTTGGCTGGCAGGATCGCATTCCTGAGGTGCCGCGGGTTGAGTTTGACGCAGCGCCAGGACAGGATAACGTTTCAGAATAAGGGAGAAAGCAGATGGCAAAGATTGGCATTTTTGTAGGTACGGTATATGGCAATGCGCTACTGGTCGCGGAAGAAGCAGAGCCCATTCTGCAGCAGCAGGGGCACAGCGTAACGGTGTTTGACGATCCGACGCTGGCTGACTGGCAAAACTATGCCAGCGACGTGGCGTTAATTGTCACTTCTACTACCGGGCATGGCGATTTTCCCGACACGATTTCAGGTCTGTTTCATGCGATAAAAGATCAGCTCGGTCATCAGCCCGCGCTGCGCTATGGCGTGATTGCGCTAGGTGACAGCAGCTATGACCATTTCTGTGGCGCGGGTAAAACCTTTGACGCGCTGCTGCAGGAGCAGGGCGCTCAGCGGGTTGGTGAGGTGTTACTGGTTGATGCCACTGAAAATCCGGAACCGGAGGCGGTAACCTCGCCGTGGGTTGAAGCCTGGGGCGCGCAGCTCTGATTGCAAGGCCAGGCTTATCTCTGCCTTAACAGAGATAAGCCTGTAGTGTGCGCACGGCGATATCCGTTGAGTGCACTGTCAGGTGACAGGCGCCGGGTTAAACACCGCCAACTGATTACGAATGCCCCAGCGATCGGACCAGGTCTGCTTCCTGCCACTGGCGATATCCAGAATCAACTCAAACAGTCGCCAGCCCACCTGCTCAATACTCTCTTCACCGGTAGCAATCGTCCCGGCATTGATGTCCATCAGATCGTGCCAGCGCTCTGCCAGCGCATTACGCGTCGCCATCTTGATCACCGGAATCGCGGCCAGACCGTAAGGCGTACCGCGACCAGTAGTAAACACCTGCAGGGTGATACCGGATGCCAGCTGCTGCGTACCGCAGACAAAATCGCTGGCGGGCGTCGCTGCGTAGATCAATCCGCGTCGCGTGGGCCGCTGGCCGGGAGAGAGCACTTCAACAATGGCGCTGCGTCCCGATTTTGCGATCGAGCCAAGTGCTTTTTCCACTACGTTCGCCAGCCCGCCTTTTTTATTGCCCGGCGACGGGTTAGCGCTACGATCGGTCTGGCCCTGGTCGAGGTAATTGTCATACCAGGCCATCTCCTCCAGTAAGCGCTTACCGACTTCCTGATTAATCACCCGGGGCGTCAGCAGGTGAATCGCATCACGCACTTCAGTGACTTCCGAGAACATCACGGTGGCACCGCAACGCACCAGCAGATCAGAGGCGAAGCCCACTGCCGGATTTGCCGTCACGCCCGAAAACGCATCGCTGCCACCACACTGCATGCCGACAATCAGTTCTGCTGCAGAGCAGGTTTCGCGCTGGCGCTGATTCAGCCGCTGGAGATGACGCTCCGCCACCTGCAGAATCTCATTGACCATCGCGCCAAAGCCCACCAGCTTTTCATCCTGCAGACGCACGATGTCATGGTCGTCCAGCGAAATCGCCTGCACGTCGGGGGTGCCAGTCAGCAGACGCTCTGGCTGTAACTTTTCACAGCCGAGGCTGACGATCATCACTTCGCCGCCGAAATTCGCATTCAGCGCCAGGTTATGAATGGTGCGAATCGGCACGACCGCCGCCGGTGCGTTGATCGCCACACCACAGCCATAAAGGTGGTTCAGGGCAACCACACCATCCACGTTCGGATAGCGCGGCAGTAAATCCCGTTCAATGATCTGTACGACATGATCCACCACACCGGCCACGCAGTGGACGCTGGTGGTGATGCCGAGCAGGTTACGCGTGCCTACGCTGCCATCCGCATTGCGGTAACCTTCAAAGGTATAGCCCTCCAGCGGCGGCAAATCAGGCGGAACCTGAGTGGCTAACGGCAGACTCTCCAGCGGAGGGGCTTCCGGCAGCGCAACCAGTGACTCGTCAATCCAGCTGCCCTGGGCAATATCCCGCAATGCATAGCCAATGACTTCGCCATAACGCATGATCTCTGCACCCTGATTAATCGCGCTAAGCGCCACTTTGTGGCCCTGCGGCACATGCTCTGTGAGGGTCAGACCATCCGCAAACTGCGTACCGGCTGGCAGACCGAGGCTGTTAACCACAATCGCCACATTGTCGTGCTCATGGACTTTGATATAGAGCGGTTGTTCATCTGTTTTTGGGTTCATCGCTCACCTTCCTGTCTGTCGTACCGTACTTGTACGGCACGCTGTAATGATCTGACCTGTCACGCCCTTGTTTGCCAGCTTCATTATAGGGAGGCGGGGCGGGTCGCGCATTGTGCAAATGACCACCATTAAGGCAATTCACCTCGCTGTTTTGGGTCGATTATCCAAAAGCAAGTGAAGACCCTCACAAACAGCGTGGGAAAGCGTTATCCGGGGCGGATTTTGCACGGATATTTGCCACTTTCGTGAGCTATACCGCAGGCTTTTGTGCATCCGCAAGACAATCACTTCAATAAGGCGATTATTCCAGGGCGATGCGCCAATGTGATCGCCACAGGCTGTTCTTATACTGAGTTCCGTTAGCCAAAGTCAGGTTATCTGTCACGACGTATTATTCATCCGAAAGAGGTTGCCTGGGATTATTAACCGCCGCGGCTGCCAGACACCGGATGGATAAATAAAGTTTGCCAAAACAAAAAGATCGCCGTGTTTAACCCAACTTCTCTCTGATACCCAACGCGATGTGTATGCAGTCAGAGCGAATGTAGCTCACGCTATATTTCAGGAGTGCATCATGAATAGTTTCAGCCAGACCGCGGAAACGGTGCAGAAACGCACCAATGCCCGTTACTGGATTGTGGTGATGTTATTTATCGTCACCTCATTCAACTACGGTGACCGCGCAACGATTTCGATTGCCGGTTCGGCGATGTCAAAAGATATTGGCCTCGATTCGGTCGGACTCGGCTATATCTTCTCTGCCTTCTCATGGGCGTATGTTATTGGTCAGATTCCGGGCGGCTGGCTGCTTGACCGCTTCGGCTCAAAACGCGTCTATTTCTGGAGCATCTTTACCTGGTCGCTCTTTACCTTTTTGCAAGGGTTCGTCGATCTGTTCAGCGGCTTCGGCATCATCATGTCGCTGTTTATTCTGCGCTTCCTGGTGGGACTGGCCGAAGCGCCCTCTTTCCCTGGCAACAGCCGCATTGTCGCGGCCTGGTTTCCGGCGCAGGAGCGCGGCACGGCCGTGGCGATCTTCAACTCGGCCCAATACTTCGCCACCGTTATCTTCGCGCCCATCATGGGCTGGCTGGTCTCTTCCGTGGGCTGGGCGCACGTGTTCTGGTTCATGGGCGGCCTGGGCATCATCCTCAGCTTCATCTGGCTGAAAGTGATCCACGATCCCACCGATCACCCTGGCGTGAATAAAGCCGAACTGGAGTACATGGAGCAGGGCGGTGCGCTGATCAACATGGATGTCAAAAAGGATAGCCGCAAAGTGAGCTGGAGCGAGAAGTGGTTCCAGATCAAACAGCTGCTGACGTCACGCATGATGCTGGGTATCTACCTCGGTCAGTACTGCGTTAACGCCTTAACCTACTTTTTTATCACCTGGTTCCCGGTCTATCTGGTACAGGCGCGCGGCATGTCGATTCTCAAAGCGGGCTTTATTGCCTCGATTCCGGCGGTGTGCGGCTTCCTCGGCGGCGTACTGGGCGGGGTGATCTCCGACTGGCTGATGCGTAAAACCGGCTCGCTGAATATCGCGCGTAAAACGCCGATCGTGCTCGGCATGCTGCTCTCTATTTCGATGGTGATGTGTAACTACACCGATACCGAATGGGTGGTGGTGTTCTTCATGGCACTGGCGTTCTTTGGTAAAGGCATCGGTGCGCTGGGCTGGGCGGTGATGGCAGATACTGCGCCGAAAGAGATCAGTGGCCTGAGCGGCGGTCTGTTCAACATGTTCGGTAACTTCTCTGGCATCGTGACGCCTATCGCCATCGGTTACATCATCGCCACCAGCGGCTCCTTTGAAGGCGCGCTGATCTATGTCGGTATTCACGCCTTTGTCGCCGCATTCAGCTTCCTGGTGATCGCGGGCGATATCAAACGTGTCGAACTGAAAACCTGGCCCGGTAAGGATGCATTATGAATACGCAAAGTTCGCCGGTGATTACTGAGATGCAGGTTATCCCGGTCGCCGGTTATGACAGCATGCTGCTCAATATTGGCGGTGCGCACAACGCCTGTTTTACCCGCAATATTGTGGTTCTCACTGACAGCGCCGGTCACACCGGCGTCGGTGAAGCCCCCGGCGGCGACACCATCTATCAGACGCTGGTAGAGGCGATTCCGCAGGTGAAAGGCCAGCAGATTGCGCGAATGAACCGTCTGGTACAACAGGTGCACAAAGGCAATCAGTCGGCTGACTTCACCACCTTCGGCAACGGTGCCTGGACTTTTGAGTTGCGGGTCAACGCGGTAGCTGCGCTGGAAGCGGCGCTGCTTGATCTGCTGGGACAGTGTCTGGGCGTACCGGTGGCTGAACTGCTGGGGCCAGGTAAACAGCGTGATGAAGTGACGGTGCTGGGCTATCTGTTCTATCTCGGTGACCGCCGCAAGACCGATCTGCCCTATCTGAGTGGTGAGCAGGCCAGCCACGACTGGTATCACCTGCGTCATCAGGAAGCGCTGACCAGCGATGCCGTGGTACGGCTGGCTGAGGCGGCTGCGGATAAATATGGCTTCAAAGATTTTAAGCTCAAAGGCGGCGTGTTGCCGGGCGAGCAGGAGATTGCCACCGCGGCGGCGCTGAAGCAGCGCTTTCCCGACGCCCGCATTACGGTCGACCCGAACGGCGCCTGGCTGCTGGACGAGGCGATAGCGCTGTGTAAAGGGATGCAGGATGTGCTGAGCTACGCTGAAGATCCGTGCGGCGCGGAGCAGGGCTATTCGGGACGTGAAGTGATGGCCGAGTTCCGGCGCGCAACCGGCTTACCGGTGGCCACCAATATGATCGCCACCAACTGGCGCGAGATGAATCACGCGGTGATGCTCAATGCGGTCGATATTCCGCTGGCGGATCCTCACTTCTGGACGCTGAACGGTGCCGTGCGGGTCGCGCAGCTCTGCGATGAGTGGGGCCTCACCTGGGGCTGCCACTCCAATAACCACTTCGATATTTCGCTGGCGATGTTCACCCATGTGGGTGCGGCGGCGCCAGGTAATCCTACCGCGATTGATACCCACTGGATCTGGCAGGAGGGCGATCAGCGCCTGACGAAAAATCCGCTGCAAATCCGCAACGGGAAAATTGCGGTACCGGATGCGCCGGGTCTGGGCATTGAGCTCGACTGGGAGCAGGTAAACAAAGCCAATCAGCTTTATCAGTCACTGCCCGCCGGTGCGCGTAACGACGCTACGGCGATGCAATATCTGGTCCCCGGCTGGACATTTGATCGCAAACGCCCGGCATTTGGCCGAGCAACAGCATAAGGAGCAGGAGATGAGTTCAACACCGAAAGTCACCGCCATGCAGGTTATTCCGGTCGCAGGCTACGACAGCATGCTGCTGAACCTCAGCGGCGCTCACTCGCCATTCTTTACCCGCAACATTGTGATTATCAAAGATAACGCCGGACACACCGGCGTCGGCGAAATCCCGGGCGGCGAAAAAATCCGCCAGACGCTGGAAGATGCAGCGTCGCTGGTGATTGGCAAAACCGTGGGCGAATACAAAAACATTCTCAGCCTGGTGCGCAGCACCTTCGCCGACCGCGATGCCAGCGGGCGCGGCACCCAGACCTTCGATCTGCGCACCACTATTCATGTGGTGACCGGCATTGAAGCGGCGCTGCTCGATCTGCTGGGTCAGCATCTGGAGGTTAATGTGGCCTCGCTGCTGGGCGACGGACAGCAGCGCGACCGCGTTGAGATGCTCGGCTATCTCTTCTACATCGGCGACCGCCGCAAAACGTCCCTCTCTTACCAGAGCCAGGAGAGCGATCCCTGCGACTGGTATCGCCTGCGCCACGAAGAAGCGCTAACCCCGGAGACGGTGGTGCGGCTGGCGGAAGCGGCGTATGAGAAATATGGCTTCAACGATTTCAAACTCAAAGGCGGCGTACTGCGCGGCGGCGAAGAGGCCGAAGCGGTTACTGCGCTGGCTAAGCGTTTTCCTGAAGCCCGTATCACCCTTGATCCCAACGGGGCCTGGTCGCTCAACGAGGCGATCATGCTCGGCAAACAGCTCAAAGATGTGCTCGCCTACGCAGAAGATCCCTGTGGCGCAGAGCAGGGCTACTCCGGCCGTGAAGTGATGGCGGAGTTCCGTCGCGCCACCGGCATGCCAACCGCCACCAATATGATCGCCACCGACTGGCGTCAGATGGGCCATACCCTGTCGCTGCAGTCGGTGGACATTCCGCTGGCGGATCCGCACTTCTGGACCATGCAGGGTTCGGTGCGGGTAGCACAGATGTGTCACGACTTCGGCCTGACATGGGGCTCGCACTCCAATAACCACTTCGACATTTCGCTGGCGATGTTCACCCACGTCGCCGCTGCCGCGCCGGGCGCGATCACCGCCATTGATACCCACTGGATCTGGCAGGAGGGCAATCAGCGCCTGACCAAAGAGCCATTCCAGATCAAAGGCGGCATGGTGCAGGTACCGCAGAAGCCCGGTCTCGGCGTCGAGCTGGATATGGATCAGGTGATGCAGGCCAACGCGCTCTATCAGAAGCAGGGGCTGGGCGCGCGTGACGATGCCGAAGCGATGCAATTTTTAGTGCCGGGATGGACCTACGACAACAAACGTCCCTGCCTGGTACGTTAACCTTTTCGGCTCCCCACGGGGAGCCATCGTCACAGGAGTTTAACCATGAGTAATGCAGCCTGGCCAAATGGATTTCGTCGTCGTTTGTTAGCGGGTGAAACCCTGATCGGCAGCTGGTGTGCGCTTGCCAGCCCGATCTCAACCGAGATTTTAGGGCTGGCCGGTTTTGACTGGCTGGTCCTGGATGGTGAACACGCGCCCAACGATATCACCACGTTTGTGCCACAGCTGATGGCGCTTAAAGGCAGCCACAGTGCGCCCGTGGTGCGTCCGCCCTGCAACGAGCCGGTGATCATTAAGCGTCTGCTGGATATCGGGTTTAACAACTTCCTGGTGCCATTTGTCGAGACCGAAGAGGAAGCAGTGCGTGCCGTCGCTTCAACGCGCTATCCGCCAGCCGGCATTCGCGGTGTCTCGGTTTCGCACCGCAGCAACATGTACGGCACCCTGCCGGATTACAACAGCACCATCAATGACAACATCACGGTGCTGGTGCAGATCGAAACCCAGCAGGCGGTCGACAACATTGACGCCATCGCGGCGGTGGACGGTGTCGACGGTATTTTTGTCGGGCCGGGCGATCTCTCTGCTGCGCTGGGCTATCTCGGTCAGCCTGCGCATCCTGAAGTGCTGAAAGTGATTAAACACATTTTTGAACGCGCCAAAGCCGCCGGTAAGCCGAGCGGCATTCTGGCACCGGTGGAAGCGGACGCGCGTCGTTATCTGGAGTGGGGTGCCACTTTTGTCGCCGTCGGCAGCGATGTCGGTATGTTCCGCAACGCCTCTCAGGCGTTATGCGACAAATTTAAGCGCTAATCAATCAAGGGGAAACGCAATGAAAATTGGATTTATCGGCCTGGGTATTATGGGCAAACCAATGAGTAAAAATCTGGTGAAAGCCGGTTATTCGCTGGTGGTGCGCGATCATAACGCTGACAACGAAGCGGAACTGACTGAACTGGGCGCGACCGTGGCGAAATCGCCAAAAGAGGTGGCTGAGCAGTGCGATGTGGTGATTACCATGGTGCCCAACTCGCCGCAGGTCATCGAAGTCTGCCTGGGTAAAAATGGCATTATCGAAGGGGCGAAGCCAGGCCTGGTGGTCATCGACATGAGCTCAATTGCGCCGCTGGCGAGCCGTGAAGTCCACGATGCGCTGGCAGAAAAAGGGATCAAAATGCTGGATGCGCCGGTCAGTGGCGGTGAACCCAAAGCGATTGAAGGCACGCTCTCTGTGATGGTCGGCGGTGATAAAGCGGTGTTCGATACCTGCTACGACATCATGAAATCGATGGCGGGATCGGTGGTGCATACCGGCGACATCGGTGCGGGTAACGTGACTAAGCTGGCCAACCAGGTGATTGTGGCGCTGAATATTGCGGCGATGTCCGAGGCGTTATCACTGGCGACCAAAGCGGGTGTGAATCCGGATCTGGTCTATCAGGCGATTCGTGGCGGCCTGGCCGGCAGTACGGTACTGGATGCCAAAGCGCCCATGGTGATGGATCGCAACTTCAAACCCGGCTTCCGCATTGACCTGCATATCAAAGATCTGGCGAACGCGCTGGATACCTCGCACAGCATCGGCGCGCATCTGCCGCTGACGGCGGCTGTGATGGAGATGATGCAGGCGCTGCGTAACGACGGGCAGGGTAGCGCCGACCACAGCGCGCTGGCCTGCTATTATGAGAAGTTAGCGAAGGTTGAAATCGCCCGCTAAAACCCGGTGTCGGTCTCTGCGGAAACCGGACTGGTTCAGAGCCGTTTCAATTACTCAACTGCGCTCGGATTGCCTATGAAAATCGTAATCGCACCGGATTCATATAAAGAGAGTTTATCCGCCCTGGATGTGGCATCGGCGATTGAAGCGGGTTTCCGTGACATCTTTCCCGATGCGCATTACGTGAAAATACCGGTCGCCGACGGCGGTGAAGGAACGGTAGAAGCGATGGTGGCGGCGACGAAGGGAAAAATCGTCAGTCTGAAGGTGACGGGGCCGCTGGGAACACAGGTCGACGCCTTCTATGGCCTGTCCGGCGATGAGTCCACCGCCTATATCGAAATGGCAGCGGCCAGTGGACTGGAGCGGGTGCCTGCATCGCAGCGTGACCCGCTGATAACGACCTCATTTGGCACCGGCGAGTTGATCAGACATGCGCTGGATAAGGGGGTCGGCCACATCATCATTGGTATCGGCGGCAGCGCCACCAATGATGGCGGAGCCGGCATGATGCAGGCGCTGGGCGCCCGGCTGCTGGACGACCAGGGCTGCGAGATCGGTCACGGTGGCGGTGCACTCGCCGATCTTGCCAGCATCGATATTGACGCGCTGGACACCCGCATTCATCAGTGCCGCATTGAAGTGGCCTGTGACGTCACGAATCCGCTGACGGGCAAAGAGGGTGCATCGGCCATTTTCGGCCCGCAGAAAGGGGCGACACCGGCGCTGGTGCAGCAGCTCGATCAGGCGCTGGCCCATTACGCCGCGATTATTCACCGCGATCTCGATATTGATGTGCTGCATATTCCGGGCGGCGGCGCAGCGGGCGGTATGGGGGCGGCGCTGCACGCCTTTTGTCAGGCGGAGCTGCGACGCGGCATTGAGATTGTTACTGAAGCGCTGGGGCTGGCGGAAGAGGTAAAAGATGCTGACCTGGTAATTACCGGTGAAGGGCGTATCGACAGCCAGAGTATTAATGGCAAGGTGCCGATCGGCGTCGCCAGCGTGGCAAAGCGCTTTAATAAGCCGGTGATTGGCATCGCCGGAAGCCTGACGGCCGATGTCGGCGTGGTGCATCAGCACGGGATCGATGCGGTATTCAGCGTGCTCTACAGCATCTGTTCCCTGGATGAGGCACTCGCCAGCGCCGGAAAGAATGTTGAGATGACGGCGCGTAATGTGGCAGCCACGTTAAAGCTGGCCGGGTTTAACTAACCACCAGCATTACCCGGCCACTGCACATCGGCCGGGTTTAACTCACCGCCAGCCTTATCCAATCCCTAACAGCTGGCGGGCTTCTCGGGCGACGTTCTCCATCTCATCCTGCAGCTCCAGCAGTTCCGGCTCCAGCGCAGCGATATCGCTGGCCTCCAGCAGCTCTCTTTCCAGCTGATGGCAGAGTTGCTTCATGCGCGGCACGCCGCTGTAGCTGGCACTGCCGTGCAGCTTGTGAATAATCTCACGCAGGGCGTTGACCTCATTGGTCGACATAAACTGCGCCATCTTCGCATGCACTTCCGGTAAAAATTCCAGCAGCATCCGCAGCAGATCGCGCGCCAGATCGGCTTTGTTCGCCGCCTGTCGCAGCGCCAGTTGCCAGTCCAGCGTGGGTAATATTGGCAGCAGTTCCGGCACGGTGACCACTGGTGGTGGCGTATAGCGCGCCAGCAACTGTCTTAACTTGCTCTCATCAATCGGTTTGGCAAGATAGTCATTCATGCCCGCCTTGATCAATTGCTCACGCTCGCCATCAATCGCATGGGCGGTGACCGCCACAATCGGTGTACTGGCATGATGCGGCATGCTGCGGATAATTTCGCTGGCGCGAATGCCATCGATGTCCGGCATCTGAATATCCATCAGAATCACATCCAGCGACTGCTGACGTGCCTCACGGATGGCGTGTTCGGCGCTGCTGCACAGCAGGATGTTCTGCACCTGCTCCTCCAGCAGCGCGCCAATCAGCTTGAGGTTGGCGGGGTTATCATCCACCGCCATCACCGTCAGCGGCAGCCGGGGTGAAAGCGGCAGTTCACTGATCTGACGGGTATGCAGATCCAGTAACATCGGCAGGAGTCGCGTCAGGGAGATCGGTTTAGCGATGCAACCGTCGATGCCGCGTACCTTCAGCTCATCTGCCAGCAACATCATCGGGCTGGGGAGCGCCATCAGCACGTTGTCGGCCCGATCCAGCAGCGCATTAATCATGCGTTCATTGAGCAGCTCAGGCTGGCTGATGTCGACCGGCATCGCCATCAGCAGCAGCGGATAGTGAGACGCTTTTAATCCCTCCAGCGTTTCGCTGTAATCGATCTGCAATGGTGTGGCGCTTAACATCTCCAGTGCTGCGCTGGCAACGTTAGCATCCGCTTCAACATAGGCAATGCGCGCATGTGACAGCGCATCCAGCACGCGTGGCATGCCGGGCGCATTGGGATTGAGATCCAGCTGCACGCGAATCACAAAGGTGGAGCCCTTGTCCGGCTGACTGCTGAAGGTGATTTCGCCGCCCATCTCCCGCACCAGTTTCTGGGTGATCACCAGCCCCAGCCCGGTGCCGCCATGACGGCGCGAAATGCTGGCGTCAGCCTGACGGAACGCCTGGAACAGCTGTGTCTGTTGCTGCTCAGAGATGCCGATGCCGCTATCTTCAACCTGAATCTCCAGCTCGACGCGCGACTGCGTAATCACCCGCTGTCCGACACGCAGGCCGATATATCCTTTCTCGGTAAACTTGATGGCGTTACCGATCAGGTTAATCAGAATCTGTTGCAGGCGCAGCGCATCGCCAATCACGTTGTCCGGCACGCTGCTGTCACACACCACCGTCAGCTCCAGCCCTTTGTCATGCGCCGACGGGGCCAGCAGCACCAGCGTTTCATCCAGTGTGGCACGCAGCGGGAAGGGGATCGCCTCCAGCATCAGTTTGCCCGCTTCCAGCTTCGAGAAATCGAGCACGTCATTGATAATACTGAGCAGGTTATTGGCTGAACGTTCAATGGTCTGCATATAGTCGCGCTGGGTGGTGCGCAGCTGGGTTTTCAGCATCTGCCGGGTAAAGCCCAGCACGCCATTAAGCGGCGTCCGCAGCTCATGCGACATATTGGCCAGAAACTCAGATTTGATACGCGCCGCTTCCTGGGCGCGTTTCTTCGCCAAATCCAGCTCAACGTTCTGAATCTCCAGCTGTTCCAGCGTCTCTCGCAGATCGTAGGTCGCCTGATCGATATTGTGCTGCATCTCTTCGTGATAGGCGGTCAGCGACATCGCCATCGCATTAATCCCGTTTTTCAGAATGCTGAGTTCACCCAGCATGTATCCCTCAACGCGGCTGTCGAGCTGGCCGCGACGGATGCGGTCAACGGTGGTGACCATATTGCGGATCGGGCCGGTGACATCGCGCATCAGACGATAGGCAAACAGCATGGCCAGGCAGAGGCAGAAGAGCAGCATCAGCGTGGCGACAAACACCTCTTTGTACTGCTGCAGGCGCACCGACTGCAGATCCAGTTCTATCGCCACGTAGCCCAGCGGATTGCCCGACGGCTTGGCATCTTCGTCCGGCAATTCATCCACATCGTAACGCTCGGTGGTGATCGGTGTGCGCAGAATCAATACGTTGCCGTGACGCTCCATGGAGACATCGTCGGGCAGGGCGCGGATATCATCCTGTTGCAGCAGGCTGAGGTTCTGCTTGTGATTAGAGGTGACGTAGAGCTGGTTGTGATTATCAAACACCGAGATCGCCCGGACGATGCCGGAATGGCGGCGGTGCAGCAGGCTGACCAGTTCACGCATGGCGTCACGGTTGTGCCAGGTCATGCTGTATTCACTGGAGATCGCCAGCGGTTCAATGATATTGGCTCCGGCATCGATAACCTGGCGCTGCAGTTCATTGTAGCGGTGCACCACAAAAAATGAGCTGAGCAGCAGGCCAACCATCAGCGTGGGTGCCAGAATTAAAATCATCATTCGCGCCCGCAGGCTGTATTTGGTCATAATAGTCGCCTGGCTACTCCGGCATTAACGTCCCTGTGCATGCTGTCGACAAAAACAATGCAGGTCGTTTTCGATAAAGAGAATTAATAACACTATGGCGCAATTTTACGTTGCAAAACAGCGCGTGACGACGCAACAACGGATCACCGTCACCATTGAGGCGCTCGATCCGTTCGGACAAGGTGTGGCGCGTCACAAGGGCAAAACCCTTTTTGTTGCCGGTGCCCTGCCTGGGGAACAGGCGGAGGTCATGCTGACAGAGGATAAACGTCAATTTGCCCGGGCGAAAGTGACACGACTGATTAGCCGCAGTCCGGCGCGCGTCACGCCCCGCTGCCCGCATTATGAACGCTGCGGCGGCTGCCAGCAGCAGCATGCCGATGTAGCGCTGCAACAGCAGAGCAAAGCCCAGGCGCTGAGCCGGATGCTGCGCCAGGCCGCCGCACAAGACGTGGCGGTGGATGAGGTGATCGCCGGTCAGCCCTGGGGCTATCGTCGTCGCGCCCGTCTGGGGCTGCAATGGCAAAATAAGGCGCAGCGTTTGCAGATGGGCTTCCGTCAGGAAGCCAGCAACGATCTGGTCGATATTCAGCAATGCCCCATTTTAGTGCCCGAACTTGAGGCTTTACTGGTTCCATTGCACCAGTGTCTCAGTGACTTACGCGCCGTCAGGCGTCTCGGGCATGTGGAGCTGGTGCTGGCAGACAACGGGCCGCTGATGATTCTGCGCCATCTTGATGCGCTGCATGCGGATGACCGTGAAAAACTGGAACAGTTTTCGCATAAGCATCAGCTGATGCTGTTCCTGGATGCGGGCGAGGAAGAATTGAGTGCGTTAAGTAAGTCGACGCCGTTTTATCAATCTCACCAGATTAAGCTAACCTTCAGCCCACAGGATTTTATTCAGGTTAACGACAGTGTTAATCAGCAGATGGTCGCAAAGGCAATTGCCTGGCTCGATCTGCAGCCGGAAGACCGGGTGCTGGATCTGTTTTGCGGCATGGGAAACTTCACACTTCCTATAGGAATCTTCGTACATAATGTGGTTGGTGTGGAGGGGATTGCAGCATTAGTGCGGCAGGCAGCGTATAATGCTGATTTGAATAATCTTAAAAATGTCAGTTTCTTTCAGCATAATCTGGAAGAAGATGTGTCGCGCCAGCCGTGGGCGGCACAGGGATTTAACAAGGTATTACTCGATCCGGCACGCGCCGGGGCTGCGGGCGTAATGGCGCATGTGGTTAAACTTGCACCAGATCGCGTGGTCTATGTTTCGTGTAATCCCACCACACTCGCCCGCGACAGCCAGACATTGCTGTCGGCAGGCTACCAATTGGAAAGGGTCGCGATGCTGGATATGTTCCCACATACCCGTCATCTCGAATCCATGGTGCTGTTCAGAAAAACATAAGCGATGTATGTCGTTGTGCAGGAGAGGTTATGGTTGCGGTCAGAAGTGCGCATTTAAATACTGAGGGGGATTTCGCCCTCGACCAGTGGATCGCCAGTCTCGGTATTGCCAACCCGCAATCATGTCAACGTGTGGCCGAGACCTGGCGCTACTGCGAAGCGCAGACGCAGGGCCATCCTGATCAGTCGCTGCTGCTGTGGCGCGGTATTGAGATGGTTGAAATCCTCTCAATGCTCAGCATGGATATCGAAAGCCTGTGTGCGGCGCTGATTTTCCCGCTGGCTAACGATGAAGTGGTGAGTGAAGAGGAGCTGGAAACCGCAGTCGGCAAAGGCATTGTCTCGCTGGTACACGGCGTGCGCGATATGGACGCTATCCGCCAGCTGAAAGCGATCCACAACGACTCCATGGCCTCTGAACAGGTGGATAACGTCCGCCGCATGCTGCTGGCGATGGTGGAAGATTTCCGCTGCGTAGTGCTGAAGCTGGCTGAACGCATCATGAACCTGCGCGAAATGAAAGATGCGCCGGAAGATGAGCGCGTACTGGCCGCCAAAGAGAGCACCAATATCTATGCGCCACTGGCCAACCGTCTCGGTATTGGTCAGCTCAAATGGGAGCTGGAAGATTACTGCTTCCGCTACCTGCATCCCGACGAATATAAGCGCATCGCCAAATTACTGCATGAGCGGCGTATTGACCGTGAGCAGTACATCGAAAACTTCGTCAGTAATCTGCGCAAAGAGATGGTCAAAGAGGGCGTGCGCGCCGAAGTCTATGGCCGTCCCAAACATATCTACAGCATCTGGCGCAAGATGCAGAAAAAATCGCTGGCCTTTGATGAGCTGTTTGACGTGCGGGCGGTGCGCATCGTCGCCGATCGCCTGCAGGATTGCTACGGTGCGCTGGGTACGGTGCATACGCTCTATCGCCATCTGCCCAGTGAATTCGATGACTACGTCGCTAACCCCAAACCCAACGGCTACCAGTCGATTCATACGGTGGTGTTAGGGCCGCAGGGCAAAACGGTGGAAATCCAGATCCGTACCCGCCAGATGCATGAAGATGCCGAGCTGGGCGTGGCGGCGCACTGGAAATATAAAGAGGGGCCAACTTCCAGCAGCGCGCGTGGCGCGGCCGGTCATGAAGAGCGGATCGCCTGGCTGCGTAAGCTCATCAGCTGGCAGGAAGAGATGGCGGACTCCGGCGAACTGCTGGAAGAGGTCCGCAGCCAGGTGTTCGATGACCGGGTCTACGTCTTTACCCCGAAAGGCGACGTGGTGGATCTGCCCGCTGGATCGACGCCGCTCGACTTTGCCTATCATATTCACAGCGACATCGGTCACCGCTGCATCGGCGCGAAAATCGGTGGCCGCATCGTGCCGTTCACCTACCAGCTGCAGATGGGCGATCAGGTTGAGGTGATCACCCAGAAGCAGCCGAACCCGAGCCGCGACTGGCTCAATCCGAATCTGGGCTACATCACCACCAACCGTGGACGCTCGAAGATCCACAACTGGTTCCGCAAGCAGGATCGCGACAAGAATATTATCGCCGGACGGCAGATTCTGGATAACGAACTGAATCAGCTGGATATCAGCCTGCGTGAAGCCGAAAAACTGCTGCTGCCGCGCTATAACGTCACCTCGCTTGAAGAGCTGCTGGCGGCGATTGGCGGCGGCGATATTCGTCTTAACCAGATGGTTAACTTCCTGCAGGCGAAGCTCAATAAGCCGAGCGCCGAAGAGGAAGATCGCGAAGCGCTGCGTCAGCTGACCCAGAAATCGTACACTCCCTCTTCACGCAAAGAGAGCGGACGTGTCGTCGTGGAGGGCGTGGGCAACCTGATGCACCACATTGCCCGCTGCTGCCAGCCGATTCCGGGGGATGATATTGTCGGCTTCATCACCCAGGGGCGCGGCATCTCTATTCATCGCGCTGACTGCGACCAGCTGGCTGAACTCATTTCGCATGCGCCGGAACGTATCGTCGATGCGGTGTGGGGCGAAAGCTACTCCAGCGGCTATTCGCTGGTGGTGCGCGTGACCGCCAACGATCGCAGCGGCTTACTGCGTGACATCACCACCATTCTCGCCAACGAGAAAGTGAATGTCCTGGGCGTCTCAAGCCGCAGCGACACCAAAAAACAGCTGGCGACCATCGACATGGATATCGAGATCTACAACCATCAGGTACTGGGACGTGTCCTGGCGCGTCTGAACCAGGTCTCTGATATCATTGACGCCCGTCGCCTGCACTGATATTCAGGCAGGCACTGAGGCAACCGGCAGCTGGAGGTTGCGCAGGCGTTTTCTGCACCACCAGACACGGCCGGACGCGGTGAATAGCGTCCTGCCGTGTTGTACGCTTTGCCTCTTCGCCCGTTGCCTGTCATCTCACTAATCAAGGATCCTCCTGAATGAACGCTATTGAGCGCCTGCTTGGCATAATGAAAACCCTGCGCGATCCACAACATGGCTGTCCGTGGGATCGTGAACAGACCTTCGCCACCATCGCGCCCTATACGCTGGAAGAGACCTACGAAGTGCTGGACGCTATCCAGCGCGAAGATTTTGACGATCTGCGCGGTGAGCTGGGCGATCTGCTGTTTCAGGTGGTGTTCTATGCGCAGATGGCCAGCGAACAGGATCGCTTTAATTTTGAGGATGTCTGCCACGCAATCAGCGACAAGCTGGAGCGCCGTCATCCACACATTTTTGGCGATGCCACAGCAGAAACCAGCAGCGAAGTGCTGAAAAACTGGGAAGCGATAAAAACCGCTGAGCGGGCTGACAAAGCCCAGCATTCGGCGCTGGATGATATCCCTAAGGCACTGCCCGCACTGATGCGCGCCCACAAGATTCAGAAGCGTTGTCACAATGTCGGATTCGACTGGACCACGCTGGGGCCGGTGGTGGCTAAGGTGCATGAAGAGATTGATGAAGTGATGCACGAGGCGCAGCAGAGTGTGGTGGATGGTGAGAAGCTGGAAGAGGAGATTGGCGACCTGCTGTTCGCCACGGTTAACCTGTCGCGCCATCTGGGAAGCAAAGCGGAAACTGCGCTGCAAAAGGCCAACGACAAGTTTGAGCGCCGCTTCCGCGAAGTCGAAGCGATCATCGCTGCACAGGGGTTAAGTATGCCGGGTGCCACGCTGGAGCAGATGGAAGCCGCCTGGCAGCAGGTGAAACGGGGCGAGAAGCGCTGATTATTCCAGCGCTGTGCATAAAGTCACCGCTTTCGCTTACTCGATTCAGCCTGACGGCAACTTTGTGACGCACGTCAACATTTCATTGGCGGCTATCGGCTATGTTAGCCGAAGCAATGCGTTGGAGGATGGCGGTGATTCATCAATTGTGGCTGATAGCGGTTTCCAGTATACTGTTTTCCCGTCTTGGTTATTCCACCGTCTTTAAACCTAAACTCTCAGGTTCAGCATGACAACGAATTATATTTTTGTGACCGGCGGGGTCGTTTCCTCTCTGGGTAAAGGCATTGCCGCAGCCTCCCTCGCAGCCATTCTCGAAGCCCGTGGTCTGAACGTGACCATCATGAAGCTGGACCCGTATATCAACGTGGATCCAGGCACCATGAGCCCGACGCAGCACGGTGAAGTTTTCGTCACTGATGACGGCGCTGAAACCGATCTGGATTTGGGTCACTACGAGCGCTTCATCCGTACCAAAATGTCGCGTCGTAACAACTTCACCACTGGCCGTATCTACTCAGAAGTCCTGCGCAAAGAGCGCCGTGGCGACTATCTGGGCGCAACCATTCAGGTTATTCCGCACATCACCAACGCCATCAAAGAACGCATTATTGAAGGTGGTGAAGGTCATGATGTGGTACTGGTCGAAATCGGCGGCACGGTCGGTGATATCGAATCACTGCCGTTCCTGGAAGCGATTCGCCAGATGGCCGTTGATGTGGGCCGCGAACACACCATGTATATGCACCTGACGCTGGTGCCGTATATGGCGGCTGCCGGTGAAGTGAAAACCAAACCGACCCAGCACTCGGTGAAAGAGCTGCTGTCGATTGGTATTCAGCCAGACGTGCTGATTTGCCGTTCTGACCGTGCCGTACCGGCCAACGAACGCGCTAAAATCGCCCTGTTCTGTAACGTCCCTGAAAAAGCGGTTATCTCGCTGAAAGACGTTGATTCCATCTACAAGATTCCTGGCATGCTGAAATCGCAGGGCCTGGATGACTATATCTGCAAGCGCTTCAACCTGAATGCACCGGAAGCCAACCTGGCCGAATGGGAGCAGGTGATCTACGAAGAAGCCAATCCGGGTGGTGAAGTCACCATCGGTATGGTGGGCAAGTATGTGGAATTGCCGGATGCCTACAAGTCGGTCATCGAAGCGCTGAAACATGGCGGCCTGAAAAATCGCGTCACCGTGAACATCAAACTGATCGATTCGCAGGATGTTGAATCACGCGGTGTCGAATTACTGAAAGATCTGGATGCGATTCTGATCCCGGGTGGCTTCGGTTACCGTGGCGTGGAAGGCAAGCTGATGACCGCGCAGTATGCACGTGAAAACAACGTGCCGTACCTGGGCATCTGCCTGGGCATGCAGGTTGCGCTGATGGAGTTCGCCCGCAATGTCGCCGGGATGCCGGGCGCCAACTCCACGGAATTTGTGCCAGACTGTAAATATCCGGTGGTGGCATTAATCACCGAATGGCGTGACGAAGATGGCAACGTCGAAGTCCGCAGCGAGCAGAGCGATCTGGGCGGCACCATGCGTCTGGGCAGCCAGCAGTGTCAGTTAACGCCGGGCAGCCAGGTTCGCCAGCTCTACGGCTCTGACACTATCGTTGAGCGCCATCGCCACCGCTATGAAGTGAACAATATGCTGTTAAAGCAGATTGAAGCAGCCGGTCTGCGCGTAGCAGGTCGCTCTGGTGATGATCAACTGGTTGAGATTATCGAGATCCCGAACCATCCGTGGTTTGTGGCCTGCCAGTTCCATCCTGAGTTTACCTCGACCCCACGCGACGGCCATCCGTTGTTTGCCGGCTTTGTTAAATCCGCACATGAGCATCAGAAGCGTTTAGCGAAGTAAGTTTCACAGGCAGCGCGCGAACTTTTCGCGCGTTGCTTGTCTTAGGATTGACTAACTTGTACTGAGGAAAATCGTAATGTCCAAAATCGTAAAAGTCATCGGTCGCGAAATTATCGACTCACGTGGTAACCCGACTGTTGAAGCTGAAGTGCATCTGGAAGGCGGTTTCGTAGGCCTGGCAGCTGCGCCATCAGGTGCCTCTACCGGTTCACGCGAAGCGCTGGAACTGCGTGACGGTGACAAATCACGTTATCTGGGCAAAGGCGTAACCAAAGCCGTTGCTGCAGTAAACGGTCCGATTGCTGAAGCGGTAAAAGGCAAAGACGCGAAAGATCAGGCGAACATCGATAAGATCATGATTGACCTGGACGGTACTGAGAACAAATCTAACTTCGGTGCTAACGCCATTCTGGCTGTTTCACTGGCAGCTGCTAAAGCCGCTGCAGCCTCTAAAGGTCAGCCGCTGTATGAGCACATCGCTGAACTGAACGGCACCCCAGGCAAATACTCTATGCCACTGCCAATGATGAACATCATCAACGGCGGCGAACATGCCGACAACAACGTCGACATCCAGGAATTCATGATCCAGCCGGTTGGCGCTCCGAACCTGAAAGAAGCCATCCGTATGGGTTCTGAAGTGTTCCACAGCCTGGCAAAAGTGCTGAAAAGCAAAGGCATGAGCACTGCAGTGGGTGACGAAGGCGGCTACGCGCCAAACCTGGGTTCCAACGCCGAAGCGCTGGCTGTTATCGCTGAAGCGGTAAAAGCAGCAGGCTACGAGCTGGGCAAAGACATCACCCTGGCGATGGACTGTGCGGCATCTGAGTTCTACAAAGATGGCAAATACGTTCTGGCCGGTGAAGGCGGTAAATCGTTTACCTCTGAAGAGTTCACCCACTTCCTGGAAGATCTGACTAAACAGTATCCGATCGTTTCTATCGAAGATGGCCTGGACGAATCTGACTGGGACGGCTTCGCTTACCAGACCAAAGTACTGGGCGACAAAATCCAGCTGGTGGGTGATGACCTGTTCGTTACCAACACCAAAATCCTGAAAGAAGGTATCGATAAAGGTATCGCTAACTCCATTCTGATCAAATTCAACCAGATCGGTTCTCTGACCGAAACTCTGGCTGCGATCAAAATGGCGAAAGACGCGGGCTACACTGCCGTGATCTCTCACCGTTCAGGCGAAACCGAAGATGCGACCATCGCTGACCTGGCGGTAGGTACTGCAGCGGGCCAGATCAAAACCGGTTCAATGAGCCGTTCTGACCGTGTTGCTAAGTACAACCAGCTGATCCGTATCGAAGAAGCGCTGGGTTCTAAAGCGCCATTCAACGGTCTGAAAGAAGTTAAAGGTCAGTAATGACTGTGCGTTGATGTCGCGCTAAGTGACATCATCGGCCTCTGAAGCCCCGCCTTGTGCGGGGCTTTTTGTTGGTGGCGGTGTGCAGACGCAGATGGAAAGGCCCGATCGCCAAAGCGGCATCTCTGCCGGCCGGGTCCGCGCGATTACGCACCTCATCCCTGAGGTACGCCCGTTACCGGGACAACGTTTTGCGTTGTTCAAAAACGCTTCCGGCGTTTTTGTCCTGAGCGCGGGAGGCTTTGCTCTTCGGTCCTGGCCATCCACGTTCTGAGCCTGTCAGCCGTCTGAAGCCCCTCATTTGTGTTTTGTCCGGCGCGGAGAAAAGGCACAACGCGTGGTTGAGCTGCGCGGCAAATCTGCCATAATCAGCGCCCTGTTTTTTTCAAGCGAGTCCGTAATGCAATACCCGATTAACGAAATGTTCCAGACACTGCAGGGCGAAGGTTATTACACCGGCGTGCCTGCCATTTTCATTCGTTTGCAGGGATGCCCGGTGGGCTGTAGCTGGTGCGATACCAAACACACCTGGGAAAAGCGGACAGATCGGGAAACGTCGCTGGGCGATATTTTGATCAAGACGGTGGAAAGCGACGCCTGGGGTGATGCCGACGCGGCGACCCTGGTGAGTGCCATTGCGCAGCAGGGCTGGACGGCGCGTCATGTGGTCATCACCGGTGGTGAACCGGCGATTTACGATCTGCGTCCGTTAACCACTGCGCTGGAGCAGCACGGTTTCCAGTGCCAGATTGAGACCAGCGGAACCCACGAGATTCACTGTTCTGAACGGACCTGGGTGACCGTCTCGCCGAAGGTCAACATGCGCGGCGGCTACGATGTGCTGCCCCAGGCGCTGAGCCGGGCCGATGAAATCAAGCATCCGGTGGCGCGCGAGCGTGATGTGGAAGCGCTGGATCGGCTGCTGGCAGGCATTGATGACACCAAAGCGCGTATCATCGCCCTGCAGCCAATCAGCCGCAAAGATGATGCAACCCGGCTCTGTATTGAGACCTGCATTGCCCGTAACTGGCGTCTGTCGATGCAGACCCATAAATATCTCAATATCGCCTGATCCTGATAACGCGGCACGCAATGAGCCGTTAACCACAGGGAAGCGTTGAGCGTCAGAGGCGGGATGGAGAGAAGAGCCGTGTCGGATCGAAGGGTTCGATCCGACAGGGTTAGCCGCGGTAAACGCAGCCTGCGGTGCAGGTTTCTTTGATCATCACCGCGCTAAGCAGCGGCAGTTGCGGCTTCATCTGATCCCAGATCCATTTCGCCAGCACTTCGCTGGTGGGATTTTCCAGGCCGGGAATATCATTCAGATAGTAGTGGTCCAGCCGATTGTAGACAGGCTTAAACGCCGCCTTCAGCTCAGCAAAATCCATAACCCAGCCGGTATGCGCATCCACTTCGCCGGTAATCTCCAGACGAACCAGGAACGAATGACCGTGCAGACGGCCACATTTGTGTCCGGCCGGCACATTCGGTAGATGATGCGCGGCTTCGAACTGGAACTCTTTAAACAAGGTGGTAGACATAATGGTTCTCAGACATTAAAAAACCGCTGAATTCTACCTGATTACCGCTTTTTTCGCACCCGAACCGCACAAACCGATACTTTTCCTGCGCGTTTATACAGTGTCGTCCAGCTAATTAACTGATATATCACCGCTTTGCTTACCACTTTTAACGATTATTCCTACCTGGAAAACCATTTAGTCATTTTGGTTATTTGATATGTCGAAGGTGTATTTAATCGTTAATATACGGACCGGTAACCTACGCACTCTTCCGCCATTTTACGGTCCGGACTTCTGATACTGGAATTTTTAACGCGATGACGACTCAGGCACCTGGTTCAATGCTTCCGCTCTCCCCGGAACAACTCGCTCGCTTACAGGCGGCGACGACAGATTATTCCCCGACTCAACTGGCGTGGCTGTCAGGCTATTTCTGGGGCAGGGTGGAACAGACCCCGGGTAGCGCCGTCGCCAGCACTGCATCTGCATCTGCATCTGCTCCGGCTCCGGCCGAAGCGCCCGCCATTACGCTGCTTTCCGCTTCCCAGACCGGCAACGCACGTCGTCTGGCTGAGCAGTTGCGTGATGACCTGCTGGCCGCAAAGCTGAACGTAAACCTGGTGAATGCCGGTGATTACAAGTTCAAACAGATTGGCCAGGAAAAAATGCTGGTGGTTGTAACCTCCACCCAGGGCGAAGGCGAACCGCCAGAAGAGGCGGTAGCGCTGCATAAATTCCTGATGTCGAAAAAGGCACCGAAAATGGAGGGTGCCGCCTTCGCAGTGTTTGGCCTGGGCGACACCTCTTATGAATTCTTCAGTCAGGCGGGTAAAGATTTTGACAGCCGACTGGCGGAGCTGGGCGGCGAGCGTCTGCTGGATCGCGTTGATGCGGATGTTGAGTATGCGGAGCAGGCCGCCGCCTGGCGCAATGCACTGACGGAAATTCTCAAGAAACGCGTTCCCACTGAATCCCCGGCGCAGGCTGCGGCGACAGCAGCCGGCAGCGTCAACGAAGTCACCACCAGCCCCTATACTAAAGAGTCGCCGCTCAGCGCGAGTCTGGCGGTGAATCAGAAAATTACCGGACGGGACTCAGATAAAGATGTGCGCCATATCGAAATCGATCTGGGCGATTCCGGTCTGCGCTACCAGCCTGGCGATGCGCTGGGCGTCTGGTATGAGAACGACGCGGCGCTGGTCAGCGAACTGCTGGAGCTGGTCTGGCTGAAAGGCGATGAGCCGGTAGAGGTTCAGGGGAAAACCCTGCCGCTGGCGGAGGCGCTGCAGAAGCATTTCGAGCTGACGGTTAACACCGCGCAGATTGTAGCGCAGTATGCCCAGCTGTCACGCAACGCGGAGTTGCTCTCACTGGTGGATGATAAAGCCAGGCTGCAGCACTATGCGCAGCACTATCCGATTGTGGATATGGTGCGCCTGGCACCGTCCGAACTCAGCGCTGAACAGCTGACCGGACTGCTGCGACCGCTGACGCCGCGACTCTACTCTATCGCCTCTTCGCAGGCTGAAACCGATACCGAAGTGCATATCACCGTCGGTGCCGTTCGCTTTGATATTGAAGGTCGCCAGCGTGGCGGCGGTGCATCGACCTGGCTGGCCGATCGCATCGAAGAAGAGGGCGAAGTCCGGGTCTTCATCGAACACAACGACAACTTCCGCCTGCCGGCTAATCCGGATGCGCCAGTGATCATGATTGGCCCGGGCACCGGCATCGCGCCGTTCCGCGCCTTTATGCAGCAGCGCGACAACGACGGTGCCGGCGGCAAAAACTGGTTATTCTTTGGTAATCCGCACTTCACCGACGATTTCCTCTATCAGGTGGAGTGGCAGAAATATGTTAAGGATGGTCTGCTGACCCATATCGACCTCGCCTGGTCACGCGATCAGGCAGAGAAGATTTACGTACAGGATAAGATCCGCGCGAAAGGGGCCGAAGTGTGGCGCTGGATCGAAGAGGGCGCGCATCTTTATGTCTGTGGCGACGCGAATCGTATGGCAAAAGACGTCGAGCAGGCATTGCTGGATGTGGTGGTCGAACACGGCGGAATGGATCGTGAAACGGCCGACGAATTTTTAAGTGAGCTGCGCATTGAGCGCCGTTATCAGCGAGACGTTTACTAATGAGCGATAAACACCCTGGACCGCTGGTTGTAGAAGGCAAATTAGCAGACGCTGAGCGTCTGAAGAAGCAGAGCAACTATCTGCGCGGCACCATTAAAGAAGATCTGGAAGAGGGTCTGACCGGCGGTTTTACCGGCGACAACTTCCTGCTGATCCGTTTTCACGGCATGTACCAGCAGGACGATCGCGATATTCGTGCCGAACGTGCGGAGCAGAAGCTGGAGCCGCGCCACGCCATGATGCTGCGTTGCCGGTTGCCGGGCGGCATCATTACGCCGACTCAGTGGCTGGCCATCGACAAATTTGCCACCGATAAAACTATCTATGGCAGCATCCGTCTGACTAACCGTCAGACCTTCCAGTTTCACGGCATTCTGAAGAAGAACGTTAAGCCGACGCATCAGATGCTGCATGAGGTGGGGCTGGATGCGCTGGCGACCGCCAACGACGTTAACCGTAACGTGCTCTGTACGTCGAACCCGGTTGAGTCGGAGCTGCATCAGGAAGCGTATGAGTGGGCGAAGAAACTCTCTGAGCATCTGCTGCCACGCACCCGTGCCTATGCGGAGATCTGGTGGGATAAAGAAAAAGTCGCCACCACCGACGAAGAGCCGATCCTCGGTGAAACGTATCTGCCGCGTAAATTTAAAACCACCGTGGTGATCCCGCCGCATAACGACGTGGATCTGCACGCCAACGATCTGAACTTTGTCGCTGTCGCCGAGCACGGCAAGCTGGTGGGCTTTAACCTGCTGGTGGGTGGCGGGCTGTCGATTGAGCACGGTAACAAAGCGACCTACGCGCGCACCGCCAGCGAGTTTGGTTACTTCCCGGTGGAGAAGATCCTCGACGTTGCCGAGGCGGTGGTCACGACTCAGCGCGACTGGGGCAACCGTACCGACCGTAAAAACGCCAAAACCAAGTACACCCTGGAACGCGTTGGCGTCGAGACCTTTAAAGCCGAAGTTGAAAAACGGGCAGGCGTGACGTTTGAGCCGATCCGTCCTTATGAGTTCACCACCCGTGGCGATCGCATTGGCTGGATTAAAGGCATCGACAACAAATGGCACCTGACGCTGTTTATCGAAAATGGTCGCCTGCTCGACTATCCGGGCCGACCGCTGAAAAGCGGCATCGCTGAAATTGCGAAAATCCATCAGGGCGATTTCCGCCTGACCGCTAACCAGAACCTGATTGTGGCCGGCGTGCCGGAAAGCGAAAAAGCGCAGATCGAAGCAATCGCGCGCGAACATGGTCTGATGGATCACGTTACGGCACAGCGCGAAAACTCGATGGCCTGCGTGGCGTTCCCGACCTGTCCGCTGGCGATGGCAGAAGCCGAGCGCTTCCTGCCTGCCTTCGTGACCAAAGTGGAAGGGATCATGCATGCGCATGGCGTTGGCGATGAGCACATAGTGTTACGCGTTACCGGTTGTCCCAACGGCTGTGGCCGTGCCATGCTGGCTGAGCTGGGGCTGGTGGGTAAAGCGCCAGGTCGCTACAACCTGCATCTGGGTGGAAACCGCAGCGGAACGCGTATTCCCCGCATGTACCGTGAAAACATTAACGAAAGCGAAATTCTCGCCACCATTGATGAGCTGGTGGGACGCTGGGCCACTGAGCGCCAGGCCGCTGAAGGCTTTGGTGACTTCACCATCCGCGCGGGCATTGTTGCGCCGGTGCTGGACCCGGCACGCGATTTTTGGGAGGAAGCAAAATGAGTCACCCCGACCTCGCAGCACTGAATGAGATGTCCAAAGTCCAGCGTGCTATGGCGCTGGCCGCGACCAATGCGCAGCTGGAGAAGTCATCTGCGGAAGAGCGGGTCAGCTGGGCGCTGGAGAATCTGCCGGGTGCTTATGTGCTCTCCTCCAGTTTCGGTATTCAGGCCGCGGTGTCGCTGCATCTGGTGACGCGTCAGCAGCCCGATATTCCGGTGATCCTGACCGACACCGGCTATCTGTTCCCGGAGACCTATCGTTTTATTGATGAGCTGGCGGACCAGCTCAATCTCAACCTTAAGGTGTTCCGCGCCGAAACCTCACCGGCCTGGCAGGAAGCGCGCTACGGCAAACTGTGGGAGCAGGGCGTCGAGGGGATTGAGAAATATAACGAGATCAACAAAGTTGAGCCGATGAATCGCGCCATTGAAACCCTGGGCGCACAGACCTGGTTTGCCGGATTGCGCCGCGACCAGTCGGGCAGCAGGGCGAATCTGCCGGTGCTGGGCGTCCAGCGTGGCGTCTTTAAGCTGCTGCCGATTATCGACTGGGATAACCGCCAGATTCATCAGTATCTGGAACAGCATAAGCTGAAGTACCATCCGCTGTGGGATGAAGGCTATCTCTCGGTGGGCGATACCCATACCACCCGCAAGTGGGAGCCGGGTATGGCAGAAGAAGAGACGCGCTTCTTCGGTCTCAAGCGCGAGTGTGGTCTGCACGAAGGCTGACGCAGGACTTCTCTCCCCGAACACCGGGAGAGAAGTTTTTGGCTGCAGTCAGGCGGGAAGCTAAACGCCTTTTAATCCGGCAAACGCCTCTGCTGCACGGGTCACATTCACTTTCGTCACCTCATACTCTGCCACTGTGACAAACGGATCTTCCGCTAAAATTGCATCCAGCTCTTCTCGTTCCATCTCCCTGACCAGTAACATGCCGCCCGTGCGCGGATCTTTACGTCCCGCTGCAATAAAAACGCCCGCGTCAAAATAGCGATCCAGCCATTCGATATGGGCTGCCAGCAGCGCTTCAACTTCTTCTACCGGACGAACGTAATTCAGAAAGACCACGTACATGTCAGATCCTTACACTTTGGGATTGGTCAGTTCACTGAGCAGCGGCAGCAGCACGCGAACGCTGTCGCGGGTTCGCAAGGTTATCTGCCCCGGCAGCCAGCGGTCGAGATAGCTCAGATTATCCAGGTCAGTCTGATGGCGGGTAACGCCATCAGGAAAGTGGGGACTACGATGACGCTGCAGCGCACCATCTTTATTACCCAGCGTCCAGTTGCTGGCGGTCACATCCAGCAGCGGAAAGCCCGCCTTGTCGAAGGCATTAAGAGCGTCAAAATCTTTACGGTTCAGCTGATGACTGGCGGCGGGAATGCCCTGCTGGCGTGCCAGTAACAGGGCTCGTTCGCTGGTCTGCTTGCGCACCGCCCGGGGCGTATTCATGCCGCTGTTAAAATAGAGATGATCGCCGGTGATCAGGCTATTCAGATCGATGACCAGCAGGGTATTCTTCTTCTCACGCGTGCTCATCCGCTCAACATAATCATCCATGCCGTGCAGATCTGCCTCTCCGGCGCTCAGCGCCACAAAGCGTATGCCGTAGTGCAGCGGTTTGCGGCTCAGCTGCTGTGCCAGCTCCAGCATCACGCCAAGACCCGATGCATTATCATCGACGCCCTGCAGGCGTAAGCCGCCCAGGTTGTGCTGGGCCTGGCTGCTATTTTGCGGCGTCCAGGTATCCAGATGTGCCACGATCAGAATCTCCTGCGGCACGCTGCCTGCACGCGCGGCAATCACCGAGGTTGCCGTGAGCTTATGCCAGCGCTGCGTGCCGTCCTCTTCCTGCCACTTATAGCCGGTCCTGAACTGGCGGGTATTGGTCTTATACCCCAGCGCGGTAAATTGCTGTTGCAGGTAGTCGGCTGCCATCAGCTCAGCCGGGCTGCCGCTCATCCGGCCAGGAAACAAGGTGGCGATGTGCCGGACCTGCTGTTCGGCAAACTGGCCAGGCGGAGTGGCCAGAGCCAGCGGGGAAATGAGTGCGCCAAATAAAATTGTCGCTACCCTCAAGCGGAGGGAATAAAACATAGTGCATCCTTTTTCATTATTCGGGAGCCGTTCCGCATGGGGGCCAGGGCCAGCCATGCCGCGCGCATTATATCCTTTTTGTCCCGTGACTTTGTTAGTGGAATCGGGCGCTGTCACTACCGAAAGGCGTAACGGACCATTATCGCTGGCACTTATCTGCTTTTGCTGCCGCAGGTGTGGCTTTCAATATGTGAGCCTGTTCACGAAAAAGCCATTAAATTTCATCTGTTAAGACCAAATTGTTCTGTGCTTTGCGGCGTCGTTATTCCATTCGGTAACTACTCATTCCAATTCGTAATTTCATCTGGATAAACCCAGCGACGTATAGTCGCGTTAATACAAAGTTAAAACATCAGGGTTAACGTGGACTATTTGCCTCTTTTTGCCGATCTTTCTGGCCGCCCGGTTCTGGTTGTCGGCGGGGGAGATATTGCGGCGCGAAAAATTGAACTGCTGCGCCGTGCACGCGCGCGCGTTCTGATCGCATCTCGTGAACTCTGCCCTGAACTGCAGGCGCTGCTGGATAAGCAGGAGCTGGAGTGGCTGGCGACCGAATTTGACCCGGCCCAGCTGGATGGCGTTTTCCTGGTGATTGCCGCCACCGACGACAACCATCTCAACACCCAGGTGTTTGAAGCCGCCAATGCGCGGCATAAGCTGGTTAACGTGGTGGATGACCAGCCAAAATGCACCTTTATCTTCCCCTCGATTGTTGACCGCTCACCGCTGGTGGTGGCGATCTCCTCCAGCGGCACCGCACCGGTGCTGGCACGCATGCTGCGCGAAAAAATCGAAACGCTGCTGCCTGCCAGTCTGGGTCAGATGGCTGAAGTGGCCGGACTCTGGCGCGATAAAGTCAAACAGCGCTTCAGCCGCATGTCTGACCGTCGGCGCTTCTGGGAACGCGCTTTCGATGGCCGGTTCGCCAGTGAGATGTCTGCCGGTAACGTCGAAGAGGCGAAACGCACGCTGGACCGTGAGCTGCTGGAAGAGCCGACCCGTCAGGGCGAGATCTTTCTGGTGGGCGCCGGGCCGGGCGATAGCGGTCTGCTGACGCTGCGTGGCCTGCAGGTGATGCAGTTAGCCGATGTGGTGCTCTACGACCATCTGGTCAGCGAAGAGGTGCTGGATCTGGTGCGCCGCGATGCCGATCGCATCTGCGTCGGCAAACGGGCCAGCGCGCACACGTTGCCGCAGGAAGAGATCAATCAGATGCTGGTTTCACTGGCGCTGAAAGGCAAGCGCGTCGTGCGCCTCAAGGGCGGCGATCCCTTTATCTTTGGCCGCGGCGGCGAAGAGCTGCAGGCGGCTCAGCAGGCGGGTGTGCCGTTCCAGGTGGTGCCGGGCGTCACCGCGGCTGCCGGTGCGACGGCCTATGCCGGTATTCCGCTGACCCACCGCGACTACGCGCAGAGCGTGATGTTTATTACCGGTCACTGCCGTCCCGATGGGGATGACATTGACTGGCCATCGCTGGCGCGTGCGCGTCAGACGCTGGCGATCTACATGGGAACCGTTAAAGCCGCTGCCATCAGCGAGGCGCTGATTCAGCACGGTCGCGCGCCATCAACGCCGGTGGCGGTGATCAGTCGCGGCACCCGTCAGGATCAACAGGTGCTGACCGGCACCTTAGAACAACTTGAGGCGCTGGCCGCCTCGGCACCCACTCCGGCGCTGCTGGTGATCGGAGAGGTGGTTAATCTGCACGGGCAACTCGCCTGGTTTAAACATTCAGCACAGCAGGGGGCTCGCGAGTCCGCCGTTGTCAATCTGGCTTGAGGGAAAATCATGGACCAAAAACGACTCACTCATCTGCGTCAGCTGGAGGCGGAGAGTATCCACATCATTCGCGAAGTGGCGGCGGAGTTCAGCAATCCGGTGATGATGTATTCCATCGGCAAAGACTCCTCGGTCATGCTCCATCTGGCGCGTAAAGCCTTCTACCCAGGCACGTTGCCGTTCCCGTTGCTGCATGTGGATACCGGCTGGAAATTCCGTGAAATGTACGAATTTCGCGACCGCACCGTGAAAGCGATGGGCGCAGAGTTGCTGGTTCACCGCAACCCGGAAGGCGTGGCGATGGGCATCAATCCCTTTGTTCACGGCAGTGCCAAACACACTGACATCATGAAAACCGAAGGGCTGAAGCAGGCGCTGAACAAATATGGTTTTGATGCAGCCTTTGGCGGCGCACGTCGTGATGAAGAGAAGTCACGCGCCAAAGAGCGTATCTACTCATTCCGTGACCGCTTCCATCGCTGGGATCCGAAAAACCAGCGCCCTGAGCTGTGGCACAACTACAACGGTCAGATCAACAAGGGTGAAAGCATCCGCGTCTTCCCGCTGTCGAACTGGACCGAACTGGATATCTGGCAGTACATCTTCCTGGAAAACATCGAGATCGTGCCGCTCTATCTCGCCGCACCGCGTCCGGTGCTGGAGCGTGATGGCATGCTGATGATGATCGATGACGATCGCATCAACCTGCAGCCGGGTGAAGAGATCACCGAACGGATGGTCCGTTTCCGTACGCTCGGCTGCTGGCCTCTGACCGGCGCGGTAGAGTCTGAGGCGCAGACGCTGCCGGAGATCATCGAAGAGATGCTGGTTTCCACCACCAGCGAGCGTCAGGGCCGCATGATCGATCGCGATCAGTCCGGTTCGATGGAACTGAAAAAACGTCAGGGTTATTTCTAAGGAGACGCCAGATGAATACCGTAATTGCACAACAGATTGCCGACCAGGGCGGCGTTGAAGCCTGGCTGACCACGCAACAACACAAGAGCCTGCTGCGTTTTCTGACCTGCGGCAGCGTTGACGACGGAAAAAGTACCCTGATTGGACGTCTGCTACACGACACCCGTCAGATCTATGAAGATCAGCTCTCATCGCTGCACAACGACAGCAAACGTCACGGCACCCAGGGCGAGAAGCTCGATCTGGCGCTGCTGGTGGATGGTCTGCAGGCTGAGCGTGAGCAGGGTATTACCATTGATGTGGCCTACCGCTACTTCTCGACCGAAAAGCGTAAATTTATTATCGCCGACACGCCGGGACATGAGCAGTACACCCGTAACATGGCGACCGGCGCGTCAACCTGCGATCTGGCGATCCTGCTGATCGATGCGCGTAAAGGCGTACTGGATCAGACCCGCCGCCACAGCTTTATCTCGACGCTGCTGGGGATCAAACACCTGGTGGTGGCGATCAATAAGATGGATCTGGTGGAGTACAACCAGGAGCGCTTCGAGCAGATCAAACAGGATTACCTCGACTTTGCTGCGCAGCTGCCGGAAGACCTCGATATCCGCTTTGTGCCGATGTCGGCGCTGGAAGGGGATAACGTCGCTTCTGCCAGTCAGACCATGCCGTGGTATAGCGGCCCGACGCTGCTGGATGTGCTGGAGACCGTGGAGCTGAAGCGCGTCGTCGATCATCAGCCGATGCGTTTCCCGGTGCAGTATGTCAACCGTCCGAACCTCGATTTTCGTGGTTATGCCGGCACCCTGGCGTCGGGCAGCGTGCAGGTAGGCCAGCGCGTTAAAGTGCTGCCTTCTGGCGTGGAGTCGACCATTGCCCGCATTGTGACCTTCGATGGCGATCTGCAGGAAGCGGGTGCAGGCGAAGCGATTACCCTGGTTCTGCAGGATGAGATTGATATCAGCCGTGGCGATCTGCTGGTGGATGCCAGTGAAGAGCTGGCAGCGGTTCAGTCTGCCAGCGTTGACGTGGTCTGGATGTCAGAACAGCCGCTGCAGGCCGGTCAGAGTTATGACCTGAAAATCGCCGGTAAGAAAACCCGTGGCCGGGTAGAGAAGGTGCTGCATCAGGTCGAGATCAACTCGCTGGAGACGCGTCAGGTCGATACGCTGCCGCTGAACGGTATCGGTCGCATTGAGATCACTTTTGATGAACCGATGGTACTCGACAGCTATCAGCAGAACCCGGTGACCGGCGGCATGATCTTTATCGATCGCCTGAGCAACGTCACCGTGGGTGCCGGCATGATCCATCAGCCAAACCATGATGCCCCGGTCAATACCGGCGAGTTCAGCGCGTTTGAGCTGGAACTGAATGCGCTGGTGCGCCGCCACTTCCCACACTGGAATGCGCGCGACCTGCTGGGCGGTCAGTAATGGCTCAGCACGACGATAACGTGGTGTGGCATGATCATCCGGTGACACGCGCCTCACGCGAACAGCAGCATGGCCATCAGGGCGTGGTGCTGTGGTTCACCGGCCTTTCGGGCTCGGGGAAATCCACCGTTGCCGGTGCGCTGGAGCAGGCGCTGCACCGCATCGGCGTCAGCACCTATCTGCTGGATGGTGACAATGTGCGTCACGGCCTCTGTCGTGACCTCGGTTTCAGCGATGATGACCGTAAAGAGAATATCCGTCGCGTCGGTGAAGTGGCGAAACTGATGGTGGATGCCGGACTCGTGGTGCTCACTGCCTTTATTTCGCCGCATCGCGCCGAGCGTCAGATGGTGCGCGATCTGCTGGAGCCGGGACAGTTTATCGAGGTATTTGTCGATACGCCGTTAGCCGTGTGTGAAGCGCGTGATCCGAAAGGGTTGTATCGCAAAGCGCGCGCCGGTGAACTGCGTAATTTCACCGGCATCGACAGCGTCTATGAGGCGCCCGATAGCCCGGAAATCCAGCTGGATGGCGAACAATTGGTTACAAAACTCGCCGCCCAATTGTTAGACCTGCTGCGTGACCGCGATATCATCAAATCCTGAAGAGACAGCGGCAAATCGTTTCTGATTTGCCGCCCTCGCGCCAACAGGATGCCTATGCAGAACATTACCCCAATGCTCGCTCGAAAAGATGACTCCTCCCCGGATGAGCCGCGCTCATTGCTGCCGGGCGGCGTTATCGGCTTTCTCGCTTACTGGTGCGCGCTGGCGATTCCTTTCCTGCTGTTCGGCTCTAACACGCTGTTCTTCTTTCTTTATACCTGGCCATTCTTTCTGGCGCTGCTGCCGGTTGCGGTGGTCACGGGTATCGCGCTGAATACGCTGCTGAGTGGACAGTGGCTGTGGGCCGCGCTCGCCACGGTGATCATGGTGGTCACGCTCTTCTGGTTAATGTTCTCTTTTCTCTCTGGCTGGTAAGCCCTCAGTGCGCCCGCGCTGATGTGCAAACGCATCGGCAGGTTACAAATCTTTTCCCGTCTGAATCGGTACTGATTCATATTTTGCGCAGACGCGCAGCAAAGCGCGCCATTTTCTCCGCTGGTGTGGAGTCCTGTGCAAAGTTATGGGATGATTGGGCCGTTTTTAGGGGGCGGGATGGGAAAACTGACGTTACTGTTATTGGTGCTGCTTGGCTGGCTGCAATATTCGTTGTGGCTGGGGAAAAATGGCATCCATGACTATACGCGCGTCAATGATGATGTCGCGGTGCAACAGGCAAACAATGCCAAACTGAAATCGCGAAACGATCAGCTGTTTGCCGAAATTGACGATCTCAATGGCGGCTCGGAAGCGATCGAGGAGCGTGCACGCAATGAACTGGGCATGATTAAGCCCGGTGAGACTTTCTATCGTCTGGTGCCTGACCAGAACAAACGCAACGCGCAACAAGCAGCGCTTAACCAACAACGATAAAACATGAACACTCTGGCCTCCCTTGCGGATGTGATTGCCGTGGTGCCCGCTGCCGGGATCGGCAGCCGCATGCAGGCAACCTGTCCGAAGCAGTATCTGACGATTGGTCAGCACACCCTTCTGGAACACAGCATTGCGCGTCTGTTTTCCCATCTCGCTATCAAACAGGTGATTGTCGCCCTCAGTCCTGATGACCAGCACTTCGCTTCACTGCCGCTGGCACGCGATCCGCGCGTGCTCAGGGTGACAGGCGGAGAGACCCGCGCCGAATCGGTGCTGGCCGGATTGCAGGCCGCACAGGGTTCCGCCTGGGTGCTGGTCCATGACGCCGCGCGTCCCTGTCTGCATCCCGATGATCTCCAGCAACTGCTCAACGTGCGTGAACAGAGCCACGTTGGCGGGATTCTGGCCGCGCCAGTGCGTGACACCATGAAACGGGGCGAGCCGGGCAAAGCCGCGGTGGCCCATACCGTAGAGCGCGACGATCTCTGGCACGCCTTAACGCCGCAATTTTTCCCTCATGCGCTGCTCACCGCCTGCCTGACGCGGGCGCTGGCAGAAGGCGCGACCATCACCGATGAAGCCTCGGCGCTGGAGTATTGCGGCTACCACCCGCTGTTAGTCAGCGGACGCAGTGATAACATCAAAGTCACCCGGCCAGAAGATCTGGCGCTGGCGGCTTTTTATCTGAGTCAGATTCAATTAAAGGAGAGCGCATGATGCGTATCGGTCACGGTTTTGACGTTCACGCCTTTGGCGGAGAGGGTCCGTTAGTGATTGGCGGTGTGCGGATCCCGTTTGAGCAGGGTTTTATCGCCCATTCGGATGGCGATGTGGCGCTGCATGCGCTGACTGACGCGCTGCTGGGCGCAGTGGCGATGGGCGATATCGGCAAGCTGTTTCCTGACACCGATCCGGCCTTTAAAGGGGCGGACAGCCGTGGCCTGCTGCGTGAGGCCTGGCGCCGTATCGAAGCCAAAGGCTATCGCATCGGTAATGTCGACGTCACGATTATTGCTCAGGCACCGAAAATGCTGCCGCACGTGCCACAGATGCGGATCAATATTGCAGAAGATCTGGGCTGCCATATGGATGCGGTCAACGTCAAAGCGACCACCACCGAGAAGCTGGGCTTTACCGGGCGCGGCGAAGGCATCGCCTGTGAAGCGGTGGCGTTAGTCCTGAAAGCTGACAGCCAATGATGCTGAATTACCTGCACGGCACACCCGTGGCCTCCGGCGTGATCAAAGCCAATCCGGAAGATTTCGTGGTAGTTGAAGATCTCGGTTATGGCGCGGATGGTGAAGGTGAGCACCTGCTGGTGCGCATCCGTAAAGTGGGGGCCAATACCCGCTTTGTGGCTGAGGCACTGGCGAAGTATCTCGGTATTCATCAGCGCGACATGAGTTATGCCGGAATGAAAGATCGCCATGCGGTGACGGAACAGACTCTCTGTTTTCGCCTGCCGGGTAATGCGATGCCCGATCTGCGCGGTTTTGAGCTGGAAGGGGTCGAGATTCTGCAGGCGGTGCGCCACAAACGTAAGCTGCGCATCGGCGCACTGGCGGGGAACGCGTTCCGGCTGATCATCCGCCAGATCAGTGACCGTGATGCAGTTGAAACGCGTCTGGCGCAGATTCGTGATGCGGGCGTGCCGAACTATTTTGGTGAACAGCGCTTTGGCCGCGGCGGCAATAACCTGGTGATGGCAGAAAAGTGGGCGCGCAATGAGATCATTATTCGCGACCGCAACAAGCGCAGCCTGATGCTCTCTGCCGCGCGCAGTGCGCTGTTTAATCAGGTGACCAGTGCGCGTCTGCAACAGCAGGGTGGGCTGACTCAGGTGCTCAACGGCGATGCGTTGCAGCTGACCGGACGAGGCAGCTGGTTTGTCGCGCAGCCTGATGAACTGGCAGAGTCACAGCGCCGGGTTGATCAGCATGAGCTGCGCATCACCGCGCCGTTGCCGGGACGGGGCGAGCCTGGCCCGCAGGCTGACGCGCTGGCCTTTGAACAGCAGGCGCTGGCTGATGAGACGCTGCTGCTGGGACTGATTGAACGTGAAAAGGTCGATGCTGCACGCCGTGCCATGTTGATGGTGCCGCGCGATATGCAGTGGAGCTGGTGGGATGATGTTACGCTGGAACTGGCATTCTGGCTGCCAGCGGGCAGCTTTGCCACCAGCGTGGTCCGGGAGCTGCTGACCCACGCGGACTCGCCCGATCAGATTGATGAGTAATCTTCGCCGCAACCTGACCCGCAGTGTGGGTAATGTTGCGGCAAACCCCCACCGTCGTGTGATTTACGCCTACCACTTCCTTGCGCGCCTCGCTAGAATGCAAAAATCGCCGTCTATTCCTCACCTGTTGCCATGCCGTTAAAACAGGTTCCGTCACGGCGACCAGTCGAATAAAAAAAGGTCAGAACGAAATGCGGATATTGCTCAGTAACGATGACGGCATTCATGCGCCAGGCATTCAGACTCTGGCGAAAGCCCTGCGGCAGATTGCTGACGTGCAGGTTGTTGCCCCCGATCGTAACCGAAGCGGTGCCTCGAACTCATTAACGCTGGAAACGCCTCTGCGCACCTTCACCCATGAAAACGGCGATATCGCCGTCCAGATGGGGACGCCGACCGACTGCGTCTATCTGGGGGTGAATGCGCTGATGCAGCCGCGTCCCGACATTGTGGTGTCGGGCATCAATGCCGGCCCCAATCTGGGCGATGATGTGATCTACTCCGGCACGGTGGCGGCAGCGATGGAAGGGCGACATCTTGGCTTGCCGGCTATCGCGGTTTCGCTCAACGGCCATCAGCACTACGCCACCGCGGCGGCCGTGACCTGCGCTCTGCTCAGGGCGCTGACGCATGAACCGCTGCGCACCGGCCGCATTCTCAACATCAACGTTCCCGATCTGCCGTTGTCAGAACTCAAAGGCATCCGCGTGACGCGCTGTGGCAGTCGCCATCCGGCGGATCAGGTGATTGCGCAGCAGGATCCGCGTGGCAATACACTCTACTGGATTGGTCCGCCAGGCGAAAAACTGGATGCGGGCCCGGATACGGACTTCGCCGCCGTGGATCAGGGCTACGTCTCTGTCACGGCACTCCATGTCGATTTAACGGCGCACAGCGCGCAGAACGTGCTCAGTGACTGGCTGGCTAAAGCTGAGGTGAACCTGGCATGGTGAATCGGCGTATTGAGACGTTGCTGTCACAACTGCGTCAGCAGGGCATCGATGATGAAAACCTGCTGAAAGCCATCAGCGAGGTGCCGCGCGAACGTTTTATCGACGAAGCGTTCGAGCATAAAGCCTGGGACAATGTTGCCTTGCCCATCGGCTCCGGTCAGACGATATCACAGCCCTACATGGTCGCGCGGATGACCGCGCTGCTCGGGCTTAATCCGCATTCGCGTGTGCTGGAGATTGGTACGGGTTCAGGTTATCAGACGGCGATTCTTGCCCACCTGGTGGACCATGTTTATTCAGTGGAACGCATCAAAGGGCTGCAGTGGCAGGCCAAGCGCCGTCTGAAACAGCTGGATCTGCATAATGTCTCAACCCGTCATGGTGATGGCTGGCAGGGCTGGCCTTCACGTGGCCCCTTCGATGCCATCATCGTCACGGCTGCACCGCCTGAAATTCCGATTGCGCTGATAGCACAACTGGCAGAAGGCGGCATCATGGTGCTGCCGGTTGGTGAAGATCAGCAGGTACTGAAGCGCCTGCGTCGTCAGGGCGAAGAGGTGATGGAAGAGACCATCGAACCAGTGCGTTTTGTCCCGCTGGTGCAGGGCGATCTGGCCTGACCCTCTTCGTATTTCTTCACAACTGTTTCATAGCACCACGTACCTGATGTTGTTACTATCCAGTTTATTCATCGAAAACGCAGATTTTATCGCGCCGCGCAGAGTATCCTGCTGGCAGATACAGTGAAACAGATAGATCAGAGTTGCCATCACGGGGGATTAATGAGCACGGGAAGCACACTTTTTCAGTTACGCCGTCTGGCGGCGCTTTCACTGGTAGGTTTTTGGCTGGCAGGCTGTAGCTCCAGCGACAACTCACAGGCACCCATCAGTCGCGTTGGCGACAATGGTGGCATGAACACTAACCAGTCTGGAGCAGACATGAGTTCAGGCGGCGTTCCTGCCACGCCAGCCCAGGGACAAATGTTAAGCAAAAATTCAGCATCTGCCCCCGCTAGTGGTGGAATGATTAGTACCAACAGCAATGTTGAGACGCAGAATGGCCGGATTGTTTACAATCGCAGTTATCAGAACATTCCTAAAGGTAGCTACTCCGGCGAAACTTATACCGTTAAGCGTGGCGACACATTGTTTTACATCGCCTGGATTACCGGCAACGATTTCCGTGATTTAGCCCAGCGCAACAATGTTCCGGCGCCATATGGCCTGAATGTCGGACAAACTTTGCAGATTGGCAATGGGTCGGGTCAGCCGATTACTGGCGGCAATCCCATTACCGTTGCTGATGCAACGCAGGGCGGCGTTCCGGCGGCGCCACAAATTAAATCGCCTTCTGTTGCACAGCAACCTGTTATTACGTATTCTGATGATTCAGGTAATTCGGGTGGCAGCAAAATGTTGCCTTCGAATGGAGCAAATGTTGCAACGACAACAGCTCCAGTCGTTACCGCACCCCCAACGGTTAGCAGTACAACCAACAGTTCAACGCCGGTCGGAAGCTGGCGCTGGCCGACTGACGGGAAGATCATCGATAACTTCTCTGCCGCCGAAGGTGGCAATAAAGGTATCGATATCGCCGGGACGCGCGGACAATCTGTGGTCGCCACTGCTTCAGGACGAGTGGTTTACGCAGGTAACGCACTCCGGGGTTACGGTAATTTAATCATCATTAAACACAACGATGATTACCTGAGTGCCTACGCCCACAACGATACAATGCTGGTCCGGGAACAACAGGAAGTTAAGGCGGGGCAAAAGATCGCTACCATGGGTAGCACCGGAACCAGTTCAGTCAGATTACACTTTGAAATTCGTTACAAGGGGAAATCCGTAAACCCGTTGCGTTATTTACCGCAGCGATAATCCGGCAGAACAAAACAGGTTTATGTTCTGCCCTGGAATCACGGGTAGGAGCCGCTTATGAGCCAGAATACGCTGAAAGTAAACGAGTTACATGAGAACGCGGAATTCGATGAGAACGGAGCTGAAATTTTTGACGAGAAGGCACTCGTTGAAAATGAAGCCAGTGATAGCGACGTAGCGGAAGAAGAGTTGCTATCACAGGGTGCGACGCAACGTGTGTTAGATGCGACGCAGCTCTATCTCGGGGAGATTGGCTATTCTCCGTTGTTAACGGCAGAGGAAGAAGTCTTCTTCGCTCGCCGTGCATTGCGGGGTGATATCCCTTCCCGTCGCCGTATGATCGAAAGTAACTTACGCCTGGTGGTGAAAATCGCTCGTCGTTACAGCAATCGTGGTTTAGCTCTGCTGGACCTGATTGAAGAAGGTAACCTCGGCCTGATTCGCGCCGTAGAGAAATTTGACCCGGAGCGCGGGTTCCGTTTCTCAACGTACGCCACCTGGTGGATTCGTCAGACTATTGAACGGGCGATCATGAATCAAACCCGTACCATCCGTCTGCCGATTCACATTGTGAAAGAACTGAATGTTTATCTGCGTACTGCGCGTGAACTTTCCCACAAGCTCGACCATGAGCCGAGTGCGGAAGAGATCGCAGAGCAGCTTGATAAACCGGTTGATGACGTAAGCCGCATGTTACGTCTCAACGAACGCATTACCTCGGTTGATACTCCATTAGGCGGTGATTCTGAAAAAGCGCTGCTGGATATTCTGGCCGATGAGAAAGACAACGGCCCTGAAGACACCACGCAGGACGATGATATGAAACAAAGCATCGTTAAATGGCTGTTCGAACTGAACGCCAAGCAGCGTGAAGTGCTGGCACGTCGTTTCGGCCTGTTGGGTTATGAAGCGGCAACACTTGAGGATGTGGGTCGTGAAATCGGCTTAACCCGCGAGCGTGTACGCCAGATTCAGGTTGAAGGTTTACGCCGTCTGCGTGAAATCCTGCAGGCGCAGGGCCTCAGCATTGAAGCACTGTTTCGTGAATAATCGTTAACAGTAAATCTGAGTTTGAATGCGAAAAGCGATGGTGAAAACCATCGCTTTTTTTATGTCTGCAGAAAAGTGATTTGCGGGCAAGCAAGCATCGCACCGCGCATTAACGCGGTGCGATGTACGGGATGTAATATCAGACCAGCGATTTAAGACGATAAATCCAGTCGAGTGCCTGACGCGGTGTCAGCGTATCCGGATCCAGCGCCTCAAGCGCCTCCATGGCAGGCGAGGTCTCTTCAACCAGCAGCGGCAGCTGAGAGCCATCGACCGTCGATGACGCGGAGTGGTTTGAAACGGTCTCAAGTTCCTTCAGCTTATTGCGTGCCCGCTTAATTACCTCTTTGGGTACGCCGGCCAGCGCCGCCACCGCCAGACCATAGCTCTTACTTGCCGCACCCTCCTGGACGCTGTGCATAAAGGCGATTGTGTCGCCATGCTCAACGGCATCCAGATGGACGTTAACCACGCCTTCCATTTTTTCCGGCAGGGTTGTCAGCTCGAAGTAATGGGTGGCAAACAGCGTCATCGCCTTGATACGGTTCGCCAGGTTTTCGGCGCAGGCCCAGGCGAGCGATAAACCGTCGTAGGTGGATGTTCCGCGTCCAATCTCATCCATCAGCACCAGGCTATTTTCGGTGGCATTGTGCAGGATGTTAGCGGTTTCGGTCATCTCAACCATAAAGGTCGAGCGCCCGGAGGCGAGATCGTCAGCGGCACCGACACGGGTAAAGATGCGATCCAGCGGGCCAATCAGCGTCTCATCGGCAGGAACAAAACTGCCAATCCATGCCATCAGCGCAATCAGCGCCGCCTGGCGCATATAGGTACTTTTACCGCCCATGTTGGGGCCGGTAATAATCAGCATTCTGCGCTGGGGTGCCAGTGACAGTGGGTTGGCAATAAACGGCTCTTTCAGAACCTGTTCCACCACCGGATGGCGTCCGCCGCTGATTTTAATCCCGGCTTTATCCTGCAATACCGGGCGGCAATAGTTCAGGGACCAGGCACGTTCTGCCAGGTTGCTTAACACATCCAGCTCTGCCAGCGCGGCGGCACTCAGCTGCAGCGCTTCAAGATGCGGCAGCAACTGATCGAACAGCGCTTCATACAGGCTTTTTTCCAGCGACAGCGCTTTACCCTTGGAGGTGAGTACTTTGTCTTCGTACTCTTTCAGCTCCGGAATGATATAGCGTTCAGCATTTTTCAGGGTCTGACGACGCACATAGTGCATCGGTACCTGATGGCTCTGTCCGCGGCTCACCTGAATGTAATAACCATGCACGCCGTTAAAGCCGACCTTCAGGGTATCCAGTCCCAGCTTCTCGCGTTCGCGGATCTCCAGCCGGTCAAGATAGTCGGTTGCGCCATCTGCCAGTGCGCGCCACTCATCCAGCTCCGCGTTGTAGCCGGGCGCAATCACTCCGCCATCGCGGATCAGCACAGGCGGTGACTCAATCACCGCCTGTTCCAGCAGCTCACGTAACGCAGTGAACTCGCCCATCTGCGTGCGCAGCTTCTGCAACTGGGGCGCCTCAACATCGGCCAGCAGCTGGTTAAGTTCCGGCAGTTGCTGAAACGCATGACGCATGCGAGCCAGATCGCGCGGACGTGCGGTGCGCAGGGCCAGGCGAGCCAGGATTCGCTCCAGATCGCCGACCTGACGCAGCACCGGTTGCAGCACGTCGCTGAGATTTTGCAGCTCAGCAATCGACTCCTGACGCTGGTTAATGATGCGCGCATCGCGCAGCGGCATATGCAGCCAGCGTTTCAGCATCCGGCTACCCATCGGGGTGACCGTTTTATCCAGCACCGCCGCTAAGGTGTTGTCTGTGCCGCCTGCCAGGTTCTGGGTGATCTCCAGATTACGGCGGGTGGCCGCATCCATGATGATGCTGTCCTGCTGCCGCTCCATGCTCAGCGAGCGGATGTGGGGCAGCGTGGTGCGCTGGGTATCTTTGACATACTGCAGCAGGCAGCCCGCCGCGCTCAGTCCAAGGTGCGCATTCTCCACGCCGAAGCCATTAAGATCGCGGGTGCCGAACTGCAGGTTCAGCTGCTGGCGCGCGGTATCGATCTCAAACTCCCACAGCGGACGGCGTCGCAGGCCGCGTCGCTGATCGATCAGCGACATCGCCTGGAAATCTTCGGGGTAGAGCAGCTCCGCCGGATTGGTGCGCTGCAGTTCTGCCGCCATGGTTTCAGCATCGGCAGGTTCGCTGAGGCGAAAACGGCCTGAGCTGATATCCAGCGTGGCGTAGCCAAAACCGCGCGGGCTTTGCACAATCGCCGCCAGCAGATTGTCGTGCCGCTCCTGCAACAGCGCCTCATCACTGATGGTACCTGGGGTAACGATGCGCACCACTTTGCGTTCGACCGGGCCTTTGCTCAGCGCCGGATCGCCTATCTGCTCGCAGATGGCAACGGATTCGCCCAGCTGCACCAGTTTAGCCAGGTAACCTTCAACCGCATGATAGGGCACACCCGCCATCGGGATCGGTTCGCCCGCTGACGCACCGCGTTTGGTGAGTGAAATCTCCAGCAGCTGCGAGGCACGTTTTGCGTCGTCATAAAACAGCTCGTAGAAGTCACCCATACGGTAAAACAGTAGAATGTCAGGATGCTCCGCCTTGAGACGCAGGTACTGCTGCATCATCGGCGTGTGGGAAGGAAAGTCCTTTTCGGTTGGCTCTTGCATAAGGTTTTAGCTCATTTTTAATGCGGTAAATTTCTGGCGGTCAACGCCCATGAAACCGAAAGGGATTCCAGGCGCGCAGGATAATCAGATGATAACGAATAGGGCAGGGCATATGCCAGCGTGATGCACAGCCGCGATCCTGACCGGGTGTAACCTGACAGGCATCCTGGCAAATGTGGCGGCGGCTGGCGACAAAAAAGTGCCTGTTCTCATGACGCTGATGCGGGGCTGCGAGGCGGCTCGCGATTTCTGCGGCAGTTTATGGCCGGCAGGACGGCACTGCGCCGCATCGGGAAGGGGGAAAAGTCAGTGCAGCCCGTTCTGCAGCGCCCAGACGGCGGCTTCAAGTCGGGATTTAAGGTTCATCTTCTTCAGCAGATATTTAACGTGAACCTTAACCGTGCTTTCACTGATGGCCAGCTTGCGGGCAATCGCTTTATTGGTCATCCCGTCGCTGATCAGTTGCAGAATATCGCGTTCGCGCCGGGTCAGCTGATTGATATCGCGCGTCTGAGCAGGCTGCGCTTCACGCAACCGGGCGACCAGAATCGGGGTTAACGCCTCGCTCAGCACGATCTGACCGGCAGCAGCCTGATGCAGCGCTTTCAGTAAGGCTTCTGGTTCCATATCTTTCAGCAGATAACCATCAGCGCCGCGCTTCAGCGCGCTGACCACATCCTCTTCATTATCTGAAACGCTGAACACCACCACCCGGCCAGAAAGGGCTATCTCACGCAGCTGGGTCAGGGTATCCAGTCCGTTCAGACCTGGCATATTAAGATCAAGCAGGATCAGGTCGGGATCATGCTGCTGTGCCAGCGCCAGGCCATCAATGCCATTACCCGCTTCGGCAACCACCTGCAGTCTTTCATCCAGCGCAATCAGCTGCTTCAGGCCATTGCGCAGCATGGGATGGTCGTCGATCAATAAAAGCGTAAATTTCTCTGCCGTCACAATGACTCCTGTTCCTGTCACATACGCCAGCCCTGAGCGGGCGGAGAGCCTATCTTACCGGTGAAGCGGGGTCGCTATATACCCCCAATGGACTACTCCTTTATTTCCAGTCGGACACCCTTTTACAGAAGGCATGGGCGGTCGTGTTTAAACCCTATGATTTATAAGGTTTATCTGAATTCAGTCAACTACTTAACCGGGGTGAAGAGAGGGCGGCGTGCCTCTGTAACCTGCATTGCCGTTGATTTGTATCAAGCCCGACACCACGCCGGATGCGCAGGATACGCACAATTATTATTCTGCTGATGAGAGATTTATGACCCAATCCACCTCTTTGCAAACCCCGACGCGCGGCGCGTTAATTCAGGACTGGCAACCGGAAAACGACGCGTTCTGGCAGGCGCGTGGTAAACGTATCGCCAGCCGTAACCTGTGGATTTCTGTCTTCTGTCTGCTGCTGGGCTTCTGCGTCTGGATGCTGTTCAGCACCGTTGCGGTTAACCTGAATAAAGTTGGCTTTACCTTCAGCACTGAGCAGCTCTTTTTACTGACCGCACTGCCGTCGGTTTCTGGCGCGTTGCTGCGTGTGCCTTACTCTTTTGTTATTCCCATCTTTGGAGGACGTCGCTGGACCGCCTTCAGCACCGGCATCCTGATCATTCCCTGCCTTTGGCTCGGCTTTGCCGTACAGGACAGCCAGACCTCATTCACCACTTTTATGGTGATTTCCCTGCTGTGCGGTTTTGGTGGCGCTAACTTCGCGTCGAGCATGGGCAATATCAGCTTCTTCTTTCCCAAAGCCCGTCAGGGCGGCGCGCTGGGTATCAACGGCGGCCTCGGTAACCTTGGCGTCAGCGTAATGCAGTTTGTCGCCCCGCTGGCGATCTCCTGTGCCATTTTTGGTTTTGCCGATGTGGGTCAGACCACCATCACCGGCGACAGCATCTGGCTGGAAAATGCCGCCTGGATCTGGGTGCCGTTCCTGGCGATCGGCACGCTGGCGGCCTGGTTCGGCATGAACGACCTGGCGGCGGCGAAATCCTCGCTGCGTGAGCAGTTACCGGTGCTGAAACGTCCCCACCTGTGGGTTATGGCGCTGCTCTATCTGGCCACCTTTGGCTCATTTATCGGTTTCTCTGCCGGTTTTGCCATGCTGACGAAGACGCAATTTCCTGATGTCGTGATAATGCATTACGCCTTTTTCGGCCCCTTTATTGGCGCGCTGGCCCGTTCAGCAGGCGGCATCATTTCTGACCGCTTCGGCGGTACCCGCGTCACGCTGATCAACTACGTGCTGATGGCGCTGTTTGCTGCGCTGCTGTTCCTTACCCTGCCGGGTGCCGGACATGATGGCTCGTTCGTGGCCTTCTTCGCCGTGTTTATGGGCCTGTTCCTGACGTCCGGGCTGGGCAGCGGCTCCACCTACCAGATGATTGCGGTGATCTTCCGTAAGCTGACGCTGGAACGTATCAAAGCTGAGGGCGGCGACGATGCGCTGGCACAGCGCGAAGCGGCAACAGAAACCTCTGCTGCGCTCGGCTTTATCTCCGCCATTGGCGCGCTGGGCGGTTTCTTTATTCCGCAGACTTTTGGCCTGTCGCTCGCCATGACCGGTTCACCCGCCGGCGCGATGAAAATCTTCCTGGTCTTTTATCTCTGCTGCATCGCGGTGACCTGGCTGGTTTACGGCCGAAAATCACGCGCCTGATAACGACAAAGCCGGTGTGGCGCACCGGCACAATTTCACTTTCTGTGTCGGGACAGATGCAGAGTCAGCAATGTCACATTAAGCCTTCAGGAGTATTCCGGATGAGCAAGTTTCTTGATCGGTTTCGCTATTTCAAACAGCTGGCCGAACCCTTTTCTGGCCAGCATGGCCAGACGTTAAACAGCAACCGCGACTGGGAAGATGGCTATCGCAGTCGCTGGCAGCACGATAAAATCGTGCGCTCCACGCACGGCGTTAACTGTACCGGCTCATGCAGCTGGAAAATCTACGTCAAAAATGGACTGGTCACCTGGGAGACCCAGCAGACTGACTATCCGCGTACCCGTCCCGATCTGCCAAACCATGAGCCGCGTGGCTGCCCACGCGGTGCCAGCTACTCGTGGTATCTCTACAGCGCTAACCGCCTGAAATATCCGTTAATGCGCAAGAAGCTGATTCAGCTCTGGCGCGACGCGAAAGCGCAGCACAGCGACCCGGTGGACGCCTGGGCATCCATCATCAGTAATCCTGAAAAGGCCAGAAGCTACAAACAGGCGCGTGGACGCGGCGGCTTTGTCCGCTCCAGCTGGCAGGAAGTCAACGAGATGATCGCCGCCGCGAACATCTGCACCGCGAAGACCTACGGCCCTGACCGCATTATGGGATTCTCACCGATTCCGGCGATGTCGATGGTCTCTTACGCTGCGGGCGCACGTTACCTGTCACTGATTGGCGGAACCTGTCTGAGCTTCTACGACTGGTACTGCGATCTGCCGCCGGCCTCACCGATGACCTGGGGCGAGCAGACCGACGTGCCGGAATCGGCTGACTGGTACAACTCCTCCTACATTATTGCCTGGGGCTCTAACGTGCCGCAGACCCGTACCCCGGATGCGCACTTCTTTACGGAAGTCCGCTATAAAGGGACGAAAACCGTGGCGATCACGCCGGACTATGCTGAGGTCGCGAAGCTGTGTGACCAGTGGCTGAGTCCGAAGCAGGGCACCGACAGCGCGATGGCGCTGGCGATGGGCCACGTGATGCTGAAAGAGTTTCATCTTGATCGCGAAGTTGGCTATTTCCGCGACTATGTGCGCCGTTACACCGATATGCCGATGCTGGTACTGCTGGAACCCCGTGAGGGCGGTTTTTACGCCGCCGGCCGTCAGCTGCGCGCCAGCGATCTGGTGGATGGGCTCGGTCAGGAGAATAACCCGGAGTGGAAAACCGTCGCGATCAACGAGGCGACCGGGGAACTGACCGCGCCGCAGGGATCTATCGGCTTCCGCTGGGGCGAAAAAGGCAAATGGAACCTCGAGCAGCGTGATGGGGCGTCACATCAGGAAGTTGAACTGCAGCTCAGCCTGCTCGGCAGCCACGATGAGGTGGTCGAGGTCGGTTTCCCTTACTTCGGTGGTATTACCAGCGAGCATTTCAACAGCGTTGCGCTGGACGAAATCCTGCTGCATAAGCTGCCGGTGAAACGCCTGCAACTGGCGGATGGCAGTGAAGCGCTGGTCACCAGCGTCTACGATCTGACGCTGGCGAATTATGGTCTGGATCGCGGTCTGGATGATGCCAACTGCGCGCAAACCTACGACGACATCAAAGCGTACAGCCCGGCCTGGGCGGAGCAGATTACGGGTGTCTCCCGTCAGAACATCATTCGCATTGCCCGTGAATTTGCCGAAAACGCCGAGAAAACCCGCGGTCGTTCGATGATCATCGTCGGTGCCGGTATGAACCATTGGTATCACATGGACATGAACTATCGTGGCCTGATGAATATGCTGATTTTCTGCGGCTGCGTCGGTCAGAGCGGCGGTGGCTGGGCGCACTATGTCGGCCAGGAGAAACTCCGTCCGCAGACCGGCTGGACCCCGCTGGCCTTTGGCCTGGACTGGCAGCGTCCGCCACGCCAGATGAACAGCACCTCCTTCTTCTACAACCACTCCAGTCAGTGGCGCTATGAAACCCTGGCCACCAGCGAATTGCTCTCCCCGCTGGCGGATAAAAGTCGCTACAGCGGCAGCCTGATCGACCTTAACGTCCGTTCCGAACGTATGGGCTGGCTGCCTTCAGCGCCGCAGCTTAACGTCAACCCGCTGCACATCGCGGCGCAGGCGAAAGCCGCCGGTCAGTCGCCGCTGGATTACACCGTGGAAAGCCTGAAGCAGGGCACCATGCGGTTTGCCGCTGAACAGCCGGACGATCCGCAGAACTTCCCGCGTAACCTGTTTGTCTGGCGCTCCAATCTGCTCGGCTCATCCGGTAAAGGGCATGAGTACATGCTGAAGTATCTGCTGGGCACGGAAAACGGCATTCAGGGCAAAGATTTAGGCCAGCAGGGCCGCGTGAAGCCGGAAGAGGTGGAGTGGCTGGATCAGGGCGCCGAAGGCAAACTGGATCTGGTGGTCACACTCGACTTCCGCATGTCGAGCACCTGTCTCTACTCCGATGTCGTGCTGCCAACGGCGACCTGGTATGAAAAAGACGATATGAATACCTCGGATATGCATCCGTTTATTCATCCGCTTTCGGCGGCCGTCGATCCTGCCTGGGACTCAAAAAGTGACTGGGAGATCTACAAAGGCATCGCCAAAGCCTTCTCCGATCTCTGCCCGGGTCATTTAGGCGTTGAAACGGACGTCGTTACTCTGCCGGTGTTGCATGACTCACCCGCGGAACTGGCGCAGCCTTTTGAGGCGAAAGACTGGAAAAAAGGCGAATGCGATCTGATTCCGGGTAAAACCGCGCCACACATTATGGTGGTGGAGCGCGACTATCCGGCGACCTGGGAGCGCTTTACCTCGCTGGGACCGTTGCTGGAGACCCTGGGTAACGGCGGCAAAGGTATCAGCTGGAACACCAGCAAAGAGGTCGATTTCCTCAAGCAACTGAACTACGTCAAAGCGGATGGCCCGGCAGCGGGGCGGCCGAATATCGACACGGCGATCGATGCGGCAGAAGTGATCCTGGCGCTGGCACCGGAAACCAATGGTCAGGTGGCGGTGAAAGCCTGGCAGGCACTGGGCGTGATTACCGGTCGTGACCACACCCACCTGGCGCTCAATAAAGAAGATGAAAAGATTCGCTTCCGCGATATCCAGGCGCAGCCGCGCAAAATTATCTCTAGTCCGACCTGGTCAGGGCTGGAAGATGAACATGTCTCTTACAACGCCTGCTACACCAACGTTCATGAGCTGATCCCGTGGCGAACCCTGAGCGGCCGTCAGCAGCTCTATCAGGATCATGAGTGGATGCGCGCCTTTGGCGAGAGCCTGATGGTCTATCGTCCGCCAATCGATACCCGCGCGGCGAAGCCGTTGCTGAACAGCAAACCCAACGGTAACCCGGAGAAGGCGTTGAACTTCCTGACGCCACATCAGAAGTGGGGCATTCACTCCACCTACAGCGACAACCTGCTGATGCTGACACTGTCGCGCGGCGGACCGATTGTCTGGATGAGTGAAGATGACGCTCGTGAGCTGGGTATCGTGGATAACGACTGGATCGAGGCGTTCAATGCCAACGGTGCGCTGACCGCACGTGCAGTAGTGAGTCAGCGCATCCCGGCGGGTATGACCATGATGTACCACGCGCAGGAACGTATCGTGAATATCCCTGGCTCGGAGATCACCAGCCAGCGCGGCGGGATCCATAACTCGGTGACGCGGACCTGCCCGAAACCGACCCATATGATCGGCGGTTATGCGCAGCTCTCCTGGGGCTTTAACTACTACGGCACCGTCGGCTCGAACCGCGATGAGTTCGTGGTAGTGAGAAAAATGAACAACGTTAACTGGTTAGATGGGGAAGGCAACGATGCCTGCCAGGGCAGCCAGCAGGAGGTAAAACCATGAAAATTCGTTCACAGGTCGGCATGGTGCTGAACCTCGACAAATGTATCGGCTGCCACACCTGCTCGGTGACCTGTAAAAACGTCTGGACCAGCCGCGAGGGCATGGAGTACGCCTGGTTTAACAACGTCGAAAGCAAGCCCGGTGTCGGCTATCCGCACGCCTGGGAAGATCAGCAGAAGTGGAAGGGCGGCTGGATCCGTAAGATCAACGGTAAGCTGGAGCCGCGCATGGGGAGTCGCATCGGTCTGCTGTCGAAGATCTTCGCCAACCCGGATGTGCCCGCGCTGGATGATTACTACGAACCGTTCGATTTTGATTATCAGCATCTGCACAATGCGCCCGCCGGTAAGCATCAGCCGATTGCGCGTCCGCGCTCGCTGATCACCGGTCAGCGGATGAAAAAGATCGAAAACGGCCCGAACTGGGAAGAGATCCTCGGCGGCGAGTTTGCCAAACGTTCGCAGGATAAGAACTTCGATAACATCCAGAAGGAGATTTACGGTCAGTTTGAGCACACCTTCATGATGTACCTGCCGCGCCTGTGTGAGCACTGCCTCAACCCGGCGTGTGTGGCGACCTGCCCAAGCGGCGCGATCTACAAACGCGGCGAAGATGGCATCGTGCTGATCGACCAGGATAAATGTCGCGGCTGGCGGATGTGCCTCACCGGCTGTCCGTACAAGAAGATCTACTTCAACTGGAAAAGCGGCAAATCAGAAAAATGCATTTTCTGTTATCCGCGCATTGAAGCGGGCCAGCCCACCGTCTGTTCAGAAACCTGTGTCGGCCGTATCCGCTATCTCGGCGTGTTGCTCTATGACGCTGACCGCATTGAACAGGCGGCCGCAGCGGAAAACGAGAAAGATCTCTATCAGAGCCAGCTGGATATCTTCCTTGATCCCAACGATCCGGCGGTGATTGCGCAGGCGCTGAAAGATGGCGTTGCGCAGAGTGTAATCGACGCAGCACAGCGTTCACCGGTCTATAAAATGGCGATGGAGTGGAAGCTGGCGCTGCCACTTCACCCTGAATACCGCACGCTGCCGATGGTCTGGTATGTGCCACCACTGTCACCGATTCAGTCGGCGGTGGATGGCGGGGCGCTGGCGCACACCGGCGTGCTGCCGGATGTGGAAAGCCTGCGCATTCCGGTTGAGTATCTGGCGAACCTGCTGACCGCAGGCGACACCGCACCGGTGCTGCTGGCACTGAAGCGGATGCTGGCAATGCGTCATTACAAACGCGCAGAAAGCGTGGACGGTGAGCATGATATCCGGGCGCTGGAGCAGGTCGGCCTGACCGAAGCGCAGGCGCAGGAGATGTACCGCTATCTGGCGATCGCGAACTATGAAGATCGCTTTGTGGTGCCCTCCAGCCATCGCGAACTGGCGCGTGAAGCCTTCCCGGAAAGCAAAGGCTGCGGCTTTAGCTTTGGCGATGGCTGTCACGGCAGCGACAGCAAATTCAACCTGTTCAACAGCCGCCGTATTGATGCCATCGACATCAGTAAGAAAACCATCCGTCCGGAGGATGCCTCATGATGACGTTACGGATTCTTTCGCGGCTGCTGGACTACCCGGACGAGGCGCTGTTTACCCACTCTTCCGACCTGATCGCGGCGCTGGATGACGCTTCTGAACTCAACCTGCAGCAGAGCGCACGGCTGGTGCGGTTTATCAATCAGCTCTGTGCCCGGCCACTGCTCGACGTACAGGCTGACTACTGCGAACTGTTTGATCGTGGCCGCGCCACCTCGCTGCTGCTGTTTGAACACGTGCACGGTGAGTCACGCGATCGCGGTCAGGCGATGGTTGATCTGCTGGAACAGTATCGTGCCGATGGTCTGGAGCTGGACAGCAAAGAGCTGCCCGATTTCCTGCCGCTCTACCTGGAGTATCTCGCCTGTAAAAGCGATGAGGCCGCGCGTCAGGGACTGGACGACATCGTGCCTATCCTGGCCTTGCTGGCGGCGCGGCTTGAAGAGCGTCAGAGCCCCTACGCCGATCTCTTCACAGTGTTACTGACGCTGTCCGGTAGCGCGGTTGATCCTGCGGCCCTCAAGCCACAGGTGGCGCAGGAAGCGCGCGACGATACGCCGGCAGCACTGGATGCTGTCTGGGAAGAGGAGCAGATTAAATTTCTCGGCGAACAGGGCTGCGCCTCGGCGCAGCAGGCGATGCATCAGCGTCGCTTCGCCGATGCGGTCGCGCCGCAGTATCTGGACATCGCCGCGGCGACGGCGCGTACCACAGGAGAATCAGCATGAATTTTATTAACACTTTCTTCTTCGATATTTACCCCTATCTCGCCGGAACGGTCTTCCTGGTGGGAAGCTGGCTGCGCTATGACTACGGGCAGTACAGCTGGCGTGCCGGTTCCAGTCAGATGCTGGACAAAAAAGGGATGCGTCTCGCCTCCAACCTGTTCCACATCGGCATCATCGGTATTTTCTTTGGTCACATCGTCGGGATGCTGACGCCACACTGGATGTATGAATCCTTCCTGCCGATCGACGTGAAGCAGAAACTGGCGATGATCGCTGGTGGCCTGTTCGGGGCGATGACCCTGCTGGGCGGTGGACTGCTGCTGAAGCGCCGCCTGACCAATCCACGGGTGCGGGCGACCAGTAGCGTCGGTGATATTCTGATCATGACCCTGCTGGTGGCTCAGGCGACGCTGGGCCTGCTGACCATTCCCTTCTCCGCCCAGCATATGGACGGCAGTGAAATGATGAAGCTGGTGGGCTGGGCGCAGGCGGTGGTGACCTTCCACGGTGGCGCTTCGCAGCATCTCGACGGCGTGGCGTTTATCTACCGCGTGCACATGGTGCTGGGAATGACGCTGTTCCTGCTGTTCCCGTTCTGCCGGCTGGTGCACATCTGGAGCGCGCCGGTTGAGTATCTGACCCGTCGCTATCAGCTGGTGAGAAATCGCCGCTAAGCGCATGATGGCTGCGGGGCAGAGAGAGCCCCGCAGCCATTTTAGCCCATGGCTGCCTTGACGTTTTTTTAAGATTTTGCCCTGTATGTCATTGCGCTGAACGTCTACTATTACCGCATCTGAAATTACCCCTCGTTTATGGATAACCGATGCGCCTCAAGTTAGCCTTCCTTGCGTTCATTCCGCTTCTGGCCTCCTGCAGCAGCAAACCTGAAGTCCCGTCCCAGCAGAAGATGCTGGCTGCGCCACAGGGCGGTTTTTTACTGCAGCCGTCGCACAGCGGACAGGCGATGTTTGGCGACTTTGCCGGTAACCCGGCAGCAGAGCAATTTATCGATAAGATGGTGGAGAAGCATGACTTTGACCGTCAGCAACTGCACAACATCATCGGTCAGGCCAAACGACTGGATTATGTGCTGCGACTGATGGATCGTCAGGCACCAAGCTATACGCCAGCGCCAGGACCTAATGGCGCCTGGATCCGCTATCGCAACAAGTTCATTACGCCCGATAACGTGCAAAATGGGGTGGCGTTCTGGAATCAGTATCAGGATGCCCTGCAACGCGCACAGCAGGTTTATGGCGTGCCACCGGAAATTATCGTGGGCATCATTGGTGTGGAAACCCGCTGGGGGCGCGTGATGGGGAAAACGCGGATTCTGGATGCGCTTGCGACCTTATCCTTTAACTATCCGCGCCGCGCAGAGTACTTCAGCAGCGAGCTGGAAACCTTTCTGTTGATGTCGCGCAAAGAGCAGGATGACCCGCTGGCGCTGAAAGGCTCCTTTGCCGGGGCGATGGGCTATGGTCAGTTTATGCCCTCCTCTTACAATGATTATGCGGTTGATTTCAACGGCGACGGTCATGCAAACCTGTGGGATCCGGTGGATGCTATCGGCAGCGTGGCGCACTATTTCCAGAAGCATGGCTGGCGCAGCGGCGAAAATGTGGCGGTACCGGCCAGCGGTCAGGCGCCGATGCTGGAAGATGGCTTCAAAACCCGTTACAGCGTGAGCATGCTGGCGGCGTCAGGATTGTCACCACAGGGCTCGCTGAACGGTAACGATCAGGTCAGTCTGCTACGCCTGGATTTGGGCACCAGCTACCAGTACTGGTACGGCTTACCCAATTTCTATGTCATTACCCGCTACAACCACAGTACCCATTATGCGATGGCGGTGTGGCAGCTGGGTGAGGCGGTGAGCAAGGCGCGCCAGGGCGGCCTGTTATAAAGGCTGTCCTTGTTAACTGTAAGGTTATATGATGACGCCCTTTTTCAGGCCACACAGCCACTGATATTTCTGGAGTCATTATGTCTTTACCTGCCTGCCCGGCTTGTCACGCCGATTACACCTGGCAAGATGGCGATAACCTTAACTGCCCCTCCTGCGGTCACATCTGGACCGAGGGAGAAGGTGACAGCAGCAACGCAACACTGGAAGTGCGTGATGCCAACGGCAATCTGCTGGCAGATGGCGACAGCGTCACGGTGATCAAAGATCTCAAGGTGAAGGGCAGTTCTTCATCGCTGAAGATCGGCACCAAAGTGAAAAGCATTCGTCTGGTTGAAGGGGACCACAACATCGATTGTAAAATCGACGGTTTTGGCCCGATGAAATTAAAATCTGAGTTTGTGAAAAAGAACTGAGATCAGGGGCGCAGGGATGCGCCCGCTTTCCTGCTTAGCTGAACAGCTTATCAATTGCGGCACACTGCTCCGCATTCAGCGTGCCACCGTAGTTTCGCGAGCCGCTGCTCATCGAGTCATAGCGCCGTGCCACGGCCGTTTTAATCGTCGTCACGAAATCATCTCCGATACTGTAAATCGCCATCAGACGGCCGATCTGCTGCTGCAGGCGCGTCAGCTCCGGCAGATTGCCACTTCGCCATGCCGTCATCATCTGCGCAAAGTACTCCGGCACAATATTATTCAGTCCTGAAATGACACCGGCACCGCCTGCCAGCAGGTTCGGGAGCAGGTACTCGTCATACCCCGACAGTACGGCGAAATCGCTACGCACCTTGCGGGTCTCTTCAATCATCATCCGGTTATGCGACAGGCAATCCACCGTATCTTTAATGCCGGCGAAGTTGGGCAGCTTTGCCGCCAGGGCGGCAATCAGCGCGGGCGTCAGATCGCAGCCGGTGCGGGCCGGAAAGTTGTAGGCAAACCATTTACCACCCAGTTGGGCGTCCAGTGTTTCGAAGTAGTGCATCAGCTGGTTTTGCGTCTGGCCGTAATAGTAGGGTGGCAGCACCATCACCGCGTCAAAATCATTTTTCCAGGCGGCTTCAGCCAGCTCCAGCATGTCAGGAATGCAGGTTGCCGAGACGTTCGCGACCATCTTCAGCGATGACAAGGGTCTGGCTTCCTGAATCAGTTGTAAGCGTTCCTGCTGCGTCAGTGAGGCGAACTCGCCAATGCTGCCCATCACCAGTAAGGTATCAATACCGGAGTCATTGAGGCGGGAGAAATGTCGCCCGAGCGCATCAATATCGACCGCACCCTGCGCATTGAACGGGGTGACTGAAGGGCACCAGACACCGGCAAAGGGCGATTTTTCACTCATAAATGACTCCTGAATCGGATGTTAAAAAATGAAACAGTGTTTTAACTTAATGACTCCGGCCGGTCTCTGCCAGCGCATGATTCAAAAGTGAGCAACGGGTCGCACTTTTTCCTCTTTCATCCGTCTCAGTAAGCGGATGCATCTGATAACTGAGCGAGAGGTCATGATGAAAGAGTGGGATCCTGTGCTGTACCGTAAGTTTGAAGCAGAACGAACCCGTCCAGCCCGCGAACTTCTGGCGCGCCTCAGCCTGGAACAGGTTGAGCAGGTGACCGATCTGGGATGCGGGCCCGGTAACAGCACCGAGCTGCTCGCCGATGCCTGGCCACTGGCGCAGATTACCGGGCTGGACAGTTCCGCCACGATGTTAACTCAGGCCGCTGAACGCCTGCCGCACTGTCGTTTTATCCAGGCGGACATCCGCAACTGGCAGGCCGATGTGCCGCAGCAGGTGGTCTACGCCAATGCGTCTCTGCAATGGCTGGATAATCACGCAACGCTGTTTCCCCATCTGGTCAGCCAGCTGGCGCCCGGTGGCGTGTTAGCGATCCAGATGCCTGATAACCTCAATGAGCCGTCGCACCGGCTGATGCGCGAGGTGGCGGCAACGGATCGCTGGCGTTCACGCATCAATGCCGATGCCGCTGAACGTACACAGCTGCTTTCCACGGGCGAGTATTACGATCTGCTGACGCAGGCCGGCTGTGAGGTGGATATCTGGCGTACCACCTATTATCACGTGATGGCCGATGCGCAGGCAATTATCAGCTGGCTGCAGGCGACCGGTTTACGGCCTTTCCTGGCAACGCTGGATGAGACCGAACAGACGGCGTTTCTGACAGATTATCATCAGCGTCTGCTCGCGGCTTATCCGGCTCAGGCCGATGGTCAGGTGTTGCTCGCCTTCCCGCGTCTTTTTATGGTTGCGGTGAAAAACCGGTAGGTGCAGTGGAAAGCTGACCGCAAAAACAGCGTAATAATGGTGAGTGACCTTGAAAAAGCAGTTTTTCTGCACCACCTTCAACCACAGCCAAAGGGAGAATCGCAATGGATGATCAGCAATTGCAGGCGCTTAGTGCGCAGATAGGTGAGAAGCTGAAGCAGCGCAATGCCACCGTAACCTGTGCGGAATCCTGCACGGGGGGATGGATTGCCAAAGTCTTTACCGATATCAGCGGCAGCTCCGCCTGGTTCGAGCGGGGTTTTGTGACCTACAGTAACCAGGCCAAACAGCAGATGGTCTGTGTTCAGGCTGCTTCGCTGTTGCAGTATGGTGCGGTAAGTGATGTGGTGGTGCGGGAGATGGCGCTGGGTGCCCGCAGGGCGGCCCATGCTGACTACGCGATCTCCGTCAGCGGTATTGCCGGTCCGGATGGCGGCAGTGAAGAAAAACCGGTGGGTACGGTATGGTTTGGCTTTGCCGGGCCGCAGGGTAACATATTGACTTTTCAGCAGAATTTTAGCGGCGATCGTGATGCCGTACGCCGCCAGTCGGTGGCATGGGCCCTGCAGAAACTGTATGGCGAATTTCTGACAAATTAAACTTGATACTGTATGACTATACAGTATAATTGTCGGCAACAGAAAGAGTACAGGCACCCTGAGTGCGTGTTTACCCGGCTTGATTAGGAGTTGAAATGGCGATTGATGAAAACAAACAGAAGGCTTTAGCTGCCGCGCTTGGCCAGATTGAGAAGCAATTTGGTAAAGGCTCCATCATGCGCTTGGGTGAAGACCGCTCAATGGATGTGGAAACTATCTCTACCGGCTCGCTGTCGCTGGATATCGCATTAGGCGCAGGCGGTCTGCCAATGGGCCGTATCGTTGAGATCTACGGACCTGAGTCTTCAGGTAAAACCACGCTGACTCTGCAGGTTATCGCATCTGCACAGCGTAAAGGTAAAACCTGTGCCTTTATCGATGCAGAACATGCGCTTGATCCGGTTTACGCCAAGAAACTCGGCGTAGACATTGATAACCTGCTCTGCTCTCAGCCAGACACTGGTGAGCAGGCGCTGGAAATCTGTGATGCGCTGGCGCGCTCTGGTGCCGTTGACGTGATCATCGTCGACTCCGTCGCGGCGCTGACGCCTAAAGCGGAAATCGAAGGTGAAATCGGTGACTCACACATGGGCCTCGCGGCACGTATGATGAGCCAGGCGATGCGTAAACTGGCCGGTAACCTGAAGCAGTCCAATACCCTGCTGATTTTCATCAACCAGATCCGTATGAAAATTGGTGTGATGTTTGGTAACCCGGAAACCACCACTGGTGGTAACGCGCTGAAGTTCTACGCCTCTGTCCGTCTTGATATCCGCCGTATCGGTGCAATCAAAGAGGGCGATAACGTGGTCGGCAGTGAGACCCGCGTTAAAGTGGTGAAAAACAAAATCGCCGCGCCATTCAAACAGGCTGAGTTCCAGATCATGTACGGCGAAGGTATCAATACCTTTGGTGAGCTGGTCGACCTGGGCGTGAAGCACAAGCTGATTGAAAAAGCGGGTGCATGGTATAGCTACAATGGCGACAAGATTGGTCAGGGTAAATCGAATGCCGGCAACTTCCTGAAAGAGAATGCTGCTGTGGCAAACGAGATTGATCTGAAGTTACGTGAGATGTTGCTCAACGGCGCGGATGAAAAACTCGCAGCAGCCGACAAGGCTGCTGAGAAAGAAGACGCGGCTGAAGCGAACGAAGACTTCTAATCTCTGATGCGGGAGGGGCGAAAGCCTCTCCCGTAGTTTTATCCCCCTCTATTGCCTTTCTTGCCTTCCCTCTGTCCTGTTCTGTCGCCATAATCTCCCTCTGTTTGTACAAGGTGCGCAGTATGACTGAACCCTCTCAGCCCCAACCTAATGTCGTCTCTTACTCTCGTCTGCTTGACCGTGCGATGCGTATTCTGGGTCAGCGCGACCACAGCCGTGCAGAGTTAGCGCGTAAACTGCAACAATCAGCGCAGCGTGCTGCGTGGGCGCAGAAAAAAGAGCCCGAAATTGTTACCGAAGCGTTGCTGGAACAGGTTCTTAACTGGTGTCAGGAAAGCGGCTGGTTAAACGACGAGCGTTTCACCGAACGATTTATTCAGAGCCGGAGCCGTAAGGGCTTTGGATCGCAGCGCGTGCGCCTTGAACTGGGCCAGAAAGGCATCGACCGTGAAGCCATTGATCTTGCAATGGAAGAGACTAAGGTAGACTGGGCGGCGTGCGCGGCTCAGCTGGCTGAACGAAAATTCGGACACCCGCTGCCCACAGAGTGGAAAGAGAAAGCGAAAGTACTACGCTATCTGCAGTCAAAGGGTTTTATGAGCGAAGATATCCAGTCCATTTTCAGAAATTTTGATGACTAAAAGCCGATGTAATTTTACTTCCCACTGAAGAAAATTTATCTTATTCCCACTTTTTGTTCCGCTAATCAGGCACCACCAGAATGTGGTCGCGCCGATCAGAGGGAACGTTCGTTAGCGTGATTCCAGGATATATATGAGCAAGAGCACTGCTGAGATCCGTCAAGCGTTTCTCGACTTTTTTCATAGCAAGGGACATGAGGTTGTAACCAGCAGCTCCCTCGTACCGAATAACGATCCAACGTTGTTGTTTACTAACGCCGGGATGAACCAGTTTAAAGATGTGTTCCTCGGTCAGGACAAACGTGACTACACACGTGCGACCACGTCACAGCGCTGCGTACGCGCAGGCGGCAAACACAACGATCTTGAAAACGTCGGTTACACCGCACGTCACCACACCTTCTTTGAAATGCTGGGTAACTTCAGCTTTGGTGACTATTTTAAGAGAGAGGCGATTGGTTTTGCCTGGGAACTGCTGACGAGCGAGCAGTGGTTCAGCCTGCCAAAAGAGCGTCTGTGGGTGACGATCTATGAAACCGACGATGAAGCCTTTGATATCTGGGCGAACGAAATCGGTGTGCCACGTGAACGCATTATTCGCATTGGCGACAACAAGGGCAGCGCGTATGCGTCAGATAACTTCTGGCAGATGGGCGATACCGGTCCTTGTGGTCCGTGCAGCGAGATTTTCTACGATCATGGCGATCACATCTGGGGTGGCCCGCCGGGCAGCCCGGAAGAAGATGGTGACCGTTACATTGAGATCTGGAACATCGTCTTTATGCAGTTCAACCGTCAGGCTGATGGCACCATGCTGCCGCTGCCAAAACCGTCGGTTGATACCGGAATGGGCCTTGAGCGTATTTCTGCCGTTCTGCAACACGTCAACTCCAACTATGAAATCGACCTGTTCCAGAAACTGATTCAGGCCGTGGCGCAGGTTACCGGTGCCACTGACCTCAGTAACAAATCGCTGCGTGTCATTGCCGACCACATTCGCTCCTGTGCATTCCTGATTGCCGATGGCGTCATCCCGTCTAATGAGAACCGTGGCTACGTGCTGCGTCGTATCATTCGTCGTGCCGTGCGTCATGGCAACATGCTGGGCGCTAAAGAGGCCTTCTTCTATAAGCTGGTTGCGCCACTTGTTGAGGTCATGGGTGCCGCAGGCGAAGAGTTACAGCGCCAGCAGGCTCAGGTTGAGCAGGTGCTGAAAAGCGAAGAAGATCAGTTTGCCAGAACCCTGGAGCGCGGACTGGCGCTGCTGGACGAAGAGCTGGAAAAACTGCAGGGCGACACGCTGGATGGCGAAATCGTCTTCCGTCTCTACGATACCTTTGGTTTCCCGGCTGATTTAACGGCTGACGTCTGCCGTGAACGCAATCTGAAGATCGACGAAGCCGGCTTTGAGCGGGCGATGGAGCAGCAGCGTCAGCGCGCACGTGAAGCGAGTGGCTTCGGCGCTGACTACAGCAACGTTATTCGTATTGATGCCGCCTCATCCTTCAAAGGCTACGACCAGCTCGATTTAGCTGCCACGGTGAAAGCGCTCTATGTTGCAGGCGAGGCGGTTGATGAAGTGACCGCGGGTCAGGATGCTGTGGTCGTGCTGGATGAAACGCCATTCTATGGCGAATCGGGTGGCCAGGTAGGCGATACCGGTCTGCTGAAAGGGAAGAATGCTGAATTTAGCGTCCAGGATACACAAAAATATGGTCAGGCAATCGGTCATGTCGGTAAGCTGACCGCAGGGCAGTTGCGTATCGGTGATCGCCTTGAGGCACAGGTTGATGCGGCACGCCGTGCGCGCATCCGTCTTAACCACTCTGCTACTCACTTACTGCATGCCGCCTTGCGTCAGGTTTTAGGTGAGCATGTGGCGCAGAAAGGCTCGCTGGTTAACGACAAGTACCTGCGTTTCGATTTCTCGCATTTCGAAGCGATGAAACCTCAGGAGATTCGTCAGGTCGAAGATATCGTCAATGCGCAAATTCGTCGCAACCTGCCGGTTGAAACCGAAGTGATGGATCTGGATGCGGCGAAGTCTAAAGGGGCAATGGCACTGTTTGGCGAGAAATATGATCAGCGCGTGCGCGTTCTGACCATGGGTGATTTCTCTGTTGAGCTGTGTGGTGGTACCCATGCTGCGCGCACGGGTGACATCGGGCTGTTCCGTATTCAGGCGGAGTCAGGTACCGCAGCCGGTATTCGTCGTATCGAAGCGATTACGGGTGAAGGCGCGCTGGCGCAGGTCAATGCGCAGAGCAGCCAGCTGCAGGATCTTGCGCAGCTGGTAAAAGCGAACAGCAGCAACCTGAATGAGAAAGTGCGTGGTCTGGTCGATCATGTACGGGCTCTGGAGAAAGAGTTGCAGCAACTGCGCGATCAGCAAGCCGCGCAGGAGAGCGCTTCACTGAGCAGCAATGCTATCGACATTAAGGGAGTGAAACTGCTGGTCAGTGAGCTCAACAATGTTGAACCGAAAATGTTGCGTACCATGGTTGATGATCTTAAGAATCAGCTGGGGTCGGCGATTATTGTGCTGGCAACGGTTACTGAAGGTAAGGTGTCGCTGATTGCGGGTGTGACCAAAGATCTGACTGACCGTGTTAAAGCGGGTGAGTTGATTGCCGGTCTGGCTCAGCAGGTTGGCGGGAAGGGCGGTGGCCGTCCTGATATGGCACAAGCTGGTGGTAACGATGCGGGTGCTCTGAAAGGCGCATTAGCAGGGGTTGAGGACTGGGTCAGCAGCCGTCTGTAAGTGAATTAAAACAAGGCATCGTAAAAAGCGTCAGAACGGTTGTTCCGGCGCTTTTTAATACGATGCTAAAGCAGCAAATGACAAAGTCAGGTTGATGTAGTGTATTTCGGCTAAACTAACTATCAGCAGAATGTATTGGCGCATCGATGTGCATTGGTGTATTTCTCATACACATTGTGCAGCGTTAAATGATGGATAATGCCGGGAGCCTGTACAAGCCCGACTCTTTTAATCTTTCAAGGAGCAAAGAATGCTTATTCTAACTCGTCGAGTTGGTGAAACCCTCATGATCGGTGATGAGGTAACTGTAACGGTGCTGGGTGTTAAGGGTAACCAGGTTCGTATCGGTGTTAACGCGCCGAAAGAAGTGTCTGTGCATCGCGAAGAGATCTATCAACGCATCCAGGCTGAAAAAACGCAACAAACCAGCGTTTAACGGATTCAGCGTCTCGCACCTGTGCGAGGCGCTACCGCTTTCTGTAAAAATCCTGCCTTTTCTTTCTACCTGTTCCTCCTCTGTTTTGTTAACGCCATCATCTTTCATTGTTGATAATTCACTCTTTTTGTCGCCATTTTGTCCCAATTGTGTGTGATTTGCTCAATCAAACAAAGTTTCGGAAAAATTGTTTGACTTAAAAGTCCGGGAAAGTAATATGTGCGCCACGCAGTGCCGATGAGCAGAAACAACGTTCAGACGCACAGTTCGAAAGAAAGCGTAAGGTGAGGTGGCCGAGAGGCTGAAGGCGCTCCCCTGCTAAGGGAGTATACGGTCAAAAGCTGTATCGAGGGTTCGAATCCCTCCCTCACCGCCATTTTCGATGCATCCATAGCTCAGCTGGATAGAGTACTCGGCTACGAACCGAGCGGTCGGAGGTTCGAATCCTCCTGGATGCACCATCGAAACAAAGCGAATTAGCAATTCCTTTCATGGTGAGTAGTTAGCACCCTGCGTTGTACAAGAATTTGTTTTATGCATCCATAGCTCAGCTGGATAGAGTACTCGGCTACGAACCGAGCGGTCGGAGGTTCGAATCCTCCTGGATGCACCATTCTTTGTAACATCCTCAGGTTGGTTTCTGTAAGTCCATAAAAAGTTGTACCTCAAAAGATAGACCCCAAAAGATAGGCCCCAATGCATCCATAGCTCAGCTGGATAGAGTACTCGGCTACGAACCGAGCGGTCGGAGGTTCGAATCCTCCTGGATGCACCATCTTCTTCTTTAGCCTCAAAATCCCTCAAAGTATCATGGCGCGATGATCGCTAAGACCTCACTAAACACGATAGCGTTACTTCCGTAACCGTCCGTACAGCAAACGCTGAGTGAGTATCCTGAAAAACCTCTGCAGTTTCCCTCTGGCTTCACACGCACTCTTTTCCTGTTTAATCTGCTCCATTGATTCATCATCCTGACTTAAGCGATCCGAAACGCCTGTTTCCCGCATCAACGCCTTCTGTTTTGCTGCCCATGCCCGTCCGCCGCCGCTTGTCTGCCAGAAGAATGTTAAAAAAACGCTGGAATTTCGTACGTTTATCGCTGGCCGTGCACGATCACCTTTATCTGAAAACAAAAATTGTTAATGCTTTCAAAGCATTTGCTGTTCATCCCCCCTGGCGACAACCTGTCCACATTAGGCTAAAGTAATGTCTCATTTGATGAATGTCCGGAGTGACAATGTACGATCAATATGACGCCCTGATTTTCGATATGGACGGCACGATTCTTGATACTGAGCCGACACATCGAAAAGCGTGGCGTCAGGTACTGACGCGTTATGGATTAACGCTGGATGAAGCACGTATTATCGACTTCAATGGCGCACCAACCTGGCGGCTGTCGCAGTTCATCATTGAATCCAATCAGTCGTCACTCGACCCTCATCTTCTTGCCGCAGAAAAAACCGCTGCTGTGAAAGCGATGCTGCTGGAAAACGTGAAGCCACTGCCTTTAATGGAGGTGGTGAAAGCGTATCACGGGCGTCGTCCGATGGCGGTCGGTACCGGAAGCGAACACAGCATGGCAGAGGCGTTACTGACGCAGCTGGGCGTACGTGAGCTCTTTTCGGCCGTCGTCGGTGCTGACGACGTACAGCGTCATAAACCTGAGCCTGAAACCTTCTTACGCTGCGCTGAGCTGATGGGTGTGACGCCGACACGTTGTGTGGTGTTTGAGGATGCGGACTTTGGTATTCAGGCAGCGAAGGCGGCAGGTATGGCTGTGGTGGATGTCCGCTTACTGTGAGTGACGTTCTTACCTATGCCTCGATGTTCGGCAGCAGCTTTTTAAGTGCAACGCTCCTGCCGGGAAGTTCTGAAGCACTGCTGATAGCACTATTGATAGCAAAAAAGACATCAGTTTACGGGTTGCTTTTGGCCGCATCACTGGGAAACACCTTGGGCGGCTTAACCAACATTCTTATTGGTCGCTTGCTGCCGTTAAAACGTCAGGGGCGATGGCATGACACAGCAATGACGTGGTTGCACCGACTGGGACCTGCAGCACTGTTATTCAGCTGGCTGCCAGTGATAGGTGATCTGCTCTGCGTTCTGGCAGGCTGGTTACGTTTCGCCTGGCTACCCGCGATGCTGTTTCTCGCTGTCGGCAAAACACTGCGTTATATCGTTATCGCGACTGCCACATTACAGGGTATGCAATGGTGGCATTGATTCGCACAGATTCGAGGCTACGGTTAACATTATGCTGAACAAAAATAAATTATTATCACAGCGGGGGGGTAATGTGATCCCGGACGTATCTAAAGCGCTCTCCTGGCTGGAAGCGCATCCCAATGCCCTTAAAGGTATTGGCCGTGGCATCGAGCGTGAAACGCTGCGTGTAGAGGCAAATGGCGAGCTGGCAAAAAGCGGTCACCCGGAATCTCTGGGGTCGGCGCTGAAACATGACTGGATCACCACTGACTTTGCCGAAACGTTGCTGGAATTTATTACGCCAGTGGATCACAGCATTGATCATATGCTGGCATTCCTGCGCGATATTCATCGTCACGTTGCCCGTGAACTGGGTGATGAACGCATGTGGCCATTTAGTATGCCGTGCGTGATTGACGATGCGGACAATATTGAGCTGGCGCAATATGGCACATCCAATATTGGTCAGATGAAGACGCTCTACCGCGAAGGGCTGAAAAACCGCTACGGCGCGTTGATGCAGACCATCTCCGGCATTCACTATAACTTCTCACTGCCACTCTCATTCTGGCAGGAGTGGGCTGACGTGAAAGATAAGGAAAGCGGAAAAGAGACCATCTCGGCGGGCTATCTGCGGCTGATCCGCAACTATTATCGCTTCGGCTGGGTCATCCCCTATCTGTTTGGCGCATCGCCTGCTATCAGCTCCAGCTTCCTGCAGGGCCGTGAGAGCGCGCTGCCGTTTGAAACCAACGACAAAGATACGATGTGGCTGCCGTACGCCACCTCACTGCGTCTGAGCGATTTAGGCTACACCAATAAATCGCAGAGCTCTCTGGGCATCACGTTTAACTCACTGGAAGGCTATGTCACTGCGCTGAAGAAAGCGATCAAGACACCGTCAGAAGAGTATGCAGCGATGGGCACTAAAGATGCCGACGGTAACTGGCTGCAGCTCAACACCAACGTGCTGCAGATTGAAAACGAGCTCTATGCGCCAATCCGGCCTAAGCGTGTGACACGCTCGGGTGAAGCGCCTTCTGATGCGCTGCTGCGTGGTGGTATTGAGTACATTGAAGTGCGTTCGCTGGATATCAATCCGTTCTCTGCAATCGGCGTAGATGAGAATCAGGTTCGCTTCCTCGACCTGTTCCTGATCTGGTGTACCCTGGCCGATGCGCCGGAAATGAGTGCAGATGAGTTGCAATGCACCCGTATAAACTGGAACCGGGTTGTGCTGGAAGGGCGTAAACCGGACCAGAAAATTGCCGTAGGCTGCGGAGAAGAGGAACATTCGCTGGTTGAAGTGGGCAAAACCCTGTTTGCCGATCTGCGTCGGGTTGCTGAAGTGTTAGACAGTCATAATCAGGACAGCACGGAATATCAGCAGGTTTGCGATCAACTGGTAGCATCGTTCGACGATCCTGAGCTAACCTACTCGGCGCGCATCCTTCAGGCAATGAAGGACAACGGTGTAACCGGAACCGGCGTGGCGCTGGCTGAACAGTATCGCCATCTGCTCTGCGAAGAGCCGCTGGAAGTGCTAACAGAAGAAGATTTCACGCGTCAGGCGCAGGCGTCTGTAGCTGCACAGCAGCAGCTGGAAGCGAATGATAAGCTGGATTTTGAAGCGTATCTGGCGAGCCGGGAAGGGTAGAAAAGAAAAAGGCCACATCAATGTGGCCAAATTAACATCTCTGTTGTCAGGGATGATGATAACAAATGCGCGTCTTTCATATATTCAGACGTTGGGCGAACAGAAAAGTTTCATCGTTTTAAAAAAAATTCTCAGAACAGGAGGTGACGTATGCCACTACTGGACAGTTTTACCGTTGATCACACCATCATGGGCGCACCGGCAGTTCGCGTGGCGAAAACCATGAAGACTCCGCATGGCGATACGATTACCGTTTTTGACCTGCGTTTTTGCCGCCCGAACATTGATATCCTCACTGAGCGTGGCATTCATACGCTGGAGCATCTCTTTGCCGGATTCATGCGTGATCACCTGAATGGTGATGGTGTGGAAATCGTCGATATCTCGCCAATGGGTTGCCGCACCGGCTTCTACATGAGCCTGATTGGTACACCAGACGAGCAGCGCGTTGCCAAAGCGTGGAAAGGGGCGATGGAAGATGTTCTGAAAGTGAAAGATCAGAACCAGATCCCTGAGCTGAATGAATACCAGTGCGGCAGCTACAAGCTGCACTCACTGGATGAAGCGCAGCAGATCGCCCGCAATGTGCTGGCGCATGAGATCGGCGTTAACCGCAACGAAGATCTGAAACTGCCTGCTGAAAAGCTGAAAGAACTGCACATCTAGTCAGGGCTTTGCTGCTAAAAAAAACGCCGCATCATGTCGATTGCGGCGTTTTTTTATCGCTTCAGGACCCTACCGATTTTTTCAGTGGCGTCTTCGGCGTGATGCGCACTTGTTTAATCATGTTGTCCTGCACGTCCAGAATATCGACGTTGTAGTGGCCGATCTGAACACGGGTGGCGATGGCAGGGATCTCTTCCAGCGCTTCCAGCAGCATGCCGTTGATGGTGCGCGCTTCCTGCTCTGGCAGCTGCCAGTTAAACGCCTTGTTAATTTCACGCACACTGGCGCTGCCTTCAATCAGCACGGACCCATCATTCTGCGGCATCACTTCTTCTGCCAGTGACGGTGACATGGAGGTGGTGAAGTCACCCACGATCTCCTCCAGAATGTCCTCTATCGTCACCAGCCCTTTGATGTCGCCATACTCATCCACCACCACGCCCGCTTTCTCTTTGTTGCGCTGGAACTTCACCAGTTGGGTGTTCAGCGGTGTCCCTTCCGGGATGTAGTAGATCTCATCGGCGGCGCGCAGCAGCGTCTCTTTGGTGAACTCTTTTTTCTCCGTCATCATGCGCCAGGCTTCGCGCACCCGCAGCATGCCGACGCAGTCATCCAGTGAGTCCCGGAATAGCACAATGCGACCGTGTGGCGAGTGGCTCAACTGGCGCACCACCGACTTCCAGTCATCGTTGATATTAATGCCGACGATCTCGTTACGCGGAACCATGATGTCATCAACGCTGACTTTCTCCAGGTCGAGCACGGAGAGCAGCATGTCCTGATTACGGCGTGACATCAGGCTACGTGACTCATAGACGATGGTACGCAACTCCTCTTTGCTCAGCGCGGAGTTAATGGCACTGTCAGCGCGGATACCCGCCATCCTCATCAGCAGACGGGTAATGGTGTTCAGTAGCCAGACCAGCGGCAGCATGATGTATTGCAGCGGCACCAGCAGCAGGCTGCTGGGAAAGGCGACGCGTTCGGGATAGAGCGCCGCCACCGTTTTCGGCAGCACTTCAGCAAATACCAGCACCACAAAGGTCAGGATACCGGTTGCGATGGCAACCCCTTCATCACCGTGAATACGCATGCCAACAATGGTGGCAAGTGCGGATGCCAGAATATTTACCAGGTTATTGCCGATTAATACCAGGCTCAGCAACCGGTCGGGGCGACGCAGTAACTTCTCCACCCGGCGAGCGGGGCGGCTGCCGTTTTTGGCCTGATGGCGCAGCTTATAGCGGTTAAGCGTCATCATTCCGGTTTCCGACCCGGCAAACCAGGCGGAAACAAGTACCATGACGCAGAGAATAATAATCAGCGTGGTGGTTGAAACATTCTCCAACGCAGAACTTCCTTTTTAACGAGAGGTGGGGACAAGCAGATGCTGCAGGATGCGACTGCCGAAGTAAGCCATGGTTAACAGCACCGCACCGCTGCAGTTAAACCAGACGACGCGGCGACCACGCCAGCCTTCATGATAGTGCCCCCAGAGCAAAACGATATAAACAAACCACGCGATGATGGAGAGCACGGCTTTATCGACGTTTTCTGCGCTGAAGAGATCCTGCATATAAAACAGACCGGTGCAGAGCACCAGCGTCAACAGCACGACGCCCACCTGGGTGATGTGAAACATCTTACGTTCAATGGTCAGCAGCGGCGGCATATCCTGTGTGAACGCCAGACGCTTGTTTTTTAACTGGTAATCGATCCACGCCAGCTGCAGTGCATAGAGTGCGGCAATAATCAGCGTCGCGTAGGCGAACAGCGACAGGCCGATATGGATCATCATGCCTGGCGTGGTTTCCAGATGGGTGATAAACGCATTGGGCACAAAGGTGGCGAAGGCCAGATTGATTAGCGCGAAGCTGTAGACAATCGGCAGTAGTAGCCAGCCACGGTTACGTGACGCCACAATGGTCATGATGGCGCAAATCAACAGGCTGACCAGCGAGCCTATGTTGAGCAGGCTTAAATTCTGTCCGCTATCAACAGCAAATATGCGTTGCTGCAAGGCCACCGCGTGTGTCACCAGCGCCACACAGGCAGAGAGCATCGCCATTCGCCGCCAGCCGCCGTTACGTTTCAACAGGCTGGGAATGATCAGGGCAAGACTTAAGGAGTAGGCGAATAGCGCCACTATCGCGAAAACGAACATAGATCCTTTCAGGTTCAGTCAGATAAGGAAAAAGGCAGTATAGCGCCAGCCGAAGCAGGCTCCAAACGATCTGAGGGGCAATTGCAGAGATCGCTGAGGCTTCGTGTTATAATCCGCCGCATTCTGCCGATCAGGCGCCTCGCGATCTTTTTTTTAGTGAGAGACCATGTTTGATAATTTAACCGATCGTTTGTCGCAAACCCTGCGAAACATCAGCGGCCGCGGAAGGCTGACTGAAGAGAACATCAAAGAGACCCTGCGTGAAGTGCGCATGGCACTGCTTGAGGCTGACGTTGCGCTGCCGGTAGTGCGTGACTTCATCAACCGTGTGAAAGAGAGCGCGGTCGGCCATGATGTGAATAAAAGTCTGACTCCAGGTCAGGAGTTTATCAAAATCGTTCGTAACGAGCTGGTTACGGCGATGGGTGCAGAGAACAATGCACTCGACCTGGCTGCTCAGCCGCCAGCCGTGGTGCTAATGGCGGGTCTGCAGGGTGCCGGTAAAACGACCAGCGTCGCTAAGCTGGGTAAGTTCCTGCGTGAGAAGCACAAAAAGAAAGTCTTAGTGGTTTCTGCCGACGTCTATCGTCCGGCGGCAATCAAACAGCTGGAAACGCTGGCACAGCAGGTGGGCGTGGATTTCTGCCCATCCGATCTCAGCCAGAAGCCGGTCGATATCGTTAACAATGCGCTGCGTGAAGCTCGCCTGAAGTTCTACGATGTACTGCTGGTGGATACCGCCGGTCGTCTGCACGTTGACGAAGCGATGATGGACGAAATCAAACAGGTTCATGCCGCGATCAATCCGGTAGAAACGCTGTTTGTGGTCGATGCCATGACCGGTCAGGATGCGGCAAACACGGCTAAAGCTTTTAATGAAGCGCTACCGCTGACCGGTGTTATCCTGACCAAAGTCGATGGTGATGCACGAGGCGGTGCGGCGCTGTCGATTCGTCATATCACCGGTAAGCCGATTAAATTTATGGGTGTCGGTGAAAAAACCGATGCACTTGAGCCGTTCTATCCGGAGCGTATTGCTTCGCGTATCCTCGGCATGGGTGACGTGCTGTCACTGATCGAAGATATCGAAAGCAAGGTTGACCGCGATCAGGCTGAGAAACTGGCTAAGAAGCTGAAAACCGGCGACGGTTTTGATCTCAACGACTTCCTTGAGCAGCTGAAGCAGATGCGCAACATGGGCGGCATGGCCAGCCTGATGGGCAAACTGCCCGGTATGGGACAGTTGCCTGACAATGTGAAGTCACAGATGGATGACAAAGTGCTGGTGCGCATGGAAGCGATCATCAACTCGATGACACGCAAAGAGCGTGAGAAACCAGAGATCATCAAAGGCTCACGCAAGCGCCGCATTGCGACCGGCTCCGGTATGCAGGTGCAGGACGTTAACCGCTTATTGAAGCAGTTTGACGATATGCAGCGTATGATGAAGAAAATGAAGAAGGGCGGTATGGCGAAAATGATGCGCGGCATGAAGGGTATGATGCCGCCAGGTTTTCCTGGCCGCTAAAGCGTTCCACAAAAAAGCCCGAAATGGCACGGTTTAGGTTGCTTTTTTCGCCAAAATGAGTAAAATTTTCGGGCTTTTTATACAGCACCCGGACCCCGTTCCTCGATGGGGGCCGGGTGTTTTATTAACTGAAGAGGATGTTATGGTAACAATTCGTTTGGCACGTCACGGCGCTAAAAAGCGTCCGTTCTATCAGGTCGTCGTCACTGACAGCCGCAATGCACGCAACGGTCGTTTTATCGAGCGCGTTGGTTTCTTCAACCCGATCGCATCTGGTCAGGCTGAAGGTCTGCGTCTTGATCTGGATCGTATCGAGCACTGGGTTGGCCAGGGCGCAACGCTTTCTGATCGCGTTAACGCGCTGGTCAAAGAAGCTAAGAAAGCAGCTTAATCTGTCACGGTGGTGAGCATGAGCAGACAAATTGCCGCACAGCCTCCTGTTAACCCGATTGTATTGGGTAAGATGGGAGCCGCCTACGGTATTCGCGGCTGGCTCAAAGTGTTTTCCTCCACTGAAGACGCTGAAAGCATCTTCAACTACCAACCCTGGTTCATCCAGCGCGCCGGTAAATGGCAGCAGGTCGAACTGGACGGTTGGAAGCACCACAATCAGGACCTGATCATCAAAGTCAAAGGCATTGAAGATCGGGATGCGGCGGCTCAGTTAACCAATTGCGAAATTCAGGTTGACTCGACGCAGTTGCCATCGCTGGAAGAGGGCGACTACTACTGGAAAGACCTTATGGGCTGCCAGGTAGTTAACCTTGAAGGCTACGAGATGGGTAAAGTCATCGATATGATGGAAACCGGCTCGAACGACGTTCTCGTCGTTAAGGCAAACCTGAAGGATGCATTCGGTGCTCAGGAGCGGTTAATTCCGTTTCTTGATGAACAGGTTATCAGGAAAGTCGATCTCTCTACTGGCATCATTGAGGTAGATTGGGATCCTGGTTTTTGATCTCCGAATCGAACGGTAACGTAACGGCGAATACAATGTGGATTGGTGTTATTAGCCTGTTTCCAGAAATGTTTCGCGCTATTACCGATTACGGGGTAACTGGCCGGGCTGTAAAAAACGGTCTGCTCAGCATTCAGAGCTGGAGTCCTCGTGACTTCACGCACGACCGGCACCGTACCGTGGATGATCGTCCTTACGGCGGCGGACCGGGAATGCTGATGATGGTACAACCCTTACGGGATGCCATCTCCGCAGCGAAAGCAGCGGCAGGTGATGGGGCCAGGGTGATATATCTTTCACCTCAGGGTCGCAAACTGGACCAACAGGGCGTTTGCGAACTGGCGGCACGGGACAAGTTAATTCTGGTCTGTGGCCGTTATGAAGGGATTGATGAGCGCGTAATCCAGACCGAAATTGATGAAGAATGGTCAATCGGTGATTACGTTCTCAGCGGCGGGGAACTGCCAGCGATGACGATGATTGACGCAGTCGCCCGGTTTATTCCTGGCGTGCTCGGCAAGCAGGCGTCAGCCGATGAGGATTCGTTCTCGGAAGGTTTGCTGGATTGTCCGCACTATACCCGACCTGAAGTGTTAGACGGCGTGGAGGTCCCGGCAGTATTACTGTCAGGAAACCATGCTGATATTCGCCGCTGGCGTCTGAAGCAGTCGCTAGGCCGTACCTGGCTGAGAAGACCTGAACTTCTGGAAAACCTGGCTCTGACTGAAGAGCAAGCAAGGTTGCTGAATGAGTTCCAGCGGGAATCTCAGCAGCAACAAAACGATGATGTGGAAGAGTAAGCTCTTCCCCGACTATCAGTTTACCCAGGATATGAGATTTAATTATGAGCAACATTATCAAGCAAATTGAACAAGAGCAGATGAAACAGGACGTACCTTCCTTCCGCCCGGGTGATTCCGTGGAAGTGAAAGTATGGGTCGTTGAAGGTTCTAAAAAACGTCTGCAGGCATTCGAGGGCGTGGTTATCGCTATCCGTAACCGCGGTCTGCACTCTGCATTCACTGTTCGCAAAATTTCTAACGGCGAAGGCGTTGAGCGTGTATTCCAGACTCATTCACCTGTAATTGACAGCATCGCTGTTAAACGTCGTGGCGCTGTGCGTAAAGCCAAACTGTACTACCTGCGTGAGCGTACTGGTAAGTCTGCTCGTATTAAAGAGCGTCTTAACTAAGGTATCGCTAACGCGACATCTAAAAGTTAATAGCAAACAAGGGGTTGGCGTGATGCCAGCCCCTTTTTTTTATGTCACTGTCAACCTTGCTGCCTACAGTTAACCGTCGTCCGGCCGCTGAAAATGATAAATCGCGGTATTAACCGGCCCTTCCTCTAATACAATCAGGCCATAGCGACAGCCAATGAACTGACCACCGCACTTCTCAGCCACGCCCCGACTGGCCAGGTTATCCTCTGCTGCCAGAATCTCAATCACCCGGGTCTCTGGGCGTGAAAACCCCAGCGGCAGCAACGCGGCCACCGCGCGGCTGGCGATGCCCTGACGCTGGGCATCACTGCGAACCCAATAGCCAATTGCGCTGGTGTCACCCGGATGACGGGCAAAGCGTATTCCTGCGCCCCCCAGCAGCTGGTCATGCTGATCAACGATGGCAAACTCTTCCGCTTCCTCTTTCATCCGTTGCCAGTGGGTAAAGCGGATCCAGCTTTCTGCTTCATGAGGCTGATAATCGTGATGCGCCCAGACCATCCATGGGATAAGGCTATCCAGCGAGGCATTAACCGCAGTGGTAAACGCAGATACGTCGCTGAGCTCAAAAGGTCGCAGATAAATATTTTGTGGTGATGGGTACATAACTCTCTCAGCGCGAACAGAATGATTCTTTTATTCTGCCTGTGGGTAGAAGAAAGGCAATAACCTTAACTGTAAACTTATTTGTACAATTGTCTTTGGTTTTTTGTGGTTGAGGTTTTTATTATATGCATGATTTTATTGTTTATTTTAAGTATATTTCGCACCCTTCTTGATCCGTGGTAATAAAACTGTACATATAATATTGCGCTATGTATTGCCTGTGATACAGTATTTGCATTCCTCAGTGAGGAGTCCATGACTGCCAATACGAGCCAAAGGATCGCCATCATGCAAAAAGACGCGCTGAACAATGTGCATATCGCCGGTGAACAGGTATTAATCACGCCTGAAGAGCTGAAAGCGAAGTTTCCACTGACCACTGAACAGCAGGATCAGGTCGCGGCGTCGCGCCAGACTATCTCTGACATTATTGCCGGCCGCGATCCGCGTCTGCTGGTAGTGTGCGGACCCTGCTCAATTCACGATACCGAAGTGGCACTGGACTATGCTCGTCGTCTGCAAACCCTTTCTGAACAGCTGAAAGATCAGCTCTTTATCGTGATGCGCGTCTATTTTGAAAAACCTCGTACCACCGTCGGCTGGAAAGGGCTGATCAACGATCCTTTCATGGATAACTCGTTTGATATGGAAGCGGGTCTGCACATTGCGCGCCAGCTGCTGGTGAACCTGGTTGAAATGGGTTTGCCTCTGGCCACTGAAGCGCTGGATCCCAATAGTCCGCAATATCTGGGCGACCTGTTCAGTTGGTCTGCCATTGGCGCACGTACCACTGAATCTCAGACGCACCGTGAAATGGCATCGGGCCTGTCGATGCCGGTAGGCTTTAAAAATGGCACCGATGGCAGCCTGGGAACGGCAATCAACGCCATGCGTGCTGCCGCAATGCCACACCGTTTTGTCGGGATTAATCAGGCCGGTCAGGTCTGCCTGCTGCAGACTCAGGGCAATCCGGATGGTCACGTGATCCTGCGTGGCGGCAAAGCGCCGAACTACGGTCCTGAAGATGTCGCGCAGTGTGAAAAAGAGATGCTCAAGGCGGGACTGCGTCCGGCCTTAATGATAGATTGCAGCCATGGTAATTCGAACAAAGACTACAGCCGTCAGCCTGGCGTAGCGGAATCCGCTATTGCGCAGATCAAAGACGGGAACCGTTCAATCATTGGCTTGATGCTGGAAAGCCATATCAATGAAGGTAACCAGTCTTCTGAGCAGCCACGCAGCGAAATGAAGTATGGCGTTTCCGTAACCGATGCATGCATCAACTGGGAAGTGACCGAAACGTTGCTGCGTGAAATGCATCAGGATCTGCAGGGAGTGCTGTCGGCGCGTCTGTCACAAGAGGTGTAAGAGCAATGGTGGCTGAACTGACCGCGTTACGCGATCAAATTGACAGTGTTGATAAAGCGCTGCTGGATCTGCTGGCTAAGCGACTGGAACTGGTGGCCGAAGTAGGTGAAGTGAAGAGCCGTTACGGCCTGCCTATCTATGTGCCTGAGCGTGAAGCGTCGATGCTGGCTTCGCGTCGCAAAGAGGCCGAAGCGCTCGGTGTACCACCGGATCTGATTGAGGATGTGCTGCGTCGCGTGATGCGGGAATCCTATACCAGCGAGAATGACAAAGGCTTTAAAACCCTCTGTCCTGAACTGCGCCCGGTGGTGATTGTCGGTGGTAAGGGCCAGATGGGCCGGCTGTTTGAAAAAATGCTCGGGCTATCAGGCTATACGGTTAAAACGCTGGATAAAGAGGACTGGCCTCAGGCTGAGACTCTGCTCAGCGATGCCGGAATGGTGATCATTAGCGTGCCGATTCACCTGACCGAGCAGGTGATTGCCCAACTGCCACCACTGCCGGAAGATTGTATTCTGGTCGATCTGGCGTCGGTCAAAAACCGGCCTCTGCAGGCAATGCTGGCTGCCCATAACGGGCCTGTGCTGGGTCTGCATCCGATGTTTGGCCCGGACAGCGGCAGCCTGGCAAAACAGGTGGTGGTCTGGTGTGATGGAAGACAACCGGAAGCGTATCAGTGGTTCCTGGAGCAGATTCAGGTCTGGGGTGCGCGTCTGCATCGTATCAGCGCTGTTGAGCATGACCAGAACATGGCATTCATTCAGGCGCTGCGTCACTTTGCTACCTTCGCTTATGGTCTGCATTTAGCCGAAGAGAACGTCAATCTGGATCAGCTGCTGGCGCTCTCGTCGCCAATCTACCGGCTTGAACTGGCGATGGTGGGGCGGTTGTTCGCTCAGGATCCGCAACTCTATGCGGATATCATCATGTCTTCAGAGAGTAATCTGGCGCTGATAAAACGCTATTACCAGCGGTTTGGTGAAGCGATTGCGCTGCTGGAGCAGGGCGACAAGCAGGCGTTTATCGCCAGCTTTAACCGGGTTGAACAGTGGTTTGGCGATCACGCAAAACGCTTTCTGGTCGAAAGCCGAAGCCTGTTGCGATCGGCCAATGACAGCCGCCCATAAATGACAGCCATCCATCAATGAAAAAGGCATCCAGTTGGATGCCTTTTTTCTTCTTTTTATTCGCCTGGTTCAGCGGGCACCACATTTTCGCTGGGGTAGCAGCCCAGTACCTTCAGAGAGCGGGTCATGGTCTGTAATTCCTGCAGCGCCTGCTGCATCCGCTCTGATTGCAGGTTGCCCTGCACATCTATGTAAAACATCTCTTCCCACGGATTACCATTAATCGGGCGGGACTCCAGCTTGCTCATAATCAGGTTGTGCTGACGCAGCACCAGCAGCGCGTCGACCAGCGCACCCGCCTGCTGGCCGGTTGCCATAATCAGCGTGGTTTTCGCTGGCACCTGGTCAGAAACCTCGATTGCTTTGCGGGCCAGCACGATAAAGCGGGTGTGATTCTGCTGCTGATTCGCCAGATTACGTTCCAGCACCTGCAGCTGATACAGTTCGCCGCCGGCCTCACTGCCCAGCGCCGCCACCTTAGGTGAGTTGAGCGCAGCCACTTTCTCCATCGCTGCCGCGGTACTCTCGGTGTATTCGATTTTCCAGTGCGGGAAACGATTAATAAACTGGCTGCACTGCTGGAACGGTTGAGGATGGCTGTAAACCGTCTCAATCTGCTGAAGATCGGTGGGGCCATTCACCAGCACGCAGTGGTCGATAGGCAATGTCAGCTCGCCCACGATTGAGAGGCTTGTCTGTTGCAGCAGATCGTAGACATCGTTGATCGAGCCTGAACTGGTATTCTCAATCGGCATCACGGCGTAATCAGCTACGCCATTTTCGACCTGTTTGATGATGTCGTGAAACTTCAGGCAGCCACACTCCACCATGCTATCAAAATGGCGCGACGCGTAGTTGCGTGCTGCAAGATGCGAATAAGAGCCTTTCGGGCCCAGGAAGGCGATACGGGCGGCATGCGCATGGGGATGGTTGAGGTTTTTTTGCAGCAGCGCTTGCTGAGTCAGCACGGAATCTTCAATTACCAGCTGGAACAGACGGGTGATGTAGTGCGCATCCAGGTTGTGTGCCTTACCCAGTACGATGAGATTCTCCAGTAGCGCGCGTTCGCGCTCCACATCCCGAATCGGGCGATGCGTCGCCAGTTTCGCTTGTGCAACTTCCACTGCCAGCAAACGACGCTCGGCCAGCAGCGTCAGAAGTTTTTTATCCACGGCGCTGATTTTGTCGCGTAGCGCCAGCAATGGATTATCGGGATTCATAGGGCTCACCTGTATGCTATCCAAAAAAAAAGCCTCCCGGTTGGGAGGCTTCTGTGTTCGTCTTCGCTTTCATTTTCACACGACGAATGGCCTCCCGTTCAGGGGAAGGTAAAAAAGAAAGCGAAGAAAAACAGATCAAGTTTCATGGTAATGTCCGAAAAGAGAGTGACCTGAGAGTAACCGTACTACTTAAAAGCTGTCAATAAAAAACGCGCCCGCAGGCGCGTTAAGAAACAGCGTTAAGAAAATCAGGACTCTTCGTCGGCGGGAATGATGTCTTTCACGCTGGCACTGGCGCGGCGTGCTTCAGACTTGTGCTGAACTTTATTCAGCTGACGCTCGAGCTTGGCAATCAAATCGTTGATAGCGGTATACATATCATCGTGCTTGGCGCTGGCCACCAGAGTCCCGTTAGGTGTGTTAATAGTGGCGTCAGCCACGAATTCTTTGGGCTCTTTGGAAAGGACAATATGTGGATTAATCAGGTCGGTTTGCCATTTTTCGAGCTTGGCGAGACGGTCTTCAACATGGCTTCGGATTGCCGGAGTGATGTCCATTTGTTTACTGGTAATGTTCAGAATCATCGTTCTTACCTCTCTGTCATTTCCGTCTTGGTCTTCTCAGCATAGCGCGAAAAAGCGTTCAATGTGGGATTTCGATCACGAAAAAATGTCACTTTTTGTCAGTCACAACATTCTGTGAGAAAGGCAGAGAAACTGGCCGAAATGGCTTGAAGCGAAACGATTAACACGGCATGCTTGATGAGTTAGCTCGCTGAGAACAGATCCAAATCTGACTGTTCTGTAAGCAAAAAAAAGCAGCCCTGAGAGGCTGCTTTTTTTATGGCTTAGAATCTGTCTGACTATCAGCTTTTGTTAGCAGCAATGATTTTCGCCACTTTATCGGCTTCAGCGTTCAGCTGCAGATTGCGGTAAGCATTCTCCATCAGCGGCAGGGCATCGTGTGTTGCCTGCGTATCCGGATAATCGCGCATCATACCTTCGACACGGTTAACAACCGCGACATAAGCCTCACGCTTAGTATAGAATTGCGCCACTGACAGCTCATATTTAGCCAGACGGTCTTTCAGATAGACCAGGCGTTTCTGAGCATCAGCCGCATACTGGCTGTTCGGGTAACTCCGCAGCAGCTGAGAGAAGTCGCGGAAAGCATCACGAGCGTGCGTCGGATCGCGGTCAGAACGATCAATACCAAAGAAGCCCTGCAGCGCGGAGTCATCCAGCGCCATGTCCGTCAGACCTTTCATATAGATGACATAGTCAATGTTCGGATGCGTGGGGTTCAGACGCATAAAGCGAGCAATGGCAGCCTGCGCCAGGGGCAGATCGGCATTTTTATAGTACGCGTAGATTAAATCCAGCTGCACCTGCTGCGAATAAGGACCGAACGGATAACGATTATCCAGCGCTTCCAGTTGCTTAATCGCAGCTTTAAAGTTACCGTCCTGCAGCTTTTGCTGCGCTGTAGCATAGATTTCAGAAGGCGGGCTGTCCGGTACCGCGTCATTTGAGCCGGAACAACCAACAAGTGCCAGGCTCAGTGTGGCAGCAGCCACCAGATGTTTCATACGCGTCATGACGAAGTGATTATCCTCAAATGTTATGGCGGAAGCTGTCCGTATAGCTCCCGGTAATGACCAGGTACGATAGCACATTATATTAAACGGCATCGCCGTGAAAACCCAACGTTAACGAAGAAGCTGTATATGGCACAACAAGTTCAACTCACCGCAACGGTATCCGAATCACAACTCGGACAACGCTTAGATCAGACTTTGGCGGAATTGTTCCCTGATTATTCACGTTCTCGCATAAAAGAGTGGATCCTCGATCGTCGCGTTACTGTAAACGGCGTCATGGTCGATACACCCAAAGAAAAAGTGCTGGGCGGCGAGCTGGTCGCGATTGACGCTGAGATCGAGGAGGCGCAGCGCTGGGAACCGCAGAATCTGCCACTCGACATCGTTTATGAAGATGAAGACATTATTGTCATCAACAAACCACGCGACTTCGTGGTTCACCCTGGCGCCGGTAATCCGGATGGCACGGTGTTAAACGCCTTACTTCATCACTATCCGGCGATTATGGATGTGCCGCGCGCGGGCATCGTACACCGCCTGGATAAAGACACCACCGGTTTAATGGTGGTCGCGAAAACCGTTCCGGCTCAGACGCATCTGGTGGACTCGCTGCAGCGTCGCGAAATCACCCGCGAATATGAAGCGGTTGCGATTGGCAATATGACTGCGGGCGGCACCGTTGAGCAGCCTATCAGCCGTCACTCAACCAAACGCACCCACATGGCGGTACACCCAATGGGTAAACCGGCGGTCACGCATTACCGCATCATGGAGCACTTCCGGGCCCATACCCGTCTGCGCCTGCGTCTGGAAACCGGTCGTACTCACCAGATCCGTGTGCATATGTCTCACATCAGCCATCCGCTGGTGGGCGATCCGCTTTACGGTGGCCGTCCGCGTCCGCCAAAAGGCGCGTCTGAAGCATTTATTACTACGCTGCGCGGTTTCGATCGTCAGGCACTGCACGCCACGATGTTGCGCCTCTATCACCCCATTAGCGGTATTGAAATGGAATTCCATGCTGCGCTTCCGCAGGACATGGTTGATCTCATCGCGGCGTTAAAAGCAGACACTGAAGAATTTAAAGACCAGTTGAATTGGTGATGAATCTGATTACTCCTCAATGGCCCGCTCCGTCACGCGTTCGGGCCTGCTCGACGCAGCGACAGGGCGGCATCAGCACATCGCCCTGGGATGCACTGAATATCGGCGGGCACGTGGGGGATAATCCGGATGCGGTGGCGCGTAACCGGCAGTTGCTGTTGGAAGAGGCGGGTTTACCTGCCATGCCGCAGTGGCTGGATCAGGTTCATGGCACTGAGGCTGTGCGTCTGACTGCAGGGGGAAGTACGCCATTACGTGCTGATGCCTGTATTACCGATCAGCCCGGTGTTGTCTGCGCCATCATGACCGCTGACTGTCTTCCGGTCCTGTTCTGTTCGCAGGATGGCACGGAAGTGGCGGCGGCACATGCAGGCTGGCGCGGACTTTGTGCGGGTATACTGGAAAATACGCTGGCGCAGTTTCGTTCGCCGCCTGATCAGATTCATGCCTGGCTTGGACCGGCAATCGGACCTGATGCGTTTCAAGTCGGCGAAGAAGTCCGTCAGGCCTTTATGGCTCAGGATCACAGGGCTGTGCAGGCTTTCCGTCCATCAGGTGACCGCTTTTACGCCGACATCGGCCTGCTGGCGCAGATGCGACTACAGGCAGCGGGCGTGAATTCAGTCAGCGCCAGCAGCCTTTGTACCTTTACGCAGCGCGACGATTTCTTCTCTTTCCGCCGCGATGGGATCACCGGGCGTATGGCAACTTTGATCTGGCTGTTATAACCTTACGCCATAAGACGGTCCAGTTAGCGTATTTTTTACTCAAATCTCAGGTCATTAACCTTGAAATTTTGAGGGATGACCTCATTTAATCTCCAGTAGCATTTTGACCTGTAATGGGAGGAATTATGCGTCTGGATCGTCTTACTAATAAATTTCAGCTGGCTCTCGCCGACGCGCAGTCCCTCGCTCTGGGACACGACAATCAATTCATCGAACCTCTGCATCTGATGAGCGCATTGCTCAAACAGGAAGGCGGATCGGTTTCACCTTTACTGACTTCGGCCGGTGTCGACGTTACGCCATTTCGCGCTCAGGTTGAGCAGGCTATTGATCGCCTGCCACAAGTTGAAGGCAGCGAAGGCGATGTACAACCCTCATCTGACCTCGTCCGGGTATTAAACCTGTGCGACAAGCTGGCACAGAAGCGCAACGATAACTTTATTTCATCCGAATTATTTGTTCTGGCCGCCCTGGAATCGCGGGGCTCACTGGCCGATCTGCTCAAAGCAGCGGGCGCAACGCGTGAAAAAATCACCAGTGCGATTGAACAGATGCGGGGAGGAGACAACGTGAACGATCAGGGGGCTGAAGATCAGCGCCAGGCTTTAAAAAAATACACTATCGACCTGACCGAGCGGGCAGAGAAGGGCAAACTCGATCCGGTCATCGGTCGTGACGAAGAGATTCGCCGCACCATCCAGGTTCTGCAGCGCCGTACCAAAAACAACCCGGTACTGATTGGTGAACCTGGCGTGGGTAAAACCGCGATTGTCGAAGGGCTGGCGCAGCGCATCATCAATGGTGAAGTGCCTGAGGGTCTGAAAGGACGTCGGGTACTGGCACTGGATATGGGTGCGCTGGTGGCCGGGGCGAAATATCGCGGTGAATTCGAAGAGCGCCTGAAAGGCGTACTGAGTGACCTGTCGAAACAGGAAGGCAACGTCATTCTGTTTATCGACGAGCTGCACACCATGGTGGGAGCCGGTAAAGCGGACGGTGCGATGGACGCCGGCAATATGCTTAAACCTGCGCTGGCGCGTGGTGAACTGCACTGTGTGGGTGCCACTACGCTTGATGAGTATCGCCAGTACATTGAAAAAGATGCCGCGCTGGAGCGTCGTTTCCAGAAAGTCTTTGTGGCTGAGCCGAGTGTGGAAGATACCATCGCCATTCTGCGTGGTCTGAAAGAGCGTTATGAACTGCATCACCATGTGCAGATCACTGACCCGGCGATTGTTGCGGCGGCGACCCTGTCTCATCGTTATATTGCTGACCGGCAGCTGCCGGATAAAGCGATTGACCTGATCGATGAGGCAGCTTCCAGCATTCGTATGCAGATGGACTCGAAGCCGGAATCACTGGATCGCCTGGAGCGCCGTATCATTCAGCTGAAGCTGGAGCAGCAGGCGCTGAAGAAAGAGGCGGACGATGCCAGCATCAAGCGTCTTGAAATGCTGGAAACCGAGCTCAACCAGAAAGAGCGCGAATACGCCGAGCTGGAAGATGAGTGGAAGACAGAGAAAGCCTCGCTTTCCGGCACGCAGAACATCAAAGCGGAACTTGAGCAGGCGCGTCTGAATTTAGAGCAGGCACGTCGCCAGGGTGACCTCGCTCAGATGTCAGAGCTGCAGTACGGTAAAATTCCGGCACTGGAAAAACAGCTAGCCGCAGCGACTCAGGCGGAAGGCAAGACCATGAAGTTACTGCGTAACCGGGTAACCGATGTGGAGATTGCCGATGTGCTGGCACGCTGGACCGGTATTCCGGTCGCACGAATGATGGAAGGTGAGCGCGATAAGTTACTGCGCATGGAGCAGGACTTACATGGCCGGGTCATCGGACAGGATGAAGCGGTTGAGGCGGTATCAAATGCTATTCGCCGTAGTCGCGCAGGCCTTTCTGATCCAAACCGGCCTATCGGTTCCTTCCTGTTCCTGGGGCCAACCGGGGTCGGTAAGACGGAGTTGTGTAAAGCGCTGGCTAACTTCCTGTTCGACAGTGACGATGCGATGGTTCGTATCGACATGTCTGAATTTATGGAAAAACACTCAGTATCACGGCTGGTGGGTGCACCTCCGGGTTATGTCGGCTATGAAGAGGGCGGTTATCTGACCGAAGCTGTGCGCCGTCGGCCTTATTCGGTCATCCTGCTGGATGAAGTAGAGAAAGCGCATCCTGATGTCTTTAACATTCTGCTGCAGGTGCTGGATGATGGGCGTCTGACGGATGGGCAGGGCCGCACGGTCGATTTCCGTAACAGCGTGGTGATTATGACCTCTAACCTGGGATCAGATTTAATCCAGGAGCGGTTCGGCAATCTCAGTTACCCGGAAATGAAAGATATCGTGATGGGTGTGGTCGGACAGCATTTCCGTCCTGAGTTCGTCAACCGTATTGATGAGGTGGTGGTGTTCCATCCGCTGGCTGAGAAACATATTGCGTCCATTGCGCAGATTCAGCTGCAGCGGCTGTACAAACGTCTGGATGAACGGGGTTATCAGCTGCACATCTCTGATGATGCGATCAAACTGCTGGCGGAGAACGGGTATGATCCGGTCTACGGTGCACGTCCGCTGAAACGTGCGATACAGCAGCAGATCGAGAACCCGCTGGCTCAGCAGATCCTTGCCGGTTCGCTGGTGCCAGGCAAAACCATCGAAATGGATGTGGAGAACAACATCATTACTGCACATCAGTAAGGGTGTGGAATGAAAAACGGGCCTCTGGCCCGTTTTTTTTGCCCTTTTGAGGGGGTTTTGCTTATTTAATACTCCTTTTGAGTGCAAAATGAACGGTCAGTAAAAAAGTCTCAATTTGCACTTGCGCTATCTGAGCCGTTCCCTATAATGCGCCTCCACTGACACGGCAAACCGGAAACGGAAAACGGGTCAGGAGGCACAGGAGACTGCGCCGCCGGAGAAAAACTTCTGAAATAGAGGTTGACTCTGCAGGAGGAAAGCGTAATATACGCCACCTCGCGACAGGACGCTAACGCACTGTTCGCACTGCTCTTTAACAATTTATCAGACAATCTGTGTGGGCACTCGCAGGATTGATATCAGCGTCTCCGGACGTAAAAAATATCAAGCCTCACGAGTGAACACATAATGAAATTCATTATGACGTTTTACAG
>NZ_JAHXYM010000003.1:0-551595 GCF_019969975.1 Pantoea sp. OVA07A | reverse complement strand
TGCCATCTGCCTCTACCACGGCATAATTCCAGTGGAAGGTATCAGAAACCTGCACCGCAAAAGTCTTAAGCGGCAGCGGCGCTTCAAGCGTGCCGCTGATAACGTACCAGGTCTGACCGTCATGCTGGACCGCATCCGCCAGTGTGATGTCGTTAACGGTGACTTTTGGGTTGCTGCTGTTGTAGTGGGTAATCAGCAGCAGATTCTGGCTGAGGCTGGTACTGTTTCCATTCAGATCCGTTGCACTGACCAGAATGGTGTGGTTGCCGTCCTTGATAGTTTTCACGTCGCTGTCAGAGAGCTGAACCTGCCACTGATCCTGGTAGACGCTGCCCTGCCAGGTTCTGCCGTCAAGGGTCAGTTCAACCGGCGTGCCGGAGGGGAGATGGGCGGCGGAGCCGGTGAAGATAATGCCGTATATCCCCTCCTGGTAACTGACCGCATTGTCGCCGGTAACCGGATCAAGAGTCAGCGCCGGTAATGGAATGGCGCTGGCCTTCATAGCGTCGGAGGTGGCGGGGGCATCTGAAGCTGTTGCTGACTCAACCTGGGGCGTAAGCGTTAAGGTTGAATCAGCTTCGCTGGTCGTCGCCCTCAGGGCGACAGCTGCTCCGTTTAACGGCGTGCCTGACGGGATCAGAATCTGGCTTTGGGTAGACTCTACGATTGATAACGCGGGATCTGACTCTGGACTGGCAGGGAATGGCATTGGAGTTGTTGCAGAAGCTGGAGATTGCCAGACAGGTGTCAGCGTGGTGACAGTCTGAGCATCGCCGGAAACGTCTGTGCTGAACTGTGCCTCCTGAAATAAACTTCCCTGCTGGAAAAGCATTTTACTCTGCTGGCCTGCAACCTCAGTAAAGAAATTCTGATAGCGAAGCGTATCGCTCTCGTGCAGGTTAAGAATGAGATCGTCACCCTGTTTCTGAAAAGAAGAAATCTGAGAAGGTGAGCTTTGCAGCGTGATAAGAGCGGGTTCGCTCAGAATAGATTGTGATTTCCCTTCAGTGGACTGAGACAATGGGTGACCGCTTTTCAGCGATATGACCGTGGCGCGGCCCGTTCCTGAAAATGCCATGGAAATCTCCTTATATACCAGTTATTAAGTAGGCAATGCCGTTGGAAATAAAGCGACGCTTTACTTATTTCAGGCACGCAACGGCCAGCGCCAATAAAGGTGCTGAGGCAGAGCCGGCACTCAACGCATTAAACGCAATTCGTAGCAAAAATAAAGGGCATAACCAGAGCCAGATTAAATATTCGTTTTTGAAAACAGATTATTTCTGCTGGCAAAATAAAAAGTACCATTCTTTGCAAGAGTCCGGGCATCAGCTCAATTAACCTTTACTGACTTCAACGACGTATTGTCAGGAAAAGTGAATAGTTGATGCTGGATAGACATAAGCTAAACTTCGTTTTCATGTCTGGCTACCAGGTAAAATCTGGAAATGTCCCCTGTTAATAGCAGATGCTTCCTGATGATTTAACTGCCCTGCTGTCTCAGTTTAGTAACGACTTCCCCATCCCTGTAAGAGCAATGCTGATGCTATTGCACCATTTTAAGTGGCAGGTGGGATATTGCATTACCGATATAAGTGTCCGCTTTATGCTAAAAGCGGACACTTTAATTTAAACAGGAATAAGTCAGCGTCAATCCTTATTAATCAGGTAACGACTGAGCCAGTTACTTCACCACCGGGTTCTTTTTAAGTGAAAGCATGTTCATAAACTCTTCATCCAGATGCAGGTGTTGCCGGACAAGTTCAGGTGGTGTACTGGCGAGCCACTGGTTAAGCGAAATATCGGCATAGTAATCACTTTTAAAAAGCTCAAGAAAACGCAGTGGTCCCTTACCGGTGTTTTCGATGTAGTGCCCCATAGCAAAAGGAACATATCCCACATCGCCGGCGCGGTAGTCAAAAGTCCTTGCCTGACCGGATGATGCAAAGACCCCCATCCGTCCCTCTCCTTCAAGGTAATACTGCCATTCATCATTGTTAGGATGCCAGTGCAGCTCGCGCAGTCCGCCTGGCTCAATTTCTACCAGTGCGGCAGCAATCGTTTTTGAAACCGGAAAATTGGATGAATCCGTAATCCTGACGGTTCCTCCCGGCGCGCGTACCGGATCCTGAGCCAGCATCTTGTGGGTAAAGCGGATTTTCGACTTCACCCCGCCTTTTATACTGTCTGATTCCAGGCTGCCCGGAACGTTGCCGGCAAAAATGTACTCATCATCAGGTGAAGGCAGGTGAGAAAATGAAGATACCGGAACCCTGAAGTTTTTGGCGAGAATTTCCGGGGGAATATGCCTGAACCAGTCTGACAGCAGAAAAGTGCTATCCTCATCAAAATTTCCGTCGTCAAAAGCCAGTAAAAATTCACAGCCGTCGGGACCGAGACCCTGAATCGAATGGGGAATACCGGGCGGAAAATACCATAGGTCACCTGCAGCGATATCATCAACAAACCATCCTCCGCTGGCGTCAAAAGCGGTAATCCGCGCGTTGCCATAAGTCATGTAAGCCCACTCCCCCTCTTTATGCCAGTGCAGTTCGCGAATACCTCCGGCATTGAGGCGCATGTCCACACCCGCAATCGTCGTAGATATGCCCAGCTCCCGCTGCGTCACCTGACGCGTCCAGCCACCGCTTCCCTTGCGTACGTGCGCATCACTGAAAGAAAAGTGAAGGTTTGGCAGCGTTCCGCTGTCGGTAACGGGCGGATTTACGATGTCCGGACTTTCAGCCTCACGAATAGGATCATGTGGTCCGGGATCTCGTCCTCCGCTCCCTGCCGGAAACGTCTTTACGCCGTTGTCATGTGCCATGGCCTGACCCGCCGCAAGCGCGACCGTTCCTCCTGCAGCAAAAGCCATAAAATGTCTTCTTGTCAGTGTTTTCATATTCATCCCTCTTAAGAATCTTTTATAAACGGTATTATTTTTGTTACCGCCATAAAGTTATAAACGGGCTGAATGCGGAGGGAAAAACAACTTTGTAACACTGTGGAAAGAGTGCAATTTTCACGCAAATAGTAAAGATACTTGAATGTATTAAGAAAGATTAATGTTGTTTAATCACCGTATAGTTATAAAGGGATTATCCTGTGCTTAAGCGCACTAATCGTCAATTAATGTGGGTCTTTTTGATTTTCATTTACCCGGTGATCGGTAACTGCTGATAAGAATTTTTACGAATTGAGGGGTTTAACGAGGCCTGAGCCTTTGATGCGTGAGCTTTCACGCACGTACTTAGATAGACGAGGCGCATGTGCAGGGCCGCTCTGTTACGCCTGATTAAGCCCGAAGCATAAAGTCCCCTTCTCACTCATAGCGGACATAGATAAATCCGCCCTGGATCACGTATTTCAGTCACTATCACCGGCACTGTTGAAACCGGAGATCAAAGTCACCCCCGATTTACTACGCTGGTTACAAGACAACATTCAGAAGCCGTTCAGCGCTCAGCGTCCAAACATGCCCTTTAGTTTTTGCTTCATGCTCCGAACATAGAATGGCGTAAACTGCGACCTGATATGTGAGTCCAGACCTTTGTCGTTCTGGCCAAGGCGCATCAGATCCACCGCCTCCCCATCCGGAGAGGTATCCGCTGCGACAAGACCCGCACCACGCATCACCTCTTGCACATCACCGCTCATTTCCACCCCCACCAGATAATGCGGTTTATCATCGACTGACGGGTCGTGCATTAAAACCAGGAATGCACGGCTGACCCCGGGACATTTTGCAAACCAGGCTGATAACTCTTTCAGAAGCCTGTCCGGAACAACGGCAGGTACTCCCACTAATACCTGTGTTTCTTCCTCAACCACCCTTGTCTGCGGCAGGCGACCCGTTCCTTCCGCCAGCATGGCTTCTATTTCTTCCGGCACAAACTCCTTTCCGTAATCCGACCTGGGATTAAGAAACACACCCTCTCCCCGCGTCATTTCAAAAAAGGCTCTGGCAGGCAACTTCATGTATTTACTTTCCTGGCTGATGGCGCGCTGCAGGGTGGCAAGCGAGCTGAATACCGGAATGACAGGCGTTCCATCCGGTTTTTCCCAGTGCTGAATCGAGATATTCTCACCCGCCTTTAGTTCGACCTCACCATCACCCGATGCCCCTCCGGAACTACCCAGGACGTAAAGAGATGAATCTGACAGTACCCGGTAAAACTCAGGTCGTTCTGCTGGATGATCGGCCGCCAGTTTTAAAGCAGTCTCCAGTTTGATTTCCCTTTCGTCAGACATTTAACCACCTTAGGCAGGATTGGATTAGGATCAATTTAACAAGGGCTTATGAGCATAATATAGATAATTTCTACTCGCCAGATTCCTGCACGTACCGGAGGATTGCCTTTGAGGGCTCGTTATTGCGATTAAGGACATGCGTTTGAATGGGTAAATGGCAGAACAGGCACGATCTTTTCCGTTTTCCAGACGCTTCCCTTAAACTACACCGCACAGGCCTCAACTATTAAGCTTATCTGACTAACATCCTGTTCTATAAACTCGTGAGTAAGAACCGTTACCAGCGTGTTTATCAGTGTTTGTTTAAAATCATGCTCACGCTGACATGCCATACTGCTACAGAGAACGATGTAACTTCAGCTATTAAACCAGGAAAATAAGATGTTTTTACCGGATGCACGATTCACAAAAATCTTTCCTCACTTCTCATTCCAGGCATGAGTCGTCAGCTTTTTGTTTCTCTGGATGGGCCCAAGGGAACCGGTAAAACCACTCTGCTGGAGTCCATTACGCAAGTGCTAAGAGCAGATAACAGGAAGGTGATCCGACTTAGCGAGCAAAAAAGCGATCCCTTCAGGGCGGAAACAATGGCGCTGGTTAACAGGCTCGCCAGAAATCCCTCCGTTGATCTTGAACAGGATATTTGTGAACGCTTTGCCGTTAGCCGTGCCTGGATTTCACAGAATGTACTCACTAAACAGCCCGGGAACTGCATTATCCTGATGGATCGCTGGTATCCGTCTGATGCCGCGTTTCGGCGGATGGTGCCCTTTGCAGAGATTTTGCAGCGAAATATTGAACTCAATGTGCGAGCGCCAGATCTGCATGTCGGGGTGGTTACGGCACCTGAGATTTCATGGGAACGAGCCGCGGCACGATCGCGTGGGCTGGGGAGTACAGTGATTCACAGGCTGGAAGAGCATGTCGCTTGCACCAGAGCGTTCGAGCAGGAGATGACTAACCACGGCTGGTTTTTATGTCGCAATGAAGGAACCGTAGAAGAGGCAACGATGCAGGTGATTGCTGAAATCTATAAAACGCTTTGATGCCTTACAGTCATCGGTTTCACGGGCGGATTCTCACTCGAAATTGCCAGTTAACATCGCGACCTGTTCCGTTTCACGCTCCCCTGTTAGGACCTCATGAATATCGCTTTGCAGATCACTGGTTTCGGTCTTTGGCGCTAGCCAATAAAACCCATAATAGTCGCGTTATAATCTCTTCTTCGAAAATTCGCGCAACCTTTGGTTGTTAACTCAAAAATCATCCACCCGAATTTTACTTGTCTGAAATCAACAATAGTCAGATTACCGCTGGCACAGATATCCCGCTTTAACTTATAAAATTGCTTTATTTTTCAGATAAGGGCACAGGGAATTGCGCTACGCATCGATACCATTTAATCACAATCAACTGGGCTGGCCTGCGGGTGAGCATTGTTTTACACCGCAGCCCATGCTGCGAGAGGATATCACTGCCGACCGGGTTATCGTCGGCGCGGGATTTGCAGGTGTTGCCTTTGCGCGCCGCCTGGCTGAAATTAATCCTGGCCTCAAAATTGTCATTGTCGACGCGCACAGCATTCGGGAAAGCGCATCGGCACGTAATTCCGGGTTTGTTATCGGTCTGCCTCATAATATTGGCAGTTCGACCGCTGAATTAAAAAAGGCCAACGCTTACCGTAACCTGCTTCAGGAAGGCATTCGTCAGCTTGAGCAGGTTATTTCTCAGCATCATCTTCAGTGTGACTGGGAACAGGTCGGTAAATATCACTGCCAGGCTGAGCGTGGCAGTGATCGTATTTTAAAAGAGTACGCCAGCCAGCTCGATTTAATGGATGAGCCGTGGCAGATGTCAGACAGCGAAGAGCTTTACTTAAAACTCGGCACGCGCTTTTACAGCAAAGGGATATATACACCTGGCTGTGTGCTGGTTAATCCAGCGCAGTTGATCGCCGGGCTAAACCACTCTTTACCTGAAAATGTTCAACGCTTCGATAACACGCCAGTGCTGGGGATTCGCTACGGCAGCATGGCTGAAGTGCTGACACCGTTTGGCATCATCAAAACGCCAAAGGTGATGCTGGCCACCAACGCATTATCACCCGAACTGCGACCAGGGCTTTCGCGGCAGGCCGCAATGGCGACCTTCGCCAGCATTACCGATCCGCTGACGGATGAACAACTGGCCACCCTGCCCCCCATGCAGAGCTGGGGGCTTACGCCGGTTAATGCGATTGCCGGTGCAACCTTCCGTTTTACCTCAGACCGCCGTTTCCTGATTCGCCAGCACGTGATACCCGCACTCAACGGTCAGGTGAATGTCGCGCAGACCTGGCAGGCAACCCAGCTGCATCAGCGCTTATTTCATAAAGTCTATCCGACCCTCAGCAGCGTAAAGATAACCCACACCTGGTCCGGCACCATCAGCGTTACGCGAAACAGCGCGCCTGAATGGGGCATGCTGAACAAATTTATCTGTACGGCGGGTGGCTGTAACGGCGCAGGTGTTTCAAAACAGACCGTAGCGGGCAGTCTGCTGGCAGATTACATGATGAAACAGGACAACCCGCATATCGCGGATATGCTGTCGCTGGGCAAGGCGAGTTTCATGCCGCCATCGCCGGCGCTGGATATCGGCATAAAACTGTCACTGATGAAAGAGCGTTATCTGGGCCGTAAAGAGGTCTGATAATCCGTAACTGTAATGGTCGACACACTGGATATTGCTGAAGTGGCGGCAATTGAACTGATAAGGCGCGACCAGGCCAGCGAAGAATTACCGGTCGAAACGCTCAATCTCGTGGGGCCGGATACGCTCAACGGAGAAGAGGCAGCAGCAGCCTGGCAACAGCTTCTGGGCCGTCCGGTAATTTATGGAGGAGATAATCCGGATGCATTCGAAGCCAATATGGCGGAGTTTATGCCGCGCTGAATGGCGTATGAAATGCGGCTGATGGCTGAACGTTACGTCAGTGATGGGATGATTCCACAAGAGGGCGACCGGGAACGTCTGGTCACCCTGCCTGGCCGCCCACTGCATACCTATCGTGACTTTATTAGCACACTTCCCGGAGAGTAATCTGGATCTCTCAGGCTTAAGGACAAGCCTGCAGAGCAATACCGTGGACCAGATGCCTGAGCCAGAGCCACTATGCAAAAATATTCTCAGAACAATCTTTATCCAGAACTTCAATGCAGACAGATTATCCTTGCCTGGCGATTTAAACCGGCCAGTTTATGGCCCGGTTGTTTTCGATAATATCCTGATGAGAGGGTGCATCACCCAGCGTCGCGAAACTGGCATAAAGCTGTGGCAACCGAGCCTGACCTTCTCCCTTTCTGGCCAACGCCAGAGCTCGCAGCATCACGGGCGCTTCCCAGTCACAGCAGTAACAAGGTGTGCAGGGCTGCTGACGCCATGATTCAGCGATAGTCCCAGAGAACACAGGATCAAAACCGGTGTCGTTAACCAGTGACATGGCCGTCTGCACAGCATCAGGATGATCTCCCGCTACGGCAACTGCCAGACGACCCCGACTTCCCTGCGGCTGGCCCAGATCGGCGAGCGAGTCGGCAAGGATATTATTAAAAGCTTTAACCACAGGGTGTCCGATTTGCTCCTGAACCCATTCGCTTTCGGTCTGCCCATTATCCAGTGCAGTAATCGGTGCGTCACGCAGGCCAGGATAGTAGTTGCTGGTGTCGATCACCGGGACATGGGGTGGCAGGTGATCGAAAAGCCCATCAGGCAGGCTGCTAAGTGCCGGCAGCGGAATGGAGAGAATCACGGCTTCGACGTCTGTAACCGCTCCCCTGATGTCTGTGGGTTCTGCATTAATTTCACCCGCAAAACCACGCACGCCATCAACTCCGCGTGAATTAGCGATTTTTACCTTGTGCCCCGCTTCACTGAGCTTCCGTGCCAGGGTACCACCGATATTACCTGTGCCAATTACGCCGATTTTCATATTTCGCTCCTGATTCTGTGTTGAAGTGAGATACCCTATATATTCACTGAATAAACAACAAGAACCGACAAAATAGTGGGTTACTAACCTGAAGGTAAGTATGGAAAGAGACTGGCGTTGTGATATTCCGGAGCAGCGACTGGTGTGGGCTAAGGCTACCACCGAAGCGCTGAAGATTATTGAAGGTAAATGGAAGACAATTATTATCTGTCAGCTTTTCGCCGCTAAAGGCCCGCTGCGCTTTTCAGAGCTGGAGCGCCGGATTGAGGGCGTAAATCAAAAAATGCTGATCCAGCAGCTTAAGCAACTGGAACAGGATGGCATCGTGACTCGCACGGTTTATCCTGAAGTCCCTCCGCGTGTTGAGTACTCACTTACCGATCTGGGTAAAGCGCTTGGGCCATCAATGACTGCTCTGATTGACTGGGCCTTACTACGTCGTGAAACGCTGGGGCTTGATGGCGCCTGAAGCTCGCATTTAAACCTAGTTATACCGATGTGGCTGAGCGCAGGGCATGGCTGTTCAGGCCAAGACTGGCGTAACGAGAAAGAAACTCCAGCCGATGGTGGATTATGTCGTTTCTGGCTGGTCCCGATGAACCCGTAACAGCGCTTGCGGATAATTCGGAACCGGCCAGCCCGGTTACATCGCCATGTGCTGGGCGGATTTCAGATGCTGTTCTACAACAGGGGTATGCGCGTCGGCCAGCGCCTTCACATCCGGATCCTTTATCTTCGTCGCGTCACTCTTCAGCGTCGACAGCACCATCTTATGATCCATTATTCCGGCATTTTCCATATACATTTTGTCAAAGGCAGCGCCGCTCTGCTTTTCCAGCTTGTCTGCCATGGCCTTATGTTTAGCGTCTGGCGCAGTCGGTAATGTCACCTCTTTTTGCTTAGCAACCGCCTGAACTTTTGTCAGAGCACTGCCATGATCTTCGACCATCTTCTGTGCAAAGGTTTTAACTTCTGCGCTTTGTGTTTTGTTCAGCGCAATTTTGGCGGCGGCAATTTCATTGATATTGGCCTGCGCCATATCCTTCAGTGCTTTTTCATCACCAGGGCTGAGCTTGTCATTCTTTACGGTCTGCGGTGTATTCCCGCCCTGCGGGGCGCTTGTCTGCGTCTCAGCCTGTACGGTGGCAGTGCTGCACAGAGCGACGACGGCTGATATAGCCAGGCATCCTTTATAGCTTTTATTATTTTTCATTTTGTAATCCTGAATATTATGGGAAGACCGATATCAGAAAAGTTCTGCTCAAAATTACCTGCTCCGTCTCATGAGTCGACATGGTTTCTGTCTCGCTTAAGGTACCTTACGTAGCAGAGTTATTAAGCGTTGTAGTAATGTCAGGTAATCGCAAGTATAAACAATGCATTGCAGCAGCATAAAAATAACGAAAATGTATTCCGCCTCGCTTAAAGCCGAAAATTTATCTATTGTTAGCAAGGGCTTCAGCATTAAATTTATACGAAATATCAAAACATCGTACAGCTTTTCTTTGATTAGTTTGAGATAATTCTTAAGGTTGCTATGTGGTTGTCGGCCGTTTAATGCTGGGTAATAACTAACAGGTGACATAATAATGTGAAGAGGTTGAGCTCATGTTACCTCCTTACATCGCTTTATATTTTCTGGTTCAGATTACTGAATAATATTAAGGAAAGATCACATGCTCAAATCTCGCGCTTTAAAAGCCGCATTTGCGGTGGTGATATCTTGTACCGTGCTTGCTGCGCCCGTTTTCGCAAATCCGGGCAACGGCAACGGTGGTGGCGGTCAGGGTAATGGTAATAGCGGAAACCCGGTTAATAACGGCAAAAGCGGAGTGCACGGAAACAAGGGGCATGGTAATGCGGGTCCGAAAGAAAAACATGGAAATCGTAAGAACGCAGGACGACCCGATCACGTCGAGTCAGATATCAACTACTCTCTTGCACGTAAACTTGCCGTCAATTATGGCCTTGTCGGCTATCAGTCTTTGCCGCCAGGAATAGCTAAAAAAGTTGCGCGTGGTAAACCTTTGCCTCCGGGTATCGCCAAAAAAAGTTTGCCAGCATCAATGCTAAATGAACTGCCCTATTACCCTGGTTACGAATGGCGAGCCGTCGGAGATAATCTTGTGCTGATAGCCCTGAGCACCGCTGTCGTGACCGCCGTAATTAATGGGGTTTTCGATTAACCTTCAAAACTTTTTCGAACGAATTTACTTTCCTGGTGGAGCGCCAGTAACACGCTTAAATGCTTTTCTGAAGGCGCTCCGACTCATATCCCAGCGCGGCAGACATGCCTGAAATCGTCTCGCCTGAATTTTGCAGACGATCGCTGGCGAGTAGCATCCTCCATTGCGTCAGATATTCTATGGGCGTAATTCCAACCGTCTGACCAAAGTGTTTTGCAAATGCAGCGCGGGACATCCCTGTCTGTAATGCCAGCATATTTAACGTCCGGCATGTCATCGCAGCACCCGTCTCCGGAGTAAAGTGCCTGACAGGCAGATTGCCACTCATGCTTTATGCACTCTGTGACAGGCTCCGTTGGTCCCGTTGATCGGGAATGCGCGCAATCACCTTTATTTCAAAATCAAATCCCGCCAGCCACGTCACTCCCACCGCTGTCCAGTTAGGATAAGGAGGCTGCGGAAAAACGCGCTGCTTTATCTGCATGATGGTTTCGAACTGTTGCTCCGGATCGGTGTGAAACGTGGTGACATCGATCAGATCGTCAAAGGTACACCCTGCCGCAGCGAGCGTGGCTGCCAGATTTTCAAATGCCCGTTCTACCTGAGCAGCAAAATCGGGCTCCGGCGTGCCGTCGGCACGGCTGCCCACCTGACCAGAGACAAACAGCAGATCACCTGAGCGGATAGCCGCTGAATAACCATGTTGCTCATAGAGAGCGTGACGATTGGCAGGAAAAATGGGTTCGCGGGTGATCATAGAATTTCCTCAATAGCCTTTAGCGGATTGCAGGATGCAGCGCACACGAGTTTGATTTAATATACGCGGCGTATGTCACATTAATCACACATACGTCGCGTATGTCAATTAATATACCTCGCGTATGTGAAAGGAGAGTGTATGGCCGCTAAACGTCGCGCTGAAACAATGGAAGAGAACCGGGCAAAACTGATTGCAGCAGCACGCAAAGCCTTTGCCGAAAAAGGCTTTGCCGCCGCGTCAATGGATGAACTGACGGCCAGCGTAGGTCTGACACGCGGGGCGCTCTACCACAATTTTGGTGACAAAAAGGGGCTGCTTGCAGCGGTCGTCGCACAGGTTGATGGCGAAATGGCGCAGCAGGCTAAAGCGGCAGCGTCTGGGGTGAGCGATGCGTGGGAGAAGCTGGTGGCTGAAGGCATCGCCTACATCCGCATGGCAATGGATGCCGAAGTGCAACGCATTGTGCTGCGCGATGGCCCGGCTTTTCTGGGAGATCCCTCGCAATGGCCCAGCCAGAACAGCTGCCTGGAAGCCACGCGTGAAACGATTACCCGTCTTATCGACAGCGGGATAATGAAGCCGGTCAACGTCGATGCCGCCGCTCATCTGCTGAACAGCGCGGCGCTGAATGCCGCACTGTGGGTCGCTTCCAGCAGCGAACCGGAAAAGGCGCTGCCAAAGATGATCGACGTGTTCACACAACTGGCAGGCGGCTTGCGCCATAGTGCAATTTAACCCTGAATATTCACTGCTGCTTTCACTGATAGCCCTGAAGCTCTGAGTGCTGACGCCTGCATCTCTTTCAGGCGCGGTGTCGTTTTAATTCAGTGTGACAGCGGAATCAGGCCGCTCTCCTGATAGGTCGCAATCAGGTTATCATAAATGGTTATATCCTGGCGCGTGCGGGCTATTAACTGCGCGCCAGCAACTGCGGTGTAAATTGCCAGCGCACGCTGCGCATTTTTCTCCGCGTTATCGGGCGACTTTTCGCAAAGGACCTCTGTCAGCCACTTGACGTTCGCATCGACAAAACACTGAACCTCACGCTTCACTTCCTCGGGCAGATCTTCATATTCCGCCGCCATAAAGCTGGAGAGACAGAGCCGGTTGGCATCTTCAAGCGACTTGCGGAAAATCTGCGGATAGCGCTGCAACGCTTCATCCGGTGAGGCACTTTGCTCGCGTATAGTCTTTAAATCCTCAGCCGTATCCTGCCAGTATCGGCTGGCAACCGCGGCCCCCAGATTGGCCTTACTGGCGAAGTGATAATAGATACTGGCATTCTTGATGCCTACCTCGTCAGCGATACTGCGAAAATTAATCCCGTTATAGCCATGATTCTGGGCAGCACTTTTTGCTGCGGCCAGAATGGCTTCCCGCGCGTTCAGGCTCATAACTCAGTTTTCCTTCAGGAGGTGGAGACGCATTATAAGGGGAAAATATTTACCTGCCAACTGGTAGACAGGGATTGACATAAGGAAAGTTCAGCACCACAATCAACCTACCAATTGACAGGTAGGTAACTTAATCATGACTGATATCCACAATGCATCTGCAGTTCCGTCACTCCCCGCGATGAAGATTTATGACTGGTATGATGGCCCTTATCCTGCACGGGTCAGGATTGCCCTGGCGGAAAAGGGATTACTTTCTGAGGTCGCATTTATTCCGGTCAACCTGTGGAAAGGTGAGCATAAAAAACCTGAATTTTTAGCGATCAATTATTCAGGAACCCTGCCGGTTTTAGCGCTGAATGACGGAACGCTGATCGCTGAATGCACCGCCATTACGCAATATCTCGATGTGCTGGATGAGAATCCGGTTCTGACTGGCGTCACGCCGGCAGAAAAAGGCGTTATCCATATGATGACCAAACGGGCTGAGATCGAATTTCTTGATGCGGTCAGCGTCTATTTCCATCATGCCACAGCAGGACTGGGGCCGGAGGTGGAGCTCTATCAGAATCCGGAATGGGGTGCGAAGATGCGTGAAAAGGCCATCAGAGGGATGCACTACTTTGACGGCGTTTTACGCTCACAACCTTATGTCGCGGGCAATACATTTTCGATGGCGGATATCGCCGTAACCGGCGGAATGATTTTCGCGGCTTTGGTGAATCTTGCTGTTCCTGACGAGTGTCGCGCCCTGAAAGCGTGGTATGCAAAAATCCAGAGCCGCCCCAGCTATCAGCAATGGCAGGCAATGGTTGAAGCGGGCCGCCCTGCTGCTGCTGCTTCGTCTCAGGACCGGGCGTAAGATCGCGCTGATCGTTCTGGATAACGTGTTCTGGCTGCTGTAAAAAACCCCGGGAAATCTTCCGGGGTTTTCTGATCTCAAAACACGAAATCTCAGTGCGTCAGCCTTATCAGAACGCCGCTTCAGCCTGCATTGCGCTCAAAGTGGCTATTTACAAAGGCGCGGCAGCGTGGCGAGATCGGATCGAGAAACACCTGCTCCGGCGAACCGGACTCCTCAATCATGCCCTGGTGCAGAAACACCGCTTTGTTCGACACGTCGCGCGCAAAGCCCATTTCATGGGTGACGATAATCATGGTACGTCCCTCTTCCGCCAGACTGCGGATCACCCGCAATACTTCGCCCACCAGCTCCGGATCCAGCGCTGAAGTTGGCTCATCGAACAGTATCGCTTTTGGCTGCTGCGCCAGCGCCCGTGCAATCGCCACGCGCTGCTGCTGTCCGCCGGAAAGCTGCGACGGCCAGGCGTCGCGTTTTGCATAGAGTCCCACTCTATGGAGCAGCGCTTCTGCTTCTTCAATCGCCTCTTTATGGCTGCGCTTCTGCACATGAACCGGCGCTTCAATGATGTTCTGCATCACCGTTTTATGCGGCCACAGGTTGAAGCTCTGAAATACAAAGCCGAGCTGCATTCGCATCAGCTTGATGCGACGGCGCTGCTCGCGGCTCAGTTTTTCGTCGGCGTTATCCAGGGTGACGTTCACCTCGCCTACCGCAATTTCGCCTGCCTGCGGCACTTCAAGAAACGGAATGCAGCGTAACAGCGTACTTTTTCCCGACCCACTGGCACCAATCAGCGATATCACATCGCCATCCTGCGCGGTCAGGCTGATGTCGTGCAGCACTTCGTGTCCCGCATAACTCTTTCTGAGATGGCTCAGCATAATGGTAGGGGCGGTCATGAGCGTGCTCCAAAATAGTAAGGTGATAAGCGTCGTTCCAGCATCGATACGCCTTTGCTGACCAGCATGGTGAGTATCAGGTAGATCACCGCCGCGCTCAGGAACACCTCTAGCGCCCGGAAAGTGGAAGAGACTATCGAGTCGGCAATGCCGGTCATCTCCATCAGGCTGATAGTGCTGACCAGCGACGTTGCTTTGATCATCGAGATGATCTCATTGCTGTAGGCCGGCAATGCCTGTCGAATCGCAATCGGTAAGGTGATGCGGGTAAAGATTTTATACGACGACATGCCTGAGACTTTAGCGGCTTCCAGCGACTGCTGACTGACGGCACGCAGCCCGCCGCGCAGGATCTCCGAGGTATAGGCGGCATCATTGAGAATCAGCGCCAGTAAGCCGCACCAGTAGGGATCGCGCAGCAGCGGCCAGAACAAGCTTTCCCGTACCGCCGGTAAACTGCCCAGGCCGTAATAGACCATAAAGATCTGGATCAGCAGTGGCGTACCGCGAAACAGCCAGACGTAGAAGCGACAGAAAACGCTGCCGACACGCGTCATGCGCAGCAGGTTAAGCAGCAGCGCCAGCACGCCGCCGCCAAAGAGTGAGAGCAGCGCCAGGTTGATGGTCAGCGGCAATCCTTTCAGCAGCGCCAGCAGCGTCTGCTGTAAAAACATGATATCCACGTGGACTCCTTACCCCTTCACGCGCTGTTGACCGCGCATCGCAAACTTTTCCACGTAGCGGAAAACCATATCGGAACAGGTGGTGATAATCAGGTAGATCACCGCACCCACACTGTAGAAGAAAAAGGACATCTGGGTGGAGTTGGCTGCGGTGGAGACCTGGTTCATCGTTTCCACCAGTCCGGTTACCGAGACCAGCGCCGACTCTTTGATCACCGATTGCCACTGGTTGCCCATGCCGGGCAGCGCAGTGCGTAACGCCTGCGGCACGATAATGCGGCGAAACATCATCAGCCGTCCCATGCCGGTCACGGTCGCCGCCTCCAGCGTTCCGCCGGGAATGGCGTAGAAGGCGCCACGGAATACCCCGCTCTGATAGGCTCCGGAGATCAGCCCGATGGCAATCGCGCCCGCCACAAAACCGTTCACATCAAACGGTCCCTGGAAGCCCAGCACGGTGCCCACGGTGGAGACCACCTGTCGTCCACCGAAGTAGAAGAGGTAGATCACCAGCAGTTCCGGCACGCCGCGAAACAGAGTGATGTAGCCTGCCGCCAGTCGCTGCTGCCAGCGTGAACCGGCAATCTGCATCCAGCAGAGCACGCTGCCCAGCAACGCACCCAGTAGCCAGGCGCAGAGTGACACGCTGACGGTGACGGCGGCGGCGTTAAGCAGCACGCCACCCCAGCCCTCATCCCCGAAGCCCAGTATCTGCCAGTCAATATTCATCAGCATCAGCGGTTACGCTTTCGGCGCGACATCTTCGCCAAACCATTTGATCGACAGTTTGCTCAGCGTCCCATCTTTGATCATGGAGTCCAGCGCCTGATTCAGCACCTGCTGCAGCTCACTGTTGCCTTTACGCAGACCAATCGCCGAGCCTGCGCCCAGCACGCCACCGGAGAAGCCATAGCCGCTGCTGCTGATCGCCTCAGCATGTTTTTTCACAAAGGCGTTGAGGTTGGTACGAGACGCCATGACGGCATCCACCCGGCCATTCATCAGGTCGGCGAAGGTTTCAGGACCCGCCTGATAGGTGCGGATAGTGGCAACGTCGCCCAGGTATTTCTGCAGGAAATCCGCCTGAATGGTGGCGACCTGCACCGCGATGGTTTTCCCTTTGAAGGTGGTTTTCAGATCGTCGATCGCTTTTTTCATGCCGGCGTCATCATCCGCCGTCACAATCGTGCCGCTGCCTGGCAGCGTGGCCAGCGGGCTTTTTTTCGCAGTCACAAAGCTGGAGACGCTGACGGTGTACTGATGGGTAAAATCGATCGCTTCAGCACGTTTTGGCGTTACGGTCACCGCATCGATCACCGCATCATATTTACCGTCGATAAGACCTGGGATCATGCCCGACCATTTCTGGGCGATGATTTCATATTTAAAGCCAGCACGTTTAGCCAGCTCCGCCACCATATCCGGCTCATAGCCGACGATTTTGCCACTCGGTGTGGTCTGGTTGAAAGGAGGATAAGCCGCTTCAGTCGCAAACTTCAGGGTGCCGAAATCTTTCGCCTGGCTGAACGCGGAAGTGGCGAGCAGTGCCACGGTCAGAGAAGCCGTGAACAGGCGGTTACGCATCATCATATAAACCTCATTTATTTATTATTAAGAGAGTAAATCAATTGCAAGGCGGGTCAGCGCCTGCGTCCCGGCGGTAATGCTGCGTTCGTCCGGCTGATAGTCGGAGTTATGCAGGTGATCGTCACGGCCCGGCGTGGCCGATCCAATATGAATCTGGCAGCCCGGTACCCGTTCCGTGAACAGTGAAAAATCTTCGGCACCAAAGCTGGCGCTGGGCTGCGCGATGATGGGCTTATCAAACTGATGCGACAGAATCTGTTCCAGTGAATCGATCAGGCGATCGTCATTCATCAGAGGCGGCACGCCACGCTGGAAGTTAACCTCCACCCGCACGTTTTGCGCCAGCGCCACCCCTTCGCACATCCGTTTAAACGAGGTTTCCATAGCAGCGCGTACTTCCGGCGACTTAGTACGGATGGTGCCCTGAAACAGGCAGCTATCGGGAATGATATTGTGGGTGGTACCACCCTGAATGTGCCCGATGGTTAATACGGCGGAGTGAGCGGGATCGCGTTCACGCGAGATGAGGGTCTGTAGCTGGCTGATGAGATGCACGGTCGCGATGATCGGATCGGTGCCCATGTGCGGACGTGCCGCGTGGGTCGATACGCCATGCACCGTAACGTCGAATTCATCGCTGGAGGCGGTACTGGCCCCGCGCGTCAGGGCGACTTCCCCCGCAGCCAGTTCAGGCTTGTTATGCAGGGTCACGGCCCAGTCGATGCCATCTGCCGCACCGTCCGCAATCATCGCCTCAGCGCCACTTTCTGGCGTCTCTTCCGCGGGCTGGAATATCAGCCGGACCCGCCCTTTGAGCTGCTGACGATAGTGCGGCAGGATCGTTGCGACACCCAGCATCGTTGCGGTGTGAATATCATGCCCACAGGCGTGCATTTTTCCGGGATAGCGGCTGGCAAACGGCAGACCGGTCTGCTCATGTATTGGCAGCGCGTCCATGTCGGCGCGCAACAGCAGCGTCTTACCCGGCTCTGCACCGTCGATATCCACCACAACACCGCTGCGACCAACGCCGGTGCGGGGATTGAGTCCCAGCGCCTGCAGATACTCTGTGACCAGACTGGCGGTGCGCAGCGTATCAAAGCCTAATTCCGGATGCGCATGGATATCACGTCGAATCGCCACTAACTGCGATTCAAGTTCATTAACTCTGGCTTTTATTTCCCCGGCCAGTCGTGCTTTTTCCTGATTCATAGCAGCCCCGGCAATATGCGATCGGCACTCTGCTGCCGACCGCTATTTTAATCTCATCCTGATGACGGACGTTGATGACCGTTTATTTATTCACAGCACGCGACAGAAAGCAACGCGCAACAGCCTGCTCTACATACTTAAAAATCAATAAGATAGTGTTATTTATTGGAAACCTGTATGAGATAACAGCGGATCAGCAATAATATTAATAATCCGCCACACGACATTACTTTCCCTACTGTCACTCAGGTGATATTGCGCTTTTATCCGGAGAGGGAATAAAGAAGTCTGCCAGTATTTCCGCTAATTTCTCGGGTTGTTCGTCGGGAATAAAATGGCCGCAGTTGAGAACAGTTTCACTGCTTACCTGATGCGCTACGGTGCGCAGCGGGGTGGCCATATCGGGTATCGATCCCTGGTCGGCACTGACAGCCAGCAGCGGTAAAGCCAGTTTGCCTTTTAACGCGCGCTGTCGATTCTGCTCTGCCGACCGTGCAAAAGCGCGGTAAAAAGCCAGTCCGGCCCGCAAGGCCCCGGGCTGCTGAAAAACGCGCAAATATTCATGACGGGCCGCCGCATCTATGCGATGTGGATTGGCTGACTTACGGTTAAAAAACCAGTCGAGGTAGATCGCCTCTCTGCCAGTGATCAGCGCTTCCGGTAAATCATCCACACAGTGAAATCCAAAATGCCAGGTTTTCCAGACGCTATCACCCACCATTGGCAGTAAGTCAGGCAGCGTGATACCGGGAATGCCGCCATCCAGCAGCGCGAGACGGCTAACCTTTTCGGGATGGCCTGCCGCCAGTGACCAGGCGACCCACGCCCCGATATCATGCCCGGCCAGATGAAAGCGTTCGATACCCAGCTGGTTCAGCAGCGCCAGTATGCGCTCTGCCACGCTGTCAGTGTCGTAACCACTGGCTGGAAAGTCAGAATCACCCTGCCCTGGCAGGTCGGGTGCGATCACATGAAAGCGGCTGGCAAGCAAGGGAATAACCTCCCGCCAGGCATAACTGCTTTGCGGGAAACCCGCGAGCAAAACCACAGCCTCAGCGTGTTCACTGCCTGCGCTGAGGTAGTGCAGCCGCTGCGAGTCAATGTTAATAAAGTGGTGCTGGTAGAGTGGATATACGCGCATAAAACCTCCGGATAATAAGGAAACGATCGATTCCTTAATGTGTAAAAAATTTAGTCGAGTATCTTTAGCGCCAGGGGGATGATGCTGGCATCGGGCCGGGTCGCAGCAACTTTACCGGCGACCCGCATCCCCAGAACAATGCAAAGCATTAGCGAAGCGGTGGCGTCTCTGTCCAGTGCAGGATTGACCGAACCATCCTGCTGACCCAGGCTGATTATCTGCTGCAGATTCTGCTGGTTGCGTATCAGCGCCGCGCTGACGGCTCCGGCAAGTTCCTCATCCAGAGTTTGCAGCTCCACGGCGCTGACAGCCACCAGACAGCCGCGCTCACCTTCTACATCGCGCACTGAATCCACATAAAAATTGAGTAGCGCCGCCAGTTGCTCACGGCCATTTTCACATTGCGCCAGCCGCGCGGCTAAACTGCTGTTGCGCATTGAGAGATAGCGAGCGAAGACGTTTGCAAACAGCGTGCGCTTGTCGGTAAAAGCTTTATAGATGCTGCCGGTAGTGAGCTGCATAGCCTGGCCCAAATCGCCGATCGAGGTGGCGTGATAGCCCTTTTGCCGGAATACCAGCATTGCGCTGTCCAGTGCCGCATCGGTATCAAACGCCCGCGGTCGTCCCCGCTCTTTATAACGGTTATCGTTCATCGCAAACACCATTAGAGAATGATCATTTCCTTTAAGATAGACTGATTTGTCCGCCAGATAAAGGCTTTCTTATGCCTGGGGCTCGCCTGGAAATGGAACCCGCCCCTCACCATGACCTTCTCAGATAAAACACCGTTTCGACGGCGCGTGAAAGGCATAGGCCCAGACATGTTCGACACGTCAGGCACGCCGTTTTAATCTCGCGTTATGTAATCAGGCCTATCTGAGCCACGTATTGCCGATCTTGAGCAGGAGCATGAATTTCAGGTTCAACTCAATGGAACGCTCTCTGGCAATATCCGCTTATCCGCAGGGGAGCATGCAGCTCAAACTCTCGTATGGCCAAAATTAAAACTTTTATCATTGGAAGTTCGTGAAGGAAGGAAAATCGTTACGTGTCAGAGTTGAAGGACAGGTCACGTTTAATTTTCTGTCAGAAAGAATCGATGCCGTATTATCGGGTTTTGGTATTGCCTGTGTTCCTGAAGATACGATCAGGGAGCATGTAAAATCCGGAAAGCTAATTCAGATTCTGCAGGATTGGTGCCCTGCATTTCCCGGTTATTATCTCTGTTACCCGAGCCGTAAACAGCATCCGCCCGCTTTTGCGCTGATGATAGATGCGCTTCGGTACCTGGAATAGCGGGTCTGCAATTCGATGCAGACCCGCCTGAATCTTAACGGCCCACACGAGCCTGATGCTCAGGGGAGTAACGTTCGCCGACGATTTCTATCGTTTCAAGCGCCTCTTCTATCTGCCGCACGTCGTCCTGTGAAAGCGTGATGTCGGCAGCACTCAGGTTTTCATCCAGCCGGTGCAGTTTAGTGGTGCCGGGGATGGGAACAATCCACGGTTTTTGTGCCAGCAACCATGCCAGTGCTATTTGTGCAGACGTAACCCCTTTTCCGGCAGCCAGTTCACCCAGTAATGTGACCAGCTTTTCGTTAGCTTCAATTGCTTCAGCGGCAAAACGCGGCACCTTACTACGGAAATCGTCCCTGCCAAATGTCGTTCCTGACTTAATCGCGCCCGTCAGAAATCCTTTGCCTAATGGACTGAATGGCACAAAACCAATCCCCAACTCCTCCAGCAATGGCAGGATCTCCTGCTCAGGCTCGCGCCACCACATTGAGTATTCGCTTTGCAGTGCAGTAACAGGTTGTACGGCATGTGCACGACGAATGGTTTGTGCACCCGCTTCAGAAAGGCCGAAATGTTTGACCTTACCTTCTGAAATCAGGTCTTTCACGGTTCCCGCAACATCTTCGATAGGGACTTCCGGATCGACGCGGTGCTGATACAGCAAATCAATCACATCGGTTTTCAGACGACGCAACGAGCCTTCAACCGCTTTGCGAATATGTTCCGGGCGGCTGTTTAAAATCTGCTGTTTATTGTCCTCACCAAAGGTAAAACCAAATTTGGTAGCGATAACCACCCGGTCGCGTAAGGGTTGTAACGCTTCACCCACCACGTTTTCATTAAGATATGGGCCATAAACTTCGGCTGTGTCGAAAAATGTCACCCCACGTTCAACCGCGGCGCGAATCAGCTCAACAGCCTGACGGGTGTCGGTCGCCGGACCATAGCCATGACTCAGGCCCATACAGCCCAAACCCAGTGCTGACACTTCAAGCCCTGATTTTCCGAGATAGCGTTTTTGCATTATTGAAAGCCTCTTCTGTTGCGTTTTTAACGTCAGGTTTGCGGCCAGTCAGCCACTCCACCATCGCCGGATAGGGATGAGAGAAGAATGTGCTGGTTGCGGAATCAAGCGCCGCAATTTGCAACATATCCTCAGAACTGCGTTCAAAAACGAGGATATTGATGTTCTCTACCATTTTTGAGTTTTACAGTTGGCATGGCGTTATCCTTCAGTCGTTGTGTGTGAAAAGCATAACGTAAAGTGATTAACTGGATTAAGTAGGGTAATTAGCTAGGGCTTATTACTTTTATTCATCAATGATGATTAATCCTGATCTTTGTCTGCCCGCTATTGCAAATTTCGCTCTTTAAAAAACTGGCTGATGAGATCGACAATCTGCACATTATTCAGATCAATAACGCGATATGAATGAAACTCATGAATATGTGTGAGTCGCGACTTGATCTGACACATGCCCCTGAAAGGTTCAGAGTGAAGGTTTTCCTGATTTATCAGAGCGTGAAATTTGCGCCCCTCCCACCAAATGGTTATAGTTAAATGACCAATTGGAGGTGACAGATGAAAACATTCAGCTTTTCTGCGAACAAAACCAGGCCGCCACGCTTATGGCAGGCCGCAGGCCTGAACAACGCTGATGGTGTCGCCCTGCTGGGCCAGATTAATGAAGGCCTTGATGGCAACGTAGCTCACCTGATCGTCAACTGGGCGAAGATTACGCAAAACGACCTGCGCAAAATGTCCGGTATTCCCTCCACGACGTTCAGCCGAAGCGTGAAAGCGAAATTCAGCGCTGAACAAAGTGAACGACTGGTACGTATTATCCGTGTCATTGATCGCGCAGTTGAACTGTTCGAAGGTGATAAGGATGAAGCGCAAAAATGGTTGAATGAGCCTAACAGGGCGCTGAGCTGGAAAATGCCCGCAGAACTGATGGCGTCTGAAACCGGGGCTTACGAGGTCATGAAATTAATCACGTGCCTGGAGCACGGAGTTTACTCTTGATTCTCTACAGGCTGACCAAGACAAAGTATCTTTCGACAGCCTGGACGGGATTTGGCGCAAAAGAGGCGGGCGGCCGCTGGAACAGCATCGGCATCTCCATGGTTTATGTTTCTGAAACAGCATCACTGACTTTGCTGGAAACACTGGTCCATCTGCACTCAGCACACATCCTGGATGCTTTCACACTACTGCGCATCGATGTTCCCGATGCGCTGATTCAGACCGCTGATATCACTGAGTTGCCTGTAAACTGGGCTGATGAAGATGCACCGGCAGAACTGGCTGACTATGGAGACGCCTGGTGCTCTGCCTGCGATGCGGTTGCGTTGCGTGTTCCCAGTGCCCTCTCCCCTGTAGAATATAACTATCTGTTAAATCCTGAACATCCCGAGTTCTTCCGGATAGTTCAACAGGCTGAGGCCATTCCGTTCCGGTTTGATCGTCGGCTGAAACCGGATCGTACATAAACTATCCGGATAGCTTTTGGTCGCGCATTCGTGCGTTGAACAAGGGCCGGAAGCCACCGATGATCGTCTCTTAAGCCCTGCGAGAAGCCTTTCCCCATCTGACCTGACGCAAGGCACTGAAGCTTAAGCCTCATCTATACTGCAGCTTATCTTTGCTGAAGGAGCCCAATCATGGGACTGAGCTGGTTCACCCTCTGGCCGCCACTGGCACGCGTGCTGTTTATCCTCGCCTGTCTGACCATTATTCTGACCGGCCTTTATCTGGCAGCACCGCTGATCAATCAGGTTCTGCTGGCGATGTTACTGGCCATCATGCTTGATCCCCTGATTACCCGGCTGGAAAACAAACGCATACCGCGCATCGTCTCGTCACTGCTGGTGATTATGCTGATGCTGTTGATCATGGTGGTCACTATCCTCAAGTTAACCGTGCTGACGCCCGATTTGATGCAACTCAGCCGCCAGGCGCCCGTGCTGCTGGCGGCCCGGCTTGAACAGCTGACGCTGGCCTTTGCCCGGCTTGATATCGGTATGACACCCGACCAGTTGCTGACCTTTGTGGATGCTGGGGCGATAGTGCGCATTGTCACTGCATTTCTGACGCAAATCCCTGGCGTCATCTCATGGTGGATCATGGTGTTCCTGATGCTGCTGTTTATGCTCTATGAGATGCCGCTGCTGAAAGCTGCACTGCAACAGCGGGTAAAGGGAAAACATCAGGCCTTTTATCTGGCGCTGCAGGAGGGAATTCAGAGCGTGATTGTGTATGCCAGAGTGAAAACGCTGACCAGTATTCTGGGCGGGTTAATCGTAGGCGTCGGCGCGCATCTGATAGGGCTGAAGTTTGCCTTTTTCTGGGGCGTGCTGATGTTCATCTTTAATTACGTGCCGGTGCTTGGCTCCTTTCTGGCCGCGATTCCGCCGGTGATCCAGAGTTACATCATGTTTGATTTACAGATCGCGCTGGCGGTAGCTGGATTCTTTGTGGTGCTGAACCTCTGTCTGAGTTCGGTGATCGAACCATTGCTGATTGGGAAGCGACTCAATCTGGCGCTGACCACGCAGCTGCTGGCGTTTCTGTTCTGGCAGGCGTTGCTGGGGATTACGGGCGGGATACTGGCTATTCCACTGACCTATCTGATTAAAAAGGTCCTGCTGGCGAGCTATCCGCAGCAGGACCCGGAGACAGAATTAACTCAGTGATGGCGTCTTCACCCGCCATGCGCGGGTGAGGCGTTTTTCAATCTCAACTATGATGAAGATTGCGATACTGACAATCAGCGAAATCAGCCAGTAGTTGATCGGCAGTGGACGGGTACCAAACAGCGTGTTCATTAATGGCACATAAATAATGATCGCCTGAAGGACAATCAGTACCAGCGTCACCAGCCAGATACCGCGATTTTTCAGCAAACCGCGATCCAGTGAGAAGCCATCTGAATTACGGCAGTTAAGCATATAGGCCCACTGCGCGGTGACCAGCATCTGCAGCAGCACGGTACGGATAAACTCGGCACTGTAGCCACGCGGTTGCAGCCAGGCTTCCAGCACAAAGGCACTGATTGAAATCAGCAGACCGACAAACACCACGCGCCATATAGCGTAAGCGTCCATTACGTGTGCTTTGACATTGCGCGGTGGCCGGCGCATCGCATTCGCTTCAGCAGGCTCGAACGCCAGACCAAACGACAGCGTGGCGGATGTTGCCATGTTCATCCACAGAATCTGTACCGGGGTTAACGGCAGCAGATTGCCCATCAGAATCGCGATAATAATCAGCAGACCCTGCGCCAGGTTGGTGGGCATAATAAACAGGATAGTTTTCTTGAGGTTGTCGTAAACCCGACGTCCCTCTTTGACTGCCGCAGCGATGGTGGCAAAGTTATCGTCGGCCAGAATCATATCGGCCGCCTCTTTTGTCACCTCGGTGCCTTTAATACCCATCGCAATACCGACGTTGGCCTGTTTCAGCGCCGGAGCATCATTGACGCCGTCGCCGGTCATGCCAACGATCTCGCCGCTCGCTTCCAGCGCTTTCACCAGACGCAGTTTATGTTCCGGGCTGGTGCGGGCAAAAATGTCATAGGTTTTTGCCGCATCGGCCAGTTCGGCGTCGCTCATGTGTTCAAGCTGGTAGCCAGTGATAGCAGCCTGGCTGTTGCCGATTCCCAGCATCTGACCAATCGCCATCGCGGTTTCCTGATGGTCGCCGGTGATCATTTTGACGCGAATGCCCGCTTTCTGGCACTCGTCAATGGCGGCAATCGCCTCGGGACGGGGGGGATCCATCATGCAGGCCAGACCCAGCAGCACCATGTCACTTTTCAGATCGGCATGATCCAGCGCGGTAACGGGTGCAGAGGTTCTCTTCCATGCGGCGGCAACGGTGCGCAGCCCTTCGCTGGCGTAGGTGGTGATGGCGGCATCCCAGTACGCACGGTCTATCGGCTCTGCACCCTCCGGCGTTTGCTGCTGTTGACACAGCGTCAGCAGCACGTCTGGCGCACCGGTCAGCAGCACATAAGATTCGCCGTTGGCAACACAGCTGACCGACATATATTTATAGAGGGAATCGAACGGCAGCTTGCTCACCACCTCAACCGGCTGAGGTGTCGTCTGGCCCTTCGCCGCCAGCACCTTCAGCGCGCCTTCAGTCGGGCCGCCAACAATCGTCCAGTGACCCTGACTTTCCTGACGCAGCTGGCTTTCATTACAGGTGTCTACCGCATGCAGGAACTGCTGAAACAGCGGATCCTGTGCCGCAGAGAGTCCACTTGCGTCGCCCTGCTCAGCAACAATCTCCCCTTTGGGTTCATAGCTGTTTCCGCTGACGCGCCAGCGGCTCTTCGCCAGCACCACCGCTTTCACCGTCATCTCATTCATGGTGAGCGTGCCGGTTTTATCGGAGCAGATCACCGACATCGCGCCCAGTGTTTCAACAGTCGGCAGCTTACGGATAATCGCCTGGGTGCGTGCCATCGACTGCACGCCCAGCGACAGGATGATAGAGATAATGGCAGGCAGACCTTCCGGAACCGCAGCAACCGCCAGGCTGATGACGGACAGCGACAACTCGCCCAGTGGAATGTCACGCAGCAGATAGCCGAAGATAAACAGGGCGACCATCATCAGCAGGATGATGAAAAAGATCGCTTTACCGAGTTTGTCGATCTGCACCAGCAGCGGGGTTTTAACCTCTTTTATGCCGCTGATCATTTCGTTGATATGGCCCAGCTCAGTATCACCGCCGCTGGCGATCACCACGCCTGCGGCGGTGCCGGAACTGACGGTAGTGCCTGAAAAAGCCAGGTTCAGACGGTCGCCCAGCGATTTTTCACCGCTCAGCGTATCGGTGTTCTTCGACACCACCGTCGACTCTCCGGTGAGAATCGCCTCTTCAACCCGCAGATTATTGACCTCAAACAGTCGCAAATCAGCCGGGATTTTGTCGCCGGGGCGTAACATCACCACGTCACCGACCACAATATCGCGCGTCGCGACCGTGACCTGTTTGCCATCTCGCACCAGCATCGCTTCACTGGCGAGCATGTTCTGAATACTTTTCAGTGACTTCTCGGCATTATTCTCCTGAATAAAGCCGATCAGGGCGTTAATGACGGCCACGCCGATAATGACAAAGGTATCGACCCAGTGACCCATTATCGCGGTGATCACCGCCGCGGCCAGCAGAATATAGATCAGCACATCTTTAAAATGCGCGATGAATTTGAGCAGAGCCGATTTCTCAGCTTTTTGCGGAAGGGCATTGGGACCGTGTTTCTGCAGGCGTTCCTGCGCAGTGGCGGTGGATAATCCTGCTGATGAGCTCTGCAGTTCGGAGAATATCTCTGCCACACTACGCTGATACCAGGGGCGCTCAGATAAAGCTAACGCTTTATCCTGCTTATCATTATTTAGCATATATAAACCTCGTGCCATTTAGCGATGAAATAAAGGCGCAATTAAAAGACATGCATTTTGCAGGCAGCCCCTCCTGCAGGTAATGACCGATATCATATTTACGTAAGAAACGTCTGACGAATAACATAAAATGGCTAAATTAAATCTAACCTATATTATGAGAATGACAACGTTGTTTTTGTTTAGCTAAGGTTTAAGTATGCTGATGCAGTGTGCATCGGTTTATACTCTGGCTCGCAAAAGGAAACTCTGATGAAAAAACAGAGCATTATCATGCTTTGCGGTTTCGTTATTCTCGCGGTCGCCGCAACGACTCTGGTGGGCTTACTGACCTGGCTGGTGGTCTCTCAGATGGCGGCGTAAGCCGATTCAGGCGAAGCGGCCCTGCCGCTTCGTTAAACTTATATGACGAAGATTAAAAATAAGTTTATCCCGGTCGCGATAAGCATCAGGGTTTATTACGCCTTAATGCTTATCAAACCGCAGTTTAAAAGCTGATGTTAAGGCGAAGAAAATGATTAAACGCAAGGTTATCCTCATTTTGCTCTGTTGTTTTTTTATGACAGCGTGCGATGAAAAAAAAGAACCGGATGCTCCCCCGCCCCGCGTAATTAAAGTTTTCACCCTTGAGTCGGACATCGCTCAAAATATCCGGGTATTTCCTGCGCGTATTCAGGCGGGTGATAATACCGATCTTGCGTTTAAACGGGCAGGCCAGCTGGTACAGCTTGATATTCGTGACGGAACGCCCGTGAAAGCGGGACAGCTTCTCGCTACCCTGAATGATGCAGATGCGAAACTACGGGTACGCGACCGCCAGACTGCACTGCAACTGGCGGAGCGACAATTTCAGCGCTTCAATACGCTGGCCCAGCGCAGCGCCGTTTCAAAGTCTGAAATGGATGTGCAGCGTGCTAATCGCGATGCCGCCGCGACTGCGCTGAAAATCGCACAGGAGGAGTTACAGTTTCTTAGCCTTCGCGCGCCGTTTGATGGCGTGATTGCAAGGGTACAGGCGCGTAATCATCAGGTCGTGGCCGCCGGACAGCCCATTGCGCTGCTGACCCGTGCCGATCTGCTCGACGTCATCTTTACGCTGCCCGAAACCCTCTTCACCAGCCTCGATATCCAGAATATTGACTATCAGCCTGAGGTGCAGTTTAACGCCCTGCCAGGCCGCTTTTTCACCGCACAATATAAAGAGCATACCAGCCAGACGGATGCCGCCACGCTGACCTATCAGGTGGTGCTGACCATGCCGCGTCCGGCTGATCTCCCTGGCGTTGCCGGCCTCAGCGGCTCGGTTCGCGTCAGGCTGCATAACCTGCCAAATGCCCCTGCCCAGCCGCGTCTGGTCGTGCCTGCGGCGGCGGTGTTCAATCCCGATCGCAGCCCCACCAATCAGCCGCACGTCTGGCTGGTTGAGCAGGATGGCGAGGCGCTGCGCATCAAAGATCGACCTGTCGAAGTGGGTCGTCTCACCGCCCAGGGCATTGAAATCATCAGCGGGCTGAAGCCGGGCGAACGTATCGTTGCCGCCGGTGTGAGTGAGTTGCGTGACGGTGAAGCGGTGCGCATCTGGCAGCGCGAGCGGGGGTTATAATGCGTATTCAGGAGCATTTTCTTGATAAACCCATTCGCATCTGGATGGTCATTCTGCTGCTGGGCGTGGGCGGCATCTATGCGCTGCTCAACATTGGCCGCCTCGAAGATCCGCTGTTTACCATTAAGTCGGCGGTTATTGTCACCCACTATCCCGGCGCGTCCGCACAGCAGGTTGAAGAGGAGGTAACGCTGCCGCTGGAGAATGCGCTGCAGCGCCTGCCGTCGCTGGACAATGTCACGTCCATTTCTGGCAATGGCCTGTCGCAGATTACCGTTAATATTCATACCCGCTATCTGGCCGATCAGCTGCCGCAAATCTGGGATGAGTTACGTCGTCGGGTCGGCGATGCGGCCCGGCAGTTCCCGCCTGGCGTTCAGGCCCCGCTGGTTAACGATGATTTCGGCGATGTTTACGGCTACTTCTTCGTCATTCATGGTAACGACTTTACCAACAGCGAACTGCGCAACTATGCCGATCAGCTGCGGCGCGATCTGGTGCTGGTGCCGGGTGTGGCTAAAGTTGCGGTAGCAGGCGTCGAGCAGGAGGAGATCCGCATCGCTCTCTCCGCCAGCAAAATGACCGCCTATGGTATGACGCCGCAGCGCGTCGCCGATCTGCTGAGCCGGAATAACAGCGTTGCCAGTGCCGGAACGCTGAGGGTCGACAGCGAATCGATCCGTTTTCATCCCACCGGCGAACTGCAGACGCTGGACGATCTGGCTAATCTGCCGATTCTGCCCGCTGGCAACCCACAGAACGTGCATCTGCGCGATATCGCCACCCTGACGCGTGGCGTTACCGACAATCCCGCCAATATCTACTTTGCAGACGGTGAAGCGGCTCTGGCTATCGGCATTTCGTTCGCGCCCGGCGTCAATGTGATTGATGTTGGCGACGCGCTTTCCGCCCGAATGGCGCACTACCAGCAGGATACGCCCGCCGGTATCAGCCTGAAGGTGTTCTATAACCAGGCCCATGAGGTGAAACAGTCGGTTGATGGCTTTATCCTCAATTTCCTGATGGCGCTGGCGATTGTGGTGGGAACGCTGCTGCTGTTTATGGGCCTGCGCAGCGGCATGGTGATTGCCGCCTCGCTGGCGCTTAACGTGCTTGGCACACTCCTGATCATGTACCTGTTTAAACTTGAGCTGCAGCGGGTGTCGCTGGGCGCGCTGATTATTTCGCTCAGTATGCTGGTGGATAATGCCATTGTGGTGGTCGAAGGGGTCAAAATCGATCATCAGCGCGGGCACCCTTTACAGCAGGCCATTACCCGCATGGTGCGGCGCACTGCCCTGCCGCTGCTGGGTGCCACGGTGATTGCGATTCTCGCCTTTGCGCCGATTGGCCTGTCGCAGGATTCGACCGGCGAATATTGTAAATCGCTGTTCCAGGTGCTGCTGATTTCACTGATGCTGAGCTGGGTCACGGCGCTGACCTTAACGCCGGTGTTTATCAACTGGAGTGAGAAGCGCCGCAGCACGGCTCAGCCTGAGCAAACCGAACCCTCCACGCCTTATCAGGGCATCGTATTCCGGCTCTATCGTCAGGCGCTGGGCGGCCTGCTGCGTTTCCGCCTGACCACGCTGACGGTAATGGTGGCACTGCTGGCTCTGTCGCTGTATGGCTTTACCCTGGTGAAGCAGAACTTTTTCCCCTCCTCCAGCACGCCGGTTTTTTTCACCGATCTCTGGCTGCCCTATGGCACCGATATTCATTACACCGCGAATACGGCGGCGGATATTGCCCGGTTCATTAATCAGGATCCTGAGGTCGCAGCCACGGTCACGACGGTGGGCCAGGGCGCTCTGCGCTTTACCCTGACCTATGACGCGGCACGGCAGTACAGCAACTTCGCTCAGATTATGGTGCGGGTTAAGGATGGCCGACAGCTTGATGCGCTGGCGCTGAAAACCGAGGCCTATATTGAGCAGAACTTCCCACAGGTGAATCAGCGCATCAAACGTATCCAGTTTGGCAGCGCCAGTGACAGCGCCATTGCCCTGCGGGTGATCGGCCCCGATCCCGAAGTGCTGCGCCACATCGGCAGCCAGCTGGATGCCATTTTCCTGGCGGATGGCTCAACGTTTCCGGTGCGCAATGACTGGCAGGAGCGCAGCAAAGTGATCCGCCCGGTCTATTCGGCGCTGCGTGGTCAGGAACTGGGTATCGATAAACGTGACATCGATCAGGCGCTGAGAATGAATTTCAGCGGTGACGCGGTGGGCATTTTCCGTGACGGTTCGCGGCTGATGCCGGTGATGCTCTATCCGGCTGATGAAGAGCGGCAGAGTGTCGATCACATCGAGAATATTCAGCTGTGGAGTGCCGCCCTGCAGCACTTTGTGCCACTGAGCAATGTGATTTCCGACTTCCGGCTGGAGTGGGAGAATCCGCTGATTATGCGCCGCGATCGTACGCGCGTGCTGACGGTGCAGACCGATCCCGATCCCGCTTCAGGGTTAACCTCCGCACAGGTGGTGGCGCGGGTTCAGCCACAGATCGACCAGCTTAAACTCCCGGCGGGCTACCGGCTTGAATGGGGAGGTGAGCTGGAGAGTTCACGTGAAGCACAGAGCGGGCTGCTGAGTTCGCTGCCGGTGGGATTCCTGGCGATGTTCATCATTACCGTGCTGATGTTTAACTCGCTGCGCGACGCAGTCGCTATCTGGATCACCGTGCCGCTGGCGCTGATTGGCGTCACCTGTGGCTTTTTGTTCACCGGTATTCCGTTTGGCTTTATGGCGCTGATTGGGCTGCTGAGCCTGTCGGGTATGCTGATCCGTAACGGGATCGTGCTGATTGAGGAGATCAGGCTGTTCCGGCAGGAGAAATCGCTGCAGCTGGCGATTATTGATGCGGCGACCTCACGTCTGCGTCCTATTCTGCTCACTGCCTTCACCACGGTGCTTGGCCTGCTGCCGCTGCTGCGCGACGTCTTTTTCCAGAGCATGGCGGTTGTCATTATTTTTGGCCTCGGGTTCGCGACAGTATTGACCCTGCTGGTGCTGCCGGTCATCTATCGTTGCTTCCATGGCCGGGAGGCGCGCGGTGAATAAGAGCGGACTGGCAATGCTGAAGACGCTGGCCTGTATCACCGCCGTCTCGTTTTTCACGCTTTACCAGAGCTACGATAGCTACCATTACGATATTAATCTGACGCTGAACGTGCTGAGTTTTGTTTCGACAATCGCCACGCCGCTCTATTTTCTGCTCAGCGGTTATATCGACGCCGGTGAGCTGCATACACCCGCGTGGCAGCTCGGCAAAATTCGCCGCATTCTGCTGATTTTTATCTTCTGGTTCAGCTTTTTCTGGTTTGCCGGGATGCATCATAAGGGCTATCTGATTCAGCCGTGGTTTGTAATTGCGCTGATTGTGATTTACGTGTCGCATCCGCTGATTGACCGACTCATTCAGCGGCCTGGGCTGATGGCATCGGGGATTTTACTGCTGCTGGTGTTAGCTTTTGCCTATGACCTGCTCGCCAGTCTCTACCCGGGCCAGCGGGCCTTTTCGCTGCTGCCGCAATACCGAATCTGGACCTGGGTGCTCTACTACCTCACGGGTCGGCTGATGGCCGCGCCGCGCGTGATGCAGTTGCTGACATCACCCAGAGTGATAAAGATCAGCCTGCTGCTGCTGCCCGCGGTTTATCTCTTTACGTGGCTGTATGAGCGTCATTACTTTCTTGCGCGCTTTCTGGCGACCCATAACGATGTGGTGCTGACGGGCTCGCAGGTTTATCTGCTGGTGGTGCTGATTGTGATCAGCATTAACGCCATTCGCCTGCCGGAAAAAGTCCAGTGGCTGACGCCGTTTCTGACGACCCTGGGGAAGACCATGACCGGCGTCTATATCCTGCACTATCTGATTTTTGGGCTGCTGGCGGCGGCAATCCGCATCCAGACGCTGGGCGATAAACTGCTGGTCATCGCCCTGACGTTAATCTTCTCAATGGCGCTGTCACTGCTGCTGTTGCGCATCCCCGGCGTCAGTAAGCTAATCAGCCTGTAGTCGCAGGGCGGCTCGTTCGGTTGCCGCACGACGAGTGGCAAGAAACTCAGCCATTTTCGCCCGCGCCTGCTCCACTTCCTGTGGCGATGCGGTATGCGGCGAACCGCTGGTAAACGGCGGTTCAGGATCATATTCCATCTGCAGCTGAACCGATTTCGCCACCGCGTCACCCGCAATTTCTGCCACCAGCGTCAGGGCAAAATCGATACCAGAGGTCACGCCTGCGCCGCTGATACGATTGCGGTCGCGCACCACCCGCTGACTGACCGGCTCCGCGCCCAGCAGTGCCAGCTGATCGATGGAACTCCAGTGCGAGGTCGCACGATATCCCTTTAGCAGTCCGGCGGCCCCCAGCACCAGCGAACCGGTACAGACCGACGTAACCCACTTCGCCTGTTCGGCCTGCTGACGAAGGAAATTCAGCGTGACGTCATCCGACATCAGGGCGATCTGTCCCGGCCCGCCAGGCACACAAATCACATCCAGTGGCGGACAATCTGCAAACGTAGTGGTCGGCAATATCGACAGGCCGCGATCGGAACGCACCGGCTGGCGATCTTTCCAGATGAGATGGCATTCGACACCAGGCGTGCGCGCAAACACCTCCCACGGGCCGGTTAAGTCGAGCTGAGTGACATCAGGGAACAGCAAAAGACCAATCTGTAGCGGACGATTCATGCGTGAACTCCGGGCAGGTGATGAAACGCCATCATGCCGCGATGCCCGGTCAGATATCAATCCCGGCTACCGGAAACTATTTCCAGCGTATCCACCAGCGATGAGGGTAATATCTGGCCGTGACTCTGACCGGGATAACGCGTCAGAATCAGTCTGGCACCGCTCGGGCGCAGGATGTCGGTAAGCGCACGCTCTTCCTGCTGAAGATCGTCAGAGTGACCGGTTCGGCGTTCGGTGATGCCATCGCCCTCCATCAGATAGAGCGACAAATGTTTAAGCGGGCCGGCATCGGCGCGTCGGGCAAGGGTAAGAATGCGCTGATGATTCCAGCTCAGCGAGGGAGCAGCCGAAAAGTAATGGCTGAACCAGGCGGCATGAAAGAAGGTATCCAGCACGAACAGTCCGCCGTAGGAGTGACCCCAGAGCGCACGCCGCTGCGGATTACTGGGCGCAAGGCGTTCTGCCCACGGGACAATTGTGTTCAGCAGCAGCTGACGAAACTGATGGCTGCCTCCGCCTTTGCGGCCATGAGGCTGAGTGACCAGAGTATCAGGCGCATCATTGGGTGGGGTGTAGTCGTAATTACGCGCCACCACATCAAAGGGCAAATGGGTGTCGTAACCCACCGCGACCAGCACTGGCGGCGTGCCGCTGCTCAGCTTTTTAAGCAGAGGTTCTGTCAAATGTGCCATCGCCGCATTGCCATCCAGTAGCCAGAGCACCGGATAGCCGCCTGGCGGCGCATCGCTTTTGGGGATAGCAAGCCACACCCGATAGTGCCGTTCCCCATCCTGTGAGACAAACTTTTTACTCTGGAAGCGATACCAGGCGGAACCTGTGTCGGCGATGTTCTTGCCCAGCGGACGCATATCGGGTCGGGCAATAGCCTGAACGGCGGTTAAACCGGCTGTCATCACGGTCAGCAGCATCAGGAGAAAACAGGTACGGATAGTGTTCATTCAGCAATCCCTGCAAGGTTATCGGGCTAATCACGCCTGAGAGAGTGCCATCCTGACAAATTTTCACTGCGATAACATCCCCGCTTTTGCCGGGGTTAATGACATCCTCAGGGCACGCCGAGAAAACGCAACAGCGCCGTCATCGCCGCCGCCCCCAGAATAATCATAATCAGCGGCGCACGACGCCACGCCAGCAACAGGGCAAAGCCCACGCCCGCCACCCGTGCCACACCGGCAAAATGCTGGCCTTCAAACAGCGTGGTGGTGGCCGCTACCGCCAGCAACAATATCGTGGCGGCGTCGGAGAGCATCTGCTGGGTGTGCTCGCTTATCGGAAGACGGTTTCCCAGCCTGACGCCTGCAAACCGCATCAGATAGGTTCCGGCAGCCAGCAGGGCAATCCCGGCGATAATCATTCCCTGATGTGTCATTTGCGCGATCTCCATGTCAGCAGGCCCAGCAGTGAAAACAGCACCGGCATGCCCGCCGGAACCAGTGGCGTCGCCAGCAAGGAGAGCAGCGCGCCGACGGTCGCGGGGATCCGGGTGCGTCGCTGGCGCAGCGCCGGGAAGATCAGAGCAATCAGGATCGCCGGAAACACCGCATCCAGTCCGATCACCGAGACATCAGGAATAAACTGCCCGATTGCTGCCCCGATCATGACGCTGACCGGCCATATCAAGCCGATACCGATACCGCACAGCCAGTAAGCACTGCGGCGCTGCGCCAGTTGCGGCTGAGAGATCCCAAACACCACACTTTCATCGTTCATGATGTGACAGCCCAGCCAGCCTGACGGACCCTGCCCCACCAGATCCTTAACCGCGATGCCAAACGGCAAATGACGTGCGTTTACCAGCAGGCCCGCTGCAGCGGCGGTAAATGGACTGCCGCCACCGGCCACAATGCCGATAAACAGGAACTCCGACGCCCCGGCCAGTACCAGCGTTGAGAGCGCCAGCGGCACCCAGAGCGGAAACCCGTCGGCCGACGCCAGCGAGCCATAGGATAAACCAACAATTCCATCAGCCAGGCAGACCAGAAAAATCGCTTTGATCACCCCTTTGTCCAGCAACTGCATTTGCGGAAAAAGCATCACTCTGTCTCATAATGAACATATAATCCGATATAATGAACACCACGACACCGTTTTACAAGATGAACGTTATGTTCGATTTAAAAAACATTCAGGTTATCAGGAGTGCGTTTGAATACCCCTATCAGCATTATTGCCAATGCCTTAGTACGTGAACGCCAGCGAGCCGGTCTTTCACTGGCTGAAGTGGCGCGCCGCGCAGGGATCGCTAAATCTACGCTGTCACAGCTGGAAGCGGGTAATGGCAATCCGGGCATTGAAACCCTGTGGTCGCTTTGCGTAACACTGAACATTCCATTTTCACGTCTGCTGGAGCCGGATGCGCGTCGTCTGCAGGTGATTCGGCGTGGAGAAGGCCTGACGGTTACCGCCGATCTTGCCGATTATCAGGCCGTTTTGCTGGCCTCCTGCCCGCCCGGCGTCCGGCGTGATATCTATCTGCTGGAAGTTCAGCCCGGCAGCGAACGTATTTCCCAGCCCCATATCCCCAATACCATTGAGCATATTATTATCGCTAAAGGGCGTGCGCTGGTGGGTCCGGTCGACAGTGCGGTGGAGCTGGATGTGGGTGATTACATTACCTATCCGGGCGATGAGCTGCATATCTTTCGGGCGCTGGAAGCCGATACGATGGCGCTGCTGGTGATTGAGCACAGCTGATCACTGTTTAGTGAGCTTCTGCAGGGTTTCTGCGGGCGTGAGGTGAGTGATTAGCTGCACCTCACTGCTCAGCCTGATCTCCGGATAGTGCTCGCGCATCCCTTCCAGCAGCACCTCATCAGGCCATTCCTCCTGTTTCTCCAGCGTCGCGGCGACTTCGCTTAAGCGCAGCGTTTCGACCTGCTTCACCCACACCATTACCGCGTCCGTATCATCCTGCTGATTCACCAGTCTCAGCGGACCCATAGTGATATCGCCCTCCTGCCAGCGAATCGTCGAGGTTTTCTCTCCGGACCTGACGGCTGGCATCAGACGCGGGACAAGCGTGAGTTGTTGCATTTCCACTCCCTTTTAAACGCTCATTGGTACCCACAACAAAAACACAAATCCGGATTGAAAACAAACTCATTAATGTTATGTTATAACGTATCTCCAATCACGTTTTTACAGGTAACACCATGACACTCTCTGCTCTGACATCCGACGATCCCCGTCTGCCGGTTGCCGTTCTCTCCGGCTTTCTCGGTGCCGGTAAAACTACCCTGCTTAATCATATTCTGAACAACCGCGAAGGACGGCGGATCGCGGTGATCGTCAATGATATGTCTGAAATTAATATTGACGCTGCACTGGTGCGCGATGGCGGTGCGCAGCTCTCCCGCACCGATGAAAAGCTGGTCGAAATGAGTAACGGCTGCATCTGCTGCACGTTGCGTGAAGATCTGCTGCTGGAGGTAAAACGTCTGGCTCAGGCCGGGCGTTTCGATCACCTGGTGATTGAGTCTACCGGCATTTCTGAACCGTTGCCGGTTGCCGAAACCTTTACGTTTGAAGATGAAGCGGGTGAAAGTCTGTCAGCCTATGCCCGGCTGGACAGTATGATCACCGTGGTCGATGGCTTTAACTTCCTGCGCGATTATCGTTCAGCCGATGATCTGCAGTCACGTGGCGAATCGCTGGGCGCGCAGGATGAGCGCTCAGTGGTTGATCTGCTGGTGGATCAGATTGAGTTTTGTGATTTGCTGGTGCTGAACAAAACGGACCTGCTCAGCCCGGCGCAGCTGCACCAGTTGAAGGGCATGCTGCAGGCGCTTAATCCGCACGCGCTTATTGTGAACAGTGAGTTTGGGCAGGTTCCGCTGGACTGCCTGCTGAATACCGGCCGGTTTGATTTTGACCGGGCAGCGCAGGCACCCGGCTGGCTGCAGACCCTGCGCGGTGAGCATCAGCCGGAATCGGAGGAGTATGGCATTCGTAACTTTGTCTATCGCGCCCGTCGTCCGTTCCATCCGCAGCGTTTCTGGCATGCAGTAAACCACCAGCTTGACGGCGTTATCCGCTCTAAAGGCTACTTCTGGCTGGCCAGTCGGCCGGAATATGCCGCAATGTGGTCGCAGGCGGGCGCGGTGGCACGTCAGGGTTATGCCGGGCGCTGGTGGGTCAGCGTGCCGCGGACTGAATGGCCACAGGATGCAGATTCGCTCAACTTTATCGCTGAACAGTGGCAGGAAGGTACCGGCGATGCGCGCCAGGAACTGGTCTTTATCGGCATTGAGATGGACGAGAAGAGCGTCCGTGCCGCGCTGGATCATGCGCTGCTGACACCACAGGAGATGGCTGCGGGGCCTGAACAGTGGATCACCCTGGCCGATCCGGTGCCCGCATGGTTCGATGAAACCACCGCCTGACGCTGCGGTTGACGTACTTCTTTGACTTCGCAATAGTAAACGAACCGGCGGGTAGCAGTTTTCCACTAATCCCTGTTCAGGAGAGACCAGATATGCCACAACGTATTGCCGTAATCGGTGCAGGCGTGCTGGGTTTAGCCGTCGCGCAGTCATTGTCGCGACGGGGCGCACAGGTCACCGTCTTAGATAAAAACTATCCTGGCAGCGGAACCAGTCAGATCAGCTATGCCTGGGTCAATGCCAACGGCAAAGAACCCACCAGCTACCATGATCTTAATGCCCATGCGATAGACGAGCACAAGCGCTGGCAGGCAAGCCATCCTGCATCACCCCGATGGCTGCTGGAAACCGGCACGCTTGAGTGGGCGGCCGATGAATCATCCCTGCGCCAGCTGGCGCAGCGCGCATCAAAGCTTACGACGCTCGATTACCCCGTAGAGAAACGTAGCCGCGCCGCACTTCTGGGTGCAATGCCCGAGTTGCGGCTTGATCCCCGCGTTCAGCACGCCTGGTCTTTCCCGTCGGAGTGTCTGCTTTATCCGAGCCTGTTTATCGCCTCTCTGCTGGCAGACCTGCGTACCAGTGGCGGGCAGCTGGTCTGCAACAATGAAGTGACGACGCTCACTGAATCGGCGCAGGATGTCCATCTTACGCTGGCCAGTGGGGATGAATGGCGCGGCGATCAGCTGGTACTGGCGACCGGACGCTGGGCACCGGAACTGATAAGTCAGTGCGGGCTTGAACTGGCGATGACCGATGCGAATCGAGCCGATCCTGTTGCCTGCAGTTTTCTGGCGCAGACCCAGCCTCTGCCGATCCCACTTAAATGCAATCTGATTACCCCGGAACTGAATGTGCGGCCGGATGGCGGTGGCCGTCTGATGCTGCAGGCGCTGGATCTGGATCAGCATGCCGATCCAGCGCGGCCGGTCTCGCCGGATGGACTGATTGGCAAAGAGATGCTGCGTCGATTGCGGCGGCTGTTTAAAAACACGGAAGGCGCGAGAATTGAGCGGATTGAAACAGGACAGCGGTCGCGTCCGGCAGATGGCTTGCCGGCATTAGGCTACATCAGCGAGTCAGCACGCGTTTATCTGATGGTAAGCCATAGCGGCATGACACTTGCCCCATTGCTGGGCAGGCTGGTGGCTGAGGAGATGCTGAGCGGCACAGGCTCACCAATGCTGAGTGCGTTTGCACCGCATCGGTTGATGCGTCCGCTCAGTGTGGTCGCTAAAACAGCGCCCGCTTATCTTCCGTCGGCACAGTAAACACTAGCGACGATTCTTCCACACGGTCTGCACGTTACAGAATTCGTGCACACCAAAGTGCGACAGCTCACGGCCGTAGCCGCTTTTCTTCACACCACCAATGGTAACGCGCGGATCGGACGCGCCGTTGCCATTAATAAACACAGCACCGACTTCCAGCTGCAGCGCCAGACGATCGGCAATCTCTTCATTACCGCTCCAGACGGTGGCGCTGAGGCCAAATTCGCTGTCGTTGGCGATCTCCAGCGCATGTTGTGGATCCCTGGCGACCGCAATAGCGGCTACCGGGCCAAACAGCTCCTGCCTGAATGCGGTCATGTCGCTGGTGACATCAGCGAGAATGGTCGGCGCGTAGTAGTTACCCTGCCCGGCCACTTTCTCGCCGCCCAGTACCAGACGTGCACCTTCACGCAGCGTGGCCTTTACCTGTCCATCCAGTTCGTCACGCAGATCGGCGCGTGCCATCGGGCCCAGGAAGGTATTTTCATCCAGCGGATCGCCCATGGTGAGAGCCTGGACCGCGGCAGTGAAGCGTTTTTCAAATTCTTCAGCGATCGGAGCTTCCACAATAAAGCGTTTGGCAGCCATACACACCTGCCCGGTATTCTGGAAACGTCCAATAACGGCTGATTTAACCGCTTCATCAAGATCGGCATCCGCCAGCACGATAAAGGGATCGGATCCACCCAGTTCCAGCACGGTTTTCTTAAGTGCTGCGCCCGCCTGTGCAGCGATCGCGGCGCCAGCCCGGACACTTCCGGTAACGGCAACGGCGGCAATGCGGTCATCTTTGATGGCTACGGAGACACCATCGTTGTCAACGTTGATCAGGTTAAAGCCGCCAGCAGGCAGATCGGTTGCCATGAACAGATCAGCCATCAGTGTGGCGCTTCCCATGACGTTAGGCGCGTGTTTAAGCAGATAGGTGTTGCCTGCCAGCAACATACTCACTGCGCCCCGCAGAACCTGCCACAGGGGGAAATTCCATGGCATCACAGCCAGGATCACCCCGATGGGACGGAATCGCTGCCACGCATCGGCAATCTGAGTGGGCTGATCGGCCAGCATTGCAGGGCCATGTTCCGCATACCAGTCGCATAAGTTAGCGCATTTCAGAACTTCAGCGCGTGCCTGTGCAATGGGTTTACCCATCTCCAGGGTGATCATGCGGGAAAGATCCTGCTCACGCAGACGGATCTGTTCGCCAAGCTGACGCAATACGCGAACGCGGTCCGTCATGGTGCTCTGTTTCCATGCAGCAAAAGCAGATGCGCTTTCAGTCAGTGTCTGTTCCAGCTCTGCACTATTCTGCAAAGGATAGCGTGCCAGAATTTCACCAGTTGTGGGGTTACGTGATAGGGCATGTTCAGTCATGGTGCCGTATTCCTCATTCTGTCAGTGATGGAGAGACGATACGCGCTGTAGTTGATGATGAAAAATGAATAATAGTGATGAAGTTGTTTATCGATTGAGAATGAATGCGGCTATGACCGATTAGTCGGTCAGGTAGTGGGCAGATTGCGGGCCAGTTTTTGCTGGTGGTCAACACGTCTGAAAATGATGTTACGCCTTAAGTTTTCCACTTATACAGTGACCAGATCCTAATAAACGATCCTTAATAGATCATATAGAGATCCTAAGAGATCCCCGATCGTCGCAGGCCGCACCCCACAAGGGCTGAAAGGGTGATCGCGTTCACTATAATCAGTAAAGTGTTCACTGTAATCAGTACTTTATTCACTGTACCAGGTAGAATGTTCACTGTAAACAGTGCTAATGTTCACTGTAGTCAGAAAACGATCCCTTTCATCCAGAGAATGAAGATCTTACGCCATGGCAGATAAAGACAACGAAAACAAAGCGTTACTTGAACCTTTTCTGTCAGTGACAAAAAACAGCGGTGAAGTTATTCAGCTTCATCCCAACAAGAACAATACCGTTCAGCCTGTCGCTTTAATGCGTCTTGGGCTGTTCGTGCCGACGCTGAAATCTACTGCACGCGGTAAATCCGGTGCGATGGCATCAACGGATGCGACGAAAGAGCTGAAGAATCTGACGCTGGTGAAAGCGGAAGGCTACGAAAAGATTACCATTACCGGCGCGCGGCTGGATATGGATAACGATTTCAAAACCTGGGCGGGTATTATTCAATCGTTTTCCCGCTATCCGACCAAAGGCGATACTGTCACGCTGCCGTTTATCGACTTTGTTAAGATGTGTGGCATTCCCTCTGCCAACTCTTCAGCCGCCCTGCGCAAGCGTCTTGATGCCTCTCTGCGCCGTATCGCGACCAATACGCTCTCTTTTGAAGGTAACGGCAAGGCCTATCACACCCACCTTGTTCAGTCTGCTTATTACGATCGCGAAAAAGATATTGTGCGCATCCAGGCCGACCCCAAGCTGTTCGAACTCTATAACTTCGACCACAAGGTCCTGCTTCAGCTCCGTGCAATATCCCGTTTGAAGCGTAAAGAGTCTGCGCAGGCGCTTTACACCTTCCTGGAAAGCCTGCCAACCAATCCGGCGCCTATCTCGCTTGCACGCCTGCGTATGCGCCTGAACCTCGGCTCTAAGACCACCACGCAGAACCATGTCGTGCGGCGCGCGATGGAGCAGCTGAAAGAGATCGGTTATCTGGATTATTCAGAAGTGAAGCGTGGCCGCTCAGTCTTTTTTATTATCCACAGCCGTACGCCTAAGCTTGATGGCATCAGTAATCTGGAGAGCATCGATTCGCTGGATGAGATCGAGTTTGATGATTAACCCCTCACGTTCACTGTAATCAGTATTCCTGCGTGGCAGTGTCACTTTCTGCGTTACCGGTGACATTGCGCCATCCACTCTTCATTCACTGTAATCAGTACTCTCCAGGGATTCACTGTGATCAGTGACGTTCACTGTAATCAGTATCCGGGCCGCCGGGCAAAAGTGTGTTCTTCCCCCCTCTCCCTTCTGCGTGCCATTTTATAAGGCTTAACAAGTAAGTTAGTACTTACTCTCATATTGGTTAGCACTCACTTATACCGTGTTTACTGATTACAGTGAATGCCCTGACTTCGGTTGGCTAAGCCCCTCTCTGCTGATTACAGTGAATCCTTTTTACTGACTACAGTGAATGCCTTTGCTCTGGCCTGTTCTCAAAGAGCATTACCGACTGGCCAGCAAATCAGGGCTGGATGCGGTTTACCATGATGGGTCTGCTCAGCGTGATTCACATGATACGTATAACCTGAATGACACACGTAACCAGAGATAGCAGCGTGACACTGTTACTGATTACAGTGAATGTTTGCTGATGGACACTACCCTCGCCTCTCCATTGAATCTCTTTAACGGCTTTCCGAATCGCTACTGATTACAGTGAACGTTGTTGCCAGATGTCCGGTCTGAAGCGAGTCATAACTGCCATGGCGAGATGCTTATCTTGTACTGATTACAGTGAACGTTCTGCTGATTACAGTGAATGTTTGCTGCGGTGTACCGCAAGGCATCGTGCATTCTACTGATTACAGTGAACGTTAAAGTGAACCTGCTGACGGCATTGCTGATGTATACGATACGGGGCTGGTGCATGACTGGCTGAAGGGCGACAGAAGAAGCCGTTGCTCGCAAGGTCTGGTCACTTCATGACTCACGACCACGTCGGCACACACTGATGCAGAACAGAATCGCCTCTGTCTACTTACTGCTATCTACTGACTCATATTACGACCCCGTCGGCACGCCCTGATTCAGAACAGAATCGCTTCTGTCTACTTACTGCTGACTACTGACTATAGTGAATGTTCGCGCGGTTGTTCTCCTTCTAATGCCTCTTCTGTTTGTGATGTTACTGACTATAGTGAATGTTTACTGCTTTCTGGATTTACTGATTACAGTGAACGTTTATGGGCTTTACGCTTCTGTATCGCAGACCAGAGTCGGTTGTGACGTTGCCGGTGTATATTCCCTCTCCAGATTCCGATGCTTTTATCATCCGCTGAGGATTTTTCAACCCATCCTTACTGACTACAGTGAACGTTTACTCTGCCCTGCGCCCTCTTCTGGCTCCTGATCGGCAAGTTTACTGATTACAGTGAACGTTGCTCTTCACAGAGCTGAACACGTAAAACGCTACTGACTATAGTGAATGTTGAAGTTATGCAGTGGCAAAGATCAGCACTGCAACCTGCAGTCACTGCCTGAAATCCATTTATCAATGTATCCATCGCTCTTTCGCCTGCTCCATAACGTCACCGAAAGAGACACAAGCTTTACTGACTACAGTGAACGTTTGATCTCAAGGTTCGTCTTCTGTGTTTTCCCCTTTCACGCTCAATGTACCCGGTTTGTCTGATAATTTTTTAAACCTGTTTGCTCACTACAGTGAATGTTCTACTGATTACAGTGAATGCTTACCGCAATTAACCTGCAAAATATATTCGGCCAGACGAAATAATGTGATGAAACTCACCAAAACCCGTGTGGTTACATAAAAACGGAGATTATGTTGAGAAGATAATTTATTGCCTCACGTGCAGGATTTATGTATAAAGTCATAAATCCTACATGTTTGGAGCAAATATGGCTAATGATGACAAGCAGGTGATGAAGGTTGCGCAGCGTTCAGAACGCATGCTGCTAAGCCTCACCGAGCAAATTCAGGCGCAAAAGCAGGAACTGCATGAAAATACCTACTATCAGGTCTATGCCAAAGCGGCGCTGGCAAAGTTGCCCAAACTGACCCGAGCCAGTGTGGATTACGCAGTCAATGAGATGGAAGAGAGCGGTTATCAATTTGATAAACGCGCGGCCGGTTCTTCCGTTAAATATGCTATGTCGATTCAGAATATTATCGATATCTATCATCATCGTGGCGTGCCGAAGTATCGCGATCGCCACAGTGAAGCCTATACCCTGTTTGTTGGTAATCTGAAGGGCGGCGTCTCCAAAACGGTTTCTACCGTCTCGCTGGCACATGCGCTACGTGCACATCCACATCTGCTTTTTGAAGATTTGCGCATCCTGGTTATCGACCTTGATCCGCAGTCCTCAGCAACCATGTTTCTGAACCACGAGCGCTCCGTCGGGCTGGTGGAAGCGACTGCGGCGCAGGCAATGCTGCAGAATGTCTCACGAGATGAGCTGGTCAACGAGTTTATCGTTCCGTCGATCATTCCGGGTGTGGATGTGCTGCCTGCATCGATTGATGACGCCTTTATCGCCTCAAGCTGGGATCAGCTTTGTGCTGAGCATCTTCCGCAACAGAACGTTCACGCCGTGTTGTATGACAACGTTATTGCCAAACTGAAAAAAGATTATGACTTCATCTTTATCGATAGCGGCCCGCATCTTGATGCTTTCCTGAAGAATGCGATTGCAGCGTCTGATCTTCTGATGACTCCAGTGCCACCGGCTCAGGTAGACTTTCACTCGACACTAAAATACCTGACACGTCTTCCGGAACTGATTGCGATTATCGAAGACTCCGGCGCGACCTGTCGGCTGCAGGGCAATATTGGCTTCATGTCGAAGCTCTCCAATAAAGCGGACCACAAACTCTGTCATAGCCTGGCGAAAGAGATTTTTGGTGGCGACATGCTTGATGCTGCCCTTCCCCGCCTTGATGGTTTCGAACGTTGTGGCGAATCCTTTGATACGGTTATCTCCGCCAATCCTTCGACCTACGTCGGCAGCAGCGAAGCGTTGAAGAATGCACGATCCGCCGCAGAAGATTTTGCTAAAGCCGTCTTCGACCGTATCGAATTTATTCGCCTGAACTGAGGTTTGTATGAGCGCAAAAAGAATTACGATTGGCAGAACCTTCAGCCAGACTCCACTGGAAAATGACACGCCAGACAGCCAGCACAACCAGACATTCGTTCTGGCAACGGGCAAGCGCGCGTTGTTTCGTTTTGAACGCATTGCCGCCAGCGACGTTGAAAGCAAAACGTTTGTCACAATGGAAACCAACGGTCGCGATCAGGCAGGCCTGACACCTGATTCGCTGCGCGACATTATCCGGACCATTAAGCTGCAGCAGTTCTTTCCCGCTATCGGCGTGATGCGCGATGACCGCATCGAAATCCTGGATGGCTCACGTCGTCGGGCAGCCGCGCTCTACTGCAAAACCGGCCTGGACGTGCTGATCACTGACGCGGCCATCACCGCTGATGAAGCCCGCCGACTGGCGCAGGATATTCAGACGGCACGGGAACACAATCTGCGCGAAGTGGGGATGCGTCTGTTAACACTTAAAGATGGCGGTTTGTCGCAGAAGGAGATTGCTGAAAATCAGGGTTTGTCCCAGGCTAAAGTGACGCGTGCCCTGCAAGCCGCCAGCGTTCCGTCAGATTTGATTTCACTTTTTCCTAATCACGCCGAGCTGACCTATCCCGACTATAAAGCGTTGTTACAGGCAGCTGACAAGTTGAGTGAGTCCGGGCAAAGCGTTGAAGCTCTGATCAAATCCATTTCAAGGGAAATTGATGTGGTCTGTGCCCGTGAAGGTCTGGCCGAGGACGAGCTTAAAAATCATATCCTGCGTCTGATTCGACAGGGCAGCCAGACTCTGATCAAAGAACCGGAGAAAGATAAAACCCAGGCGACTGCGCTCTGGTCTTTTGCGGATAAAGATCGCTTCGCCCGTAAAAAGGTACGCGGGCGGATGTTCAGTTATGAATTTAACCGGCAGTCGAAAGAGTTGCAGGAAGAGCTGGATAAAGTTATTGCGGAGACCCTGAAAAAATATCTCAACCGTTAACGTATCTGCACTCAAATCAGCCAGCGATAGACGCTGGCTTTTTTTTTGATTTTTTAGGTAATCGGCGTTAATAGAGATGGCTGACACCCAAATTTCAGGCTGAAATCGCCAGATTTTTAAGTGTGAATTCATGGTTAAGTTATTGAAATATAATAAATTAATATATTGTTTCTTGCTGAAAAACTGCATGAAATCGCCACTTCGCTGAACTCTTTCGCCAGATACCTAGGCCCCTTCCAAACCGCACAGGTCACTATAAACAGAGATAACGTTTTTCGTCTGATGCTATCGTTGATGAATCTCATCGCCGTCAGCGCACATCCGACGGTCAGAATATTGCAAGTAATGATTTTCCGGGGCTGGTTCATTAGTGACCAATCAACCCCCACTGAACCTCAGTAACAGCGTACCGGCTTCACACACTCCGCTAAACCCTCTGCCTGGCCTTTCTCCAAACATTAGCCCGCCAGCGATATTTCGTGATTAACTGTTTGTTTTTAATATAAAAGATGCAAGGATTTCATCCTGAAATCGCCATGCCTGCAGTTAAACGCTCCCTCGTTTCAGGCCTGAGGGCGAACGGATAAGATCAGAAAAGAGGCGTATCTTGAGAGCAGTAAAGTCCTGAACAGAGAGTGAAAAAAGATACTCAGAAACTATCCCTCACTTATCCACAGAAAAAGTGGATAACTTTTTCTGCGCGATAAAATTTTTTTTGAAGAGGTGCGATACAAGATGCAGCTTTGGCAGGGAACTCCATTAAAACCTGATCAGCGCGAAAAGATTGTCACAGTCTGCTCATGACGGAAAGGTAGTTGCATGGCATCAGATTCACTGTATTGGGTAAAGCAGATGAAATCGGCAGCTTACGGACGAAGAGCCCCTATCGGCCTACCTGATAAAAGGCGATGGCTCACTGCACTGCTGTTTACAGTGAATTGCGAGAAATAACGTCTGTATGGCATTGAACCGTGTTATCAGTGGCTGTTATCAGCATACAGCGTAGTTGCTGATGCGCAGAGAGTGCTGACCACTGCAATCAGTAATCAGACCGATGTGAAGTGACGTAATGCAATGATGATCTTCCACGGCAGCAGCGAACCTATGCAGAAGAAAACCGGGCCAGGCCCGGTTTTGATATGAATCAGGCTTCAAGCCAGGCGGTGATTTGCTTAACCATGGCATCCGTTGAGATGCCATAACGGTCATGCAGCGTCGGTAGTGCGCCTGCTGCAAGGAAAGCATCCGGCAGCGCAATCTGTTTAAAGCGCGGTGTCACATGGTTTCGCATTAACAGGCCGGCAATAGCTTCGCCTAAGCCACCGGTTATCGAATGATTTTCAGCGGTGATAACCAGCTGGTTATGATGCAGTGCTACTCCCGCCTCACGCAGGATGGTCTCTTCATCCAGAGGCTTAATCATGGGTGAGTGAACCACACCGACCTCAATCCCCTGCTTCTCCAGCGCTTCAGCGGCCTCAAGCGCCCGCATGGTCATCAATCCGCTGCTGATAATAACGGCATGCTTACCGCCGCGCAGGCGCTGAGCCTTACCGTGCTGATAGCGATAGTCATATTTATCCAGCACCAGCGGAACCTTACCGCGCAGCAGGCGCAAATAGACCGGACCCTGATGTTCAGCGATAGCCGGTATCACCTGGCTAATCTCCAGTGCATCGCAGGGATCGATGATAGTCAGGTTCGGCATGCCACGGAAGATTGCCAGGTCATCAGTCGCCTGATGACTCGGTCCATAACCGGTGGTCAGGCCCGGCAGTGCGCAGGCGATTTTAACGTTCAGATTCTCTTCGGCGATGGCTATGCAGATAAAATCATAAGCGCGGCGGGAAGCAAAGACGGCATAAGTGGTGACAAAAGGCATAAAGCCTTCACGCGCCATACCTGCTGCGGCGCTCATCAGTAACTGTTCCGCCATGCCCATCTGATAAAAGCGTTTCGGAAAAGCCTCTGCGAACAGGTGCAGATCGGTGTATTTACTTAAATCAGCCGTCAGCCCGACCACATCTGAGCGCTGCTCTGCCAGAGAGACCAGGGCATGTCCAAAAGGAGCTGAAACCGTGGGCTGGCCTTCAGCGGCGATCGAGGCGATCATGGCGGATGTGGTCAGACGTTTTTTTTGCGGTTGTGAACTCATCTCAGACTCCTTGCTCAAGTGCAGTCAGGGCTTTGTCCCACTCATCGGCATCGACCCGAATAAAGTGGGTTTTCTCACGACTCTCCAGAAACGGCACCCCTTTGCCCATTCGGGTATCGCAAATGATGACGCGCGGCTGAGGTTCGGGCCAGCTGCGAGCCGCATCAAAGGCGGCCTGCAAAGCAGAGATATCGTTGCCATCAACCCGCTGGGTGTACCAGCCAAAAGCCTGCCAGCGATCCACAATGGGTTCAAAAGCGAGAATCTCACTGCTATGGCCGTCAGCCTGCTGATTGTTGACGTCGATAAGGGCGATCAGGTTATCAAGTTGCCAGTGTGAGGCGGACATTGCCGCTTCCCATGTAGAGCCTTCATTCAGTTCACCATCTGAAAGCAGGTTATAGACTCGTGCCTGCGAGCCTTTCTGTTTCAGCCCCAGACAGGCACCCACAGCAATACCTAAGCCATGACCCAGTGAACCGCCGGTTATTTCCATGCCTGGGGTATAGGCAGCCATGCCGGACATCGGCAAGCGGCTCTCATCAGTCCCATAGGTTTCCCTTTCCTCTTCAGGTATCACGCCTGCTTCGAGCAGGGCGGCGTAAAGGGCGATAGCGTAATGGCCAATCGACAGATAGAAGCGATCGCGGTCTTCCCACTCAGGTTGATCCGGCCGGTAATTCATGGCGTGGAAATAGCTGACAGCAAGCAAATCGGCGGCACCCAGCGCCTGACCGATATATCCCTGCCCCTGAATCTGCCCCATTAATAAGGCATGGCGGCGAATATTGGTGGCTCGTTGCTGCAATGAGAGCACGTGTGAAGCGTGACGAGAGTCAGTCATATTACCTCCTGATTAACGATTAACGTCCGCTGCCCGGATGCGCAGCACGCATAGCGCGCCACCCAGCAGGACGGCAGCAATAAAGTACATTCCGGAAGCGGACGTACCGGTTGCGGTGGTGATGGTGCCTATCAGCCACGGTGAGAAAAAACCGGCCAGATTAGCAATGCAGTTCACGGCGGCGATGCCTGCGGCGGCAGAGACGCCACCTAACAGATTGGTCGGCAACATCCAGAACAGCGATGAGGCGGAAAGAATGCCCGCAGCGGCAATACAAAGGGAGAGCAGTGACAGGGAAACGCTATGGCTCAGCAGAGTTGCCAGCGTCAGTCCGGTGAGTCCGATCAGCATTGGAACAATCAGATGCCAGCGGCGTTCACGATAGCGGTCGCCACTGCGCCCGGCCAGCAGCATAAAGATAATGGCGCAGAGGTAAGGCAGACTGGTCAGCAGCCCAATATGCAGCGGTTCACTGACGCCTGAGTTTCTCACCAGCGTCGGTAACCAGAACGTCAGGGCGTACTGACCCATCACCACACAGAAGTAGATCAGAGCCAGCAGCCACAGACGACGGTCGGCGACAAAGGCTTTTACCGTGCCATGACAGGCTTTCTGCTGATTATCCTCGTCCAGATCGGCACGCACGCGGCGTTTCTCATCTTCGTCCAGCCACTCTGCCTGTTCAACGCGATCCTTCAGAACCAGCAGTACCACTAATCCCATAACAAGGGTGGGGATAGCTTCCAGCATAAACATCCACTGCCAGCCGGCCCATCCGTGAAAGCCTGCAAAGGTCGCCATAATCCAGCCTGAGAGCGGGCCGCCAATCATCCCTGAAAGTGGAATGGCGACAAACCAGAGCACGGTCATACGCGCGCGACGGTGTGATGGAAACCAGTAGGTCAGGTAGAGCAGTAAACCTGGCGCAAGACCGGCCTCGGCGACGCCGAGCAGAAAGCGCAGCAGGTAGAACTGCCATGCGGTTTCTACAAAGGCGAACAGGGCTGAGATGATTCCCCATGTGATCATAATGCGGGCAATCCAGCGGCGTGCGCCGACACGGTGCAGGATCAGGTTACTCGGCACCTCAAAGAAGAAGTAGCCGATAAAAAAGATCCCGGCACCCAGTCCATACACGGTTTCGCTGAGAGACAAATCATCCATCATCTGTAATTTAGCGAAGCCCACATTGACGCGATCAAGATAGGCGCAGAGATAACAGAGCATCAGCCAGGGCATCAGGCGCCAGGCAATTTTGCGATAGGTGATATCGCGCGCAGCAGAGGCTGCGCTCAGATTAAGCGTGGTCATGGTGTTCACTCCCGAAGTTAGCCCGCCAGGCGTGCGGGCAGGGAAGGGCGCTATTTAATGGATCAGCATGCCGCCGTTCACATCCAGCGTGATGCCGGTGAGATAACCGGAGAGATCGCTGGCGAGAAACAGCGCAGCGTTGGCGACGTCACTGGCGGACCCAAGGCGGCCGAGCGGAATTCCGTCGAGAATGGCGTGGCGGCGTTCATCCTGTAACAGGCCACCAGTGATGTCCGTCTGGATCAGACCGGGCGTCAGGGCATTAATGCGTATCTGGTCAGGGCCAAATTCGCGCGCCATCGCTTTAGTCAGGCCCAGAACGCCCGCTTTAGCAGCACTGTAGTGCGGGCCACCGAAAATCCCGCCGCCGCGCTGTGCTGAGACCGAGGACAGGCAGACGATACTGCCGCCTTTCTGCTGCTGCATGGTGGGGATCACCGCCTGAGACATCAGCAGCGTGCCGCGCAGATTGACATCAAGAATACGGTTGTAATCCTCGATGCCGATTTCCAGTGTTTTAACCGGCTGAGTAATACCTGCATTGTTGACCAGCACATCAATACGGCCGAAGTGCTCAAGAACCTGGTCGATGGCACGACGAACAGAGAGGGGATCGGTCACATCGGTGGCCAGGCCGAGATGCCCGTCACCACAAGACAGTGCGCTGGCCTGGGCGGCCTGCCGATCTAAATCGAGCACTACCACGCGCGCGCCATGCTGAGCAAAACAGGCGGCTGTGGCCCGGCCAATGCCGCGCTGAGAGGCGGCACCTGTAATAATCGCAACTTTATTTTCGAGTAACATTGTCCACTCCAGAAAAATAATTATTAGTGGTTCGGTATCGCTACCGGCAGGGTCACGATCAGAATTGATAAAGCGGCTAATATTGGCAATGCAAAAAAAATTCATTTGATGCTGAATGAATTTGTTGGTTTGATGCAGTTAACAATTCTGCGATTTAAAAATGGGCACACATCACAAAATTCCAGTGTGGAGAGGCGGATGGAAAAGCAGTCTGATCACTTACCTTCGATTAAATCACTGCGGGTTTTTGAGCAGGTGGCCCATTTTGGTAATGTCGCGCGTGCGGCCGAGGAATTAAGTATTACGCCTTCGGCGGCCAGTCATCAGCTGGCAAAACTGGAGCGTGAACTGGGCTGTATTCTGTTTAATCGTTCGGCAAAGGGCGTAGTGCTGACGCTGTCGGGTGAGCATTACCTCAGGGAGATTGGTCCGATACTGCTGAGTCTGACGCAGGCGACTGCACGCATCAGTAACGAGAAAGCCCGCAGCAACCTCAGGATCCACTGCGCGCCCAGTTTCGGTCTGCTGTGGCTGTTGCCGCGCATCCATAAATTTCGCGACAACTATCCCGAGTTCCAGCTCACGCTCTCCTGCTCTTACGAGAATTTATCTTTCAGCCGCGACAGCATTGATATTGCGATACGCCATGGATTCCCGGACTGGAACTCATTCGAGATTAAAACGATCCGCCACGAAAGAATGTCGGTGCTGGCCTCGCCTGAGTATCTGAAAAAGCATCCTGTTAATCAGACCGCTGATTTAATTCATCATGCGCTGATATTATCGGAGTCGCCGCTTATTCAGTGGCCGCAGTGGTTTGCTTCTCAGCAATTACCTCAGCCAGATAATGAGTGGTTATTTCGCTTTGATCGCTCCTATATGAGTCTTGAGGCGGCGATGTTAGGCCACGGTCTTATATTTGAAAGTGAATTGCTGGCGGAGGATTATCTGCGCAGTGGAAAACTGGTCAGAGTCTTGTCCGAACAGGAGAGTCTGCCCGTCAGCGCCCATCATCTGGTCTTCCCGCGTGGATTTGCCCAGTTTCCCCGCGTCGCGCATTTCCTGAGCTGGATCCAGCAGGAACTGAAAGTGTTAACCTAATGTTAAAATAACTTTCACGTCGTCATTATTGCGCTGGTTTATTTATCCGGTTAACTATCCCTGTTATAAAAATCGCATTGCTAAAGCTAACTTTTAAATACCGTCTACACTTCTTTACCCACTCGGTAAATATGTTCCATTTCTATTCCGTATGAAATTTAATCAAACGGATGTTTAACTTATTAATGGCAGGGATATTATGAGTACGAATACACCAGACTCTGGTGAAGCGGGCGATCACGCGCCTGCGGATACGGTACGCCAGCGCATTTTTTTAGTGGTACTGGTTGCCACTATGGGCGCGCTGGCTTTTGGTTATGACACCGGGATTATCTCGGGTGCGTTACCCTACATGACCTCACCACCCGATCAGGGTGGACTTGGACTGAATTCATTCACTGAAGGGCTGGTAGCCTCTTCGCTGGTGTTCGGTGCCGCAATCGGCTCTTTCCTGAGTGGTTTCTTCTCTGACCGGTTTGGCCGGCGTATTACACTACGCAGCCTGGCGGTTATTTTTGTGCTGGGTTCACTGGGAACAGCGCTGGCGCCTTCTGTCAACGTCATGGTGGCAATGCGCTTCCTGTTGGGGATTGCTGTCGGCGGCGGTTCCTCTACCGTGCCGGTGTTTATCGCCGAAATTGCCGGACCGCGCCTGCGTGCGCCGCTGGTCAGCCGCAATGAGCTGATGATCGTTACCGGACAGCTCATTGCTTATGTTGCCAGTACGCTGCTGAGCTATCTGCTGCATGATGAGCACCTGTGGCGCTATATGCTGGCAATTGCCATGGTGCCGGGTCTTTTACTGTTTATCGGCACGTTCTTCGTTCCCGCCTCTCCTCACTGGCTGGTGGCGGAAGGGCGTCTGAAAGAGGCTAAAAAGATCCTGAAGTATCTGCGTGAAACGCCGCGTGAAGTGCGCCATGAGATGGCGCAGATGAAGAAGCAGGCGAGAGCGGCGGAACGTGGGCCGGATGCGAAAACCCTGATCCGTGAGAAGTGGGTGATTCGCCTGATGGTTATCGGCGTCGGTCTGGGTTTTGTCGCCCAGTTCACCGGGGTAAATGGTTTTATGTATTACACCCCGATCATCCTTAAACAGACCGGACTTGGCACCAGCGCCTCGATTGCCGCGACCATCGGTAACGGCGTGGTCTCAGTGGTGGCGGCGATTGTAGGTATCTGGGCGGTTAGTCGCTTCCCGCGCCGGACGATGCTGATTACCGGCCTGTGTCTGGTGGTCGCTTCGCAGATTATGCTGGGCAGCGTGATGACCTTTATCACTCCCAGCCTGATGCAGAGCTACCTCGCCCTGGCCTGTATTCTGCTGTTCCTGTTCTGCATGCAGATGTGCATCTCGCCAGTCTACTGGCTGATGATGTCGGAACTGTTCCCGATGCAGTTGCGTGGCGTATTAACCGGCGGCGCTGTCTCACTACAGTGGATCTTTAACGCGATAGTCGCCTTTGGTTTTCCACCGATAATGGAATATGCCGGCAGCACCACCTTCTTCATCTTTGCCGCGATTAACGTCGGGTCGCTGATCTTCGTGATGGCGATGGTGCCAGAGACGCGGGGCAAAAGCCTGGAAGAGATTGAGTCACACATGAAAGAGAAGTTTGGTGAAAAGCCAAAAGAGGCTGAAGCCTCCTGAGTCTCCCACCGGATTCAGCCCACCGGCTGAATCCGGTTTTACCTACTTATCGCCCTATCTTGTTACCTCCTTATCTTCTTACGAACCGTTGCACCGCATTTCCCCGTCCTTATCCTCACTAAGTACCATCAGACAACATTCACTGTAATCAGCAATTTTCCCTCGATTAATTTCCATACAGTTCTGGCGATTTCAGGCTGAAATCGCCAGAAACTGACTTAATGAACTGTCGTTATTGTCTTCAGAAATCCCCGGTTAAGCGAAGCATGACCGCTGACAAAGATTGCCTCAGGCTCTGCGCTATACTCATTTTTCATCTGCTCCGCACGCTGACCGGTACGCACTATGAAAATTTCAACCACGACGGCAGTTTTTGCCGCATTGCTGACTGCTGCGCCATTGCATGCTGAAAACACACCAATCTCCTCCTGGTGGAATGGATTCACTGACGATGTTGCGCAGACCTGGAACGCGCCTCAGCATACCGATCTCTACCTGCCATTTATCAGCTGGCACGCCCGCTTTATGTACGACAAAGAAAAAACCGATAACTATAACGAGAATCCCTGGGGAGGCGGTCTGGGCATTTCCCGCTACAGCGACAGCGGCAACTGGAGCGCGCTTTATGCAATGGCTTTCAAAGACTCACACAATGAGTGGCAGCCGATTGTCGGTTATGGCTGGGAGAAGGGCTGGTATCCTGGTTCGAATCAGGACTTTCGTCTTGGCGCGGGATTAACCGCCGGTATCACCGCACGCGAAGATTTTGGTAACTATATTCCGCTACCGATTATTCTGCCGCTGTTCTCTGCCGGTTATAAGGCGCTGAATGTACAGTTCACCTATATTCCGGGCACGTACAATAATGGCAACGTGCTGTTCGCGTGGTTTCGCTATGCATTTTAATTTTTCAGGAAAGGATTTATGACCCGGAGGTGGAAAACCGTCACCCGCAGGCTCTGGCGTCTTGCGATTGTGTCTGGAGTATTGTTACTGCTGCTACTGATTATTCGAATCTATGAAGCGGAGCGCGGGCCGGAGTTACATCGCTGGCACACCTGGGTCCCGCATGAACTGACAGTGGAACAGCTTGATAATGCGACCTATGCTGACTACCTCAAGGCCGAAAATCATCTGTTCGACGAGATGAAGCAACAGGTCAGTGACCGACTGGATGCGGAAGAAAAAACGCCACTCAACCGATACTATGCTGGCAGCATGATCTATCCGGGGCATTTCGCGCAGGACTGGAACCGTTCCTATATTCTGCAACCGACGGGCAGGCCGCGCGGTGCGGTAGTGCTGTTACATGGACTGACCGACAGTCCTTACAGTCTGCGGCATGTGGCAGAGGCTTACCGTCAGCAGGGTTATGTGGCGGTGGCGATACGGTTACCGGGTCACGGTACGGTGCCTGCGGGTCTGACCGATGTTGACTGGCAGGACTGGATGGCCGCCACACGCCTGGCGGTGCGGGAAGCGACCCGGCTGGCGGGCACGCAGACGCCGCTGCATCTGGTGGGTTTCTCGAACGGCGGGGCGCTGGCGGTAAAATATGCGCTCGACAGCCTGGGCGATCACACGCTGCGTCGTCCGCAGCAATTGATTCTGTTATCGCCGATGATCGGTGTGACTCGTTTTGCCCGGTTCGCAGGTGTTGCCGGGTTGCCCTCTGTTTTCCCTGCCTTTTCGAAAACGGCCTGGCTGAATATCGTGCCGGAGTTTAATCCGTTTAAATACAACTCTTTTCCGGTTCACGCTGCCCGGCAGACCTATTTGCTGACGCAGGCGCTGCAGAAAGAGATCCTGCAATATGCGCGTAATCAGCAGCTCTCCGGTTTCCCGCCCGTGCTAACCTTTCAGTCGGTGATGGACTCCACCGTCAGTACGCCTTCGATCATCCGCTCGCTCTATAATTATCTGCCAGTGAACGGCAGCGAACTGGTGCTGTTCGATATCAATCAGGCGGTCAGCGTCAGTCCGTTATTCCGCCACTCCTCATATACCGCGGTTAATCAGCTGTTGCCTGCAGCGCGTCGGAATTACTCATCCACGGTGATCACTAATGCCTCCGCCACCTCACTGGAGATGGTGACAAAAAGCGTTCCCGCGGGAGAGATGCAGGAACGGATTCAGCCGCTGGCAATTGCCTATCCTGCGGGTCTCTACTCGCTGTCGCACGTTGCGATTCCGTTCCCGGCCGAGGATGGGTTATATGGCAGTGCGCCCGCGCAGAAGAATGAGTTTGGTATCAGTTTTGGGACGTTGTCACTGCGCGGCGAGAGTGCAGTGCTGATTGTCGGGCTGGACTCAATTATGCGCGCCACCTCTAACCCGTTTTATCCTTATATGATTAACCGAATCGATCACCACATCAGTTGTAGCGACAAGCCGCAACTTGCGGCCTGCCTCAGCAGTTTCTGAATCAGTACAGCATCAGGCCCGCATCGTGCGGGCCTGATGTTAAATAGCGTTCAGCTTTTCCATCACCTCATCCGACAGTTCCAGGCTGCCGCTGGCAAGATTCTCTTTAAGATGTTCCGGGGAAGAGGTGCCTGGAATCAGCAGAATATTTGGCGATCGCCGCAGCAGCCACGCAAGTGCGACCTGCATCGGCGTGGCATTCAGGGATGCAGCCACTTCATTAAGCTGATCCGACTGCAACGGAGAGAAGCCACCCAGCGGGAAGAACGGCACATACGCAATTCCCTGCTGCGCCAGCTGATTCACCAGCTCATCATCCTGTCGATGCGCCAGGTTATACATATTCTGCACGCAGACAATCGGCGTCATCGCCTGAGCTTCTGCGATCTGCGTGGCGGTAACGTTACTCAGGCCAATATGGCGAATCAGTCCGCGCGCCTGTAACGCCAGCAGCGCCTCCAGTTGTGGCTTCAGAGAGCCTTCTTTCGGCCTGGCCGGATGCAACATACTGCGCAGGTTCACCACTTCAATCACATCCAGCCCCAGGTTGCGCAGGTTATCTTCAACTGCCTGCTTCAGCGCCTCTGGCTCCATCGCCGCCAGCCAGCCGCCTTTGGCGTCGCGTCGGGCACCCACTTTGGTGACAATGCAGAGATCCTGCGGATAGGGATGGAGCGCCTTTTTAATCAGCTGGTTGGTTTCGTGCGGGCCATAAAAGTCGCTGGTGTCGATATGATTAACGCCTGCCGCGACAGCATCGCGCAAAACCTGGATTGCCCGGGCTTCATCTTTTACCGGGCCGAACACGCCCGGCCCGGCCAGTTGCATTGCGCCGTAGCCAATACGGTTAACTTCACGATCGCCTAACGTAAAAGTCATGGTGGTGTTTGACATGAAAACCTCCTGCATGAATGTAGATCAATTGTAACGGTGATTCAGCTGTGCAACTATCCGGTGAAATCAGGACAGACTGTACGGGGTGATGCACAATGGCGATCGATATGGCGCTGCTGGATGCCGTGGTGGCGGTGGCAAAAGCGGGAGGATTTCGGGAAGCGGCACGCGTCACCGGCAGCAATGCGTCACGCCTGAGCGATGCGGTACGACGGGCGGAACAACAGCTGGGCATTCGTCTGTTTCACCGCACCACCCGCACCGTGGTGTTAACCGAAGCGGGCAGGGCGCTGATGGAACGTCTGCTGCCCGCGATCAATGAAGTTAACGCCGCGCTGGATGCGGTTAATCGCTACCGTAACACCCCTGGTGGCACGCTGCGGCTGAATGTGCCGGTCAGTGCAACCCGGCTGGTGCTGCCCGCGCTGGTGCCGGAATTTTTGCAGCGTTATCCCGACATCCGGCTGGAAATTGTGGCGGAGAGCAGCGTGCAGGATGTCTTTCGTGACGGTTGTGACGCCGGGATTCGTTATGATGAGCGGCTGGAGCAGGATATGATGGCGATGCCCATTGGCCCCAGACAGCAACGGTTCGCGCTGGCGGCTTCTCCGGCTTATCTGGCAGAACATGGCCGACCGGAACATCCGCGCGATCTGATCCATCATCGCTGTCTGCGTGGCCGTTATGCCAGCGGCCTCATGGCTGACTGGACCTTCAGCCACGAGGGCGAAGAGATCAGCGTTGAAACCAGCGGGCCGCTGGTGGTTTCGGTCGGTGGCGCAATGGATCTGGCGGTGGAGGCGGCCATCGCCGGAAGCGGCGTGATATATCTGTTTGACGAGTGGCTCAGGCCAGCCCTTGACAGCGGCAGGCTTGAACCGCTGCTGCAACCCTGGTGGCTGACTTTCTCCGGTCCGTGGCTCTATTACAACGATCGCCGCCTGATCCCCGCTCCGCTTCAGGCATTTATCGACTTTGTCCGCGAAAAAAACGAGCGCGAAAACAGCTCAGCTATACCAGCTAAACCCCTGTGGCACCCGTGAAAATCCGGCATGTCGCAACGCGTTAAGCAGCGGTGACCGCGAAACCGGTTCACCATCTACCTTCTCAAGCGTGAAACTCGCGGGCTTTTCACGCTTCAGTGCCAGGCCCAGCGCCGCCACCGCGACCTGCTGCAGCGCGGGATCGTCGGTGAATGTCAGCAACTCTTTGCCTCCCGGCGTCAGGTAGAGTACCAGCGCGCCGCCTGCAATCACCACGCGACCTCCCTGACGGCGGGTCGGGCGGATGCCGCTGGCGTGGAGCGGCCAGCTCAGTAACGCACCAAATGGATTCGCCGGGTCCGGTGCGGCCAGCGCCACAGCCTCTGTCGCGGTCAGCGGCTTTTCTGCCAGCTCCCGCAGCCGCTCAATGGTGTTATGGTCGGCAAACTGCGCGCCGCCCGCACCAGCGACAAACCGGCCACGCAGCAATCGTCCGGCATCTTCCATGCTGCGTAATACCGGCTGTAACGCCGGGAATCCTCCGGGGATCTGCTCCGATATCGCGCTACCCCGGCTGATCACCCCATAACGGTCGAGAAGATTTTCCACCAGCGACAGGGCCAGCCGGGCAGGAGCAACCTCCTGTCGGTTAACCCGCGACCAGCGACCAGCCAGCGTGTTGACCGCCGGTCGGCGTGCAGAAAGTGCGCCCGGGGTGAAGCGCTGACCAAAACGGGTGCGCAGGGTACGCGCGGGACGTGAACGGGGGGCGCCTGGCGTGGTCAGCAGCCCACGCACCGCAATCCAGCTATCGGCGGTGACATAGCCTTGCCACACCAGTTGCCACAGGGCAGCATAAACGTCGGTGGTTTGCGTCTCTGCCTCGTCCATCTGTGCCATGATCTCATGAACAAACCACGAGCCACCCCGGCTCAATGCGTCGAGAGTCGCCTGCTGAATCGGCGTCAGAGGCTGCGTAGTGTCAATCATCGGCAGTGTTTCAGCGGCATATTCCGTGAGGTGCAGCGAGATCAACCCATCATTCTGACCCAGCGCTTTGTGTCCGCACCAGATAACCTCGCCACTGGCTAACAGTTCATCGAGCATCGCGGGCTGATAGTCGGCTATCCTGGCGCGCAGGATTTGTGACTCCCACAGCGAGGCCGGTAGCGGCACGCCCGCAAGTTGCTCAATCACACGTAACAGCCCGTTAACCCCGTGATGCTCTTCACGCTGCGTGTTAAGCACACCGTGACGCTCCAGCAGCAGGTTGATCCAGGCGGCAGGTGGAACAGGCCGGGTTGCTTCACGTGCTGATTGCAGTGAACGTAAGCGTAACCGTTTGAAGATCTCAATGGAAACCCACTCCGTTTCCGATGCGCCCTCTGGCGAACCCATATTGAGCAGGTTGCCCTGCTGATGCAGGGAAAGCAGCACCTCATTCACAATGGCGATACCCAGACCAAAATACGTGGCCAGCTGTCGGGCAGTGAACAGGGTATGGGTTCGGGCGTAGCGGTTAATGAGATCGCGTAGCGGATCGGCCTGCGGCTCCAGAAATGTTTCGGGCAGATCGTCAGGCAGTACAACGGCCAGTGCATCGCGCAGGCGGGCTGCATCTTCAATGATCGCCCAGCGATCTTCACCGGCGAGGGTGACCGGAATCATTCGCTGCGCGGCAGCGAACTGCGTCATGGCTTCCGCGATCTGCTGGCCGTTGCCACTAAAACGTACCGCAATACCGGCAACCGGGAGCGGGCCAAGATCGCGCAGCAGATCGATAATGCCTTCGGCGTGTTGTGCCTGATAGCGGGAATCAATGCGCTGCAGTTCCTGTTCAACCTGCTCAACGACGTCAGGTGCCAGCAAATCACGCTTGCTGGTCTGGCCGAGTAGCTCACCCAGCAGGTTACTGTCGAGCGCCAGCAGTGAGGCGCGCCGTTCTGCCAGGGGGGCGTCGCTGGCGTAAATAAACTCTGCAACATAGCCAAACAGCAGCGGCGCGGCAAAAGGGGAGGGCTGTTCGGTCGTCACCTCGACCAGCTTTACCTTTCCCTGTGCCATCTGTTCCATCAGCTGGTGCAGGGCAGGCAGATCGTAGACATCCTGCAGACATTCGCGTGCGGTTTCGATAAGGATGGGGAAATCGTCATACTGTCGTGTAACTTCCAGCAACTGACCGGCGCGCAGCCGCTGCTGCCAGAGCGGCGAACGTTTGCCCGGATTACGCCTCGGCAGCAGCAGAGCGCGTGAGGCACATTCACGGAAGCGGGCGGCAAACAGCGCCGACTGACCGACACTCTCAGTAACCTCTCGGGTCAACTGGTCGGCGTCGAACATAAACAGGTCAGCGCCGGGTAATACTCCCTCGCTGTCGGGAAAGCGGGCCACAATGCCGTCATCGCTGGCCGCAACAGAAGCATCAATGCCCAGGCGTTGCTGGATTCGGGCGGCAATCGCCAGCGCCCAGGGCGCATTGACCCGCTTTCCCCAGGGCGAATGCAGGATCACCCGCCAGTCGCCGATTTCGTCACGGCAGCGTTCAATCAGCAACGTGCGATCGTCCGGCACTACTCCGGTCGCAGTGCGTTGTTCAGCCAGCAAAGCCAGCAGATTCGTGACTGCGCGGGCATCCAGCCCCAGCGCGCGCAACTGCTCCTGCGCATCCGCCGGTGAAGTCGCACTCAGATGACGCAGAAACAGCCCGAGGCTGGCACCCGAATCGGCCGAGCGGCCCACACCTTCTCCGCGCCAGAAAGGCAGACGAGCCGGACGGCCTGGCGCAGGCACCACCAGCACCTGGTCGTGGGTAATCTGCTGAATCCGCCACGACGTTGCGCCCATGGTAATAATGTCATTGACCCGCGACTCATAGACCATCTCTTCATCCAGTTCGCCGACACGACGTGAGCCAGCCTGCTCTTCGCCTTCCGGCAGGATGACGCTGAACATGCCGCGATCGGGAATGGTGCCGCCGCTGGTCACGGCCAGATGCTGAGCGCCGGGTCGCGGCGTCAGCAGTCCGCTCTGACGATCCCACACCAGCTGCGGCCGTAGCTGAGCAAAAGCGTCTGAGGGAAACTTACCCGCCAGCATATCGAGCGTGGCATCAAACAGCCGACGCGACAGAGTGCGAAACGGATCGGCCCGACAGACCTGCGCATACCAATCATCGACCTGTAAGGGATCCATTGCGACGGCCGCCAGGGTTTGCTGCGCCAGAATATCGAGCGGGTTACGCGGCGGAGCCAGCGCATCGAGCTGGCCCGCACGCATTGACTGCAATATGACGGCCGAATCCAGCAGATCGCGCCGGGTGCGCGGAAACAGGATGCCGGTTGATACGCCGCCAACCTGATGTCCGGCGCGTCCCACCCGCTGCAGTGCGCTGGCGACTGAAAGCGGTGCGCCCACCTGGATCACCAGATCCACCGGCCCCATATCAATGCCAAGTTCGAGACTGGAAGTCGCCACCACGCAACGCAGTCTGCCCAGCTTCAGTGCGGCTTCAATCTCGCCTCGCTGCTCCTTCGAGACAGAACCGTGATGTGAGCGGGCAATAAGATCATCACTGTCGTCCGGTTCTGCATCCCAATCGCCAGCGGTTGTCTGCTGCGCCAGATAACGCGCATTGAGCCGCGCAGTCAGCTTTTCCGCCAGGCCACGCGAATTCACAAACACCAGCGTGGCGCGATGGGACATGACCTGCTGCAGAATGCGCGCTTCAATGTGCGGCCAGATCGAACCGCTGGCAGAGGTGGCTTCACCGGTCAGGTCATCGGGGCTGGCGATATCGGTCATATCTTCGACCGGCACCTCGATGGTCAGGTGCAGCGTCCGATCGGCGGCCGGATTAACGACCTGAACGGGCTGACAGCCGCCAAGGAAGGCGGCGACCCGCTCAACCGGCCTTACCGTAGCGGAAAGCCCGATACGCTGGGCGGGCTGTGGCAGCAGCGCATCCAGCCTCTCCAGGCTCAGCGCCAGCTGGGAACCCCGCTTCGATCCCGCCACCGCATGCACCTCATCGACGATGACCGTGGTCACGCCCTGCAGCGTCGTTCGCGCTTTTGAGGTCAGCATCAGAAACAGTGACTCGGGCGTGGTGATCAGGATATCGGGCGGGCGGCGCACCAGCCTGGCGCGCTCTGCACCGGGCGTATCGCCGGATCGCATTCCGATATTCAGCGTGATCTCTGGCTCATTCAGCGCCTGCCGCTCAGCGTAAACGCCTGCCAGCGGCAGATTAAGGTTGCGCTGTACGTCCGCGGCCAGCGCTTTAACCGGTGAAATATAGAGAATGCGGGTGGTCGTTTCACGTGCAGGTGAGGGCTGGGTGGTTCGGAACTGAAACAGCGTGTCGATGGCGGTGAGGAAGGCCGCCAGCGTCTTCCCTGAACCGGTCGGGGCGATCACCAGCGCATGCTCTCCGCTGGCTATCGCCTGCCATGCCGCCTGCTGCACCGGCGTGGGAGCAGCAAAGGTGGCAGAAAACCAGCGTCGTGTGGCGGATGAAAACCGGGCTAAGACCGCATCAGATTGGGATTTCGACATCATACTCACGGTATCACGCAGCAACTGCGCCTGAAATTAATCCGTTGAGTGTAAGTGAAAATTACCGTTTGTGGATGACGCGGCAGATATCTGGCCGCGTCGGGCGCGTTTATTAACTGGCCGCTCCGGCTAAAGCGCGACCTCTGATCGCCAGCAGCGACACCAGTGCCAGCACGATGATGGTCATGCCATAGAACCAGGCGGTATGGTTCAGCCCGATATGCGGCGCTGCCATTCCGGCGGCAATCGCAGGGAGGGCAAAGGCGAGATAGCTTTTGATCAAAAAGGCGGAGAACAGTCCGGCGCGTTCATGACTTTCAGCTAACTGCATAATGATCTTCAGCACGCTGGAGAAAATCGATCCAAATCCCTGACCCGCAATGGCAGTGCCGAGATAGAGCCAGGCCACGCTGTGCAGAGAAAGGCCCGCAAGCGTGACGCTGACGCCCGCTATCAGCATCAGCGTACCGATAACTAATGCCCGCGCAGGCGGTAACGGGCGAAAGAGAAATACTGCTGCCGTTGCGCTCAGCATCAGCGTCGCCACAATCGAGCCGCCGATAAAAGGCGATGTCAGGCCGGTTGCGTTCGCCACCATTGAGGGCATCAGTGAAAGGTAAAATCCGCCCAGCATCCAGGTTGCGATGTTAACCGGCGTCACCATTAACAGCGGACCCAGCGCGCGTCGCGGTATGCTGACCTGGGGTCGCAATGCGGCCAGAACACCCGGCTGAGGCGCAATGGTTTCTGGTATCAGCGGCAACAGCGCCATGGCAACCAGCATCAGTATCAGCAGCAGCGCGTAAAGCGTCACCGTGGGAAAGGGCGCAAAGGTGACCAGTATGCCGCCCGCCAGCGTGCCCAGCGTCATCCCCAGAAAGGCGGTGAATGAGTTCAGCAGTGGCCCACGGGTTTTACTGGCGTCAATCAGGCTGGCACCAAAGGTCGGTAAGGCAATACCGGTTGCAAAGCCCTGCACCAGCCGGGCGGCGATTAAGGTCGCCGCAGAACCGGCAGACATAAAGATCACCAGCGCGACCGCATTGATCGCCAGCGCCAGCAGCATCAGCGGGCGGCGGCCGGTATAGTCGGACACTTTACCGACCGTCAGCAGCGCGGCCAGTAACGCGAAAGCATAGGCACCAAAGATCAGCGTCAGCATGGTCGGCGTCAAATGGAACAGGCTGCGATAAAGTGGGTAGAGCGGCGTTGGCGCACTGCTGGTGGCGGAGATCAGCGCCGCACCGGTAAAACTGAAAAGCGTGGTGCGGGCAGCAGCCTGAGGCGTCAATGTGGGGTTCATGGAAATCACCTTAATGCAAATTATTAGCTTTTAATAAGGTATACGGCTATCTGAACCTTAATGCAATATCTTTGCTTTAACGTTTATTGCGGTGGGGCTGAAGGCGTGTCTGAGAGTTTGTAACGGTGAGAGCTCTTCAAGGTGTTACGTCTGCTTTTTGACAGAGGCAAGCCTTTTATCAGGATATTTGATGTACTGACCCTCTACTGACGGGAGTTCATGTGCTGGCAGAGGCACGTTGACTTTGGGCCACCGTGACTTTATAGATAAGCTCAAACCTTTATAAATTTAATTTGGGGAAAAGGGCGCATGCTATTGCAGGAAAGCCTTAAACAGGAAGTTACTGAAGCAGTCAAAAAATCACTCACCTTCGATATTTTTTATCAGAGAATACGGCCTGATATATCAGCTTTCGTGGCTGCAACGTCACAACTGCCATTGAAAAGTCTTGATGACTGGGAGCGATTAATACGCTGGCAGATTGACTCATCTTTTTATACATCAGGTTATAAACGGACAGGTGCTGAGATTCAGCAGGTGGGTTCTCTCAGGTGGATGGACTTATGTCATGCAGATGGTTTTCGGCGGGAACGCGCATTACGAACATTATCAGTTGGTGCACCCAACAGTTTTTTATTTGCCTTAGCCGTCAGAAGGTTAAATGATTGGGTTCCTCAGGTGAGAGAAGCCGCCCGTGAAGCACTTCCCTCAATCGCAGCAGCTTCTGACCCGGAAGTTATCGTGGATGTCTTGTTTATAACGCTTCCCTATTGGACCTCATGGGGAAGAGCGGGTGAGAAGGAACACGAGGTACTGACAGACATTATTTCAATGGAGAACGTCACTGCCTCTCTGAAAAAAAGACTTATCTGCACTTCTTCGGGGCCTGCTGCAACTGTCTTTACCCAAGCAGGACGCACGTCAGTATTAGATAATTTTCTGTCTGAGATTGCTGAATCCTCCATTCAGCCCTCACTGCGTGCGAAGGCGTACCGCTGCCTGTTCGAAGGCAAAATTATCTGGTCCGAGGGGATGGAATGGAAGTGGATTGATAAAGCCTTTGGCGTACGACGGCGTGTACCTGTTTTAAATGAAAAAACAATAGCCGTTTCCAGGCCTTTTATTGATATCTTAAGGATGGCCATACTTGACCGCTCACCGATGGTACGGCGTATAGCCGGAGAAATGCTGATTAAAGAATTAGAAAATATATGTGATGAAGCCTTTTCCATGGCCACTCAACTGGCTTCCGATATATCAGAATCTGTAGCGGAACGAGGAAGGTTTGCACTGGTCTGCTTAAAAAAGGATAAGTGAGGCTTTAATTAAACAAGCTAAGCAATATGATTGTCGCAGCAGCCTTTAGGGTAATCTCTGTCCGCCATAAAGAATCATGGTAAATTTCATGTTGTCATGTGCTTTTCGGGTTGTTTATCAATAATATTTCGGCGAGTCTCACTGTTAATAACAATCAGGGAGCCAGATGATGAAGATAGCTGAGATCGATCATATCCATCTCTACGTTGAAAATATTGAACAGGCAGAAAAGTGGTACAACGAGATCCTGGGCTTTGAAAGCGACCCTTCCCTGTACTTCTGGTTTGAACAGGGTGGGCCGCTGGTCATAAGAAATAACAGGGCATCACTCTCTCTTTTCCTGCGAAAATCTCAGCCACCAGGCCATACGGTGGCTTTCGGGGTGGCAGCATTATCTTTCAACGAACTTATGCCTGTACTCCGTAAGAATAAAATCCCTTTCAGCGTCAGTGACCACGACGTGTCGATGTCCGTCTATTTCAGCGATCTAAGTAATAATAAAATTGAAGTGACCTCTTACGACTACCTGCCTGCAAAGCAGATACTGGAGAGCTTTGCGTAACGCTATCGCAGTTTGCGCTTAGAGGCGTGACTGCAGGCGCACTGTGATCTCCGTTCCGAAAGTATAAGTACTTCACTCATCAGCACGCTGGAGGAAGTTAAGCCTCCAGGCCCTGAACGGCGATTAGTAAAGTGAGTTCTTCAATCGCTCAGGCAGCGCTTTGTCGTAGGCATCGCCATCAATCTCTGCAATCTGTTTGAGGATGGAACCGGTGCTGGGCAGCGACTGCCGTGAGATCTGCGTTTCGGCATCCCATAAGCCGGAGCGAATAATCGCCCGGCTGCACTGAAAGAAAACGCTCTCCACAGTGATGCGCAATACGGTTTTTGGCAGCTGATTGTTGATAGCAAAGCGCTCAAGCAGCGCCGGGTCGGTGCTGATCGCTGCTGTGCCGTTCACGCGCAACGTCTCGCCAATGCCAGGGATGAGAAAAAGCAGCGCTACCCGATTGTCATGCAGAATGTTGCGCAGGCTGTCGATGCGGTTATTGCCGCGTCTGTCGGGTAATAACAGGGTCTTGTCATCTTCGATTTCGATAAATCCGGCCGGATCGCCGCGCGGTGAAACATCCAGTCCCTCAGGCCCCGACGTTGCCAGCGCCACAAAAGGCGAGGCGGCGATAAACGGACGATAGGCGGGATGAATATGATCGGTTTCTTTAGCGACAGAGGGCCGGGCGACCGTGCCGTAAAGACCTTCAAGTTCGGTAAGTTCAGTGATAATGCTGCTCTGTTCAGACATTTTTGCACTTTCCTTTCACTATTCAGATCCTCATAACGCTGAAGGTGAAACTACACAGACCCGACGCGCCAGTTTAAGCAGCACTTTAACACCCATGCAGCGTATTCAGAACCCGTGCGCCACCCTTTATGGCAATCGCCCCAGGTGAATCCGTCTTCCCGCCGCTAAAACAGCTTATTACCTGGGGCGGCAACCTCTTTCCACCCTTTACCAATATCAGAAGCACAACACAACGTAGTGACAGCCTCTGATGAGAGATCCATATTCTGCAATCAGATGAGCACGAAAACCGCGGCTTGTGCACTGAAATTAGCCACCGTTCGTTAAGAGTATTAACAGAGTTGGTGACAGCAGAAGTTGCTGATATAAAGAGTAAAGATTGCTTATTCAGCACCCAAAAGGAGCGCAGGATGGTTTGGGAATCAGAGCGGCTGCTCTACAGATATACTCTTCGTGAGGATCTTGACGACCTCTTCAGAATCTATGGCGACCCCAAAACGCATAAATTTAACCCGCGAGGTCCATGGCCCGACAGAACGCATGCTATTCAGGCCATGGAGCGCATATTACAGAGCTACCAGGAACAGGGTTTTGGCGACTGGACGATATTTGAGAAAGCCCATCCGGATAAAATCATTGGTTTTGGCGGTGTTTTCAGAAGCCAGTTTGACGGTCGTCAGACGAATAATCTCGGTTACCGGTTTGAGCCTGCTGCCTGGGGAAAAGGGTATGCTACCGAGCTTTCCCGCAGAGCCATTCGCTACGGATTCGAAGAGGCCGGGCTGAGCATCATTACGGGTGTGACGCGCGAAAACCATCTGGCTTCGCGGCGGGTACTGGAAAAAGCGGGCCTGACCTTTTTGAAAAAGGTCGACGATCCTGAGGGGTTGCCTCCCAGCCTGATGTACACCCTTACACGACGTGACTGGCTTGCGGCTGGCAACATCGTTACCGAATAAGTTTGATCTTTCCCGTTTGTGATTCAGGCGTGGCGAAATCTGCGCCACCTTTTCGCACCAGGTCCCTTTAAACCCTCTCTTATCCCGCGATTAATACTCCGCTGTGTGGATTACTTTAGCCATCTTAATCAGGGGGAGGCTTTATGGATATTCGTACAATTTTTATTTCAGCAGTTATGGCAGTCAGTCTTTTATGGATAGGCGCATCAGATAACCGTTCGTCACATCTCACCGCCGAGCCGGTTAAATCTGTCCTGAGTAAGCTGCAGCCTTGATTCTCAATCCTCCGATAGCACACATTAGCGCCTGCTCAGCCTGAGATGCGGTACACTGCCGGTATCTGTTAATGCAACTTCGTTGCTTTAACCATGACGTTCAGGCTGATAAAAGCGGGAGAAAGAGATGGCGAGGGAGATGATTCGGCAGGGTGGGCGCAGCGCACGTATTCAGGCGGAAGTGCATAACACCGTTAACCGCTTGCTTGAAACGCTTGATCGTTCAGCTATTACAGTGCCGATGATCGCCGAACAGGCAGGTGTGACACCTTCCACGATCTATCGGCGCTGGGGCGATCTGTCCCAGTTGCTGGCGGATGTGGCCGTGGCACGGATGCGGCCCATTGCAGAGCCGGAAGATACCGGATCGACGGCCGGCGATCTTACCGCGTTCATCCAGCAGTATGCTGAAGAGATGTCGTCCAAAGTCGGTCGTGAGCTTCTGGCTGATGTGATAGGAAGTCAGGCTGAAGTGGCGAGCCAGAAATGCTGTGGGTTTACCTATCAGCATCTTGAAACACTGAAAAGTCGGGCCGAGGCACGCGGCGAATCAGGCTTTGACGTTGATCGCATCATCGATGTGGTCGTGGCGCCGGTGATGTTTCATATTCTGTTCGGCGACCGCGACATCTCAGCAGAATACTGTTCGTCTCTGGTTCAGCGGGCATTTCAGTCAGCAGTCAGCGCTGAATAAAGGGCAGGGCGGCTTGCGTGATCAGATACTGCAAGAGTGCTCGCGCCGGATCGTCACCCTGATCGGAGCGGGCGAGCGCGATACCCAGATAGCCGGGCATTGGCAGCCGGTGTGATTCAATCACCAGCGTCTCCGGCAACCCTGCGCGGGTGCGCAGGGTGATGCCCAGCCCGGCCTGTAATGCCGCCCAGATCCCGCTAAGACTGTGGCTGGTGAACACTACCCGCCACGGAATACCTGCCTTATCCAGCGCCTCGATGGCGCGCGATCGCATGACACACGGCGCATCGAATGCCACCAGCGGCAGCGGCTCGCCGCGCTGCAGATATCCCGCCAGATCAAACGCCGGATGCTGTATCCAGGCTAACGGACACTGACCAATTAACTGCGTGCCAGCCTGCTGCTCTGCCTGCCACAGCAGCGCCAGGTCCAGCTCATGACGGGCCAGCGCCGTAAGCAGCGGCAGATTTCTGTCGACGCGTGCGGTCAGCATCACCTCCGGATGCTGCCGGTTGAACGCGCCGAGAATGTCCGGCATCAACGCCTCGCCAAAATCCTCCTGCATCCCGATGCGTATTTCGCCCTGCAACGCTTCGCCTTTCACTGCCCGCAATGTCTCATCGTTCAGCGACAGCAGGCGTCTGGCGTAACTCATCAGCTGTTCACCGCTGCGGGTCAGCTGCACATGACGCCCTTTTTTCATCACCAGCGCCGTGCCGCATTGCTGCTCCAGTTTCTTAAGCTGCGCACTCACGGCCGAGGCAGACCGACACAGATGCTGTGCCGCCAGGGCAAAGCTGCCGGCATCAATGCCCGCGACGAAACTGCGCAGCGCATCCATATCGAGGGACTCCGGTACCTTGTTCATTATTGTCCTGTAATTATGGATGGTAAGAGCTGATTAATTTGATTTTCAGGATTGAAGGCCTGAGTGACACTCTGTCTCACCACTGAGGAGTGTGCAATGAAAAAATCGCTTGATCGGGAAACACTGGCGCAGCGCGCGCCAAAACTGGCCGAACTGACACAGCAGGTGCTGTTTGGCGATATCTGGCAGCGCGAACTGCTGTCACCGCGTGAACGCAGCCTGCTGACGCTGGCAACGTTAACCGCGCTGGGGCGGGTCCAGCAGCTGCCGTGGCACATCGATTTCGCCCGACAAAATGGGCTGACGCAGGATGAGCTGGTGGAGAGCTTCACCCATCTGGCGTTTTACGCAGGCTGGCCCGCCGCCGTCACCGCGCTGGGTTATCTGGAGGATAATCACTGATGCCCTTTACCCGAATTACCCTGCGTCAGGGCTACAGCGAGGCGGCTCTGCATCAGATCTCCACGCTGCTTCAGCAGGCGCTTGTCGCTGAATTTAACGTTCCTGAGCATGATTGCTTTCAGTTGATTGAGATGCTGCCCGCCGGACAGCGGGTATTTGATCGTCACTATCTCAGCGGCGGGCGTAGCGACAATTTCGTGCTGTTTCAGGTGACGGCAGGCCGACCGCGAACCCGGCAACAGAAGCAACGGTTTTATCATTCACTTTGTACGACGCTTCAGGCGGAGATGGCGATCGATCCTGACGACGTGATGATCATTATTCAGTTTAACAGCACCGAAGAGTGGAGCTTTAGCGGCGGCCGGATGCTGGCACAGGAGGCGTTATGATTATCATGCACTACCGTTTTACCCTGCCTGCTGACTACGACATGGGCATCATCGAACAGCGCATCAGTCTTAACGGTTCCCGGCTTGATGGCTTTCCAGGGCTGGTGGCCAAGGCGTATCTCTACACCTGCCGTGATGATGACGGACAGAATGAAAACCGTTATGCGCCGCTCTATTTCTGGCGGGAGGCGAGTGGCATGCAGCGTTTCCTGCAAAGTCCTGGCTTTGCGACGCTGGTCAGGGATTTTGGCTGGCCGATCATCGAAAGCTGGCTGGCGCTTGAGGGGCAGACCCACATGCAGGATCTGGCCGATGCCCGCTTTATAACGCTGAACCGCTGGACGATTCCACCGCATTCAGACCTTACGACACTGCCGGTAACAACAGGGATCAGCGCCTGGGATGTGAGCCGCTGGCAGGGAGTAGACGTTAACGCTTCACACCAGCGCCCCGCTGGCGAGCAGGAAGTCTATCGGATCGGTTATCTGGCACGGGGTGCAGCCGCCGCGGATCTGCAACTCTAGCATCGGGAATGTCGCTGCTTTCTACTCACAGGGCAAAAATGGCTTCTATCTCTAAGCGCAGGTCAGCGGAGAAAAGTCCGCTGACCTGTACCAGCGAGCTGGCGGGCAGATGCTCGCCGTAGTTGCGATAAAGCACTTCCCGCAGCGCGGTGATCTCTGTGAAAGAGGTGATGAATATCGTGACCTTCAGCAGCGCTGCGAGCGACGTATGCTCAGCCGCGGCAACCGCCCTGAGTTGATTAAAAATGGCTTCTGCCTGTTCAGCCATATCTCCCTGCTGAGCCGCCGTACCGAAAGCGGTCAGTCCTGAGACATACAGCGTCGCGCCATGCTTCACTGCGTGGACATAAGGCGCTTTTACTTCGCCCAGTTGCGGGTAATTTTTGCGTTCTGGCATCGTCATATTTTTCTCTTTTAAGTGATTCAGGCTACTGGCATTAAAGCAGGCCGAGAGTCGATAGCGGGTTGATGGATGCTTTAGATAAAGAGCATGTTCGGGAAGCCTTTAAGCAAGAGGGAGTGATTAATATTCGCAGCGGCTTGATGCATCTTAACTTTAAAACATGCTTTAAAAGATACAGTACTTACTTCTTCAATCTTGTTAGTGCTGTTAGCATCAGCAAGATTGATAAGCTGGCAATTCATGATAAAAATAATCATTGGCATCTTCCATCTATAGTGAACATCAAGGTAGATAGCCTTAATGTTGAAGAAGCTAATCAGGTCAGCGCAGCACTACAGGTTGAACAGCTTGTAGAAGGAGCAAGAGAATACTATCGGGTAAAAAAACGCCTGACATAAAGCGAAAGGATTCATTTATGCGTAGCTACAGTGAGATTGCGAAGCGTATTGCTAAAATCATCATATCACCTGAATCTGCTATAGGTTTCGTTCATGGTGTCCTTTCTGTGCCTACAGACATAGGCTATTTAGCTTATGGCTTCCTTGATACAGACAGCCGCTATCAACGCGAGACAGAAAAAATCAGGATGGTCGGGGCCATCCGGCACGGCATTCTTGAAAATCACCATTTCATGAAAACTATTGAGACCGTGCTCAATATTTTCAACAGGAACGTGCCAGAACTCAGGCAGAACGCTATTTATAGCAAAACAATGGCTTCAGTTGCTGGTCGGACGCTTACCAACTCACTTATAGCAGGAAGATTAGCCACTACGATTGCGCAACGTAGCTCGTTTCTTGTTGCGGTCAGAGGTGGCTTGATCGGTAATGCCTTATTGATTGGCGGCATGACAGAGAGATGTATCTATACCTCTGAGAAGTTGCTGAAAAACAATCCTGAAGTTTATAACGCCTTACGAACGCGAAACTATGACTTACTTTACTTTTTAGTAGAGCCAGCTCTAAACCCGTTTGTTGAAGCGTTGAATGTGAAGCGCACGCAGGGGCAACAAGCGTTTGAAAAGATTATAGAAATGGTAGAAAAAGAGATCAATGCTAATGCGAAATAATAAGCCTTCCAGGCTGAGCTTAGGTAAACGCATCCTATATAGCCTCATAGAAGCTTCAGGCGCAATTGTAGGCGGTCTATTGCTCTTACTGTGCTGCTACTGGTTCTTTCACTATGAAACCTGGCATGAGCGTTTTATAGCGATTGGATTGTCAGTTTTGGTTGTCTGTTTAATCGGTAAGATTTTACCTGAACGGCCAAATCAGTAACCCCAACGCGGGGATTTAAGGCTGATCAGGCCTTTAGAAAGACCTGAGCGGACTCAGGCTTAAATTCAATCATACGTAGCCAGCGCGAAATCATATGAATAACGATATGAACACGCCCGTCAGAAATCAGCGTTTCAGCAATTGCTGGCAGGCGAGGTTATCCTGCACGGCGTGCTGTTGCTCATCAGGTGTCAGTTGCTGCCAGCGAGCAATCACGCTGCTGCCCAGCCCCGATTTATAAGTGATTTTTTGCAGCGCATAATCAGAGTTGCCGCCTTCAATGACGTTCTGCATCTGCCGGTCGACGGGCTGCTTACTATCATGATCAACCGCGCACAACACCGCGACGTAATACGCCTTATCTTCCTCACTGTCCTGTGGGATAAACCACCAGGCGGTCAGGGCGAGGATCAGCAGCAGGGGCAGGATATATTTTACTTTAGCCATCGGAGTCATCGGTTGTGGGCAGTTAAGTCAGCCAGATATGGCCAGACGCAGGGCGTGTATCCTGCCACAATTTCTGCTCACCGTTAACCTCGTTCAGCCGCGGTTGAGGCAATGTTCAGTTTGCTGGCGCTTCAATCAGCGTCGTACTGATTTGCGCACCCGGCATCATCTGCTGTAATCCCGAAACCAGATCGTCGCTGGCCTGTTGCAGCGCGGAGAGCGGCATAGCGGGCAGACTTTCCAAAATGAACCACATCTGCTGCGCGCTGGCATCCAGTCGGGTTCTTACACCCTGACGCCAGTTCCAGCGGCGACAGGTCACGCCCTGATCGTCGCGCCAGATCACTTCGCCCGGTTCCGGCGACTCATAAACCACCTCGCCCTCTTTAACGGTATCGAAACGTTCACTGCCGTCAGCAATCACCAGACGTGGCGCGCCAGCATAGGCCGCGATATTTTCCCCCCCGACCGGCAGCGCATAACGAATGCTGATGGCGTTATAGAGATCGACAACCGGATCGATGGCAGGCAATGCGCCATCCCGCAGCACACGCTTACGCAATGCTTCTGCCGAACAGGGTGTACGTTTCGCTTTGGCACCAAAGGCTTTAAACACCTCAGCCCAGGCGGCGAGATGCGCGTCTGCCCACGCCGCATCATCATTTAATACCTGCTGGCATGCACTCTTCAATGCTTCGCTGGCAACGTCTGGTCGGGTAATCGGTGTGGTTTCCACCACAATACTCATGGCACGAAAGCCGGGAGCGAGCGCGAAAACAGCGGGATCGATTGACGGATGAACAGATAACATCGGATACTCTCTCAGTGACTAATTTATTTCATAGTAATGACCGATGACCAAAAAAGTCAATATAACGACCGATGCGGGTGCCGATGTCGCCAGTGTCAATCAGGCTGTTTCGGACAGCATCAAAAGCTGGCGTAAAAGTCAGAAACTCTCGCTGGATGAGTTATCACGCCGGGCTGGCGTCAGTAAAGGCATGCTGGTGGAGATCGAAAAGGGTGCCGCCAATCCCAGCATCGCCATTCTCTGTAAAGTGGCTGCCGCGTTGGGCGTCTCGGTGGCAGATATCGTCAACGTTTCGCATGCGCCTGACGCCTGGCTGATTGAGAACAGCGAAATGCCCCGGCTGTGGCAGGGTGAGCAGGGCGGTTATGCGCAGCTGCTGGCGGGAACCCGTGGGCCGGATATGATCGAGCTCTGGCGCTGGCAGATGTTTGCGGGCGAAGCTTTCCGTTCTGCCGGTCACTCCTCAGGCACACTCGAACTGTTGCATGTCGAGCAGGGCTCGCTCGCCTTAACGGTGGGTGAGCAGACCCTGGTGGTGCAGCAGGGCTGTGCAGCCGTAGCGCGAACCGATATGCCGCATGCCTATGCCAGCGCCGATCACCTGCCGGTTATCTTCACCATGACGGTGGCCGAACTGCAGCGCTGACGGCGTTATTCTGCGGCTGTCGCTTCGCCTGGACACGCCAGCAGCAGCGTTTTCAGCAAATTTTCCAGTTCGGCACGCTCTGAAGCGCCAAGCGGGGCCAGCAGCGCCTCCTGCGTAGCGGTATGGACGCGGAGTGCATGCTCTATTTGCTGCTGCCCGTGGGGCGTCAGCCCGACCAGCATGCTGCGCTTATCCTCTGGCGCGGCAATACGCTCAATCAGATGCTGCTGCTCCAGACGGTTCAGACGGTTTGTCATCGCACCGGATGTCACCAGCAGCGCCTGGTAGAGCTGGGTGGGCGACAGGCGAAAAGGCGATCCCGCCCGTCGCAATGTCGCCAGCACATCAAATTCCCCCTCCTGAAAACCAAAAGGCTCCAGTGCCTGACTGCGCGCTTTCGCCAGATGTTTCATCAGACGCAGCACCCTGCCGAAGATCCGCATTGAAGAGGCGTCGAGATCGGGCATTGCGTCGTCCCACTGACTGACAACGAAATCAATATGGTCATGCATAAATCACCTTTAAATATTGTGGTTATGTTGTCGGGTTGTGCGCAGCCTCTTAACACCGGGGGGAATTTATCTTAACGTTAAGATAAATGGTGGCAGCCCGTTGCTGTCATCGTCAATCCTCTGTTAAGGCGTCGATGATGAAAAATAAGGTGTTGTTCCCCATTCTGTTTGCCGTGATCGCTTTTCTTATCGGGCTGAATCTGCGCCCTATGCTGGCGATTATCGGCCCGCTGTTCCCGGTGTTGCAACTGCAGGCCGGGTTGTCGTCGACGACGTTCAGTCTGCTGACCACGTTGCCGGTGGCGATGATGGGCCTGGCCGCACTCTCTGGCCCGTGGCTGATCGCCCGCATCGGGCCGGTAAAGGGAATCGCCGCCGGTTTGCTCTGTCTGACGGTCGCCTGCCTGTGGCGCGGGGTTACGCTTACTCCCTCTCAGCTGCTGCTCACCGCGCTGGCGGGGGGCGCAGGGATTGGCGTGATACAGGCGCTGATGCCCGCTCTGATCCGGCAACGCTTTGCTGAGGCAGCGGCGACGCTGATGGCGCTGTTCAGCACGGGCATTATGGCGGGCGCGGCACTGACTGCTGCCGGTGCTGACCCGCTGTTTTCATGGCTGGGCCTGCAACCCGCGCTGGCGCTTTCCGGCGGGTTAACGCTGGTAACACTGCTGATCTGGCTGACTTTAGTCAGGCGATCGCCGCAGGTGAGCGTGGCCTCTGATGCAGCGACGCTGCCTGTGCGGCGTACCCTGTTGCTGATGCTCTTTTTCGGCATTGGCACGGGTGCTTATACGTTAGTGCTGGCCTGGCTGCCGCCATTCTATATTCAACTGGGCTGGAGTGCTCGCCACAGTGGCTATCTGCTCGCCGCGCTGACGTTAACCGAAGTGGTGGCAGGATTCATTGTCTCGGCGACGTTACATCGCTTTCCCGATCGCCGTCCGCTGCTGCTCGGTGTGCTGGCCCTGTTGCTGCTGGGGCTGCTGAGTCTGGTCTTTTACCCGGGCACGATGCCGATACTCTCTTCACTGTTACTGGGTACGGGCATCGGTGCGCTCTTTCCGCTGTCGCTGATCGTCACGCTGGATCATGCGCGCAGTGCCAGAGAGGCGGGCATTCTGCTGTCACGCGTGCAGGGAGGCGGATATCTGATTGCGGCTCTGATGCCGCTGCTGGCAGGCTGGGTGCGTGATAGCGGCACGTCAATGACCCAGGCCTGGCTGATCATGAGCGCTGGCGTGGTGCTGTTGATGGTGATTGCCCGACGCTTCAGACCTCAGAACAGTATCAACTGAACAAAGCCGTTGCCGATCAATGTCGATCTGGCATGCTGGAATAAAACCCCTGAACCCGGAGTGCATTGTGAAAGTCATTGGTCTGTTAGGAGGTATGTCGTGGGAGTCTACCGCGCTTTATTACCGTATTCTCAATCAGCAGGTTAAACAGCGGCTGGGCGGCCTGCACTCGGCGGAGCTGGTGCTCTATAGCGTGGATTTTCAGCGCATTGAGCAGCTACAGGCCGCGGGCGAGTGGCAGCAGGCGGGAGAGATACTGGCTGAAGCGGCACGCAATCTGGAACGGGCTGGCGCGCAGTTCATCGTACTCTGTACCAACACCATGCATAAAGTGGCAGCACAAATCAGCGCCGCAACGGGCATCCCGCTGCTGCATATCGCCGACGCCACCGGAAGACGCATTCAGCAGGCCGGGGTGCGTAAGGTCGGATTACTGGCGACGCGATTCACCATGGAACAGGATTTCTATCGCGGGCGACTTCAGCAGCAGTTTGGTCTTGAGGTGATCACGCCGGATAGAGAGGATCGGATTTTTGTGCATGAGGTGATTTACCACGAACTCTGTCTGGGCGAGATCAATCCCGCGTCGCGTCGCCGTTATGGGGAGATCATGCAGCAGCTGGTCGCGCAGGGCGCGGAGGCCATTATTCTCGGCTGCACCGAAATCACACTGCTGGTGGATGCCACGGATGCCAGCGTGCCACTGTTTGATACCACGCTTATCCACGCGGAAGAGGCCGTTACCCAGGCTCTGGCCTGACGTTTATCCTGCACTTAGCCTTGAGGGAATCGCATGAAAATTGAAAATCTGCCGTTTGGCCTGACCCAGTGGGATCAGATTGAAGAGACGATTCATCCCGGCGACCAGGGGCAGGCGACCTGGCGAACCGTGAAGTTTAACGATATCCGGGTGCGGATGGTCGACTATTCACCAGGCTATGTCGCCGATCACTGGTGCACAAAGGGCCATATTTTGCTGTGCATGGCGGGTGAGTTGCACACTGAACTGGCAGATGGTCGCCGTTTCGTGCTGACACCGGGCGTCAGCTATCAGGTGGCGGACGATGCTGAACCACATCGCTCCTTTACGTCCACAGGCGCGCAACTCTTCATCGTTGACTGAGTTCACCATCAGCCTCTCTGGTGATCACCTGCTGGTGAATCATCGCGTCGTTGACACTTTTAAAAGTAAACTGAATCAGCTTTATAAAAATCAGCAAAATTAATGGCTTATTTCATCAGAGTTATCTGGTTCTGACAGGAATAATTTCCATCAGGCTGTATGCTGGAAGCCTTATAAGAACGTTTTGCATTCACCTGAGGTGGGGAAGCCTGTGCTGATAAAAAAGAAGAAAGTTCGTTCGCATACCGAAGATCGACTGCTGGCGCTGGTGCTTGCCACCACCGCCGGCATCCTTAATGCCATGGCGCTGGGCGCGTTTGGATTTTTTCCATCGCATATGACGGGTAACACGTCGCAAATCTCCCAGGAAGTGACCACCAGCGACCTCCATACCATGCTGTTTTTGATGGCACTGATTATTGCCTTTGTGCTGGGCTGCACCGTTGCCCGGCTGGCAGTGGTAGTGGGGATCAAACATAAGTTACGCACCATATTCTGTCTGATCATTCTGGCGGAAGGGGCGGCACTGACGGCGGCATCAATCTTTGAGATCGTGTTCTACCGGCCAAGCTTTAACGGGGAAGTGCTGTTAATGCTGGGCTTTTTAATGGGGATTCATAATGCGACCTCAACGCAGCTCTCCAATGGCCGCGTCAGATCGACCCACATTACCGGCACGCTGACCGATGCGGGTATTGCGCTGGGGTCGTGGATCTTTGCCCACACGTCGCACGCCGTGCATCTTGAAACCGACGATCGTCGCTTTTTCCAGAAGGTTCTGCACACCCATCTGACTACCGTGTTTTCATTCCTGAGCGGCTGTATTGCCGGTCTGCTGCTGTTCAAAGTCTATGGCTTCAACGCCATGGTTGGACTGGGGATATTTCTGATGCTGGTGGCACTGACGGCCATCGCCATCACCGTGCAGCGTACACGCAGAAGCCTCTACTGACAGTAAAACCGCCCGCCCGATGCACACAGCGCATCGGGCGGGTTGCTTACTGCTGCGTTCGGGTTGGCCGCACCACGATTTCGTTCACATCCACCTCTTCAGGCTGTTCAATGGCATAGCGCACGGCGCGACCAATGGCGTCCGGCTGCAATGCAATAGCGCGATAGTGCTGCATCGCCTCGGCGGCTGCCGGATCGGTAATGGTTGATGCCAGCTCGCTCTCCACCACACCGGGATGAACACAGGTCACCCGCAGCTGACTGTTCTCCTGCCGTAATCCGTCGGAAATCGCCCGCACCGCAAACTTGGTGGCGCAGTAGACGGCCGCGGTGGGCGACACGGCCAGCGCCCCTATCGACGCGACGTTGATGATGTGACCGCGCTGGTGGGCCAGCATGGTCGGCAACACTGACGCAATGCCATACAGCACCCCTTTGATGTTTACATCGATCATCTGATCCCACTCTTCCACCCGCAGCGATGCCATCGGAGACAAGGGCATAATACCGGCGTTATTAATCATCACATCCACCCGGCCCCATCTCGCCAGAGCATACTCAACGAACTGCGTCACCTGTTCGCGGCGCGTTACATCAAGCGCTTTGATCGCCACCTCTGCACCATTGAACTGCAGCTCTTCAGCCAGCGCGGCCAGGCGGCTTTCCCGCCGCGCACCCAGCAGCAGAATGGCATCTGTTTTCGCCAGTTCACGTGCAATGCCTGCACCGATGCCGCTTGAGGCGCCGGTAATTAAAATCACTTTCTGAGTCATTTTGTTTCTCCAGTCAGGTTGTCACTGGCGATCATACGGCGACTGCATTATAAAGATAATCCACCGAACGCTTTACGGACTGGTAACTCAATCTGACCAATGAATGCCGATAAAAATGCTCTCGAAGTTTTTGTGATTGTGGCGCAGACGCGAAATTTCCGGCTGGCCGCAGAACAATTAGGTGTTACGCGTCCGGCGATCAGCCAGAGTCTGCGGCGTCTGGAAGACCGGCTTAACATCACGCTGATGCAACGCACCACACGCTCGGTTCAGCTGACAGAAGCCGGACAGCGGCTCTATGCCGAAGTGGCGCCGGCGATCAACCAGCTCAATCGCGCCGTGACCGATATTGCCGAACTGGCTGCGGAACCTCGGGGCCAGCTGCGGCTGGCGATCTCCTCAATTGCAGAGCGGATGCTGGGGGGAGAACTGCTGGCGAGCTTTATTACCGCTTACCCGCAGGTTGAGCTGGATATCACCGTCACCGATGAGGAGTTTGATATTGTCGGGCAGGGCTATGACGCGGGCGTGCGGCTGGGGGAGGTGATTGCTCAGGATATGATTGCGGTGCCGGTATCCACCGCGCAGCGTCAGGTGGCGGTGGCGTCACCCGCCTATCTGGCTAGTGCAGGCACGCCGCAACATCCTCAGGATCTGGTCAATCATCGCTGCATCGGCTGGCGAAAAGGGCCAGGTCTGGCCCCTTATCGCTGGGAGTTCGCAGAGCAGGGACGCGAGTTTGATGTTGCCGTCAATCCGCAACTCACCACCAACGACATGGGGGTGATGATCCGCACCGCCTGCGCCGGGGGCGGCATCAGCTTTGGCATGGAAGAAACCTTCCAGCCTTACATCGCACGTGGCGAACTGGTGACCCTGCTCGACGCATGGTTGCCCGCCTTTGCCGGCTTCTATCTCTATTTTCCCAGCCGCAAAAATCTGGCCCCCAAGCTGAGGGCGCTGATCGATCACGTCAGACTTTAGCGACAGAATGCACGTCTGATTTAGCGCTGATATTGCTGATCGCTGACCTGCTCCAGCCAGTCAACCGGCGAGCCGTTCAGTGACTCAGCGATAGCAATATGCGTCATGGCGTTATCCGGCGTTGCACCGTGCCAGTGCTTCACGTTTTCCGGGATCCAGACGATATCACCGGTGTTCATCACCTGAATGGCTTCACCCTCACACTGAATCCAGCCCTGGCCATGCGTGACGATCAGGGTTTGCCCGAGTGGATGGGTATGCCATGCGGTGCGGGCACCCGGTTCAAAAGTCACCGTTGCGCCACCCACGCGGGCGGGTTCGGTTGCCTGGAATGGCGCATCAATCCGAACCGTGCCGGTAAAATATTCAGCAGGTCCCTTACGCGAAGGCAGCGATCCGTTGGCGATAATTTTCATTACTCACTCCTGTTGTTAACGTGTCATGCACAGTGTAACCGGCAAGCCGGAGCGTGATTAGCCCGCTCAGTCGGCAAACGGTTATGAGCCGGGCTCATTAATTGCCTGACAGTTTTCAGGCTGTCATGTTGTAACGGGTGATGATGTTAATTTTAGAGTAGGGCGCGGGCGGTTCTGAGGCGGGCAAAAATCCATGAAACGCCAGCAGCGTTCTGAAAGCGTGCAGCGCATCAAGCTGTAAATTATGCTCGATTAATGCATCAATTTTACCGGCCTGCAGCAGTGCACGATTCTCACGATCGAGATCGTGACCAATAAAAGCGTTAACCGTCCGCTTTTGTTCGGCAAAAGCGCGCAGTATGCCGGGATTACCGCCACCGACTGTGTAGACCGCATCTGCATCCGGATGTCTCTGCAAAAACTGTGTCACCGACTGCTGCATCCGGGCGTCAATGCCATAACCGCCTGCCACCACGCTCACCTGATGCTGGGGCGCAAACTCCTGCATTGCTCGCTGAAACCCCTGAATTCTCTCCTGTTCGCCAATGAAATCGTGACTGCCGGTCACAGCCACAATATGCGAACGACTCACCCGCAGCCATTTTGACATCAGAAAAGCCGCCACTTTACCGGCATCAAAATTATCCATGCCGATATAGCGCAGGCGCGCGCTGCCGGGCAGGTCGCTCATCATGGTGACCACCGGAACGCGTTGTTTCAGCAGTGATTCAAGGGTGGGATGAAGTTCACCAGAACAGGCTGCCTTAAGAATGACGCCGTGACTATGCAACGCTTTTTTATTCAGCAGCGTGTTAATCGCCTCCGCAGTCAAATTCGCGCCGAAGTGGAAACGCAGCTGAAGTTTAAAGGCAGTAAAACTGGCAATCTGACTGCTGAACGCCTCACGTATCAGTGGCTGAAAACGGTCAGGTGTATGCATGATGACGTCGAAATAGATCGTTCTTCCCCTGGCGAGTCCCGCTTTTTGCATCAGTTCCAGGTCTGCTATCGCCTGCTGGATTCGGTGCTGGGTCGTGGCATGCACGTTGCCGCGCTGATGCAGGGCCCGGTCGATGGTCGCCAGACTGAGTCCCGACTGGGCAGCAATCTGTTTCAGGGTAAATTTAGCCATGTGCTGCTCGTGACACCAGAGGATGACGATAGTTTTATCATACTGCTGGCCATTGTCAGATGATCATTTGTGAAAGGCTGGTCAGCACATATCAGGCCGGGAAAGCTGCCCCGCAGGTTATCGCAACAAACAGTGAGTCGTAAAAGTGTTTATAACACATTCAGCCAAAAGTCTGTTTCCGCGATATATAACTATCCAACTCTCAATATACATGGGCATAAATAGATTACAGCGGTTGCTACCACGTTTTGGCTATTTATAGCTTCAGGGCTGCATGGGGTGAAAATAAAGCAAGATAATATTCTGAGGTTGTATAGTTAATAACCTTTTTGCCGCTTCGCTTATATTTCCCGCTTGACGGCTTTTTTGTTTTTTGGCTCCCGCTAATGATAGACTGTATATGCATACACCATCGGGAGGTCGTGTGAAGTACGACAACGATAATGAAATCCGTGCGCTGGTCGGTGCGGTAGTCAGTGATTTGATCAAGGCGGGAGAGCCGGTTCATTTTCACGACATTACGGACGCGCTGTTTCGCCTGAGCGAAGAGACGCGTGACAGCAGGCTGAAAGCATTGTGTCAGGAAGCGATAAGCTTTTTCACCCGGAAGATGCATTAAGGTTGCCAGGCCTGATGCCGGGCGTTGTCCCGGCCTGTGTCATGATAGCGTCCCTGCTACCTTTGACATCGGCGAGCATAAGAGGCTTTGCATATTGCTCGCAGCCTTTAAAAGGGATTTTACTGTGAGTCGGTCGTTTCTTTTTTATTCAGCGAGACGGTTGATGACCGCATTAAAAAATGTCAGTCAGATCTTTCTGTTGATTATTCATTAGGGGTGGCAAATTTCTGATAAAGAAGTTCGCCTTTTCATTGGCAGGTCTTATTAAGCCTGAATGATCATCATCTGGCATGATTGCAAAAAAGCGTTATCGTCGGGATCAAATCCCTGCTACATCATTAACCTGCAAAAGAATTTTTATATCGGATAATTTCTGTGTGGCATATCGGGTATACAGCGAAAGTGAGGGAAGGAAACAAAAGCGGGCGAGGGGGAAGAGTATCCTGCGTTACCAGAGGTAACGCAGAATGGCGTATCAGATGCCGGTATCGTCTGGCGTGCGGCCAACCACGATTTCCAGCGTTTTGCGTAACACATCCAGCCTGACAACATCTGAAGTACATTCCAGTTCCGCGATCAGATAGAGGATGATCGCTTTATTGGTTACACGTCCCTGATCAGCAACAATGTCACGAATCACTGCGCCCAGCAGTTCAGTTTCCGGAGCAAGCTGATCGCCTGCGCTACGGAAGTAGTCAATGATTGAAGAATCTGATGATGAATGCTGCATGATTATTCTTTCTCTGAGGAAAATGGGTCAGATGCAATGGTTGAAGTCAAAAACGAGTGTAGGCGCAGTTTTCGTTTTGCCCAGCCCGCCTTAAAAATTCTGTTCAGGTCTGCCGCTTCGCTTAAAATTAGCCGCATGTATCAGGTACGCAGTACGCTCAATCAGTGCTTTTTCGAACCTTCAGGCGGGCCATCACTGTTCATACGATGAGCCGTGTTATCACGTTCGGCACCGTCGCCCTGCACGCGTTTGCGCGCGGCAACCATACCATTACGGACTTCAGTGATGGCTTTGCGAATCACTGACACTTTCACGTCGTCGTCAGCATCAGCAGCCATCAGTTCGAGCTGTGCGATTAAGGCATTGCTGGATACCGGTTTGTCTGACTTGAGTAATGTCAGAACGGCTTCGCCGATCATAACATCTGTCAGTTTCTCATCTTCACTTCTGTACATACTGGCTTCTCTGATTGCGAATCAATGGCCATGCTGCGGGTCCGTATGCGTCAGCGGGTGCGACTTAGTGCACCCGATACGGGAAGCAGAACTGGGCTTTGTTGCTAGGATAGATCTTCCTGGGTGATGGCTGAAACAGGCGTCCTGATTAACATGCACGACCGTGAGAGGGCATTAATCTTCGCGACGAAACAGCATCGCAATGAGTTCATGCAGATGACTCTCTTCTTCTGGCGTGGCAGCCAGTTCAAGGCGACTCAGCAGTTTACTGCAAATCGTTTTCCGACTAAGGCTATGACCTGCGCGCAGAATTTCCACCACAACCGAACCCAGCGTCTCCTGTTGCGACGGTGAGCTGGCCTGATTGAAGTAACGGGCAATATCGCTGATCGTTTCCGGGGCTTGTCCGTTCTGACGCATGTTGTTGTCCTCAGGTGGTTTAAATGTATGCACTCTTGATGCGCAAGTTATACATCTTTGCAAAACTTGTACAGAATTTTGAATTTTTGGGATTAATTTTTTTGTGCAAAAAGTGCTAAGGCTTTTAAAACAGGGTGTTACGAGGAGTTTGTGGCGAGGTAAAAATTGTACCAGATTCTTGTATCATTCACACCCCACCGACGCTCCGACCTGAATATTAAGGCCGGAGAGGAAAGGCATACATGGATTAGTGTTTAAAGAAGATGTCATCGGCAGAGACGGGAGCAGCGGGCTCTTTGCCAGTGGTTTTGGCAAGCCAGGTCGCCGGGGCGGTGCTGCGGGAACCGATGGTTTTGAACCCCATCAGCCATTGAAGCGCATGCTGCATCTGCTCAAGGCGAGTCTCATTAACTTCAGAGTCAGCCATGACCCTTAGTTCATTAATCAGCAGTTCAACATTCACTTCCTGACCGGCATTAAACAGGTTCATTGCGGCTTCGCCAATGATGACATTCGCTTTTTCGTCGCTGGAAAAATACAAATTATCCTCCTGGGTGATTGCGGTAAGTAACATTAACTGTAGCAAAAAAATTTACGAAGCTTAATCAATTCAGCCTATCAATAAGATTATTTTAATTGTCGGTCTGCTATGCGTGTCATGTGAGTGCCGCCAGGTGTCAGAACGCTTTTCGGTAAATTGCGCCGTCAGGATGGGCTTTTTGTAATCCTGTTATCGTTCCTGCGGTTTACTCAACCACAGATGAGAAAGGCGTAAAACCCGGTTATAGCTATACATCACGCTTTCCATAAACTTCCCATCATTGAAATTAAATTTCTATATATCAACAAGTAAAGCGATTCGCTTACAAAACTTCACATTCGGGCCCGGACGCTGAAGAAACTTCACAACCCTTCGCTGTTACAAAGGTATAGCCTGTGCTATAAAAAATAGCCTATGCTAATTATGTTCTGTTTTTAATCACCTCTGGAGATCGCCCTATGGTCCCGAAAAGAAAAATAACCATGATGCTACTGAGTGCGCTACTGACAACCCTGATGGCGACCAGCAGCTATGCAGCAGAAAAATTTAAGGTAGTGACGACGTTTACGGTCATCGCTGACATGGTAAAGAACGTGGCGGGCGATGCGGCCGAAGTCACTTCCATTACCAAACCGGGTGCTGAAATACACGAATATCAGCCGACGCCCGGCGATATCAAACGTGCGCAGGGTGCGCAGTTAATCATGGCGAACGGTCTTAATCTCGAACGCTGGTTTGAGCGTTTTTATCAGCATCTGGATGGGGTGCCGGAAGTGATTGTCTCTGCCGGGGTAAAACCGATTGGTATCGGCGAGGGACCTTACAACGGTAAACCGAATCCGCACGCCTGGATGTCTCCGGACAATGCGTTGATCTATGTCGATAATATCCGTGATGCGCTGGTGAAATATGACCCGGCACATGCGGAAACCTATCGTCAGAACGCAGGCGCCTATAAACAAAAAATCACCGCAGCGCTGGATCCGCTTCGCCAGCAGATTGCCGACATCCCGGAGGATAAACGCTGGATGGTGACTAGCGAAGGCGCATTCTCCTATCTGGCTCGCGACCTGGGTATGAAAGAACTCTACCTGTGGCCTGTAAATGCTGATCAGCAGGGCACGCCGCAACAGGTGAGAAAAGTGATTGACCAGGTGAAGAAAAATGCGATTCCGGCGGTGTTCAGTGAAAGCACCGTGTCGGATAAGCCAGCCCGTCAGGTCGCGCGGGAAACGGGTGCGCATTACGGTGGGGTGCTTTACGTTGACTCCTTAAGCAACGCTCAGGGACCGGTGCCGACCTATCTGGATCTGCTCAGAGTCACCACGGAGACGCTGGCACAGGGCATCAAAGCGGGAGAGAAAGCGCAATGACAGACACCATCGTGGTTTCCGATGTCACCGTGACCTATCGCAACGGTCACACCGCGTTGCATGATGCCAGCTTCAGCGTGCCGGGCGGATCGATTGCGGCGCTGGTGGGCGTCAATGGCTCAGGCAAGTCAACCCTGTTCAAAGCGCTGATGGGCTTTGTCCGGCTCGCCAGCGGCAGCATCTCAGTGCTCGGCATGCCAACTCGTGAAGCACTGCGTCAGAGTCTGGTCGCGTATGTGCCGCAGTCGGAAGAGGTGGACTGGTCTTTTCCGGTGCTGGTGGAAGATGTGGTAATGATGGGTCGCTATGGTCATATGGGCCTGCTGCGTCGACCGAAACCGCACGACCAGCAAATTGTCAGTGATGCGCTGGCGCGGGTCGATATGCTGGATTACCGGCATCGTCAAATCGGTGAACTCTCCGGCGGACAGAAGAAAAGGGTATTTCTGGCGCGCGCCATTGCCCAGCAGGGCAGCGTTATCCTGCTGGATGAGCCGTTTACCGGCGTGGACGTTCAGACTGAGGCCAGAATCATCAGTCTGCTGGGTGAGCTGCGCGATGAAGGCAAGACCATGCTGGTCTCAACGCATAATCTGGGATCGGTCACGGAGTTCTGCGATTACACCGTGATGGTTAAAGGCACCATTCTGGCCAGCGGTCCGACCCGCACCACCTTTACTGCCGCCAACCTTGAGCGTGCATTCAGTGGGGTGCTGCGTCATGTGATGGTGAAAGGGCTGGACGATCAGATTATCACCGACGATGAGCGGCCTTTTATTGCGCCACGTACGGCACCTGAAGACGGGAACTGACCATGGAACTGTTACTGGAGCCTTTTGGTTATCACTACATGCTCAACGCGATGTGGGTCTCCGCCATGGTCGGCGGCCTGTGTGCGTTTCTCTCCTGCTACCTGATGCTCAAAGGCTGGTCGCTGATTGGCGATGCGCTGTCGCACTCCATCGTGCCGGGCGTAGCGGGTGCTTACATGCTGGGACTGCCCTTTGCGCTGGGCGCGTTTCTCTCTGGTGGGCTGGCGGCGGGCAGTATGCTGTTACTCAATCAGCGCACCCGCTTAAAAGAAGATGCAATCATCGGCCTGATCTTCTCCTCCTTCTTTGGTCTGGGTCTGTTTATGGTGTCGCTCAATCCGACCGCGGTAAACATTCAGACCATTGTGCTCGGCAATATTCTGGCGATTGCGCCCGCGGATATACTCCAGCTGGCGCTGATTGGCGGGCTGTCGATCATCATTCTGCTGTTTAAGTGGAAGGATCTGATGGTCACCTTCTTTGATGAGAATCACGCGCGCGCTATCGGACTGCGCCCTGAACGACTTAAGGTCCTCTTCTTTACCCTGCTGGCAGTGTCAACCGTGGCGGCGCTGCAAACCGTCGGTGCATTTCTGGTGATCTGTCTGGTGGTGACGCCAGGCGCGACGGCCTGGATGCTCACCGACCGCTTCCCGCGTCTGCTGATGATTGCCGTAGCGATTGGCAGTATCACCAGTTTTCTCGGTGCGTGGGCGAGTTACTACCTGGATGGCGCAACGGGCGGCATCATCGTGGTGGCGCAGACGTTGTTGTTCCTGCTGGCGTTTGTCTTTGCGCCCAAACATGGCTTGCTGGCTAACCGGCGTCGTGGCCGCCATCGTCCCGAAAAGGAGCCTGGCTGATGTGGATCTTTGAACCTTTCCAGTTCGCTTTTATGAACAGTGCGTTGCTGATTGCGCTGGTGGTGGCGATCCCCTGTGCGCTGCTGTCGGTCTTTCTGGTGCTGAAAGGCTGGGCGCTGATGGGCGATGCCATGAGCCATGCGGTATTCCCCGGCATCGTCCTCGCCTGGATGGCCGGGCTGCCGCTGGCGGTGGGTGCGTTTGTCGCAGGTCTGTTCTGTGCTGTTGCCAGTGGATTTCTGCAGGACAACAGTCGCATCAAGCAGGATACGGTGCTGGGAATCGTCTTCTCCGGCATGTTCGCGGTGGGATTGATCCTCTATATCGCCGTGAAACCGGAGGTGCATCTTGATCACATTCTGTTTGGTGACATGCTGGGTATTACGGGCGCTGACATAATTCAGACCTCGCTTATCGCAGCGGTGATCGTCGGGGTCATTGCGGTGAAATGGCGTGATTTTATGCTGTTCAGTTTTGATCCGCAGCAGGCGCAGGTCTCTGGCTTACCCGCACGCTGGCTGCATTATGGGCTGCTCTGCATGGTCTCGCTGACCATTGTGGCGACGCTGAAAGCAGTAGGGATCATCCTGTCGATTTCCCTGCTGATCGCGCCCGGTGCTATCGCAGTTCTGCTTACCCGCCGCTTTTCACATGCGCTGCTGGTGGCGGTCGTGGTGTCGGTGCTGGTGTCGCTGAGTGGGGTCTATCTCTCGTTCTTTATCGACAGCGCGCCAGCACCCACGATCGTGGTGCTGTTTGCACTGGTATTTATTGTGGCGATGGTGATTTCAGGCCGCAAAACGCGACAGCTTGAACGACAGCGGCTTAATGCCAGCTGACTGGCTATCGCGGCTGTCTCTCAACCGCGATAGCGCACCGCATCAATCAAGCGTGTAAAGGCGCTGGTGTGCTGTCTGCGGCTGGGATAGTAAAGATAATAACCCGGAAAAGGCTCACACCAGTCAGCCAGCACCTGAACCAGACGGCCACTTTTAAGGTGTTCCGCAACGCTATCCTGCGGCACATAGCAGATCCCCATCCCGCTCAGTGCCGCATCAATGCGCGACGCGAGATGATTAAAAATTAACTGACCCTGCGTTTTGACCCTGATCTCCTTGCCATCACGCATAAACTCCCAGTTATAGAGGCCACCCAGCGTCGGCAGCCGCAGGTTGATGCAGTTATGATGCTGTAAATCATAGGGAGTCTCAGGTCTGCCGTGCTGATCAAAATAGCTGCTGGCTGCCACCACGCACATTTTCCAGTCCGGCCCGATGCGCACCGCCACCATATCCTTTTCGACCTGCTCACCCAGTCGCACGCCGGCATCGAAACGGCCGCTGACAATATCGGTCAGACTGTTATCCACCGACACTTCAACATGGACATCGGGGTATTGCTGAAGAAAGGGCCTGAGCAGCGGCCAGAGTGTAGAGGTGAGCGCATGTTCGCCTGCGGTGATACGAATGTTGCCGGAGATTTTACCCTGACTGTCAGTGACATTGACCAGTTCAGACTCAATCTCGCTGAACAGCGGGGCGAGGGTAGTGATCAGCCGTTCACCCGCTTCTGTCGGGGCAACGCTGCGTGTAGTGCGCGTCAGCAACCGGACGCTAAGACGCTCTTCCAGAGCGCGAATCGCGTGGCTCAGTGCCGACTGCGACACACCCAGCTTCGCCGCTGCCCGGGTGAAGCTGCGCTCTTCTGCTACCACCACCAGATAGATCAGATCGTTAAAATTTTCTTTCAGCATAGGCCCTCTGACCTGTTTGATCGGTTATCCTGGTCGGGACAGGCCGATTTATCGACGTTAACTACGGCTTCGCTACCCGACCTGCTATCAGACCCGAAATTGCCTGTCAGGGTTACACATTTCGCGGCAGGATTAATGAGGCGGACAGATAAACCCTATGAACGACGGCTATAAAGGCTTTTTTCAATAAAATTAATAAAATCATTTAGATGAGCGTTGTATGAACACATATTTATCCCGATTCAACCTCGCTCCGCCATTCAGATAACACTTACTTTTCCCGGCTTCCCCGCAAAATTGCCAAAAAGCTGCTAAACCTTAAAGCAGAGATACGCGCGTAAAGATTAGGGTTATCACGATTTTCCCCCGATTCGAACCCCGTCAGAAATAAACCTATAAAAAATTAAATCTTTTGGCCCCCAACAATGGGAAGCAGACAATGTCGGAAAAAATATCGCTAACAATGCAGGTTAATGGTCAGTCGCAGCAGATGCAGGTCGATCCCCGTGTCACCCTGCTTGATGCGCTGCGTGAGCATCTTAACCTGACCGGCACCAAAAAAGGGTGCGATCAGGGGCAGTGCGGTGCCTGCACGGTACTGATTAATGGCCAGCGGGTGCTGAGTTGCCTGACGCTGGCGGCTCAGGCGGATGGCGCCGAAGTGACCAGCATTGAAGGGCTGGCTTCCACCGAAGGTGAGCTGCACCCGGTGCAGCGTTGCTTTATGGAGAATGACGCCTTCCAGTGCGGCTACTGTACACCGGGTCAGATTATGTCCGCCGTCGCCTGCATCAAAGAGGGCCATGCGGGTTCAGAAGATGAGATCCGTGAGTATATGAGCGGCAACCTTTGCCGTTGTGGAGCATATCCGCACATTGTGGATGCGATTAAACAGGCCGCAGCAGAGATGGCGAAGGAGTCCGCATGAATGAATTCAGCTGGAAAGTCGCGCAGTCGCCTGAGGAAGCCGCAGCCCTGAAACAGCAGTCTGGCAGCCAGTTTCTGGCAGGGGGCACCACACAACTCGATCTGATGAAGTGTGGGGTCTTCACGCCGCCGCAGCTCATCGGCATCACTGGATTGGCCGGGCTTAAAAACCTGCAGTTTGACGACGATAAGATCACGGCCGGCGCGCTGGTCACCATGAGCAGCCTGGCGGATCATCCCGCCTGCCAGCAGAACGCGCCAGCCATCTACGGAAGCCTGTGGCAGGCCGCGTCACCGCAGATTCGTAACATGGCCACGCTGGGCGGTAATTTACGCCAGCGTACCCGTTGCGCCTATTACCGCGATCCGGCGACCTTTTCCGCCTGCAACAAACGCAATCCGGGTTCCGGCTGCGCCGCACTGGATGGCGTTAACAGCAATCATGCCATCCTGGGCGCCAGCGACAGCTGCATCGCGGTCTATCCCGGCGATCTGGCGGTGGCGCTGGTGGCGTTTGACGCCATCGTGGTCCTGCAGAATCAGCAGGGCGAAACCCGTCGCATCGCGATTGATGATTTCTTCCTGCTGCCGGGTGACACACCTGATCGTGAGCACGATCTGCGCGATGACGAAATTATTGTGGCTATCGAAGTGCCGCAAACCGAGTCACTGCGACACTCACACTACCTTAAAGTCCGTGACCGCAGCTCTTATGAGTTTGCTGCAGCCAGCGCGGCCGCAGGCTTCACGCTGGAGAACGGCGTGATGCGTCAGGTGCATATTGCGCTGGGCGGCGTCGCCACCAAACCCTGGCGGGTCAGGTCGGTGGAGCAGGCGCTGGAGGGCCAGCCGTTTAATGAAGAGACGGTCTTCCAGGCGGCAGAACGGATTATTCAGGAGACGCAGGCGCTGACCCACAACGCCTATAAAGTAAAACTGGCGCCGCGTGTGATTGCACGTGCGCTGATGGCAGCAGGAGAAACCGCATGAGTGACGTAAATGACAAAGCACGTCGGGAGTTACTGAAGGCGACGGCGGCGATCTCAGCGGCGGGCAGCCTGGGGCTGAGTATGCAAAGCGCCAGTGCCAGCGATACTGCCACGGCGGAACCAGAAACCACCGATCCGATTGAGGGACTGGGCGCCGGTCGCTCGCGGGGTGACGGCAAAGTAAAAGTCACCGGTGAGGCGCGGTATGCGGTAGAACATCAGCCGGAAAATCCGCTCTATGGCGTGGTGATCCAGTCTACTGTTGCCAGCGGCCGTATCAGCCGGATGTCGACGGAAAAGGCGCAGCAGGCCTCGGGTGTAGTGGCGGTTTATACCCATCTGAATAGCCTGAAGATCAACAAACCTACCGCGATTGCAGACGGCGGCGCGGCGCAGTCAACCTATACCCCGATTCAGGACGATGTGATTATTCACAACGGCCAGAACATCGGTCTGGTGGTGGCAGAGACGTTTGAGCAGGCAACTTATGCCGCCTCGCTGGTGGAGATCGACTATGAAACCTCGCCTGCACTGATTTTTGCCACCGATGAGGGTGTCGAACCGAAACCGGTATCGAAACAGGATATCGATATGGGCGATGCACAGGCGGCGATGCAGCAGGCCGAGGTGCGTCTGAGCCAGCGCTATACCACGCCGCGCGAATACAACATGCCGATGGAACCGCACGCCTGTGTCGCTGAGTGGCAGGATGGACGCATGACCGTCTGGGAGCCGAGTCAGTGGGTGGCAGGCGCGCAGGTGGAAATCGCCGAGTGGATGGGCATTGACGTTGAAGATGTGCGGATTATTTCGCCCTATGTCGGCGGGGGATTTGGGTCCAAGCCGGTGCCTTACACCCACGTCGCACTGGCCAGTGTGGCATCACGAGCGCTGAAGCGTCCTATCAAAGTGTCGCTGACCCGACCGCAGACCTTTACTGGTCTGGGCGGACGTCCCGCCACCTCGCAGCAGCTGGAACTGGGTGCCTCGCGTGACGGCAAAATCCAGGCGATTATCCAGCGCAGCTTCAGTGAAACCTCATTAATCGATGTATTTGCTGAGAACTGCAGCAAAGTCACCGCCCGCATGTATGCGGTGGGCAACGTCTCCGCCCAGCATCAGGTCAGGCCGATCAATACCGTGACGCCAGGCTGGATGCGTGCGCCAGGCGAAAATCCCAGCGCCTTTGGTCTTGAAGTGGCGATGGATGAGATGGCCTATGCCCTGAATATCGATCCCCTGGAACTGCGTCTGCGCAACTGGGCGGACAAAGATTATCAGCTCGATCTGCCGTGGAGTTCGCGTCGCCTGAAAGAAGCCTATCAGAAAGGGGCTGAGGCCTTTGGCTGGGATAAGCGCATTATGACGCCGCGGTCGATGCGCGAAGGGCGTGAATTGATTGGCTGGGGCATGGCCTCTGGCACCTATCCGGTCAACAAACTGCCTGCTGAGGCAAAAATCATCCTGACCCCACAGGGTAAATTTGTGGTGCAGTGCGCCGGTGCGGATATCGGCACCGGGACCTATACCATCCTGGCGCAGACCGCTGCCGACATTCTTGGCGTCGCCTCCACCACCATTGAGGTTCAGCTGGGTGATACTGAGCTGCCGCGTGCCGGTGTCGCAGGTGGATCGCAGCTTGCGGGCAACGTGACCGCGGCGGTGAACGATACCGCCAGACGAATGCGCGACCAGCTGCTGAAACTCGCCAGCGAGCTGCCACAGTCGCCACTGAATGGCACTCCGGCATCTCAGCTCACGCTGAAAGGCGACGGGGTTCAGCATAATCTGCGCAGCGGTCTGGCGGTCTCATTTGCCCGGCTGGCAAGCCTGGCACCGGCGGAGAGTCTGACGGTGAAAGGCGGCACTTTCCCGGACGATCTGTCACAGAGCGAGCGCGACAAGATGGTGCGCAACCTTAATGACATGAGCCGCCCTGAAAAATTCTCGGCCCACAGCTGGAGCGCGCAGTTTGTGGAAGTGCGGGTCGATGAAGATTTCGGCACTATCCGGGTCAAACGGATGGTGGCGGCGCTCGACAGCGGTCGTCTCTACAACCCTAAACTGGCGCGCAGCCAGTGGATTGGCGGCATGATCATGGGCGTCGGTCAGGCGCTGATGGAAGAGGGCATCGTCGATCCACGCAATGGTCGGGTGATCAACAACAACCTGGCGGACTATCTGGTGCCGGTTAACGGTGACATCCCGAGCATTACCACCATCAACGTTGGCGAGCCCGATTTTGAGGCGACCACCATGGGCGGTAAAGCCGTGGGTGAGCTGGGTATCGTGGGCGTGGCGGCAGCGATCAGTAATGCGGTGTTCCATGCCACCGGTAAGCGGGTGCGCGACTTACCTATTACTCTCGATAAGATTATCTGAGCCTGTTCCTGACCTGCTGCCAGCAGGTCGATGTGAGGATATGCGGGCGCGGGCTGAAACCTGCGCCCGTTTTTCACGCTTCGCGGAGAAAAAGTGTGAAGATAGCGTTGATTGTGCTGGCCGCCGGGCTGAGTCGCCGTTTTCGCCAGCAGACGGGTGAGCATAAGCTGCTGGCCGATCTGGATGGCAAACCGGTGCTGCAACGCACGCTGGAGCAGGCCGCTGCCAGTGGTCTTGACCTGTTTGTGATCACGCGCCCGGACGCCGCTGCGCTTAAGGCGCTCTGCTCGCAGGCTACCCTGGTGCTGTGTGACAGCGGCGGGCTGGGCGAATCAATCGCCGCAGGTGTCAAAGCCAGCCGTGACTATGACGGCTGGCTGATTGCGCTGGGCGATATGCCGTTTGTCACGCCTGAAAGTTACCGCGCCGTCAGCGCCGCGCTGGCGGACGCGCCGATCGTCAGGCCGTGGATTGACGGCAGGCCGGGCCATCCGGTGGGCTTTCAGCACCACTACTACCCGATGCTGAGCACGCTACAGGGCGATGCCGGGCCGCAGGCAGCGGTGAAGTCATTCGCCGTCCGGCTGCCGCTTCAGGATCGCGGCTGTTTGTGTGATATCGATCTCCCTGCTGATCTGCAGTTAATAAAGGAATTTTCATGATTACGCTGGATCAACGTGTGATTAATGCGGCACTGAGCAGCTGCCAGGCGGGTCAGCAGGTCTGGCTCTGCACGGTGCTGCGCACTTATGGATCTTCGCCGCGCGCGCCTGGCACCCTGATGACGGTCAACGAAACGGGTGCTTACTGCGGATCGCTGTCGGGCGGCTGCATTGAAGAGGATTTTCTGGCGCAACTGGCGGCAGGAGCCTATCGCGCCAGCAGTCAGCGGGTGCGGTACGGTGAAGGCGGAATGCGTCCTGACGTCAGCCTGCCGTGCGGCGGCAGCCTGGAGATCGTCATTGAGTTTCTGCCGCCCGATGATGCCACGCTGGCGCTGCTGACGGCCATGCAGCGCGCGCTGAGCGGACAGCAGCCGATGGTGAAAATGATACGACCCGGCGAACGTGCGCAGTGGGAAGTGCTCGCCCCTGACAGGGTGTTGCCTGCGCTGGATGCCAGTGAGCAGCAGATGTTACTGCCGGTTGGCGCGATACCGGAACTGCTGATCGCGGGCTACTCGACTGTGGCATATGAGTGCATCCGGCTCGGGCAGATGCTGGGTTTTCATGTGCGGGTCTGTGAGCACCGACCGGAGATGCTGACGGAGCTGGAGAGCCACTTCAGCGCTGCGGACAACGTGACGCTGGTGTCACAGCATCCGGCGCGCTGGCTGGAGCTGAACGGGGCGCATGCAGCGGTGGCGATTGTGGCACTGACCCACGATCCTCGCATTGACGACCTGACGATGATGGAGGCGATCGCAACACCCGCGTTCTATATCGGCATCATGGGCTCGGCGAAAAACAGCGAGAAAAGACGGGCGCGACTGCAACAGATCGCCGGAATGGATCGTGCCGAACTGGACCGCATCCATGCGCCCATCGGCCTGCCTATTGGCAGCAAAACCCCGGCGGAGATTGCGCTGTCGGTGATGGCCGATATCGTCCGGGTGAAAAATCGCGGGCTATCAGCCGCCTGATCCCGGCGTCGCCTCGGGCGCGAGCCGATAGAGGTAGCTGCCCGAATAGGGGATCGGCAGGAAATCACGGAACAGCTGCCGCAATGTCTGTTCAGGATCGACATCGCGGAACAGTTGCGGGTAGAGCGTGGTGGCGAAGAACTCTGTCGCTACCACGTGCCACGGACTGAGGTAAAAGTTGTGCCAGATTGCCCCGGCATGACCGTCCCGCAATGCCGTCAGCTGCTTCAGCGCATTCTGCTGACCGGTCAGCGCCAGCAGGCTCTGCCGGGTCTGCGCTGTTGTGACGGCGGGGCCGAGTTTTAAGGCTCCCGCTTCATCGGCGCTGCCGGTGCCGGTGGCGAAGTAATAGTCTGGCTGTGCAGCAATCACACTCTCCTCACTCAGCCGCCCGAATACGCCTTTGATCTGCTGACTGGCGATGTTGTCGCCCCCGGCAAAGCGCAGCAGCTCACCCAGGTTGCCATTCACCGATGTCACGCAGCATTCACTGCGCCGCCCGAGATGCAGCTGCAAAAGAACTTTAGGTTTAGCACCGTGATAGTCCGCCAGTCGGCTCTCAATGCGTTGCATGTGGCTGCGGTAAAAGCGATTGAAGTCAGCAGCCCGCTGCGGCTGATTCAGCACCTCGCCCAACAGCGTCATGCTGCGCTCGGTATTTTTCAACAGCTCAACCCGCAGATCGATCTTCACCACCGGGATATGCGCCGCGCTAAGCATCTTCTCCAGCACTGCTCCGCTTTCACTGCCGCGCGCCAGTTGCGGCAGGATCACCAGGTCCGGTTTCAGTGCGATCACTTGTTCGGGATTCATGTCATTGACGCCATCCAGACCCAGTACCGGAATGTCCTCCATCTGCGGAAACTTACTTGCAAAAATCTGCCACGTCTGGGGATCATACTTTTTCAGATCCTGTGGCCAGCCAGCGATATGCTGCAGCGGATTGCCGGGCATCAGCAGCGCGACGCTGTAGAGCATCCGGCTTTCACCCAGCACAATACGCTGCGGATGGTCGGGTATCTCTACTTCGCGGCCGGTGATATCGGTCAGCGTGCGGGCGTGTGCGCCAGGGCTGACCAGTATCACGCTCAGCATTAATAACGCACAGCGCAGCGATTTAAAATTCAACACGGGCCTGTACCATCAGGTTGCGGGTTTCACCTTCACGGACGCGCAGGTTGCCGCCGCTTGAACTGTAATAGTGCTGGTTAAACAGGTTATTGATGTTCAGACGCAGCTGCGTTTTTTCACCGAACAGGCGGTTGTTCCATGCCACGAAACTGTCTGCCACCACATAGTCGGGCAGGGTGAAACTGTTATCGGGATCGCCCGCACGGCTGCCGACATAGCGTGCACCGCCGCCGAGCCGGAACGAGCCGGGCAGGCTGCTGATTTGCATCTCATGACTGAGATAGAGCGCACCGGCATGACGCGGCGCATTCTGCAGACGATTACCATTGTTATCCGGATTAACCCGGTCATTTACGATCTCTGCCTGATCATAGCTGTAGTTCGCACTCAAATCCCAGCCGGGTGCAATTTCGCCGTTCAGCTCAAACTCAGCGCCGGTCGATCGGGCTTTATCAATGGCCCGCGTGCTGCCATTAATATTTAGCGACATCGCTTTTTCGTCTATCCGATAGAGCGCGACGGTGGCGAACAGTTTCGGCGAGAGTTGCCATTTACTGCCAACCTCCCAGCTGGTGCCCTGTTCCGGTTTGCCGACATTGCCATCATCATCCACGTCGGTTGACGGGGTGAACGACTTACTGACGCTGGTGTAGAAAGAGAGATCAGGTGTGAATTTGTAGATCACCCCCGCCTGCGGCAGAAACTTATTACCCTCATCATTCAGGGTTTCCACCTGCGGATTAAAGCCGCGCGAGGCGCGCTGTTCATAATGCTGATAACGACCGCCCAGCACCACAATCCAGTCGGGTGACACAGAAATACTGTCTTTGGCGTAGAGCGATCGGCTATGAATGCGGTTCAGGTTATTGGCTGCTGCGCTATTTTCCGTGCTGGCGTCCGTGACCGGTGACAGCAGGTCATATTCAGGCGTGTAATAGTTGAACTGGCGGTTGACCTTGCCCTGATACTGATGGGCGCGATAAGTCTGGTTCATCTCATAGTCGGTGCCCACCACCAGCGCGTGCTGCATACCCAGAATTTCGGGATTACCCAGCAGATCCCAGCTCAGATATTTGGTTTTGTGGTTAAACCCGCGATTGGCATCGGCGCGACGTGTGACCACGCCGCTGCTGGCGTTCACCGCCGTCACGCGCACTTCATTGTTGTCATAGCGCCGCTGGTTCCAGCCCAGGGTTAACCGGGTGCGCCACTCATCATTAAACTGCCAGTCATAATGAGCATTCAGGGTTTTGTTATGGCCCCAGGCGTGATTGGCTTTGTCATCCAGCCGATCTTTATAACCGATGTCGATCGGCTTGCCGTCGATAAAGGCCGTGCCGCGATCGTAGGGAATGTCATAGCGGTAGTCGGCATAGCTGATCAGAAAACTTGCCTGCTCGCCATACCATTGCAGAGAGGGTGCCAGCAGTGTGTGCTCTTCACTGCCAAAGTTGCGCCAGTAATCCTGATTCTGCTTTTCGGCGATCAGCCGGAAGGCGAAGCCGTTGCCCAGCGGGCCGGTGACATCCAGCGTGCCCGCACCGCCACCTTCACTGGCGTAACGTCCGCTGACGCTGGAGTGCCAGCTGTATTGCGGCTTTTTGCTGACCACATTGATAATGCCGCCCGGATTCTGAATGCCATACAGCAGCGAGGAGGAGCCTTTCAGCACCTCAACCCGCTCGGTCGTGGCATCGAAATTCAATCCCTGACTGCTGCGGATGCCATCCCGGTAGATGGAGCCATCGGCGTTGCTGCCAAATCCGCGTCGTACAAAGCCATCTTCGGTGCCAGCCAGCGTGTTCGCTTCGGTCACACCGCTGACGAAGCGCATCGCATCTGCCAGTGAGCTTGCCTGGTAATCGTCCAGTTGCTGCTGTGTCACCACGCTGACCGACTGCGCCTCATCGATCCGCGCGGTCGGCATTTTACTGGCAACGCTACTCTGGCTGGCGCTGTAATTTCCCTCTGAACTTGCATCCGCGGTCACGGTCATATCCGGGGCGCTGTCGGTTGCTGCATTGACCTGTGGCAGCATGATGCTGCTGCAGATCGCCACGACCAGAGCGGGGTGCCGGGCCGGATATCGTGAGTCTTTGTTTATCATTTTTCTTTTGGTGTCTGTAACTGGCAGTTTCTGAAGCAAATACGCCCTGCATGACGGTCTGTCACTCAGGGCTTCCCTGGAGGTGGTCTGCAATATGCAGCGCTTTAAGCAGAGGAGAATCGCATCAGGGGTCAGACATCATTTCGTCTCCCGGACGACAATACTTCTCATCTGTAATTGAGAATCATTCAAACATCCGATATTGTAGTAGTAAACATAATTTGAATAGAATTGACTACATTTTTTCCGTGTCGTTTATCGCTGCAAAAATGTTGGCTGGCAGTTTTATTTAATTGAAAATAATGAATATATTTTCATGGGGAGGTGAGGTTTTTGGTTAAATCCACATCTTCTTCAGGTGAAATATAAAACAGCATGACGTTTTTACTACATCTCCCGGCCCTGATACTATCTATTTAGCCAGACTAGCAATGAGTCTTTCACACATTTAACCCCAGTTGCAGGTGCAGCATGAAACAGAGCAGGCCCGTTAAAAACAGAGTGGATGTGGTGGCAGAACGTCTTCGCGCCCGTGAAAAGCAGCTTTCACCCCGCCTGCTGGCTGTGGCGCGCTATATCGATCAACAGCGGGAAACGGTGCTGGAGAGCACCGCGATGGAGATCGCTGTGGTGAATCACACCTCTGATGCCACTGTAATCCGCGCGATTCAGGCGCTGGGCTTTAGCGGGCTGCGCGACCTCAAACAGACACTAAAGGCCTGGTTTGGTCCTTCGCTGACCTCTGAAGATAAGATGATTACCACCGTCAGTGAGGTGACCAGTGATGTGAACAGCGCCATCGACTTTGTGCTGGAGGGCCACCGTCACGCCTGTGAGGTGCTGTCGCAGCCGCAGAATCGGGTGGCGGTAGCGGATAGCGTGGCGCTGCTGGGCGAAGCGCGGCAGGTCGCTATTTTCGGCATCAACGCCTCTGGTATTCTGGCGGACTACAGCGTGCGGCTGCTGAACCGTATCGGTCTGTCCGCCTTTTCCCTTAACCGTGCCGGAATTGCGCTGGCAGAGCAGATGCTGGCGCTACAGCGTGGCGACGTGTTGATCATGATGGCGCAACAGTCGGCGCACCGGGAAGGGACAACCGTGGTGCGTGAAGCGAAGCGGCTGGATATTCCGATTATTCTGCTGACCAACGCCACCGACTCCTTTTTCGCCCGCGAGGCGGATGTCGTAATCAATGTGCCGCGCGGCGGCGAGAAGGGACGCATTCCCCTGCACGGCACGATTATGGTCTGTCTGGAGATGCTGATCCTGTCGGTTGCCTCAACGCTGCCACAGCGCACTGTTAAGACGATGAAACGTTTACAGGATCTTAATCGCGGGCTGAAGCCCGCCAGCAAAAAGTAGCCCGTGTAACGACGCCGTGGTGGGTTCACGGTATTTCACCTGAACCAGCACGGCTGATCTTTAAGTCAAATTTCTCCGCTTTGCGAGCGCGATCCCGTATTTTCTGCCACCCCTTTCCTCAGCCGTCTACGCTTACAGCTTGCTGCGCCAGCCGGTGCGGTTCTTACTCATACTGACTTTCATTTGATTTGTGCGGAGCTGCTGATGAAACCCCTTCACGCGCAATACCTTTTCTGCTGTGCCACCCTGAGCCTGCTGTCGCCGCTCCCTGCGATGGCCTGGAGCGACCTCACCGTCTTTGGCGATAGCCTGAGTGATGGCGGGAACGTCGGGCGCTTTACCTATGATGGCGCGACCCATCCGCTCTATGACGAGATCGTAGCGCAGTCGCTGGGTGATAACCTGCGCCCTTCATCGCAGGGTGGAAGCAACTATGCCGAAGGTGGCGCAGTTGCGGTACCTGCGATTAATCCCCTGTTTAACACTCAGGATCAGCTTGATAGCTACCTTGCGGCGCGAGGCGGACGGGCTGATTCGGATGGTCTCTATATTCACTGGATTGGCGGCAATGATTTAGCGGCGGCGGCTCTTGCCCCCCTCGCTGCCCGGCAGATAGTGGATAACAGCGCCAGTGCAGCGGCCTCACAGGTCATCCGGTTGCTGGATGCCGGAGCCGGAACGGTGATTGTTCCGACGGTGCCTAATGTAGGTGCAACGCCCGCCCTGCTGCAGGCGATTCTGCAGGTGCCTGGTCCAGCGGCACAACCTGCCACGGCGGCGCTGTTTCAGTCGCTGAGCACCACCACTACGCCTGACCGTGCCGCAAGAGAGCAGGCGATTGAAACCGCGCTTGGCGAGGCGGCCGGACAAATCTCTTCAATTCCGCTGATTCGGGATGCCATTGCGCAGCAGCTGATTGCCGCCTGGCAGTTACTGAGTCAGGAGGCGGCGACACTCACCGACCGTTACAACCAGGCTGAAGAGCAGGGGCTGGTGACCGCACGCGGGAACATCGCGCGGGTGGATATCAATGGCCTGTTTAATGAGGTAATCGATAATCCGGGCTTGTATGGACTCACGAATACGGCCGGAATGGCCTGTCCACCCGGTGTCTCGGCGATGGACTGCACCTCATCGACGACAGGATTTTCGCAGTCACAGCAGTATCTGTTTGCAGACAGACTGCATCCCAGCCCGGCGGTCCATGCGCTGATCGCCGATTACATTCAGTCGGTGCTGAATGCGCCGCTGCAGATAGCTGCACTGAGTCAGGCACCGTCGATGCTGGTGGGCGATGCGCGCAATACGCTGGATGGACATCTGCAGCAGCAGCGTCAGCAGCCCGCTAACGCCGGGGAATTTACGGTCTTAGGCGGTTATGCCGGGCAGCAGCGTGATTTCCGCGGCGACAGCCTGCAGGATGGTGATGCCACCAGCGCCAGCGGCACCGTGGGTGTGGGCTATCAGCTGACCGATCACTGGCAGGCCGGTGCCATGCTCTCTACGACCTCGCAACGTCAGGATCCCTCGTCGCGCTTTGATTACCGTTTACGCGGCAATCTGGTGGCGCTCTGGAGTCAGTTGAATTATCTCGATCGGGGATGGATTAATGCGGACGCCCATTATGCGGATCTCGACTTTGATGATATTGAGCGTCAGGTCAGGCTGGGACCGGCGACCCGCACGGAAAAGGGCAACAGCAACGGTAAGGTGCTGGGGATGCGGCTGCAGACCGGCTGGGATTTGCCGCTGGGTAGCTATGTTTCTACCGGCCCGATGGCCAGCTATGCGCTCGACTACACCCAGGTCGATGGCTATAAAGAGGAGGGCAACAGCAGCACCTCAATGCGCTTTGGCGACCAGACGCTGCACTCTCAAATCGGCGCAGTGGGCTGGCGTATCGACAGCAAAGATTTACTGATCAATCCCTGGGCGCAGGTCAGTTACAACCATCAGTTTGGCGACAGCGATTCGGCTGTCACCGCCGGACTGAAATCGACCCGCACCGCCTTTACCCGCAGCAGCGATGCCAGTGATGATAACTGGATCGATTTGGCTGTGGGTGCGAGCGTGCCGCTTGGCACCTCGGTGAATGCCTTTGCGGGCGTCTCGGCGGTCACAGGCAACAGCGACATGCATCAGGTGACATGGAACGTCGGGCTTAACGCCCGCTTTTAACCGATCTGTTTTGCGTAGTGAAAAGCAAGGTGAACGTCGTCTGTCGCTATCTGTAAATGATAGCGGTGGGCGACATTGCAGCAGATCTGAGCGTTCATCGCGCCCCGGATGCAGTCGGGTATAACTCTCTTCTGCGGCGTACCTTTTTCACGCTTCGATCAAAGCCTGCGCCTCCAGCTCGCGGACCCGCGGTATCACTTCGCGGCCAAAGAATTCGACCTCTTCATGAAAGTGCAGAAATGCCAGCAGCAGCAGATCCACACCGGCCTGCTTCAGTTCGATAATCCGTTCAGCAATCTGCTGCGGTGTGCCAATCAGATTGGTTTTAAAGCCGTCGTTGTACTGCACCAGATCCTCAAACGACGATTTCGCCCAGTTTCCCTCTCCTTCGGGTGAGGCACTGCCTGCATTTTTAACCTCATGCTGAAAGCCTTTTACCGCATCCGGGTTGGCTTTGCTGATGATCTCATGAAGCACCGCCTGCGCCTGCTGTTCGCTCTCGCGGGCAATCACAAAACCGTTCAGCCCGATTCTGACCTGATGCTGATTACGCCCGGCTTTTTCACGGATATCTGCGACCTGCAGACGAACGCCGTCCGGGGTATTACCGTTGGTAAAATACCAGTCTGAAACCCTGGCGGCCATGTCGCGCGCCGCGCGTGAACTGCCACCCTGGAAAATTTCCGGGAGCGGTGACAACGGCTTGGGTTTCATCACGTAATCGCGGAAGCGATAAAAATCGCCGGCAAAGCTAAAGCTCTCTTCACGCCAGATGCCCCGCAGGCAGCGAATAAACTCTTCTGAACGCAGATAGCGCTCTTCATGATCGAGCCAGGGTTCACCAATTGCCTTGAACTCGCCCCGGAACCAGCCGCTGACAATATTAACGGCGATGCGTGGACCATAAAGATGGCTGATAGTGGCAATCTGCTTTGCCGCCAATACCGGATTCCACGGGCCGGGAAGCAGAGCGGCAATCACTTTTAATTTCGAGGTGTGGCTGAGTAAATCCTGCGAGAATGTGACCGATTCATGCTGATTATCTGCGCCATATCCGGCAGTAAAGCGAATCTGCGTCAGCGCATAATCAAAACCCGCCTGTTCAGCGATCTGCGCCAGTTTGCGGTTATATTCGGCATCCCAGCGGGTACGCTGCTCTATCTGACTGATCACCAGTCCGCCCGAGACATTCGGCACCCAGTAGGCGAACTGTAAAGGTTGGTTCAGTGACATGGTTTTCTCCTGGCATATAGCTGGATTAATGGAACAATTAATTTTCCCAAACTTTCAGATATAAAAGAAAAGACCAAGCAGTAACCGTGCCAGAGCGTAATAGATTGATGTTACTGGATTAAAAACCAATGTTGCATAAAGTGGATGTTGCAAATGCAGCAACACGGAAACAGCCCGGTTGCCAATGCAGCAGCGCTTCATGACCGCGCGTAACTGCGGCGAGGCCAGGGGCATCTGAACCCGGCGGTATTCGCAGATAGCCGCAAAGCGATGTGATAACGTAGCGGCTCTGTTCAGGAGCCGGAGGGTACTATGATTGTCAGACAGGCATCGCCCGAAGAGGCGCACCATTTATGGAACATCAGAAATCTGGCCATTCGTCATGGCTGCCAGCATGTCTATCCATCCGATGTCCTTGCCGCCTGGACGCCGGACCGGATACCCGCCAGTTTTCCCGCGATGATCCGCGTGAATCCCTTCTTCGTGATTGATGGCCCGGACGGCGTACCGGTTGCTATGGGATCGCTGGATCTCGCCGCCGCGAGCGTTGAAGCCATTTTTACCCTACCCGGCTTCACCGGACAGGGAATGGCGGGCCTGATCATCGACACCATCAAAGCGGAGGCATTGCAGCGTGGCTACCGCCGGTTGACGCTCGAGTCAACGCCGAACGCCGTGAGCTTTTATCAGCAGTATGGCTTCCGGCAGCTGGGAGAAAGTCTTTATCCGTCAAAGCTGGCGGGCTGCGCGTTGCGCTGTATGGCGATGGAAATTGACCTGTAATTGCGGACAATCATCGGGCTGGCAATTAGCGGCAAAAGTTTCCGGTGCAAAGACTTCGCAAGCCCCCGCCGGTAAGGTATAGTCCGCGTTTTTTGGAGGAATCATGCTGACTGACTCATCAACTCGTCTTAATAAATACATCAGCGAGAGCGGTATCTGCTCCCGTCGTGACGCCGATCGTTACATCGAGCAGGGCAACGTTTTCATTAACGGCAAACGCGCCACTGTAGGCGCGCAGGTATTTGCAGGCGATGTGGTGAAGGTCAATGGTCAGCTTATCGAGCCGCGCGATGAAGACGATCTGGTGCTGATTGCCCTGAATAAGCCGGTGGGGATTATCACCACTATGGAAGAGGGCGAGCGCGATAACATCAGCGATTTCGTCAATCACAGCAAGCGCGTCTTCCCGATTGGCCGACTCGACAAAGATTCTCAGGGCCTGATTTTCCTTACCAACCACGGTGATCTGGTCAACAAGATACTGCGGGCCGGTAACAACCACGAAAAAGAGTATGTCGTTACGGTTGACAAGCCGATCACCGATGAGTTTATTGCCGGAATGAGCGCAGGCGTGCCGATGCTGGGCACGGTGACCAAAAAGTGCAAAGTGAAGAAAGAAGCGCCGTTTGTCTTTCGCATCACGCTGGTTCAGGGGCTGAATCGCCAGATCCGCCGCATGTGTAAGCATTTTGGCTTTGAAGTGACCAAGCTTGAGCGCACTCGCATCATGAACGTCAATCTCAAGGGATTGCCGCTGGGGGAATGGCGCGATCTCACTGACGACGAACTCGTTGAGCTGTTTAAACTGCTGGAGAACTCCTCCTCAGAAGATAAACCTGCGAAGAAAGCTAAAGCCCCGGCGAAACCGGCCGCCGCCAAAAAACCGCAGAAGAGTGCGGCGAAACCCGCTGAAAAAGCGGATGCTAACAGTGCCTCACGCAAGCGCTTTGTCCAGCCGGGACGTAAGAAGAAAGGGCGCTAATGCTGACCCGATGCAGAGAGCGACTTTCCTGCTCTCTGCATCTGTAATCAGCGGATCATCACGGAATGATCCGGGCCGCCCGGAAGTGGGCAAACAGATCGCAGAACATCTTATCTGTTGCGCGATAACCGTGGAATCCCGCCCGTCGCAGCTTGCTGCCGTCGCCAAACATGTCGTAATCCCAGCCAAAAACAAAATCAGCGAAGGCACCATCACTGAGCGCCAGAATATCGGGCTGGATCAGCGCGTTTGCAGCGGCGATTTCCTGCCACAGCGCACGATAATCCTGAAATAGCTGCCGGAAAGACAGCGAAACCGGCGGCGCGATCTCCAGTTCAAACCACGCTGCAATGACCGGCCATAGCTCACTCCAGCGCCAGAGATCGCCATTATTGATATTAAAGGCCTGATTGCGTGCGTCTGGAGTGCGCGCGGCCCAGATCGTCGCGTCGGCCAGCAGAGTGGCATCGGTAAAATCGACCATACTGTGCCAGGTTTCCGGCGAACCGGGAAAGCGTAAGGGCAGCCGCGCCGCGCGACAGATTGAAGCGTACAGCGCCAGGCTCAGCGCCAGGTTCATGCTGTTGCCCGGCCTGTCACTGCCGACCACACCGGGCCGCAGCGCACTCCAGTGCCAGGCTTTATCCTGCTGCCGGGCGGCCAGCCAGTTCAGCTGCGCGGCGTTAAACTCAGCACCCGGTACACCAGGATCGCTTTCCCGCGCAGGAGTCTTAAAGCGTCCGAGATGGGCGCCATACACCTTGTATCCCTGCATCAGGCTGACATGCTCAAGTGGGGCGACACCCTCCATGGTCTGAACCAGATTTTGCAGCATGGCAAGATTCGGCCCGACCATTGTTCCCCAGTCAGAAGCATTCAGCCAGGCGCTGTAAAAGATATGCGTGACGTCGGTGAGTGATGCCAGCCGTTGCTGGCACTGCTGGCTATCGCGCAGATCAACCGCAATCACCTCTGTGCCGCTGACTGCATAGTCTGACCGATGCGTTAGTGCTTTGACCTGCCAGTGGTCTGCTACCAGCGCCTGACTCAGTTGCTGACCGACAATCCCGCTGGCACCCGCCACCAGCGCAACCTTCTTATCCTGCGTTGTTTTCATGATCATTGCCCTGTTAAGAAAGAAGCTGCATTCTCACCTGCGTTTATTTCTGATTAAATCCCCTGAAACGGATGTCACTTATCAGGAAAATCAATAAATGCAGAACAAACTGAATGCGATTCAGACCTTCATCCGGGTTGCGGAAGCGGGATCTTTTTCGGCGGCGGCCCGGCAAAACGGCATGAAGCAGTCGGCGGTAAGCCAGCAGATTGCCGCGCTTGAAGAGGCGCTGGGGGTCGTTTTGCTGCACCGCACCACACGCAAAATGGCGCTGACGGAGCAGGGTCAGCATTATCTGCAGCAGGTCAGGCAGCTGCTCAGCGCGATGGAAGAGCTGGAGCAGCAACTACGGCCTGAGTCGCAGCCTCTTCACGGCAAACTCTATATGCAACTACCGAGCGGCATCGGGCAGCGGCTTATGCCGCATCTGATTGCATTCCAGCAGGCGCATCCCGCACTGCGTCTGAATATTGCGCTGGATGATCGCCTGTCGGATCTCATTGGTGAAGGCGTTGATGTGGCAATCCGCCTCAGCGAATCGCCGCCCGCCACACTGGCTGCCCGTTCACTCACCACGGTTGAAACCGTGCTGGTGGCTTCCCCTGAGTGGATAGCGCGAAACGGCACGCCGCAAACTCCCAGTGACCTGCAGCACCATCCCCACATACGTTTTAGCGGCGTATCGCCCGATGCGCCGCTGCAGCTGGTGTCCGCGACTACGAGGGTGTCAGTGCCGGTGGAAAGTGCTTTTCGCTCTAACAACAGTGATGCATTGATGCAGGCCCTTGAAGCGGGGCTGGGGATCGGTGGGTTACAAACACTTATCGGCGCAGACGCGCTGGCATCCGGCCGACTGGTGCGGGTTTTACCGGACTGGCGGCTTCCCGATCGCTATCTTTATGCTGTTTTCCCCGATGCCCGCTTTATCCCGGATAAAGTGCGGAAGCTGGTCACGTTGTTAACTCAGGAGCTGGTGCGGTTGCAGGGAACAGGGCAGAAACTCATCTGATGTGGTGAAGAAAAAATCAGGTCTGATTGAAATGCACCTGACTCAGGGGTAAAGTATGCCCAGGTTGGGGATAGGGAAATACTCAGCACATGGACGCACTATTCATCGATAAAGATTAACGCGACGATTTGACCAGGCAACAGCGTGATGCCCTGGCGACCGCGCTGAATGTGATCAAAAAAGGGCTGAGACATGACTGAACGCGATATCTTCAGTGAACTGATGACGGGTATGCAGGAGCTAAAGGATCATCAGGAGGGCAAAATTACGCTTAAGAGTTATAAGGTCACTAAGCGCGCCCCTGTAACTATTGCGCCGCAGGAGTTACGCGACGTACGCGAAAAACTGAACCTCTCACAGGCCGTATTCGCCCATTATCTTCATACTGGTGAAACAACATATCAAAACTGGGAACAGGGCAGGGCCAGACCTAACGCCCAGGCTGTTTTACTGATCCGCATGGTGCAGCAGAACCCTGAAACGCTGAAGACGCTCGCGAAGCTCTGACAGGCCAGCCCGTAAGGCTGGCATCCTGTTTCATTATGTATGCCTCCGGTTTCCCCTCTCTGACGAATTTAAAACGCTAACCCCTCTCCCCAATCCGATAGTCCGTTCCACGCCACCCGCCAGATTTTAATAGGGGTCACATTCAGACCAACGACACTTTTCACCCTGATCAGGGCGTGGCAGGATAAGCGCAATCTATCAAGGAGTGTGCCTGATGTTACTGAAAGGTATGAACGATCCGCTGCTGAAAGCGTATCAGCATCCCAAATCACGGATGATGATCAGCCGTTTCAGGGGGCTGGCGGGGGATCGAAGACTCAGTGACTGGCAGGCGTTCTGTATTCTGGTCACCGGCTTTACCAATTACTGGTATGTGCATGCAGGTCACTACACCATTAATGTCACACTGACTAAAACCCGCCAGTTCGACTTCCTGCAGGACTTTCTGCATTTCACGGTTACGCTGGATGGGTTAATTGGTGATGAACATTTTCGTAGTCCGGACTTTGTGCTGCCCCATTACGATGTGCCCTACGAATTCTGCCGCTGGCGTAACAAGCGCGGCTATGATGCGTTAACCACTTATATCAGTAAGCAGGGGTTGAAATCCCATAAAGGGATATTTGTCGCCTCAGAAGGGGCTTCCCCGGAAGAGCAGGTGATGAAATGGGAAGGTGTGGTCAACGTCTATGATAAAACCTTTTTTAGCGTGACTAACTTCAGCACCACTCAGGAATTTCTGATCAAAGACATCAGTAAATCCATACAGGAAGGATTGCTGAAGCACCTGAGTTTTTACCGCGATCTGTTTCACTATATCTTCCCCACACCGGCGGAGGCGCGGTTGCAGGCGCGCGATGACAGGCGCTATCTGGCGAAAAGATAGCGCCCGTGCATCTTTCGATCAAGTCAATGGGTTCAGCCGGGTCTGCTTAAACGTTGCAAACCCGATAGTCAGCTGACCTCTCAGCGGGGTTTACCACTTCATCTCGCCGGTATTGACTTTGGCGCTGAGTTCCAGTGAAGCCGGTTCTGCCAGTTTCGGCCAGGCGGCTTTCATGGCGGTAATCACCTGCGCTGAGGTTTTATGTTGCGCCAGCGCCGCTTCAAAACTCTTCAGATAATCCAGGGTGAAATCCACCGCCTGTGAACCGGCCGGACGGGCACCGAGATAGTGACCCGGAATCACGTTCTTCGCGTTCAGGGTCTGCATTTCGGTCAGGATATGACGCCATTCAGCGCGGCTCTGAACGGTCTGAGTGTCAGCCGTCCAGACATGAATGCCCGAGGAGAGGGCGGTACCGCCCAGAATGGTGCTCGCAGACGGGATCCAGATATAAGCGGCGTATTGCTCCGGATGACGCAGCTCCAGCACCTCGCCGTCGACGCTAAAGCGGGTCTGATGGGTCACTTCAGGCACAAACACCTTATCCGGCGCGCCCTGCTTCATCTGTAGACCCCAGTATTTCAGCTTGGCGTCATGCGTCTGCTGGATATGCTTCACCACCGCCGGCGCGGCAACCACCTTCACGTCCGGCCAGGCTTTAACAATTGGCTCCAGACCAAAGTAGAAATCGGGATCGCCAGAGGTAATCACAATTTCCTTTAGCGTTTTTCCGCTCTTTTTAATCATCTCTGCCAGTTTTTCACCGTCCCGGGTGCTGAACTGGGCATCAAACAGAATCGCTTCGGTTGGCCCACTAACCAGCGTTGAGGAGACGGCAAAGATGCCCTTTTCCTGCGGATTATAGGTTTGCAGTTGCAGGGTGGCCGCGCTGGCGGAGGCCGAGGCCAGCACCAGCATCACAGGTAACAGCATAGTTTTCATTGAGGATCCTCAGAGATAAATGCCCGATTCAGGCAGGCGTAACGGGCAATGTTCAGTATCAGTGGCGCTATTCTACGCATCTGGCTATCTGTTAGAATTCCCGCAATCAGAGATGCTGAGTTTCATAATCCGAACAGGTGGAGTGGATGGACAGAGTCACGGCGGCAGCCGTTTTCAACCGGATATGTGAACTGGGGAGCCTGAGTGCCGCCTCACGATCGCTCGGGATATCCCGACCAATGGTCAGCCGTTATCTGGAGGAGATGGAAAAGTGGGCGGGAACGCGTCTGCAGCATCGCTCTTCGCGCCAGCTGACCCTTACGCCTGCCGGTGAGGCGATCCTGCAAAAAACCCGTCAGCTGGCCCTGCTCTCAGAGGCGATCCAGCAGGAAACCACCCAGGGCGTACCGGCCGGAACGCTTCGCATCGCCTGCGCCCACTTTACGGCTCTTCATCTTGTCGGGCCGGTGATCCCCGATTTTCTGGCGCGTTATCCGGCACTGCGTATCGAGCTGGAAATTAACAATCAGCCGGTAAGCCTGATTGGTGAGCGCATCGATCTCGCTATTCGCATCACCGACTCGCCAGAACCGGGAGCTATCGCACGCCGTCTTGGCGAATGTTGTTCTGTACTCTGCGCCTCACCTGAGTATCTGCAAACGCGGGGCAATCCGGAAACCCCGGACGATCTGGCTCAGCATAACTGCCTCTACTACAGTCGCTTTGCCGGACAGAGCTGGCATTTTACGGCGGCTGGCGGGGAGAAAATCGCGGTTGCCGTCAGAGGAAATTTCAGTGCGGGTATCTCCTCACTGTTGTGTGACGCGGCGATTGCGCATTGCGGGATAGCGATGGTGCCTGAGCAGGAGGCTAGCCACGCACTGGAAGCAGGGAAGCTGGTAAAATTATTGCCCGATTATGAGCCGCAACGCATAGGCATATGGGGGCTTTACCTGTCGCGTGAACACCAGTCTGCCGCATTGCGGCTGATGCTGGATGAGCTGCAAATCACAATCCAGAACCGGTGATCAGAGGGGCGAGTAACCGATCAACATGGAACCTTACTATGAGTGATAATCAAACCCTTTACTGGAACCCTATGGTGCCAGAACTGACCGTCACTGACTTTACCGCTTCGCTGCATTTTTACACCGTGGTGCTGGGTTTCAGTGTGAGAATTCAGCGCCAGCAGCCTGATTTTGCTTACCTCTGCTATGGAGAGGTGCAATTGATGATTGAGCAGTTCCATCCGCAGGGCTGGAACATAGCCGATCTGCGCTGGCCGCTGGGGCGGGGTATTAATTTCCAGATTGAAGTCGATGATGTTCAGGCTGTGCTGACGCGTTTGCAGCAGCATGGCGTTCCGCTCTTTCGGGCGCTACGGGATAACTATTACGACACCGGTGAGACCACCGCCTGTCAGCGGGAGTTTCTGGTGCAGGACCCCGATGGTTATCTGCTGCGTTTCAGCCAGTATCTGGAATAAGCTGAATGTTTTTGGCAATATTAATCAGCAGGAGAATGGCTTGAGTAAAATAGACATTCTCTTCGGATATTTTTATATTGACTGTTCAATCATGATCAATGGAAGCCTTTAATAGCAGCGTAGTGAAGTCATCTAAAGCGCGAAGAGTTACCTGCTGTTTACCACCGTCACATTAATCATGACCTTTTCCACTAACGGAAGGCGCTATGAATAGCGTGTTAACTATTGCAAAGCGTCATTAAGTCACAGGTAGCCGTGATTTGCTGCTACAAGGCCATAATAAAAAATGAATGTAAGAAAGAAAATTTATCCAGCGATGGTCTACACTCTCGTTAGCTGGCTGGATTAGGATTATTCTTAACAAAAGTTTTTTAAGGGATTTCATTGGGCTAAGCGTTCGTACATTTACATTTATTCGTTCACTCAGCACTTAATCTTTGGGAATGTGAGCCGATAACAGGTGATACATACTCAGGAGGACGCACAATGAAATCTTTTTTATCTGTCTGCATTAGCACGTTGCTGATTGCCCTGGCCGGACCGGTTATTGCGGATTCAAATTCAGGCATGCTCACCTTCAGCGGAGCCATTACTAATGGTTCATGTAATATGAATGTCGGAAAAAATCCTGTCGTGTTTGACTGTTATGATCCCGCCCGTGGTAAGGCTGTGGTCACTACTGCTGACCTGATGAATCCCGAATCGCTGACCAAATTACCTCTGGAAGTAAAAATGCACTGGTTTAATCCTGAAAAGAGCAAAGGGATACTTTACGTTACCTATCTTTAACGCTTCTCTTGAGGTTTTATTCTGAACGACAGTGCAATGCCTTAGCAGCAACGGTGACATGGAACCTAAAGATATAAACCCATAGCCAATACAGGGTTTATCATTAAGTCACTAAGAGTCAGTGAAGTATCTTTTTTGAAATTTTTAAGTCAGCATCGGGGAATTCATTTTACCGGATTGATCATCAGATAGTGTGCGCATCTTATTAAACCCCTGCATAATTAAGGGTTAACACGCGTTGCATCTGTTGATATGCAGAAAAACCCACCTTTGCTGTCAAAGGTGGGTTTAATTTATAAAAAGCTTGCGTGAAGATCAGTAAGAGTCAGAAGAGCGCTGAGTAAAATATTTCGTATTCTGACGCTTCTCCTTTTTACGACGCAGCACCAGGCTGGTGGTAATAATCAGCAGTGTCAAACCGCCGGTTGCCAGTAATTCAGCCTGATGTTTCGCATCAAACAACATGATTACCAGCACCGTGACGATAAACAGGATAGTGACCCACGTCAGGCCAGGAAATAACCACATCCGGTAACTCAGGACTTCACCCGCTTTCTCGCGCTTTTTACGCAGCACCAGGTGGGACGCAGCGATCACCAGATAGACCAGCAGTGCAATCGCTCCCGACGTGGCCAGTAAAAATTCAAACACCACGCTGGGCGCCAGATAATTGGCGATCACCGCCAGAAATGCAGCCGCGGTAGAGAGCAGCACAGCAATCCACGGCGTGCCGCTGCGATTGGTGCGTGAGGCAGCCGCCGGTGCATCTTTGCGGCGTGACAGGGAGTAGAGCATGCGCGATGAGGTATAAAGCGCAGAGTTAAGACAACTGCACACCGCCATCAGTACCACCAGATCGACAATCAGTCGGGCGTGCGGGATGTTCATCGCCTGTAACACCGTCTGCCATGAACCCTGTTCAACCAGTCCTGGCGCATTCCACGGCACCAGCGCCACTACAAAGAAAATCGACAGCAGATAGAACAGTGCAATACGCCAGATGACGGAGTTAGTTGCCTGAGTAATCTGCTTGCCGGGATTCTTCGACTCTGCGGCGGCAATCGTGACAATTTCTGTGCCCATAAAAGAGAACATGGTGGTCAGGATGGCAGCCACGACCGCGCCGATACCATTCGGCATAAATCCGTGAGTGTCATAGAGATGCGACAGGCCGCTGGTATTGCTGTCAGGCAGCAGACCAAACACTGCCGCACCTGCTACGCCCAGGAACAGGATGATGGCAACGACCTTGATCAATGCAAACCAGAACTCAAACTCACCATAATTTTTCACGCTGAGCAGATTAGTAATGGTCAGCAACAGGGTGATAGCAAACGTGAACTGCCAGATGGCGACATCGGGGAACCAGGCATGAAGAATGGTTCCCGCAGCGTTGGCTTCCAGCGGGATCACCAGCACCCAGAACCACCAGTAGAGCCAGCCGATGGTAAATCCGGCCCAGCGTCCCAGCGCTTTATCGGCGTAGGTTGAGAACGAACCTGAATCGGGTGAGGCGACGGCCATCTCGGCCAGCATCCGCATAATCAGGACCACCAGCGCACCGGCAGCGGCATAAGAGATCAACACCGCGGGGCCCGCTTCAGAAATAGCATGGCCGGAGCCAACAAATAGCCCGGCGCCAATCACGCCCGCAATTGAGAGCATACGCACGTGGCGCGGTTTCAGGTTTTGAGCCAGCGAATCTGCATTCGCACTCTGAGTCATCGTCATGTAAATGTCTCCTGTCGACGTCCGGCCTGGATGGCCGGACGAACGGGGATGAACTTGCGTTAACGCGTCAGCGAAATCAGGCCGGGACGACGGGATGTCCGGCGGGTGCGACACAGTGATCGATCACCGTGGAGAGAATGGTCAGCGCCTGGCTGAACTGCGCATCCGGAATGGTGAGCGGGTAGAGGAAGCGGATGACGTTGCCTTTGGCTCCGCAGGTCAGCAGCAGCAAGCCCTGTTCCATCGCCATCTTCTGAACCGCCTGCGCGGTGCTGGCCTGATAGAACTCCATCGCCACCATCGAACCCAGCGCACGCACTTCAGCAATGTCCGGATGTTTGCGTTGATGTTCCTGGAGTTCTGCTTCAAGCCGGGCACCGAGATCAACGGCGCGCTGGCAGAGCTGCTCCTCTTCTATTACATCCAGCACCGCATGGGCCGAGGCGATAGCCAGCGGGTTTCCGGCATAGGTTCCGCCCAGCCCACCTGGTGCAGGTGCATCCATCACCTCTGCACGACCGGCGACCGCGGAGAGCGGCATCCCGCCTGCCAGGCTTTTCGCCATGGTGATGATATCGGCCTTCACCGGGTAGTGTTCCATGGCAAACAGCTTGCCGGTACGGGCAAATCCACTCTGGACTTCATCCGCAATCAGCAGAATACCGTGACGGTCAGCCAGCTCCCGCAACTGCACCATAAACTCTGCAGGTGCCGCATGGAATCCACCTTCGCCCTGCACCGGCTCCAGCACGATCGCGGCGACATCATGGGGCGCAATGTCCTGCGTAAAAATTTCTTCAAGGCTGGTCAGTGCCGCCTCGATGCTGATCCCCTGAACCGCGCTGGGATAGCGTGCATGGAAGACTGACGGCGGCATCGGGCCGAAATCCCGCTTGTAAGGCGCCACTTTTCCGGTCATCGCCATGGTCATAAAGGTGCGGCCATGGAATGCGTTACCAAAGGTGATGATGCCGTGGCGGCGGGTATAGGCACGCGCCACTTTTACGGCATTTTCTACCGCTTCCGCCCCGGTGGTGAAGAAGGCCGTTTTCGCCGCACCGGCGATGGGAACCCGCTGATTAATACGCTCGGCCAGTGCGATGTAGCTTTCGTAAGGGGTGATCTGGAAAGCCGTATGGGTAAACTTTGTTAATTGATCGGCAATCGCCTGTTCAATGCGTGGATGGCGGTGGCCGGTGTTCAGTACCGCGATGCCGCCCGCGAAGTCAATCCAGCTATTACCCTCCTGATCCCATAAGGTGGCGTTCTCTGCCCGGGCAACGTACCAGTCGCACAGCGTACCGATACCTTTGGGGAGAGCCTGTGCTTTGCGCTGCTGCAACAGGTTATTTTTTTCGCTCATTTATTCCACCTCGTTAATATGCGTGTTTACAATTCCCGACAAACACGTTTATTTATGCCTGAGGCGTGGTGAGTTGCCAGAGCCAATTGTCAGAGGAAAGGTGGAGCCAATTGCGACTCTTATACGCAGATCATCTATTAGCGCGGTTACAGTTTTTAAGAACTGGCTCATTACATCAGCGGCTGCTGAACTGCATGCAGGCCGCGATCGCTGAAGAGGTGTTTCCGCGCGGAAGCCGTTTACCGCCAACCCGCGATCTGGCTCGCGAACTGGGCGTGTCGCGAAACACGGTTATGCATGTATATGAGAGCCTGATGGCGCAGGGCTATGTTACCGCGCGGACCGGCAGCGGCACCTGGATTGCAGAGACGCTGCCGGAAAACTCTCTGCAGAGCGATGCGATAGCCGACCTTCAGGCGGTGAAGGCGCAACGACCGGCAACGCTGTCGAAGCGTGGCGCCAGTCTGCTGGGGCACGCTACAGCATCGCCTTACCAGTGGGGCGCGTTTGTCCCCGGCGCGCCCGATGTGACCGAATTCCCCCACAAGCTGTTTAGTCAGATTCAGGCGCGTCTGAATCGCGAACCTGACGTTCACCGCCTGGTCTACAGCAGCGGCGGTGGCTGTCCCGATCTGCGCCATGCGCTGGTGGATTATCTGCGGGTGGCACGTTCAGTTCAGGCCGATGCTGACCAGATCCTGATCACCGAAGGGGTTCATCAGGCGGTTGATCTGGTGACGCGGGTGTTGTGCGATCCTGGCGATCGGGTCTGGATGGAGGAGCCTGGCTACTGGGGAACGCGCAATCTGCTGCGCATGAATGGCCTGAAGATTCGGGCGATGCCCGTGGATGAGCAGGGACTGGTGCCGGACAGCGGTCCGGCACCAAAGATGGTGTTTGTGACGCCCTCTCATCAATATCCGCTGGGTGTGCATCTGAGCCTGGCCCGTCGTCAGGCATTGCTCTCTCTGGCTCGACGCCATCAGAGCTGGATTGTGGAAGATGACTACGACAGCGAATTTCGTTTTTCCGGCCAGCCTCATCCCTCACTGCAGGGGCTGGAAGCGGATGCGCCGGTCATTTACATGGGAACGTTCAGCAAAACGCTCTATCCCGCGCTGCGCATTGGCTACATGGTGGTGCCGAAACCGCTGGCACAGCCGTTGCGCATCGCCGCGGCAGAGCTCTATCGCGGCGGACATCTGCTGATTCAGCGTGCGCTGGCGGAGTTTATCCGGCTGGGCCATTACATGGAGCATATCCGCCGGATGCGCCTGCTTTACCGCCAGCGGCGGCAGTTTCTCTGCAGGCTGATCGAGCGCTATCTGGGGCCAGCCTTTTTACCGGCATTCAATCATGAAGCGGGACTGCATCTGGTGATCCCGCTGCCAGCAGGCGCGGATGACGTGGCGATAGCCGCGGAGGCGCTAAAGCGCGGCGTCAAAGTACGGCCACTTTCGCAATATTATATGCACCCTCAGGAGGCGCGCGGATTGCTGCTGGGTTACGCCTGCGTCAATGAGCGGCAGTGTCAGGATGCGTTTGGCACACTTAAAGCCTGTCTTGCGTCCGCCGGAATGATATTCACTCCGCAGCGCTAGCGGGTTCAGGGGCGCTTGTTTTGAAGGAGGGCGGTTTTACTGCCGCCTCTGTGCTAACGCATTGACATTTAATCAGAGTCACCGAGAATACTCCTCTTTGCGCCCCGACCAGACAATACTGGAGTCTATCATCGCCTTTAAACCCTTTACTGCACCGGCCCGTGCGGCTATTAAGCGAGGCGCCGCGCTGGCTGCCGCGTTGTTGCTGGTCAGTTGCGCATCTGAGCCGCCGAAATCGCTGGTCACACCTTTTCCGCCCGTGACGAAACAGCCGCTACCGACGCCTGGCAAGCCAGCACATCCTCATGCGCAGGAACCGATGCGGGGCGTCTGGTTAGCCACGGTTTCACGTCTTGACTGGCCGCCGGTTGCCTCGGTGAATGGCACCAATCCGGCGCAGCGTATCCGCCAGCAGCAGCAATCGCTGATCGACAAGCTGGATAAGCTGAAAAGCCTGGGCATCAACACAGTGTTTTTCCAGGTTAAGCCTGATGCCACTGCGCTCTGGCCCTCAAAAATCCTCCCCTGGTCAGATATGCTGACAGGAAAAATTGGTGAAGATCCGGGCTATGATCCGCTGCAGTTTATGCTTGATGAGGCGCATAAGCGCGGTATCAAAGTCCATGCCTGGTTCAACCCTTACCGGGTGTCGGTAAACACTAAATCGTCTACCGTCAGCGAACTCAACCGCACGCTGTCACTGCATCCGGCCAGCGTTTTTGTGCTGCATCGCGACTGGATCCGCACTGCAGGCGATCGCTATGTGCTCGATCCGGGTATCCCTGAGGCGCGTGACTGGATCACCAGTATTGTGGCCGAGGTGGTGGCGCGTTATCCCATCGATGGTGTGCAGTTCGATGACTACTTCTATGCGGAATCTGCCGGTTCACTGCTCAACGATAATCAGACCTTCAGCCGCTACGGTCAGGGGTTTGCCAGCAAAGCGGACTGGCGGCGTCACAATACTCAGCAGCTGATTGAGCAGGTGTCACGTACCATCAAACAACTGAAGCCGAACGTGGAGTTTGGTGTCAGCCCGGCGGGCGTCTGGCGTAATCTGTCGCATGATCCTGCCGGTTCCGATACCCGCGGAGCGGCGGCGTATGATGAAGCTTTTGCCGATACCCGCCGCTGGGTGCAGCAGGGCTTGCTGGATTACATTGCACCTCAGCTCTACTGGCCTTTTTCCCGTCAGGCGGCCCGATACGATGTGCTGGCAAACTGGTGGGCAGAGGTCGTGAAACCGACCAAAACCCGGCTCTACATCGGCCTTGCTCTCTATAAAGTGGGCGAGCCGTCAAAAGTTGAGCCTGACTGGACACAGCAGGGCGGCGTACCGGAGCTGAAAAAGCAGCTCGACCTTAATGAATCGAACCCCAATATTGATGGCACGATTCTGTTCAGAGAGAACTATCTGAATCAGCCGCAGACTCAGCAGACGGTAAGCTATCTTAAAGGCCGCTGGGGAGGCTGAGAAACGCCGCGACAGCATGACCAGTGCGGTTAAGTTTTTCCCTGTGACTTGCTGCTATTCTTGCGCTTTATATGGGAGGAACCATGAGCGAACTGATTGATATTTTTACAAGTCACAAAAGTGAACGCAGTTTCACTGAGCAACCTGTCGATGAAGCTGTGCTGGATCGGATTATCAGTACCGCTTATCGCGCACCGACATCAGTAAACTCGCAGCAGGTTTCTGTGGTGATCACGCGTGATGCCGGACGTCGCGCACAGATCGCCGCCATTGCAGGCGGTCAGCCGTGGATTGCCAAAGCACCGGTGTTTATCACCTTTGTACTGGATATGCATAAATCAGCCGTGGGAATGGCCGCTGTCGATCAGCAGCAGATCGCCCATCAGAGCATTGAGAGTATCGTGTCGGGTTCTACTGATATCGGTATCGCGCTGGGATCGGTAATGGCGGCTGCGCGTGCCGAAGGTCTGGGGATTGTGCCCATTGGCGGTATCCGTCGCGACCCGCAGGCGATGATTTCACTGCTGGAGCTGCCGCCACTGACCTTCCCGGTAGCGGGTGTGGTAATCGGTCACGTAGACGAACCGGCTCATCAGAAACCACGTCTGCCTCTGGCGACGTTCCGCCATAACGAGACTTACCAGACGCAGGGTCTGGAGCAGCAGATTGCGGCCTACAACGATGAGATGGTTCAGCACTGGAAGACGATTGGTCGTAATGACGGTGAGAGCTGGAGCGAAAGCGTCAGCGGTTACTATAAAAACATCTACTTCCCGAATGTACTGCCAGCACTGCTGAAGCAGGGTTTTGGCACAGATAAATAGTTCGCTCTCGTTATTGAGTGAATAGAAAAAGGCCATCCGTAGCGTTTACGGGTGGCCTTTTTCATTTTGTTACTATAACGAAAGGTGACTTTCCACGGCGTAACACATAATTTCCCTTTTAACCGAAGCGCAACTGCCTCTAACACTTACCTTCCAGGGAAATAACATGTCTCAGCGTTCACTCTACGCGCTCTGTTTAATGAGCTTTTTTCTGGCCGATGTCCGCGACGGCCTGGGACCATTTCTGGGCATCTTTCTTACGGAGCGACACTGGCGACCCGACGAAATCGGTCTGGTAATGACCTGTGGCGGTATCGCCGGATTACTTGCCACGCTACCGGCAGGGATCGCCGCCGATGCGACCCGCCATAAAAAAATCATTGTGCTGCTGGGCTGTCTGGTGATTACCGTTGCCACGCTGCTGCTGTGGTACAGCAATCAGACCTGGACGGCGATGGTCTCGCAGGTTGTAGCCGGCCTGGCTGCGGCGTTTATCGGCCCGACGGTGGCGGGGATCACCTTAGGGCTCACGGGTCAGCGCGGCTTTAACCAGCAGATGGGACGCAATGAGGCGTTTAATCATGGCGGGAATACGATTGCTGCATTGCTGGCCGGTTTTTCAGCCTGGTACTGGGGCATGGGTGCCGTTTTCATTCTTATGACGGTAATGGCGGTTTTCGCTGCTTTCGCTACGCTGGCAATTCGCGGAAATGAGATCGATAACGATGTGGCGCGCGGTTATGAACCGCATGAAGAGCGTCAGCCAGCGCTGCACTTATCAATGTTGTTGCGAAACCCGGCGCTGATGATCGCCGGTTTGACGCTGCTGCTGTTTCATCTTGCCAATGCCGCGCTGCTGCCGATGCTGAGCATGCGCGTCGCCTCGGCAGGCGGCCAGGCGGCGATCAGTCCGGGCCTTTACGCGGCGGCAACGGTGGTGATTTCCCAACTGGTGATGATCCCGGTCGCGCTGTGGGTATCTAAACGCGTTGATACGCACGGCTATCGCCTGTTTATCATGATCGCCCTGATGATATTACCGCTGCGCGCGGTTCTCGCCGCCGGCTTTGCCGGGCCAATTTTTGTCATTCCGGTTCAGGTTCTGGATGGTATTGCGGCTGGGATTCTCGGTGTGGCAGTGCCAGGCTATATTGTCTCCCTGCTGCGGGGTACGGGGCATGTTAACGCCGGGCAAAGCGTTATTATGCTGATGCAGGGCGCAGGTGCCGCGCTGAGTCCCGCCATGACGGGCATGATCGCCGCACGTTATTCTTACAGCACCGCGTTTGCGGTACTCGGCGCAATTGCGCTGGCAGCGCTGATTCTATGGTGGCGCACCAGTAGCGCCCCAGCCGCCCGTCTGGCCTGATCGGACACAAAAAAGGCTGCCCATTGGGCAGCCTCTTCTGGCAAATCCGTTTGCGACCATCCGTTATTTATACAGTTCTGCGGTCATGTGAACACGGTTGTTGGTGTTCGCTTCCGTAATTTTATACTGCGCACCCTGTTCCTGAGCCTGAGCAGCAATTTTTGATTCTGCGCCATCCAGTGTGGATGAGGTGACAGAAACGCTCTCGGCAAAGCTGCCAAATGAGATCAGAGAAAGAGTTGCGAGTGCGGCGATTGAAAGTGCTTTTACGTTTTTCATGGTCATATTCCTGAGTTATGAATTGGGAGGATGTTTGCCTCCGATGGGAATAATAGTAACTCAGGTTATGATATCAATATTAACTATTAGTGCGGCAATGGTGATCGTGCTAATTGTTTATCTGGGGATCAGACAGCGACTGTGCCGTCTCTGTAATCAACGTCCTGAACCAGCGATGGGCAGGATCGTCGCGATAGCGTGCATGCCAGCCCATTTCAACCGGAAAGGTGCCCAGGTCAACCGGCGCGGGAATGATTCTGAGCCGCTGATCGCGTGAAAGGTGCTGACAGATCAAACGCGGCAGGGTCGCGCAGTAGTCCGTGACCGCAATCATTTCCGGCACGGCCAGAAAGTGGGTGACGGAGACTGCAACCTGACGACGCAGGCCGCGCTGCTCAAGCGCCTGATATAACCCAGCGCGCATACGGCCAGGTGGCAGAACGTTGACGTGCTTTAACTGCTCATATTGCTCTGCGCTGAGGTTTTCGCCCACCAGCGGATGATCGGCGCGTATCACGCAGGCCAGACCTTCATTCATCAGGTGCTGAACGACGAGATTATCGGGCGGCTCCACGATACGGCCCAGCACCATATCGGTATTACCTGAAATCACACCGGTTTCAGTGACGTCATTGCCAAAAGGAGTGAGGCGGAGTCGGATGCCGGGCGCACAGCTCCTCAGGCGGGCCACGATGGCAGGCATCATGATGAATTCGACATAGCTGTTAGGCGCAAGCGTGAAGAGCCGGGTGGCATGAAGCGGATCAAAGTCCTGCTGGCCAAGAATAACCTTGTCGATCGATGACAGCGCAGCACCGACCACCTGAGCCAGCTGTTCCGCTTTCGGCGTCGGCCGCATCCCGTAACGTTCGCGGATAAATAGCGGATCGTTGAGCGTTTCACGCAGCCGGTTTAATGCATTAGAAAGCGCCGGCTGGGTTATGCCAAGCCGTTCCGCTGCGCGGGTAACGTTGCGCTCCTCCATCATGACCAGCAAAACTGGCAGTAAATTCAGATCGTATTTCATTAAGCTATAATGCTATGTGAATAACTGAAATTGAAGAAATAAATTTCATAAATATTCGTAACCCCGCCATGATTAACGGGTCAACCCAGAAGATAGCGGCTCAGATGCTGGTTCTGACTATCCTTACACCTGAAACCGACTAACTGTTATATGGAGCGTAAATGAAAATTTTAATGGTTTTGACCTCGCATGATGAGTTGGGCACCACTGGCAAGAAGACCGGTTTCTGGCTGGAAGAGCTTGCGGCACCTTACTATGCATTTCTTGATGCGGGCGCAGAGATTACCCTGGCTTCACCGAAGGGCGGACAGCCTCCACTCGATCCAAAAAGTGATGAACCCGATTCTCAGACTGATGAGACCCGCCGCTTCCATGCCGATTCTGCTGCTCAGGCAGTACTGGCCTCGACCGTCAAGCTTGATACTGTTGATCAGGAAGCGTTTGATGCCGTTTTCTATCCAGGCGGCCATGGTCCTTTATGGGATCTGGCAAACGACAAACACTCCATTTCGCTGATTGAGCAAACCCTGCAGGCGGGCAAACCGGTTGCGCTGGTCTGTCATGCTCCAGGTGTCCTGCGTGATGTGAAAAATGCTGATGGCACGCCTCTGGTCAAAGGAAAGAAAGTTACTGGCTTCACGAACAGTGAAGAAGAGGGCGTTGGCCTGACTGAGGTGGTGCCGTTCCTGGTTGAAGATGTGCTAAAACAGAACGGGGGTCTCTACTCACGAGGCGATGACTGGCAGTCCTATACGGTTCAGGATGGCTTGCTGATTACCGGTCAGAACCCAGGTTCATCAGCCGAAACCGCGAAGGTTTTACTGGCAAGCCTGGCGAAATAAAGATCTTTACAGCATGCTGAGTTTTGAGGGCGCCTGCGGGCGCTTTTTTTATTACTACCGCTAAGTGCCAGGGCAGATAGTGACCTGCTTAATTATTCAGGTTGAATAGATTAGAGCTCAATTTTTCTTAACATTGATAATAAATTTACGGGCGTTTCAGAGCTAAATGATTGCCTGAAAAATTCACTGCAAATATAAACATGTTTTTAAAACCAGTGTTGACATCGTTTTTTATATCCGTAAAGTAGGATTCATCAGCGGCGTGCAGTTGCCCTGATAGACTGAAAACCAAAGGTGTTATGTGTTAAAGGTGCCGACAAGTGTTTGAGTTGATGTTGTCGGTGGTTCTGTTAAACATTGTTCTTTAAAACTGTTCGTTAGTTAAGATAACCCTGTTAAATGGAGTCGAAGTAAGTCTTTAAGAAGTATGTAGTATCGCGTCGCGATGATGTAAGGCCTCGTAGTTCTGAACGTTACGTTACGACAGGATACGATTGCGGTTTAAACGTCGTAATGAAAGTAAGGCAACGCATCAAAGAGTATATATCGCGATGGGGGTGTGCAGATTTATACGGGCCTGACCTGTCTTTGTCTCCTGAAAGACTATCAGGTGGTTGAAACCGCTAATAATAGTGACATTTCAGTATCGTGATCATTATTATCCGCAGGATCTGTTCATAAATAGCAGTACCGAAGTAGTACCTATCAATTAAGTCAGTTAATGGTAAACGTAAAATCTGTAGTACCTTAAAAGCCCTGGCTATTTCAGTCAGGGCTTTTATCATTTTACGTTGTCTGTCAGTTCTTTTCAGAACGTAAATATGAGTAATTAACATTATCAAAGCAGTTTTTATTGATAATATTTAAAGTGATTCACGCGCGATTTATTCTCCTGCTATTTTTTCCTCAGCTCAACACTCTTTTTCCTGAGTTCCCCAGCATCAATTTTTACCCCGCTATCGACATATTAAAGCGTGATTTTGCCTTTTTGGGCATCGGGCAGAATGCGATATAACGCCCCGTTATCCTGTCTGTTGCTTGAACAAAATCGCAAAACAGTGAGCCGCAGTCCGCTATCCCTGTTAATACACCACCGTTTCAGCCACAAACGCCAGTCGCTCACGCAGCCACTCATGCCCTTTGTGATGATGGGTTCGGTTATGCCAGGCCATGATTTTACTGAAGCCAGGGATGATCAGCGGTGCTGGCAACATGACCAGACCCGTAGTGTCGATCGCCAGTCGTTTCGGTACCACGCTTACCAAATCAGTGACGCGCAAAATTTCCGGGAGCACCTGAAAACTGCAAACTGAGAGCGTTACCCGGCGGGCCCGGCCAATCGCAGCCAAAGCCTGGTCGGTAACCCCATTAAAATTTCCGCCGGGCCACGAAACCAGCGCATGATCCTGCGCACAGAACTCATCCAGCGACAGCGTCGCACTGCCCGCCAGAGGATGATTTTCACTCAGCAGACAAACATATTCTTCATTGAACAGTTGCTGCATATGCAATGTCGTCGGCGTGGTCTCTGGCGTCAGCAACGCCACATCAACGTCCCCATGTTCAAATTGTCCTGACAGGGTCTTATCTGGCAAAGTAATGATGAAAACATAATCAACCCAAAAAAGAAAAATGCATATGTTATACTTTTCAACTTATTGAAAAATAAGATCTATGTCCAAAATATACTGAAGAAAGACTTACTCAGCATGGTGATAGATGACTGATAGATTTCTCACCTGACAACTATGCATCTATAAGTTTCCACTAGTAATTCATATGAAAGTATCTCTTTTCAGGATTCTATTGCCTTCAGGGAGCCGGGAAGGGTTTTTTAAGGAGTTTTTAATTTACCTGTCGCGAACCATTTCCGTTTTCAGATGGCAAAAAAATCAATCTGCGTCATAGTCAATATTCATCGAGTTATTGCGCTATAGCTTTCTTTTGAAATTCATCTGCGCCTGTTAAGTGCGCTATTCAAACAGAGGTTAAAATGTCTGCAGAATCTCCAGAGAATATCTCCAGCGATCTTTCACAGTTCGTCGGTACGCATTTTGTCTATACCTACGATAATGGCTGGAAATATGAGTGGTATGCGCGCAACGAAACCACCTGCGACTACCGCATTCATCAGGGACTGGTAGGTGGCCGCTGGGTGACCAACCAGAAAATGCACGCGATTCAGTTCGCCCCTGGCATCTACAAAGTAGACTGGCATGAACCCACCGGCACCTGCGTCAGCCTGCTTTTTGATCTGAATCGCACACTGGTTCACGGCACAATTTTCTTCCCGCAGTGGATTGCCGGTGAAGGTCAGCATCCGGAAAAAACTATCTGTTATCAGAATGACTTCATTGAAGATATGCACCGCTTCCGCGATGAAGGGCCGGCCTATCCGTATGTGATCATTCCAGAGTTTGCGAAAGTGACCTATATGAAGAATGAAGGTCCAGATAACGATGAAGTGATCAATCAGGCACCTGGACAGATGCCTGCTGACTACTTTGATGGTAAGTAATTAAGCCGGTCACCCGCCCCTACGGGCGGGTAGCTTCTGCCTGACGCGCCAGCGTGCGGGCGAGGATTGATGAGTAGAGTGGTTTCCCTCCCAGAAACTGCGCCAGTAGCGTAGCGCCCAGACAGGTAATAATCATCGGCAATATCAGCTGATAGTTATCGGTCATCTCCAGCACCAGTACGATACCGGTCAGCGGTGCCCTTACCGACGCCGCAAACAGTGCTCCCATCCCCGCGATAGCAAAGGTGCCCGCTTCCAGATGATAAAACGGGAACAGGTCCGACATGACCACCCCAAAGGCTGTACCGAGCAGCGTACCTAGCGCCAGCATCGGCGCAAAAATACCGCCCGGCGCACCTGAGCCAAAACAGAGCAGGGTGGTCACCAGCCTGACCAGAAAGATGATCAACAGCAGGGTGAACGGGAAGACGCCATGGACCGCCTGTGGGATCAGTTCTGAACCGCCGCCTGCGCCAGGTGCAAACAGCAGAGCCAGAATACCGCAACTGCCGCCCAGTAATGCACCGGCCAGCACCACGCGCGCCGTTTTACCGGCATAAAAGCGCGCAAAAAGGTCCTGCGTGATAAATATCAGGCGGTTAAACAGGACGCCGACCATACCGATAATCATCCCGAGCACCAGATAGAGCCACAGCGTCTGCACCGGCGCATCAGCCAGCTTGCCGACGGAGATCACCGCCTGTTCGCCGTTGAAACAGCGGAACACAATGCTGGCCATAATCACACCGGTAAACACGGCTTTAATTGAAATCAGGTTATAGCGGAATTGCGGACGCATCTCCTCGATGATAAACATGATGCCCGCCAGCGGCGCATTAAACGCTGCCGCCAGACCGGCCGCCGCGCCGGTTGCCAGCAGCGTATGACGTGCCTCATTGCTGCGCATCCCCAGAATATCAATGACCATGCGGCCAATGTTCCCGCCCAGCTGCACTGTCGGGCCTTCCCGGCCCAGCACCATACCGGCACCCAGCGTGCCCATGCCGCCAAAGAACTTCACCGGAATCACCCGCCACCAGCGCACAGGCCTCAGTTCTTCCAGCGCCCCTTCAATTTCAGGGATACCGGAGCCACCCGCTTCGGGAGCAAAGCGCCTGACGAGAAAATATCCCACCATCGCCAGCAGAGCCGAGATGGCAAAGGCGGCGGCGTAGAGCATCCAGCCCTGAAACTGCGATGGTATAAGCGTGTCAGCACGCCACTGCTGTATTGTTTCAACGGCCCGGGCAAACGCCACGCCCGCCAGGCCAACCAGCGTACCGACCAGCGCGGCACAGAACAGCATCGCCAGCGGCGTTTTATCACGATAGAGCAGGGCGCGAAACATCCGGCTGCGCGCCGCGATGGAGCGGGGAACATAAACCGGCTGCGGTGATTCTTCATTCATTGAGAGACATTCTTGTTCAACCAGACCAGCGCCCCAGTTTACTGAGTGATAAGGTGAAAACAAACGTCAGGATCAATTTCATCGGGGTAAAGGGTTAATTCGTCTGTGGTGGACAAACCACTTGCGCCATGCGTTCGCGGTAGGCTGGATCATCCTGATTTTTCAGCGCCTGAGCCGCCGCGGCCAGCGTGACCTGATTCTGCTTCTGGTTCTGCTTATCGTTAAGAAACGTCTGACGCAGTTTTTCATCGGAGATGGCTGGCGATAACTGGCACTTCTGGCGCAGATCGTCAGTTATCTGCTGCTGACGCAGCGCAAACTTCAGCGTGTCGTAGGGTGCGGCTGCCACAATCAGCGGGCTTAACAGCGGCAGAATAAACAGCGTGTTGCGGATCACGTTCATGATGGTCTCCTGACTGCTGAGGACAGGATCGGGTCTTCGGCAGTTTTCAGTTGATATTAATCGCATTGAGTGATTAGCCTGAGCACAATATCCCCGACCGACTGCGGCAACGTCGCCACGGTCGACGCAATAATCATAGCAATACTGGCGTGACAGGGAGCTGACATGCAGCCACATTCCACTGAAATTCTCACCGCTGACTGTTGTATCGTCGGCGGTGGCCCGGCCGGATTAATGCTGGGTTATCTGTTCGCCCGCGCAGGCCTGCGCGTGGTGGTGATCGAAAAGCACGCCGATTTTCTCCACGATTTTCGCGGTGACACCATCCATCCCTCGACGCTGGAAATTATGCACCAGCTCGGTCTGCTGGAATCTTTCCTGACGCTGCCGCATCAGCGTGCCGAAAAGCTGGAGGCGGAAATCGGCGGACAGAGTATTACGATGGCTGATTTCTCACGCCTGCCGGTTCAGTGCCGTTTTATCGCCTTTATGCCGCAGTGGGATTTCCTGAACTATATGGCTGAACAGAGCGCCCGGTATTCGGGCTTCAGCCTGCTGCAGTCGACCTCTTTTGAGTCGCTGAATGTTGAAAATGGCAAGGTCAGTGGTGTGATAGCTTCCCGCGGGAATCAGCAACTGCACATCCGCTGTAAACTGGTGGTCGGTGCAGATGGCCGCCATTCACGCGTACGCGAAGCGGCAGGACTGACCGGACAGGAATTCGGCGCAGCACGCGATGTCATCTGGTTCCGCTTAAGTAAACAGCCGCAGGATCCCGATCTGGGTATGGGGCATAAAGGGCCACGCCAGAACTTTATTGTTATCGACCGCGGCGACTACTGGCAGTGCGGACTGACTATTCCGAAAGGGGAGTTTGAAGCGAAACAGGCCGCCGGACTCGACGCATTTAAAGCGGAAGTTGCCGCACTGTCGCCGTTCAGGCCTGCGCGCATGGCGGAAATCGAGAGCTGGGAGGCGTTCAAACTGTTGACGATACGTATCGACCGCCTGGACAAGTGGGCGAAGCCCGGGGTTCTCTGCATTGGTGATGCGGCGCATGCCATGTCGCCGATTGGTGGGGTTGGCGTAAATCTGGCGATTCAGGATGCGGTAGCGACGGCGAATCTTTTGACCGATCCCCTGAAGCGGGGAGAACTGCAGCTGCGCGATCTGGAAAAAGTGCAGAAGCGCCGTCAGTTCCCTACCGTCGCCACACAGTTTTTGCAGATCAAAATGAGCCGCAGCAAAGCAAAAAGAAAACCTACGGGAAGCAGCAAGGTTCCCGCGATTATCCAGCGCCTGCCGTTTCTGCGTTTTGTACTGGGACGCCTGATCGGTCTGGGCTTCAGGACGGAGTCGCCGCAGGTTGCGCGCATGAAAGAAGAGCGTTAAATGATTTCGACAGCGATCAGATATCATGCGACACTGTTTCACTGTGAAAGTACTGTCAGATTGAGCCGCTATTTATCTGATAATTGGGCGCTAATTGAGCATTCCTGAGCTAAATTATTTTCGATTTTTGCGCCTGCATAGGAGAGGTTTCAGTGCATAACGAGCAAAATGGCAGCGACGTAAAACGTCTGAGTGCGATCAAGGCACTTTTGTCCCCGGATGAAGCCCGGGATAAGGTGCTGGAAAGATTCGTTAATCTCGCCAGCCAGGTGCTGGGTATTTCTGGCAGCTTCATTTCAATTATTGACGATCATAACCAATATATTAAAGCGTCCCGCAACTTCGATCTTAAGCAATCGACCCGTGATGAATCTCTTTGCCGCCACGTCATTGATGGTGAGGGACATCTGGTGGTGTATGACACCTTGCTGGATGAGCGCTTTGTCACGCACCCGTTTGTGAAAGGCGATCCGCATATTCGTTTCTACGCCGGTGTCTCGCTGCAGAACCTCGACGGCGCGGTGCTGGGCACGCTCTGCGTCACCGACACCCAGCCACATCCCTTTACGGATGAGAAACTCGCTACGCTGCGCTCACTGGCTACGCTGGTCACCTCATTTCTGGATGCCTGGAACAACGCAGGTTTTGCCGACGTCATTACGCACCTGCCGAATCGCCCACGCCTGATTCGTGATATTCAGCAACTGACTCTTGTCGCACCACAGAGCCGCTTTCGCCTGATTCTTATCGACTGCCTTGACATCATTCGCGCCTATGAGCTTTCCCGTGCGGTGGGCATTGCGCCGATGGAGAAACTGCTAAAGCAGATGGCGCAGGATGTCGCTCACCGGCTCAATCTTCCGGAGAATGAGACGCTCTATACTTTCGCCCCAGGCCGTTTTGCCATTGTTCAGCCTTACTCGGGTCGTTATACCGCACATAACATGATCGACCTGTTTAAGGGCATGAAGGCCGATCTGGCGGAAAATATCACGCTCGACCTGGATGTCTTTACCGGTGAAACAGAGTTTGTACCGGGCCAGATGGATGCCAATGAAACGGTGCGTCAGGCCGTGAGCGCGCTGCATGAGGCGGTTGATGAGAACATCAGTGCAATGTGTTTTGAAGAGAGTTACGACTCGCGGCGCACCGATGACTTTATGATCATGAACGATCTGGCTCAGGCGCTGAATAAAGACGAAGAGCTTTACCTGGCCTGGCAGCCTAAAGTGTGTCTCAAAAGCGGTAAAACGGTCGGGCTGGAGGCGCTTATCCGCTGGAATCATCCTGAGCGGGGCGAGCTTTTCCCTTCAGAATTCATTCCGTTAGCGGGTAAAACCAACCTGATTTCCGATCTGACCAACTGGGTTATCGATCACACTATTGAGCAGCTTGCGCGCTGGGATCGCGAATACGATCTGATTCCGGTTTCGATCAACGTCAGCGAACGCGACTTCGCAAAGCCCGATTTTGCCGATCGGCTGGTGGCAAAATTAGCGGCGGCTCAGTTACCCAATTCTATTCTGGGCATTGAGTGTCTGGAGAATGAACTGATCACCAAAACCAATGTGGCGATCAGCGGGCTGGAAGCGCTGAAATCACACGGCTTTGTGATCTCGCTGGATGATTTCGGCACCGGCTACAGCAACATCAGCTATCTGCAGGATATCCCGCTGGATGTGATCAAGATCGACCGATCCCTGATCTCGCGTATGAGTGAAGATGATGCATCAAAAATCATCGTCAGATGCATTATTCAGATGCTGAAAGAGCTGAACTACACCGTGCTGGCTGAGGGCGTTGAGACGGAAGCCACCCTGACGTTGCTGAAAACTTACGGTTGCGATCAAATCCAGGGCTACTTCTTTTCAAAACCGCTGCCAGCCAGCGATATTGAACACTGGCTTTATCAGAAGTGATGCCAGGAAAATGGCCCGCAGCGATCGTTGCGGGCTCTCTTATTACTCACTGCCGGTGGCGTAGCGCTCAACCGGCGTGATGCTTTTAATCAGCTTGTTATCAAACAGAAATTGCTCGTAAGCCTGATAGCGTGCGCGATCCAGTTTTGCCGGATCGGCGGCAAACAGCGGCAGGGTGGCACGCCATGCCTGATGATTCAGCGGTGTGTTCAGCTCCGGATGCGCGCGGGCAAAGGCCTGCCAGCTCTCCTCCGGGTGCGCCTGCAACTGCGCATTACCCTTCTTCAGTGCCCGCAAAAACTTTTTGATTTTCTCCGAGTGTGCCTCATCACGGTTGGCGACGATGATCAGTTCGTCATAGGCCGGAACACCATAATCCTCGACGTTGAAGACTACCGGTTTTTTACCGTGCTGTTTCATCTCCAGCGCTTCGATATTGCGATAGCCGCCGATAACCGCATCCACCTGCCCGGTCATCAGGGCGCTGGTGAGCTGGAAATTGACGTTAACCAGCTTAACCTGATCGGCTTTAACGCCATCATGGTTCAGCATGGTCGCCAGCGTCGCCTGTTCAATGCCGCTGACCGAATAGCCGATGCGTTTCCCTTTTAAATCGGCTGGTTTTTTTACCGTTTCGTCTAACGTCATCAGCGTATTCAGCGGACTGTTAATCAACGTCCCCACCCGCATCAAGGGCAATCCCTGATCGGCGAAGAAATGCAGCTGCGGCTGATAGGTTATCGCTAAGTCCGCCTGCTTTGCTGCCACCAGACGCGGCGGCAGCGCCGGATCGGAAGGCGGCACAATGTTAACCTCCAGCCCTTCTGCCGCAAACGCGCCGGTCTGCTGGGCCACCATAATTGGCGCATGATCGGGATTGATATACCAGTCGAGCACCAGAGTCAGTTTCTCCATCGCCTGAGCCTGTGTGGCTAAGGTGGCGCTGAACAGCAGGGTAAACAGAGGCATTTTTGTCATGGGTTTTCTCATTGGTTTAGTCATTAATGTGTCTCGGGTGCCTAGGTAATCAGGCGGCGCAGCAGGATGTCGAGGGTCAGCCACAGGGCCAGCGTCATCAGCACCAGAATAAACAAGGCGGCGAAACAGAGGTCGCTCTGCATCCGGGCGTTGGCATTCAGCATCACGTAGCCCAGTCCCTCGGCCGAGCCGACCCATTCACCGATGATTGCGCCTATTGGCGCGACGGCTGCCGCCATCCGCAATCCTGAGCCCAGGGCGGGCAGCGCGGCTAACAGCCGGACATGGCGCAGTTGCGCTGCAGGTGATGCGCCCAGCGTGCGAGCCAGATCGAGATAGCCGGGCGTGACGCGACGCAGGCCATCAAAAAAGGCGGAGGTCACCGGGAAGAAGATTACCAGGACGGCCATCGCGACTTTGGCGCCCATGCCGAAACCAAACCAGAGCACCAGCAGCGGCGCCAGGGCAAAAACCGGAATCGCCTGGCTGGTGATCACCAGCGGCATCATCCAGCGCTGCAGCCATGGCGAAAAGGTCATGCCCAGCGCCAGCACACTCCCCAGCAGCACGCCGAGGGCCATGCCGCTGACGATCTCGGTCAGGGTAATCAAAGTGTGATGGCCGAGATAACCTGCGTTTTGCCACAGTGCGATGGCGACCGCAGCGGGTGAGGGCAGCAGAAAGGCCGGAACCGAAGTCAGCGTGGCGAGCCACCACAGCGCAATCAGTCCGGCAAACAGCATCACTCCACGGTGAAGACCGGCAAAACCTTTGTGTAATCTCATCCCGCTATCCTGCTCAGCTGCTTCAGCAATGCGGCCTGACTCTGCAATACCTGTATGTCGTCTGCAGCCCGCGGTGGCTGGCCTGCCAGGGGCGGGCAGGTTTCAATTCCCGCAGAACCGATCACCAGCATGTGGTGACTGAGCCGACTGGCTTCAGCGGCGTCATGGGTAATCAGCAGCACGGTGTGTCCGACCAGCACTTCTGCGGCCAGCGTCTGGATCTGAGCGCGGGTGAGTGCATCCAGTGCGGAGAAGGGCTCATCCATCAGCACAACGGGCTGACGGGTGTAGAGGGTGCGGGCCAGCGCGGCGCGCTGACGCATCCCGCCGGAAAGTGTCGCGGGTCGCGCGTTCGCAGAGTGGCTCAGACCTACCCGCATCAGCAGATGCTGCGCCCAGTCGCGGTCGGCCCTTTCACCTCTCAGACGACTGGCGAGACAGACATTTTGTTCAACCGTGAGCCACGGATAGAGCAGATCCTGTTGCCCCATCCAGGCGATGCGTCCGGTCAGTGGCAGGCCGTCGCTGCCGCTGACCTGCCCGGCGGTGGGTGGCGTCAGACCAGCAATGACCCGCATCAGGCTGCTTTTTCCGACGCCGCTGGCACCCAGTAAAGCGGTAAAAGCACCGCCCGCGATCTCCAGATCAAGCTGGCTGAAGAGTGGCTGCTGGCCATAATTCAGGCTGAGCTGGCGAATTGAAATGCCTGGCGGCACCGGACTGCACGGCAGGTTCATGAGCTGATCCGCTGGGCGGCAGCATGGTTGAGACCCATCTGCCAGAAAGCGGCTTCCAGCCGGGTTGCAGTGGTGAAGATCGCCTCCAGCGGGTGAAACCGGTGTTCACCGGCGCGCTGCCGGGCCAGGGTTTCAAACAGTGAAAGTGAGGAGCGAACGCCAGCCAGATAGGCTTCGTCGCCGTAATTTTCTATCCATGCCGCGTAAGGGTTCCCCTCAAAGCGGGTTGCGGGATCATGCAGTAGTGTCAGGCCAATTTCAGCGTAACCGGCAACGCACGGCATCAGCGCGGTCAACAGCTCCAGCGCATCCCCGGCGTGACCCACGTCCAGCACGTAGCGGGTGTAGTTGAGCGTTTCCACTGCCTCGGGTTCACTCGCCATTGCCGCCTCGCTGATGCCCCATTGCTGGCAGTAAGCCTGGTGAAGTGGCAGTTCGCTGACGATGGCGTTAAGCGATGCCGTCGCGCTGCGTAAGGCTGCTGGCTCGGAAAGTTTGCTGATCAGCAGGCCCCAGGCACGAGCGAAGTGGAGCAGAAACAGAAAATCCTGGGTGAGATAGTGGCGGAAGGCGGCGGATGGCAGGGTGCCCTGACCGAGTTGCCGCACAAAATCGTGCCCGATATAGGCGTGCCATTGGCTGCCCGCCTGCAGGCGCAGACGACCATAAAAGCCGGTGTCGAAAAGCGGATGTGTCATAGGATCTCCAGTAACAGGGAGATCCGGGCATACGGTCTGGAACAGGGAATGTTGCAGGAGATGACGCAGAAAATCTGCCGACCCGTCCCTTCGCTGGCATGACCCAGATCAGGTTCAAAGGGTTCGGCTTACGCCATCTCAGCCCATTACAGGACACCCCTCGGAGACATTGGTTATACGATAATTACTGCCGGAGTACAACGGCAGAAATAAGCGTTCTGTTCCGGCGTTGCTGTCGCGCCAGTAACAGCATGACGATAGATTTTAAGTGACGTTGTCACTCAAGATCCGCACCATTACTGGCAATGACTTTTTTGTACCACCAGAAGGATTTCTTCCGCGTGCGCGCCAGCGTGCCGTTACCCAGGTCGTCGCGGTCAACATAGACAAATCCGTAGCGCTTGCTCATTTCACCCGTTGAGGCGGCAACCAGATCGATACAGCCCCAGCTGGTGTAACCCATCACTGGCACGCCATCCTCGATCGCGTCGCCCATGGCGCGGATATGTTCGCGCAGATAGCTGATGCGGTAATCATCGTTGATCTCGCCATTTGATTCGATCTCATCGCGCGCGCCCAGGCCATTCTCCACCAGAAACAGCGGCTTCTGATAGCGGTCATACATCATATTCATCGTGATGCGTAAGCCTAGCGGATCGATACCCCAGCCCCACTCACTGCGCGGTACATGGGGATTGGTCAGGGATTTCACCACATTGGCGGCGCTGCTGTTCTGCTCGTTCATTTCTGCCGAGGCGCAACGTGAGGCGTAGTAGCTGAACGAGACAAAATCGACGCTGTTTTTCAGAATGTCGGCATCGCCGTCAGCGATCTCAAGCGTCACCCCTTTTTCACGGAACACGCGCGCGGCGTAGGCCGGATAGGCTCCGCGCGCCTGCACGTCAATAAAGAACAGGTTTTCGCGATCCTTTTCCAGCGCAGCCCAGACATCTTCCGGCTTGCTCGACCAGGGATAGAAGTTGCCGCCTGCCAGCATGCAGCCGACCTGGTTCATCGGATTCACTTCATGCGCGATGCGCGTTACCAGCGCGCTGGCGACCAGTTCATGATGGGCCGCCTGATACTTTACCTGATCCTTGTTCTCACCGGGTTCGAACACCAGACCGGCGCCGGAAAACGGGCTGTGCAGCAGGATATTAATCTCATTGAAGGTCAGCCAGTATTTCACCAGGCCATCAAACGCCTCAAAGCAGCTGCGGGCATAGCGGGCAAAAAAGTCGACCATTTTGCGATTGCGCCACGAGCCATATTCAGTCACCAGATGCATCGGCACATCAAAGTGACAGAGCGTGACCAGCGGTTCGATATTATATTTCCGGCACTCCTCAAAGACCGCGCGGTAAAAGGCGATGCCTTGCGGATTGGGCGTCAGTTCATCGCCATTGGGATAGAGACGGCTCCACGCAATCGACGTGCGGAACACGCTGAACCCCATCTCCGCCATCAGCGCAATGTCTTCCGGATAGCGGTGATAAAAATCGATGGCTTCATGGCTGGGATAAAATTCATCGTCACGCAGGGTAAAACGCTTTTCCAGACCGAGTTTAACCGGCATACGGTGCGGGCCATGTGGAATCATGTCGACGGTGGTTAAGCCCTTTCCGCCTTCACGAAAGCCGCCTTCACTCTGGTTGGCGGCCAGTGCGCCGCCCCATAAAAATCCTTGCGGAAACCTTGAATCAGACATGCAATCCTCTTTTCCGGGTCAGCGTGACCCTTTCCTTTAGTGGCTATTAATCGCGTTAGCGCGTTCGGTAACGGGCGCAGGTTGCGTTGCGCTTTCGGGTGCGGTTTTGGTTTCGGGTTCGGTTTCAGGAATATCTTCAAAACCTAACAGCAGCGTCAGCACAAATGAGAGCACCACAGACAACACCATGACCGCACCGACCCAGACAATACTCATGGGATTGGTGGGATCGAAGAACTGTACGCTGGTAAACAGGCCAGGAGAGGCCATGGAGTGGCTGGCCAGCCCGCCAATGCCTGCTACCGCGCCGCAGATAAAACCACTGATCAGACAGGCGATCAGCGGTCGTTTTAAGCGGACCGCAACGCCATACAGCGCCGGTTCTGAAATGCCGGCAATAATCGCTGATGCCGCCGCTGCCAGCGCGGTCTGGCGCAGTTCACGGTTTTTGGTCCGGAACGCCACCGCCAGCGACGATCCCCCCAGCGAAAGGTTGGCACCAATCTCTGACGGCATCACCATGCCCTCTTTGCCGGTTTCGGCAATGGTCTGGATGATGGTGGGGGTGAACACCCGATGCATTCCGGTCATCACCAGTAGCGGCCAGATTGCGCCCATAATCGCGACGGAAAGCCAGCCAAGATAGCCATGCACGGTGTAGACCAGCGCGGAGATACCGCTGCCGATCCAGATGCCAATCGGACCGATCAGCACAATCGCGATGGGTGCCGCAATCAGCACAATCAGCATCGGTTTCAGGAAGTTTTTAGTGACGGCAGGGGTAATACGATCCACGCCGCGCTCGATGTGCGACAGGATCCAGGTCATCACCAGCGCCGGGATCACCGTATAGGTATATTTCACCGCGGTCACCGGGATGTAAGCAAATTCCACCGCCTGACCCTGTGCCGCTTTCGCCATCAGTTCAACAAAGTTGGGATGAACCAGTACACCGGCAATGGCGATCGCCAGCGACATGTTCGTTTTGAATTTCAGCGCCGCAGAGGCGGCCACCATGATCGGCAGGAAGAAGAATGCGCCATCGCCAATCACGTTGAGGATGACCAGCGTTGATGAGCCTTTCTCAAACACGCCCGCCATATCCAGGATCATCGCCAGCAGCTTAACCATTGACCCGCCAATAATGGCCGGAATCAGCGGCGACATGGTGCCCACCAGCGCATCAAGAATACCTGCACCGATGCCTCGCAGCGTGATTTTACGTTTTACGGGTGCAGTCGATGTCGCTGCGGGCGATCCCAGCTCCAGCACCGCCTGATAAGCCTGTGACACGTTGTTACCAATGATCACCTGGCATTGAGTGTCGTTGTGCACCACGCCCATAACGCCATTGATCGCCTTGAGCCGGGGATAGTCGACCTGGTTTTCATCTTTCAACACAAACCGCAGGCGGGTCATGCAGTGGGTTACGGCTTCGATATTGGTGAGGCCGCCTAGCGCATCGACGATGGCGCGTGACACCTCGGCATAATTTCTGGGCATGATCGCTCTTCTCTGTAGGGTAAATCGGTCAAAGTTTTTATGTTTTTGCGCCTGCGGGCAGGCAAATAGGAAACCGGTTTCACAAAATCATGAAGTGCTTTCACAGCGCCGACAAGCGCCAAAATCATCCAGATCTCTTTTTTGTGAACTCCATCACCTGATGCTGCCAGGTAACCTCATACTAAGGCGGGGTAAATATTTCCAAGATTGAGAGGCTTAGGTAGACTGCAGGACGACGCAGCAAAGGAGCATCAGCATGGCAACGATTCAGGAAGTGGCAAACAGGGCGGGCGTCTCAAAAGCGACAGTGTCACGTGTGCTCTCGGGCAATGGCTATGTCGGGAAGGAAAAGCGCGAAAAAGTACTGAAGGCGATTGCCGAAACCGGATACCGGCCCAATCTGCTGGCGCGCAACCTGGCGACAAAAACGTCTCAGACCATTGGACTGGTGATCACCAATACGCTCTACAGCGGCAGCTACTTCACTGAACTGATGGCACACTCCGCGCGCATACTGGAGCAGCAGGGCCGCCAGCTGATTCTGGCGGACGGCAAACACACCGCTGAGCAGGAAGAGGCGGCGATTCAGTTTCTGCTCGATCTGCGCTGTGACGGCATCATTATCTATCCGCGCTTCCTGACTATTGACGCGCTGGATGCGATTATCTCCCGGCACAAGCAGCCGATACTGGTGATCAACCGGCGGCTGCGCGTCAACCATAGCTACTGTATTTACAGCGATCAGCACGCCAGCAGCGCTGCGGCGGTGAGCCATCTGCTGAATCAGGGGCATCGCGAGATCGCATTTATCACCGGTTCGCTCGATTCGCCGACCGGCGTCGAGCGACTTTCCGGCTATCACGCTGCGCTGACCGCACAGGGCATTGAAGCCGATTCCCGGCGAATCGTGACCGGTAAATGGACGGCGCAGAGCGGTATGGCGGCCGTGGACATGCTGCTGGAACGCAGGGTGACATTCAGCGCGCTGGTGGCGAGTAATGATGAGATGGCGATTGGTGCCATCAAACGTCTGACTGAATGCAACATCGCGGTACCCGGGCAGGTTTCGGTGATTGGCTTCGATGATATTCCGCTGGCACCCTTCATCACACCGTCGTTATCCAGCATGAAACTGCCGGTCACCGAGATGATCGATGAGACGATTAACCGCCTGCTGACCATGCTGGATGGCGGAGACTGGCATACTCAGGCACCTTTCACGGCCAGCCTGATGCTGCGGGACTCCGTTACTAAAGGCCCCGGCCGTTCTGCTTAACCTGCGGCGATCTGTATCACCTCTATCGCCTGTTCCCTGAGCTGCGCTACCGTCGCCGCATCCAGCGTCTCATCGGTAATCACGTGCCCGACCTGATAACCGGATGAAAGCGGATAGGGGTGAATCTGACCAAACTTGGAGGCGTCGGTCAGGGCATAGCTCTCAGCGCCTTTCGCCAGCACGGCATCCACCACATCACAGCGCAGCATGTTGCGGCCAGTAAAACCAGTTTCGGGATGCCAGCCATCCACGCCAACAAATGCCCGGTGAAAATGAACCTGCTGGATGGAATACCGCGTCAGCGGGCCGACTACCGACTCACTGCTTTTCTGCAGCAGGCCACCGAGCACAATCACCTCACAGGCGGCTTCCCGAAGAAGCTGGGCAATATAGTGACTGACGGTAATCAGCGTAAGATCGGCGCGGTCAGCCAGCGCACGCGCCAGCAGCGCATTGGTACTGCCGCCTTCGATGAACACCGATTCACCCGCCTGAACCAGGCTGGCCGCATGTCGTGCCAGCGCCTGCTTGATGGGATAGCGGGTATTCATGCGGGTGCCGACGTTATCGCTGTCCAGCGCCAGCGCGGAACCGTGAACCCGCCTCAGCAACCGGTCGCGTTCCAGCAGCGTGAGATCCTGACGCACCGTCACTTCAGAAACCCCGGTAAGCTGCGCCAGTTCGCTGACCGTTACGCTGCCCCGGCTATTAACCAGTTGAATAATCTGATGATGTCGCGGGTTCATAATTGCGTTTCGCAGAAAAAAAGAAGCTCCAGTGTAACAGGGATATCCCGCGCTGGTGTACAACGCGGGATTGGGATCAGGACAAATCCAGCGACCGGCGTCCGTTAAGATTGAGATCCTGCAGCGTAAAACGCTGGTCCCACTCTGTTTCATAATCTTCTGGCGGAAAATCTCCCGGCGAACGTCCCTGCTCCAGCGCCTGTGCAACCCGCCGGGCATAGGCGCGGTTTTTGTCACACATAGGTGCAGCGGGGATATACATCACATTGCCCCAGCCCTGCTGATCTTCAACCGGTGCAACGGCGTGGATCACATCACAGTGCCACCATACCGAATCGCCCGCCTCTAAGGCCGGTATCGAACAGAGTCCTGCAATCAGGTGCGGATGCCACTGTTCATTAACGGGCAACACCCGGCCCGGCGCGACGCCGCACAGTTCATCTTCGGGTACGTCTGAAAGCAGCGGGCGCAGCAGAACATAGGCCATCGCCTGCGGCACCGGCACCACGTGCAGCAGGCCCTGACCGGGGATCATATCGGAGAGTGCGGTCCAGCCCTGAAAGGTCCGGAACACGGAACATTTGGTGGTACCCGGCAGATCATACTCATCCACTTCGGTGCGGTGAGCTGCATCCCAGGGGTCGTAAGCGGCAAAATCACCGTGAAACAGCTTACTGAAAACCTGCTGATACGCGGGGAGTAACCAGCGTTCCAGCGCGCCGGAATCGGTATGGGCGCCTAATCCCTTCGAGGTGGTGCCCGGCAAGCGGCGACGGATGCGATCGGGATAGATAACGCTGACATCCGGGTCAAACCACTGCTTTCCCTGTGATTCAGACTTCCATAACCGGTTCAGAAAAGATTGCGCGTCAGCCATTGCCGCGCTCTGCCGCGCCTGCATTTGCGCCTGTGACCAGTAAATCGGATAGATTTCGGGGCGGGAGGCGGCCAGCGATCCAAAAAAGTCATCGCCAGGGCCGCGATAGTGTTCGTCAAACCGGTTGTGATCCAGATAGTCGAGCATCGACTTATCCCATGCCAGCGCCTGCTCACGCGCGAAGTGGTGCTTAATTACCACACAGCCGCGACGTTTAATCAGCGCCCGGGTTTCATCCGAAACCTTTCCCGCTGCAATGTCCTGCATGGGCACTACCGGCCAGGCACTGCCCGTGCGCTTTTCATCTGCTTTTGCTTCTGCAATCGCAGCAGTGATGTTGTCGCAAACCTGACGGAAAAGGGCATCGACATCACCAATCTGTTGACGTAACTGCTGTTTCATCTCGCGAATAGCGGTTTTGACGTCGTCAGGTAAAGGGGTTGATCGGGAATCTTCACGCATCTCGTGCTCCTGAATATCTGGGGGTTGAGTTACGAATGTAATTAAAATAACCTTCATTCGTAATATTCGACTGAGGTTAACATCCTTTTAACGAAAAAAAACGTGCGTGATAACACAACTCCGGAACCGGAACGCTCTGAAAGCCGTTAGCAAAGTCACTATTTGCATTCTCATTAATCCACACAGCGAGTAAGCTTTATGAATCAAATCAATCAGCCGAAAGGACAGAACGGCGAACGTATAGGGGCAGGCGAGATGGCGGTTAAGATGATTGCGGTGGATATGGACGGCACCTTTCTGGACGACAATAAGCAGTACAACGTTCAGCGGTTTTCACGTCAGTATGCGCTGCTGAAGCAGAAGGGCATCCGTTTTGTGGTGGCCAGTGGTAATCAGTATTACCAGCTGCAGCGCTATTTTCCCGACATCAAAGATGAGATCGCTTTCGTGGCGGAAAATGGCGCATGGGTTTCTGACTGTAATGAAGAGATCTTCTGCGGAGAGTTAGCTCAGGAGAAAGTGCATAAGATCCTCGATATCCTGGCGCATGAACCTGACATCGCGGTCGTGGTCTGTGGACGCAACGGCGCCTATATGCATTCATCCACCTCTGATGAGGTGATGGCAATGCTTGCAAACCACTATCACCGGCTGGAAAAACGCGATGACCTCTATGCCATCGACGACACCATTTTCAAATTCTCGCTGAAGCTGGAGCACGAAGGGGTGGATGCACTGCTGCAAAGACTGCATTCCCGTCTGGGCGAGCTGGAAAACATCATGCATCCGGTATCCAGCGGTTTTGGCTTTATTGATCTCATTATTCCCGGCTGCCATAAGGCTCATGGCATTGCGTTGCTGCAGGAAAAATGGGGCATCAGCGATTGTGAAGTGCTGGCGATTGGTGACAGCGCTAATGATATTGAGATGCTGCGTCAGGCCTGCTTCAGTTTCTCAATGGCCAATGCCGCTGATTCGGTCGCTGCCGTGGCGCGCTATCAGACTCAGAGCAACAATGATGAAGGCGCGCTGAATGTCATTTCCCGCGTGCTGGCGCGCGAATTCCCGTTCGATTAAGCCTGCACTGCGTGAGAACTGGCGGCCTTCTATCCGCCACTCTCCTGATGGCTGCGCGCGTGATGTTCCATTTCATCCAGCGCAGCCTGATTCTCCAGTCCCCACTGATACATCTGCTCAATCGGCTGGGCGAAGGTATGCCCCAGCGACGTGAGGCTGTATTCCACTTTTGGTGGCACCACCTGCCACACCTGACGCGACACCAGTCCGCGCTGCTCCAGCTCACGCAGCGTCTGAATCAGCATCTTTTTCGAAATACCCTGCAGGCTGCGCTCCAGTTCACCCGTGCGTGCCCGGTTTTCCGGCCAGTGGTAGAGCGCATGCAGCACCATCGTGCTCCACTTCACCGAAAAGAGTTCCAGCAGGCGGCGCGGCGGTGAATCCGCATAAAAGCAAAGTCTTCCTTCAACCCAGACCGGCATAGTGACTTCCCAGATAGTATGGTAACCAAAAGGTAACTACTACCAAATGGGGTTCCGTATGTCTATAGTGGGCCGCTTTCTTTACGACCACCAGGTGAGAAGAGGCAACAGATGAAAATTAACGCGCTGATAGCGTCCCATGCAGACCAGCCGCTGCGGGCAGGCCAGGTAGAGTTACGCGAGCTGCAGGCTGACGATGTGAAAATCGAAATTCTTTACTGCGGTGTCTGTCACTCCGATCTGCATATGGCCCGTAATGAATGGGGAGTCAGCCGCTATCCGCTGGTTCCCGGTCACGAAATTGTCGGACGCGTAGTGGCAGTGGGCGGCAACGTCACTAAATTTGCCGCCGGGGATACGGTTGGCGTTGGCGTGATGGTCGACTCGTGCGGTGAATGCCATTTCTGTCAGCAGCAGGAAGAGCAATATTGTGAGGCGGGTTTCACGCCGACCTACAACGGCACGGATAAATACACCGGCAATACGACATTTGGTGGCTATGCGCAGCATGTCATCGCCGACCAGCATTTTGTGGTCACGGTGCCCGACAATCTGGCGCTGAATGCGGTGGCACCGCTGCTGTGCGCTGGCGTGACCGTCTGGTCACCGTTGCAGCATTTTAACGTCAAAGCAGGTGATCGTGTGGGTGTGGTCGGGCTCGGGGGACTGGGTCATATGGCGGTTAAACTGGCCAGCGCACTGGGCGCAGAAGTCACCCTGTTTACGACTTCTCCGGCAAAAGGGGAAGATGCACGCCGGCTCGGCGCTAAGAACGTGGTGATCTCACGAGACGCCGCACAAATGGCTGACTGCCAGGCGTCACTGGATATCATTCTGGACTGTGTCGCTGCACCACACGACCTCGATCCTTATCTCAGGGCGCTGAAAACCAATGGTCAGCTGGTGCTGGTGGGCATTCCCGATCAACCCCATCCGTCACCGAATGTGACACCGATGGTGTTTCGTCGCCTGAGCATCAGTGGCACCTCGATTGGCAGCATTCAGGAAACGCAGCAGATGCTCGACTTCTGTGGTGAGCACAACATCACGGCTGATGTTGAGATGATCACAGGTGAAGAGGTCGAAACTGCCTTTGAACGTATGCTGACCAGCGATGTGAAATATCGTTTTGTCATCGATATGCAGAAAACCCACTGGTGATGAATACGGCCCGCTGTGAAAGCGGGCCGTCTGACTTCTACACAGGCTGAACCGGAAAGATAAAGCCCTGCCTATAGTTACAACATACTTAAATGTTTTAATATCAACCCACCTCATTGAACTCCGTGCAGCAGAAGTCTTGCAGCAAGATCGTTCTGATTAGACAAAAAAATACCCGGCTCATTGACCGGGTATCTCTTTTGCCGCTTACCAGGCGCAGTTAATCCAGCTCTTTATCCGCGTCACTCCTTTCCGCTTCTTCTTTCTCCACAGCATGGGTAAAAGGCTTAAGCAGCTGAATATCCAGAATCACATACACCATGGTGCTGATAAACAAGGAGATGACACTGCCAAACACTCCGCTGGTGGTAAATGTCAGATAGTTATAAATCACCAGCCAGGTCAGGCAGATAAACAGCGCGAGCGAAATGGAAAGATTGGGTACGGAGTAGTTGCTGGTACCTCCGCCCTGGGTATGCGTCGCTTTAAACAGATTTCCGATGGAGTATTTCTCCAGCACCAGAATAGTCCTTTCCCAGTTACGCTGTTTACGCGCGCTGGCGCGGGTCAGGAACAGATAGAGAATAGAGATGAAGAAGCCGGAGAAGGCGATCAGCACCGGAATTGCTTCCAGCGCATATTCAATACTCTTATGAGGCGTGCCAGTGGTGCTGAGATCAAGTGTCAGCGAGGCACCCAGCGCAGCATATAAAAAGAGAAACAGAATCAAAAAAGTCAGGCTACGTTTCCAGTCGCCATCAGCCTCTGCACCTTTTTGCTGGATGGCCAGCTGAAGCGATTGCTGAATCTGTTGTGCCTGTGGTGAGTCTGTTTCAACGGTGTGGCATGGCGCAGCAAAGAAGTTGTGCATAAACAGCTCATCTTCTTTGTGAATGGTGATTTTCATCAGAAACCTGTATTCGGGAAATTTTCTTTATTCTAATCAGCACAGCATGAATTAACAGTAACTTTGGCTTTATACCTTCAGCCCCGCACTGACTCAGCGGGATATCAGGTTCATCAGGCTATCTGAAACTGAATCGGTTGCGAAACTCTGCTCAGCATTATCCTCTTCGTGACGCAATTGCTGATAGCGCAGCAGCGCGGCATCGGCGTTATCGGCATGCACCACGTCCCACACCATCTTATAGCCTTCAGCCATTAACGCGTCCTGCTGATCCTGCCGCTCAGTGTTCACGGCTCTGACTGTTTGCTCTTTCTGAAACAGACGATAGTCTGGCATGGCTATTTCTCCCCTGGATGGTCCAGCGCTTTAAACTGCTTAATGGCTTCATTGATATTGTTGGTATCGACGGTTGCAATACAGCGATCGCCGTTGAACACCTCATAGCGGGCGTTGTGCAGCTGAAACAGCAGATCCCTGCCACGGAAGTGTATACGTTTCTGTTTAACGCCAATCCCATGCCGCCGTAATAGTGCCTGTGACAGGCGATCGGTCTCTTTTATCATTCCTTCAGCTCCTCGGCAGTACGTGGTCACTGCCAGTAAACCTGATGAACATTAGTTTTATATTAAGAGATAACCCTATTTTTTACAGGGCTAAGCGCAGGTTTCAGAGAAATTACCGGGCTGCATGTGCTGACGGAATCAGCAGCTCACCGGATTAATGCCATTCCCTGCGTTAACGGACCGCAAATGCGGTACACTTGCCGGAATAACTCGCCACAGGACACGCCGCTATGAACGATAAAAAGATGATTTCCATTGATCAGTTCAACGCTGATGAACGACTGGCCGTCGAGCAAACCTATAAGGGCCTGGCCGAGAAGTACCGTCAACGAACCGGTAAAGAGCCTGATAGCAAAAAAGAGAAAGAATTCAATAGTGAAGCTCGTCAGATCATCATGACCAGCAAACTGGAGAAGGAGAGGGCGCAGGCTGAGAAGGAGAAGAAAAAACCGCTGCGTAAGAAAAAACCTTCTTCAATGACCGCCAGTGAAGTCAGCGATTTCAACTGGTCTGCCTCAGTGGTTAAAGGCCGCCGATAAAAAGCTTCCGCGCGTATTCATGGCGCGCGGTATCTTCTCACATTACTGCTAATGTCCCCTGACTGCCATCGTCCCCGGCACACAAGTCACAGCCTGACGAGATGCCTTTCGCGGCCCGCAATAAGAATATTCTGTAAATAGTTTACCTTAATTCATTAATTGCCGATAAACTGCCATAACCTGTTGCTGCTTCAGTCTGCATATGAATTACTACACTCCTGACGATATTCAGCTGAAGCGCCGATCGACGCGATTTGTGCGCCGCATGTTCATGATGCGCCAGCTCGGCACCTTTCTCTGTTTCCTGCCCATTCTGTCAGTATTGATGGAGCTGGGAAAAAGCCTGGAACTCTGCGCACTGCTATTTACTAATGCGTTTGTCTGGCCCTATGCCGCTTTCAGACTGGCATTGCGATCGCGCGATCCCACGGGTTTTGAACGTAAGAATCTGACGCTGGATGCCGCATTCGGCGGCTTCTGGGTGGCAACCATGGCGCTGAGTCCGCTTCCCTCGATTATTATCATGGCGGTACTGATCTCTGATCGTTACTCGGCGGGCGGTTGGGTTCAGCTGAAGTCTGCTCTGCAGGCCTTTCTGTTGACCTTTTTACTGGCCTGGTTAGCCGAAAAGGCGCCTTTGCAGCTGACCTTCTCTACCCGCACCGTCTGGCTGACTCTGCCGCTCGCCAGCGGCTATCTGCTGGCGCTCAGCGTGGTTTCACACAATCTGACCCTGAGTCTGCGAAAGAAGAATCAGGAGCTGGAACGCATTGCGCTGATGGATCCTGGTCTGAAAATACCTAACCGACGTCTGTTTGAGCGGCGGCTTGAAAGCGAGTTTTTACGTACCCAGCGAGGTGAGGGTAAAGCCTGGCTGATGCTGCTGGATGTCGATCACTTCAAACAGGTTAACGACACCTTCGGGCATGAATCCGGCGACTTCCTGCTGGCAGAAATCTCGGCACTGCTGCGTGACAGCGTCGGCCTGAAAGATATACCTGCCCGCTTTGGCGGCGATGAGCTGTGTGTGATTGTGCGGGATGCGGATGAAACCAGCATCATGTTGCTGGCAGAGCAGATCAGACAGGGGATTGCCCTGCTGCGGCTGCCGGCTTCATCTACCTTTCAGTGCTCGGTGAGTATCGGGATTGCACCGGCATGCGATGCGGCGACAATTCATGAATGGCTGAGATGCGCCGATGAGGCGCTGTATCAGGTCAAGCGCGCCGGACGTAACGATGTGCAGTTGTGGCATTCCGGCACGCTGGAAACGCTGAGTGAAGTCAGGGGCAGTTAACAATGCAGCCTGAGACCCTGTCTCAGGCTGAGAGATTAAATCGCCGGGTAGTCGCCGGTGCCTTCAGGCCAGGGTGTGAGCAGATCAAAACCCTCATCGGTGACAGCGACAGTATGTTCCCATTGTGCCGAGAGCGAGCGATCTTTGGTGACCACCGTCCAGCCATCTGACAGCACGCTGGTTCCGGCTTTACCGGCATTAATCATCGGTTCGATAGTGAAAATCATGCCTGCTTTCAGTGGCATCCCTTCGCCCGGCGTGCCGTAGTGCAGCACCTGTGGATCGGTGTGGTAAATTTCACCAACGCCGTGACCGCAATATTCACGCACCACCGAGAAGCCAGCCGATTCAGCGACACGCTGGATAGCTGCGCCCACATCGCCCAGCGTCGCGCCAGGACGTACGGTTTTGATACCGGCGACCATCGACTGATAGGTGATCTCCACCAGACGTTTGGCACGGACTGACGGTGTGCCGACAAAGTACATCCGGCTGGTATCGCCATACCAGCCATCTTTGATGATCGCTACATCGATATTAACGATATCGCCATCCTTGAGTTTTTTGCTGGCCGGGATGCCGTGGCAGACCACATGATTGACCGACGTGCAGGTGGTACGGGTATAACCGTGATAACCGATGTTTGCTGGCGTCACTTTAAGCTCATTCACAATAAAATCGTGACAGATATCATCCAGCTCTTCCGTGGTGATGCCGGGACGGACGTGAGGTGTAATCATCGCCAGCACCTGAGCCGCAGCCTGTCCGGCTGCCCGTGCCATTTCGATTTCCGCTGCGGTATGAATTTTAACGCTGTTCATGACACGTCTCCTTGTGTGGTGAGGCTCTCTTTAGGGAGCATATTGCGTATATCAGCGCTGCCTTCCAGTTCAAGCCGGATTAGCATCTGCGCCAGTTGATGTTGGGTCTGCTGTGGATAGAGTTCTGCCAGCATACCGAGTTTTAGCCAGTGTTCTGCCTGTGCATTAATTGAGCGGCTCATCGCCTGACTGGCGATGCGCAGATTCTCATGCATCAGGTCGGAGATTTTTACGATACCCATGCAAGCCTTATATGAAACGTATATGTTTCGTATAGCTTAACGTTATCGGCGTGGTTTGAAAAGAGGGGTGAGATTGTTGCGCGTCTGAAGCAGGGTACAGAATGATGACCAACGGCCACGCATTTCGATCGGAACAGAAAAATTTATAGGTAATAGGAAGGTGTGTATTGCCAGGTAACAGTAGTGCAGTCCCGCCGAAAAAGCGCCGAAACACTGTCTTTTTTTGAAAACGTAGCTGATGACTGAGCAGATGAAGTACTGGGTTGTTCTGGTGGCTGTGGATATTAAGTCAGTAGAATTAATGGTATAAAATATGGGTAAAGATCAGGGATGTAATCATGAAAAGAATAATTGCTTTGACTGCCGCATTGGCAGTTTCAGGATGCCATATGAGCACAAATCACATCCGACAAAAGGGAATTAAGACTCCCGACGCGTCAGAGATTAAAAGTCAGTGTGAATCTCAGACACCACAGCAAACTCAAGAGCGTGAAACTCAGCTTTGGCTCTGCCAGGCTGTTACAGCAATACAATATCGGTTTTTCGATGCAGATAATTATCGCGGTAAAACATGTGATGTAAGGATCAGGCAGCCGGAAGGCGAGCCTCCGGTAAGCATCAACGTTCAGGGCGGAGATCCAGCTCTGTGCGCTGCTGCAATTAAAGCAATCAAACAAGCTGCAGATGCCCACACTTTTCCAATGAGACCCGCCTTTATGAAGGATGAAATCCCGATACATTTTGCTCCGCAATAAGATTACATAGCTAAGGAAAGTGTTAAGCGTTGCACTTAAATGTCTAAACTCACAATCCCATAAGGCACCGTGCTGCTCTGAAGCTATGCCGTCAGATACCGGCTGCTAAAACTGTGCACCGCGATGCAGTTATCCGTTGTCAGCAACAGACAGCAAACTCTTACTCCAGTACAAGCTCCATTCAGCCCAGCAACTTTCAGGGTTGATATCGAAGTAACCGCGGCATTCAGCCATGGCGAGAGCAACATCACGCGGCACTTCGATAGTTGTGGCATTATCACGGATGCTACTGACTTCCTGCTCAGTAAGCGGGCTTCCTTTCTCATTCTCAATTCTCATCAGTAATGGGATGAGGGCAGGTATAAAAACTATGGTCATGAGTTATATCTCATATTATTAAAGGTTCGTGTCCCTACGAAGTCACTAAAATATGACCTCTCCGGGGTGCGGTAAGTGGCATTCTGTAAAATGTGTCTTCCTGAAAAATATCAATTCATCGTCGTTTCATCGCTACAAGGCTTGAAATCAATTAACACTGCCCAGGCATACAGGCAGGTTTGTATAGCCCGGCTGGCTTGCCATAGATAAGGGTGAACAAGTCGGCGCCATATTCTGGCTAACTGGCTGAGCCTGGGGCTGATTTTGATACTGGCTGTCATCGCTGTTCGTTGAGGATTTTCTTGCGGCCTGACGGCCCTTCTCACGCACGTAGGATGACGTGTAGTTATGGGCCTGGTATGCGCCGTAACCTGCTGCGCCCGCTGTAGCATATCTTGCCGTTCGCTTGGCGCTGGAATATCTCTTCTTGATTCTGGGTGTCGTTGTTTGTGATGAATAACCTGAACTAAAACTATGGCTGTAGCTTCTATGCCCACCCCCACCACGATGGCCGCGCGCATCAGCTGTAAACGAGGCCGCAATCAGTGATGCCATAGCCAGACTTAAAATAATTCCCTTCATTACGGCTCCAGTATTTTCATATTCATTAATCATGTTCTCGTCAAAAATCACGATATCTTCAGCCAGATAAACAATTTTTTTAGATTTATTTAACTCATTCAACGCTGCGCTATCCTTATGAGAGGAGGTGCCCATGTGTGGACGGTTTGCGCAGTACAGCAGCAGAGACGATTACTTTGAATCCCTGGGGCTGAAGCCCGATGAAATTATTTATGATCCGGAGCCGATAGGCCGCTTTAACGTAGCTCCAGGCACCAAAGTGCTCTTGCTCAATGAGCGGGATAATGAACTGCACTTTGATCCGGTTTACTGGGGTTACGGTCCGGAGTGGTGGGACAAACAACCGCTTATCAATGCGCGTGGTGAAACCGCTGCGACGGGACGCATGTTCAAACCGCTGTGGGAGCATGGTCGCGCCATTGTTCCTGCCAATGGCTGGTATGAATGGAAGCGAGAGGGCGACAAAAAACAGCCTTACTTTATCTACCACAAAGAGAAAGAACCGCTGTTCTTCGCCGCTATCGGCAACGCTCCTTATGGTAAGGATCATGGGCATGAGGGTTTTGTTATCGTAACGGCAGCGAGCAATAAAGGCATGGTTGATATCCATGACCGACGCCCGCTGGTTTTAAGTGCGGATGCTGTACGCGAATGGCTCAGTGCCGAAACCACGTCAGAACGTGCTCAGGAAATTGCACATGAAGCCGCATTGCCGGAAAAGGACTTTACCTGGCATCCTGTTACAGCCAAAGTCGGCAACATCCACAATCAGGGTGAAGCGCTTATTAAAGAGATCAAGCCTGACTGAACAGACTGATGAGGTGAGAGATTTACATAGTTTCCCGCACCGTTTCCCGTTATAAAAACAGGATCACTCGTTTCTTAATCTGAGAGCGTTTATTTTGCAGCCAAACACTATGCGGTTGTTTCTTCGGCCAGTCACCCCATCAGATGCCGATGATCTTTACAGGATCTACGGCGACCCTGCGACGAATACGTTTAATCCCGCGGGCCCTCATCCGGATATCCATCATTCACGGGAAGTGCTATCGCGCTCTATCCGTCACTGGGAATTGAATGGCTTCGGCAGTTGGGCTATCTCGCTTCAGGATAATCCAGAAAGAATCATCGGTTTTGGGGGATTGAGCATCAGAAGCTTTGCCGATATCACGATCAATAATCTGGGATATCGTTTCTCTCCGGAATCCTGGGGGAAAGGACTGGCGACGGAATTTGCGAACTATGCAGTTAGTTATGGGTTCGAAGAGATAAAACTGGCTGAAATTTCTGCAGTCGTAAGAGCGAATCATCTGGCTTCACAAAAGGTTCTGATTAAGGCCGGACTCCGTCATACCCGGGATATTTATGATTTGGAAAATGCGCCCGCAAGCATGCTGTTTACCCTGAGTCAGGATGAATGGAATCAAAAACGGGGGTGAGGAGGATATATCCTGTCCTGTCAGTACCTATCGTTTCAGGTCAATCAGTGCGAGCTGTAGATGATGCGCTATAAAGTTCGCTTTGAGCGCGCTGTAGCGTTGAGCATCGTTGTTACAGAGTGATGCTGCTTACACGTGCAGGCGTCGCTATTGTGGAAGGGATTGGCTCCCGGGTTGCGTCTGCTGAGTTAACCTGGCTGTTGATCATGGCATCCAGAAGAAACTTAGTCTCGTCGGAGAATGCAATGGCTCAGGGACGATGGCAAAGAGAACCAGGCTCTGCTGTTCATAATCAGGACATCGGCTTTCTGGGCTATGGGAAAATTGTTAAACGTCTTGCTTCATGTGCAGCCATTTTGGATGCAGGATCAGGCATGGGGAAGTTCACTTGCCAGGGAATAAGCGCGAGCTGGCGGATGGAAGGTTCCTGAGAGTCGCGAGCAATTCTTTAAAACGCGCAGTGTGTTAACGGTACATCAAAGGAAAAAATCGCCTTGCCGCGGCAGCATAAATAGACCGGAAATGGGTGTCAGGTAGCCGCTGCTGATGAGTGAAAAGCGTGCCACGGCGCCGTTATTTCTCTGCCAGTGATTTTCAGTGACGATGATTATCAATTGTCAGAGTGACGCGGTTTGCCCGGCAGAAGAGCTCTGAATAGTGCACCGGTTTATCGTTCTGATCGTAAGCGATCTTACTGATGCGAAACAGCGGTTCGCCCAGCTCGCACTGCAACCTGAGCGCTTCCGCTTTTGTGGCGGTAAAAATATCGATGGTTTTTTTGTCGCTGACGACGCGACTGTCATATTTTTGCTGGAAAAGTTTATAAGTTGAAGCACCTGCGTGATAAACCTGATCAAAGCCGGGATAACGTGAGAGAGGGATCCACGAACAGTCGATGAACAGCGGCTCGTTATCAAGATACATCACCCGCAGCAGGCGAAACATTTCGCCGTTGCCAGCAATATTAAGCCTTTCGCAGAAGGGATCACTACTGACTCGCTCCTGTTCAATCACTTCTTCACGCGTCGGCTTTCCCTGCGAAACACCAAAATCAGTAAAACCACTCACCGTTAGCAGCGCATTTTCAACCTTGTTGCTCTGCACAAAAGTTCCTTTTCCCTGCCAGCGGATCAACACGCCATCTTTAACCAGTTCCGTTATCGCCTTGCGAATCGTAATGCGGCTGACGTTATATAACGTGCATAAGTCGCTTTCGGTCGGGATCTGTTGGCCCGGCAGGTAAATGCCCTGTGCAATTTCATCCAGCAGGCGCTGACGTACTGTGGCATAGAGCAGTTGATGTGAATATCGCGCCGTCGCTGGCATGAGTCGACCCTGACAGTTGAAAATAGTGAAAGTGATTATAGGAGGCTTTATAGCGGAGTCATAGGGGCTGGCGCGCGGAGTGTCACGCCAACCCAGGTTTTACCAGGCGCCATGATAACTCAATGTCCAGGCGGCACAGTGCGATCCCTGCTTCATGGCCTGTGCGGTTGTCTCACCGGCAGCAACTGCGCAGAGAAAGCCTGCAATGTAAGAGTCGCCCGCCCCCATCGTATCTACCACATCCACTGGTTCAGGCGGCATACGCCAGAACTGTTTTCCATCCCAGGCCAGGCTGCCATTTTCGCCCAGCGTGGCAATTGCGACGCCCGCGCCGCACTCCACCACGGTTTGCAGCCGGTCACGCAGCCAGGCCGATTCGACTTGAGCCGACGCAAACAGGTAATCAAGATACGGCGGTAAGCTCTGCCACAGTGGGTTTTCCCATTTGTCGGCAAAGTCGAACGAGACGATCTTTCCCGACGCTTTTAGCACCGGCAGCGCCGCCTCAGCGTGTCCCCAGACCGCGGAATGGATCATATCAAAGCCGTTGAGCCATGCTATGTCTTCATGACTCAACGTAAAATCCGCCATAACACCTTCGGTGTAATCGCCCAAAATGCGATCGTTGTTGCGCAGATCAACCTGGGTTTGCGCGGTCATGCCAGCTTTCGTGTGCAGATGAGAAATATCCACCCCTTGTTGCAGCAGGTCACGCTTCAGTATTGCACCATACGCATCATCACCCACCCAACTCACGCAAGCAGACTGCATGGCATAACGCCTACTGTAGACTGCGACATTCACGGCATTGCCGCCGGAAAAGGCTTTGTTGAGTTGAGGATAGATATCCACGCAGTTATCGCCCACCGTCGCCAGCCGCATCATTCCGTCAGGTTGCGTTGCTTCACCTGCTGCTGCATCGTCCTTTTTCATTTCGCGTCTCCTTGTAGAAACGCCTGGTCTTCTTCAGACCAGGCAAAAGGATTAATACTCAACTAATCCGCCGTAATAACGGCGATCGTCTGGGTTGTGATCTTTATAAATAGAGAGGTAATAGCAGAGCCACTCCATTGGGACGAACATCAGGAAAGGTGCCAGCCACGGATGCAGTCCCTGAGAAATTTCTGCGTAATCAATAACAATCACGTTGTCGGTACGCTCACGCACGAAGCGGATAGCCCGTTCGGTGGTATGGCGACTTTCATCGCTGCCAAGCAAAAACAGGAAAGGCACGCCAGGCTCGACGACCTCCAGTGGCCCGTGACGAAACTCGCCACTCTCAATCACGGAACCGTGTGTCCAGGTAAATTCCATTAAGGTAACAATGCCCTCTTTGTAGCCCAGCGGACGCAGCGGACCGGCCGATACGGTATAGATCATTGGCCACTGACTCGCCTGTTCGCCCAGCTGACGGCCTTTATCTTCCCATGTGCGCACCAGATGCCCCAGCGCTTGCGGCAACTTGCGCAGATCGTTTTTGATTTTGCCGATCTCGGTATGCGGTGAGAGACGGGTAATCATCCCGATCACTACGCTGTAGCAGAGCAGCAGGTGAATCTCCCAGATGCAGTCCGCTTCATAGGCCAGTACATGGTCAGCGGCCTGGGTAATCGGGCTGTCGTGATATTTGGTGAAGGCAGCCGTCAGCGCGCCGCAGGCCGCACCCAGCTCCAGCGCTTTAATTACCTCCTCCGTTTTACCGTAATCAGAAACGCCAATGACCGCGCAACGCGCATCAAGACGATGCGGTGTGTTGTCACAAAATTCCCAGCCGGAAAGCGCATAAACCTGCAGGCTCGAGAAGCGATCGGCAAGGTGTTTTGCCGTTTGGGCCGCATTGAGCGGTGACCCGCAGGCGACGAAGTAGATGCGATCGATACCGCGTTGCACCATCTCATCAACGATGGCGTTAACGCGCGGTACATCCCGTTCCAGAATTTTTTCAACTTCCGGCACCATGTTTTCAGTGACCAGAAAATCCACACTGCGTTTATCAATATTCAACATGAAACAACTCTCCAGACAGGGTTAAGAAACGTGAGCCAGACGGCGATTGCGCTTTTCCCAGAAGGCGTAAGCGGGCAGACCGGTAGCGATGACAATCAGGGCACAAATAAGTCCAGGAACAGGCGCCCATACGAACGTGGACGCCACAAGAATCAGGCTGGAGGCGATAGCGGCGAAGGTCATCAGACCGAAGGCGGGCGTGCGCCACAGCGGTTTGTAATCTTCGCGTTTACGACACCAGATGATGGAACTGAAGGTGAGGGTGTTCTTAAAACACATCACCAGCGTGAAGTAGCCGAGCAGGCTGGTCAGATCGGAGACGAAGATAAAGAAAATGCCGAGCGCACACTGCAAAATGATTGAGACATCCGGCGTGTTGTACCGGGGATGAACGTGAGCAAAGCTTTTGAAAAAGAGCTTGTCTTTGGCCATCGCATATTCCAGCCGGGGTTGGTACATCACACAGCTGGAGAGCGATCCGAGGATGACAATAATGGCCGTCACCGCAACAAAAATACCCGCTACGCTGCCGAGCGCCGGAATATAGGTGAGGGCATCGGAGAGGGGCGTTTCGGATGCAGCCAGCCTGTCGAACGGCATCAGACCTGAAATCACCAGCGCTAACAGCGAGTAGAGCACCAGAACCAGCAGACAGGAGCCAATCAATGCGCGCGGCATCGTTTTGCCCGGATTTTTGATTTCGCCTGTCATATAACAGATCGACGCCATGCCGGTATAGGACCAGCTTGTGGCTGAAATCCCCGCCAGCAGCGCCATAAAGCCTGCTGCAGCACTGGTAGTCGCCGCACTCTCCACTACGACAAAGTTGTCACCTTTGAGCCAGAAGATGCCGATGCCGATCACGATGACAAAAGGAATGATTTTGGCGATGGTGATCAGTGTCTGAAAGGTGGCCCCGCCTTCTACCGAACGCAGATGCAGCAGCATAAAAGCCAGTATCAGCCCGGTCGCTACCAGCTTGCCGCTCAGCGGATCGAGGGGTATCAGAAAGCCCAGATTACTGACAATGGCGAGCGCCATGATTGAGAGTGAAGGGGCATCATTCGCCCAAAAGCTGGCCCAGCCGGAAAGAAAGGCCAGCGGACGGCTGCCGGCGTTTTTCAGGTAAATATAATCGGCACCGTTTTCAGGATAGGCTGTGGAGAGTTCTGCATAGACACACATCTGCGGAATGACGATAAGACCGCCAATGACAAATGCCAGCACAGTAAGCCACGGCGTACCTGCCGCTTTTGCTACTTCACCAACCGAAACGAAGATACCGGAACCGACGGTGGTGCCGATGGAAATTGCCAGCACGGCCCAGAAGCCGAGCTTGCGTTGCAGATCCTGGCTTTCCATATCGTTACCTTTTTTAATTTTCAGGGTTGTAGGGTTAAGAGCAGCTCGTCGAAATAACGCCAGCAGAAAGCCGCATCCCCCTCAACGGCCCGGGGGATGGAAAATCCGCCAAATGATGTAATAACGAGATGACTCATAACCAATATAACAACACATGATGAATATAGATGGCGAGGGAGATCACAAATTCATCACAAGAAGAAACAGCGAGCGTTGGTTATTGATCAGGTGATTGATTTATATGAATATAATTTTCAGGCGGGTTAAAAGGATGAGAGAGCGAAGCAGGTGTAAGCGCAGAGGCGCAGCTGACATGTGCGCCATAACATGGCAGACAGAGCAGCAAGAAAAAATGAGTAGGGGCAGGAGACCGCCCCTGTTGTTTTAATTCAAATTAACGTTAAGCGCTGGTGCACCGAAGCTTATAACTTCAGCATTCGAGGCGGCAAAATAACCCCGCCAGAACGCTTCCAGTTGCTGAAGCATTTTGCCCGATCGATAGTTATTCTTTGCCTCCGTATCGATGAGTCCCGCGCCGGCGACAAAGACTTTTGCTCCCCTGAAATCAGTCAACAGGTTTTGCTGCTTTACCAGTTGCAAAACCTTATCAGGGGAGATCAGCCGCATCGTATTATTGCGATAGAAACTGTCGAAGGCGCTGTTTTCCAGCATGTCGGAGATGAGAAAAATCGTACGCGATGCTGCTTTATCCTGTGCCAGATCGTCACTGATGCGTTTCAGGCTGTCCAGAATTTCACTCTTCGCGATGTTGTCCCCTTGCTCAGCAAAACTCTTTGCCATCAGGCCACCAATGGTTTTGCCAAAATAGACTTTTTGCTGACCGAGACACTGATCAAGGCTCTTCAGGCTCTCCATACCCAGGCTGTCGCGAATCTTTTTATCTGCCAGCAAGGGATCGAGCTGCCCATCGAATAGCCGCTGCATAAAATTATTCTGAAGCAGCGCAGAGAACTGATAGAGCACCACCCGATCGCCCGGCTGGGTAAAACGGAGGATCTGTTGCCAGCTGGCATTTTTGATTTCCCGCGGTACTTTTACCGTTTGATCAATAATAATTACCAGTTCGCGTCCGCTATCTGCCGGACGATAGTGACTTAACTTCGCGAAGTCATAACAGGCGGGAATATCATTACGGCTGGCAGCCTGAGCCAGGGCGGTCGCCCCGACTAACAGCAACAAACACCATTTGTTGATTTTCACTGCTTAGCCCCGTGCTTTATTGAGAAGCGACTGCACCTTGCGCCTGCTCAGCAGAGCAGAGAGCGGCAGTTCAAGATCGTCCGCGACCAGGCGTAACTCTTCGTCATCCAGCAGCGTAAGATCGCCCAGGGCCGCGACCCGCGCTTTATCGTCAGCATGGTGTGAGGCCAGCGTCGGCGCGTTCGCAGATTTCAGTGCGGCCATTGCTGGCGCTGTCGCGACGAAATCATGAACCATAACAGTTTCTGGCTGAGGCTGAGCATTGTCGGTCGCAGTGGCCCTGCTGGCGGAAAACTGTTGATGTTCATCATCCGCCAACGCCTTATCACGCTGCTTACCCCGCACGTAATCATCAAATGTGCGTACATCATTCTGAGCGTTACTGGCGCTGCTGGCACGCTGCATCGCCATGCGGTTCTGCAGGCTGGCGAGCTTATCCTGAGCATCTCGCTCAACGCGCTCACGCTGCATAGCGTACCAGGCCGCAAACTCATCTGAACTGCTGAAATTACCGATATACTTTGCTGCCAGTCGCGATTCAATTCCCACCAGCGAACGGGAATAACCAATCAGAATACCAATAATCTGCACGCCAATAAAAATCACCGACAGAATAATAAAGGTCAGTTTCGAAGCGAATACACGATTTTCACGGACTTCGCTGGCTGCCTTCTTATCCGCCTGCTGATTATCTTCTACAGCCTGTTGCGGCAGATCGAAGGGCGACGACGCATTAACAGATGCGTTCTGGCTGAATGGTGTTCCATTTACCGCTTCCGTCTCAGCGGCATTGATGGTCGCAGCACGAATAAAATAGGCTCCCACCGCGAAGGTCATAATCAGTAATAGTGTCACCACCGTCTGCACATACTGGGGTTTAGCCCCAATCCCGTGCTGCACGCGATTCAACATCTGCAGATAGCTGGGTGCATCATCATCAATGCGGCTATTTTCCAGCGAAACTTCCGTGTTTTTCACCAACGCCTGTGCATTACCTTCGAGTCTGGCCTCTTTATGCCAGTAACGAATTTTACTTAGCAGCGTATTTTTATGCAGTTGGGTCCCCATTAAATGCGTTGCAGGAACCAGGATTACACCAATTAGCACTGAGACCACGATTGCAGAAAGTTCAGCCTGGTTCGCCGAAATATTGTTGGCAATAAACGGGGAGAGGACTAACGCGAAAATGAATGCTTCCAGAATTACTAAGGCAATGCTGCAAAGCCATAGCACCACACTGGTCGGCTTGCGCCCGCGTTCATCCACTTTGTTCAGATAATTTACACAGCGCTTATAAAAATCGGCATCCCGGTTTGAGGTACTGTGATGTTGATAATATTTCCCACACAGTGCTTCTTCGGCCGGATGCCATATTAATCCCCCTGTGCTTTTACGTCGGGCTTCATGGCTGTGAGAAAGACGCGCGACATGTCCTATCAGCGGTAATGAACAAAAAAAGTTGAGGAAGAAATAACGCACTTCATCCCACCATTTTATGACTGCAAGCGTCAGTGCCAGCAAACCAAACAGTGGCCAGAAGATGTAGCGATAGGTCGCGATGGCCTGCATCAAACTATTGAAAATTTCCATTGATATTATCCGTTATCCGCGCTGAGGAGCATATTCGGCCAGCCATGGCTGACGGTGATGGGTGTAAAACAGTTGGCCTTGTTGCGCTTTAGATCCACTTTTAGGCAACAGCAGATCCACGCAGGAGAGAGGCTCATCGGCCGCGTTCTCAATGTATATCCGGTAAAGAATGCTCTCTTCGCCCTCCCAGCTATTGGCAATCCCCGCCATTGCTTTAACGGACGTGCGATTGCCTTGCGCATAGTTGGGGGTAATGATCACCTGTGGGTTGCGGGTGATTTCAGCGCCATTCTTCAGAACATAAACCGGCGTCAGCGTGACCAGATTGCCATTAACAAGGCCCGCCCACGCCCGGCCATTCATACCAGGCAGATAATCACTTGTGTCATGACTTTCAATCGGTTTTCCGCTGGCCAGGTTTTTCGCCATCCCACTAACGCGTGGCAGATCACTCATACAACTGCCTGTGACACTGCTGGCCTGCGCCTGATTAATCAGGCTAAAGCCTTGTGACACAGGTTTAAGATTGCTGGCGAGGCCCAGTGTATTGAGTGACGCGGGTTTGCCACCAAAATCGATAAAGTTTGATGGATTACTCTCCACTGATGACAGCGGTTTAGTGGGTTTTCGGGGATGCGCGCTGGCAGATTCCGTTATTGACGGCGCTGGGCGACTTTTCAGGCGACCAGAAGATGCTTTTTTACTCGCGTCAGTTCGTGATGATGATGCTTTAGCCAGACTGCTGTCAGCAGCGGAACTGTGGCGTAAATAGAGCGGATTATTATTTTCCTGCGCCAGACGCTGACGCAGTAACGCTTCGTTTGCTAAAGCAACGATCTCTACGCGACGATTCTGGGCACGGCCACCAACGGAGTCATTGTCTGCAAGCGGACGGGCAGAACCGACACCCTGAAAGTAGAGCTGGCTGGCTTTAATGCCGCTCTGCTTCAGGACCAACCCTACATTATGCGCTCGTGCTTCTGACAGCTGTTGATTGTATTCCGCGCTGCCTGTGGCATCGGTGTGACCGACAACCAGCAGTACGCCCGCATCATTCTGCTGGCCGCTGTTCATCGCCGCTGCAATCTTTTGTACCTGGCGGAAGCCGCTATCGGTCAATTCCGCGCTGCCCGTGCTGAACATCGTACTGTCTTCAACCTGAGCGACAATGCCCACCTGCGCCGCCTGACTTTTTTCCTGTGCGTTAAGCGCCTGCGTTGAAATCCGTATCTGCTCTTCCTGCGCGACTTTCGCCAGCGCTTGTTCACGGTTCTGCCAGACATTGCCGACCACGCAGCCCGCCATGCCGCCAGCTAATCCTCCCACTAATGCTTTTTTAGCGTCATGAGTGACAAGATAAGTAATGCCACCGCCTAAGGCCGCACCACCAATACAGCCAGCAGCGGTGCCATAGTCACGGGCAAAATCGTGCATTGTTGAGCAACTTGACGTAAGTGAAACAGCCACTGCTATGCAAGCAGCTTTCCTGAGAAAGGGTAAATTCACATCTGTTCCTTGATAAAATAATCTGTACGGCTAATGAATTTTTAGAATTGAAATGAGAATTAAAAAGCTCAGGGTTTTATCGGCAGGTAGAAGATTAACTTTAGTTTTTCTTTATCTGGTGATGATCTGCTATTGAAAAACAGGAATAAAAGATGTGAGCGGTTTTTTTACGCATTTATCGTATCCACATTAATGGCTAAGGATAACTGATGAGTGTAGATAAGAAGCCGGAGAGGATGTGAGGATTGCAGAGGACCCTGGAGAGAAGATGAGCGGATGACGAATATATTACCTGTCCCTGCCCCGGAAAAATCAGAAGCGAACCCGTCACGGGAAGAACCGAAGTTGAGAATAACTATCTGAGTAATCAACAGCGCTCAGGCCGGGTTAAAGAGTCTGATGCTTGTAAGAAATGGTTCTACGGAATCATCACTTCTTACCCCTTTCATTACTGTAATTTCTTTCCCCGCTGCCGATAACAGATCCAGTACCAGCGAGCCATAGAAGCGGAACGTCGGTGATAACCTATTAATTCAAACATCGGGGTCTCCTATGTATCGGAACAAAAAAATAAAATTAAGCGTCATGCTCACTGCAGCATTCCTCACAGTCATTTTAACGGGCGTTTTTGTGACAGGATTTGCCGGGTTTAAACTCAATACGGCCAGCGATCAGCAGGAATTGACGCGCGCGCGGCTGGGCGATCTCCAGGCCTTGCAGACGCTAAAAGATAATTTAACTCAGCAAACTGTCCTTTTACTGTCCGTGGCTTCAGACACTCAGCCTCAGGCAGAGGCCACTATAAAAACCCAGTTCTCTGCGTTGCAGACCAACAGTGATAATACCACTGCGCATTTCCGGGAACTGATCAACGGTGCCAAAAGCATTCCGGGGATCAATCTTGCTGAAGTAGAAGAGGCTTCCACGCAATTAAATAAAATTGAAGTGGCAGCGGGTCCGCTTCATCAGGCAGAGCAAAACCTGTTTAAGCAGAACGCCACTCCGTTCCCGGAAAAACTCCGTGGTGAACTGATCCCTGCGTTTTCGCACTACCGCAATGCAGTGGATGGGATGGTTGATTATCAGGCGAGGGTAACGAGTAAAACGGCCGAAACGTCCACGCAGGCGCTCTCCGGTGTTTATATGACGCTGGCAGGCCTGACCACCCTGTTTGTTGTGATGGGATTTGTGATGAGTGGGCTGATCACCCGCTGGATCAAGACTCAGCTGGGTGGAGAACCTTCGCATGCGCAGGGCCTGGCCGCTGCGATTGCGGCGGGCGATCTGACGACAAAAGTGACCCTGCGTCAGGGGGATACCGTCAGCATGATGGCTTCTCTGGATAGCATGCAGAGCAATCTGCGTGACCTGGTCTCGCAGATTAAAGATTCTTCCGCTTCGGTCGCCATGGCAGCTGATGAAATTTCCCAGGGCAATACTGAACTCTCTTCCCGTACAGAGCAGCAGGCCGCCGCTTTGCAGGAAACCGCCGCCAGTATTGAGCAGCTTACGGTCACGGTAAAAAGTAATGCAGCGGGCGCACAGCAGACCGCGGATTCAGCCCGTGAAACCGCTGCGCTGGCGCGTTCGGGTGAACACGATATGCAGCGCATGTCAGAGACGATGAATGATATTTCAAAAAGCGCGGTGAAAGTCCGGGATATCACGTCCGTTATCGAAGGAATTGCATTTCAGACCAACATTCTGGCGCTTAACGCGGCAGTCGAAGCCGCGCGAGCGGGCGAACAGGGTCGAGGTTTCGCCGTCGTCGCGGGTGAAGTCAGGACGCTGGCTCAGCGCAGTGCAACGGCAGCCAGAGATATTAAACATCTGATAGAAGAGGCTGTGGCACAGGTTGAAAGTGGTGTTGTCGTGGCAACCGGGACCGGCAAGAGCATTCTTGATATCAATGCGATGGTTGGAAAACTCGCCGTCGCGATGGATAACATCTCACTCGCCTCAGCTGAACAGATGCAGGGCATTTCACAGGTCAGCATCGCAGTGAACGAGATGGATGGCGTCACGCAGAATAACGCCGCGCTGGTTGAGGAGTCCTCTTCGGCATCACAGTCGCTTTCAGCCCAGGCACACGCTTTACGTGAAGCAGTGAATGCTTTTCGCATTTAAGTTCATGCGCATAACTCACGGCGAAAGACGTGGGTGGAGAGCATCTGAGCTGTCCGGGTCATAGGTTTTTACATTACTGAAATGTATGACCGGGAGCTATTTCTTGCCAGTAATGATGTCTGTCTGCTGTGCGTGAAAAGCAGACGTTGACGCAGTATGGACTCGTTATGATAAGCCCACCTCTGGTGGGCTTATTGCATATCGCCTCAGCCTGAACCCCCTCAGATTAAAAAAATTTAAATTTTTTTTGCATCCGTTTTCGCTGCTCATTCGTATTAACAGATAAGGGCGCTCTCGCCCTGTCCGTTAACTCAATGAGGGAAGTGAAAATGAAACCATTCCTGCCAACTCTGATTTTTTCTGCATTAGTCTTCAGCGGCGCCACTTATGCGGCGAGCATGGACAGCGACACGGTGATGGTCGGCGGTGCCGCCATGTACCCATCGAAAAATATTGTTGAGAATGCTGTTAACTCGAAAGACCACACCACGCTAGTGGCGGCTGTTAAAGCCGCCGGTCTGGTCCCGACACTTGAAGGGAAGGGGCCGTTTACCGTTTTCGCGCCCACCAATGCCGCATTTGAAAAACTGCCTAAGGGCACCGTCGACTCCCTGCTTAAGCCAGAAAATAAACAAAAACTCACCAGCATCCTGACCTATCACGTGGTTGCAGGAAAACTGGACATGAAAGCGCTGGAGAAAAAAATCAAAGCGGGTGGCGGTAAAGCCGAGCTGAAAACGGTGAATGGCGAATCACTGTGGGTGATGGCAAATGGCCCGCACAATATTCAGCTTAAGGATGCTCAGGGCAATATTGCCAGTATCACCACGTATGATGTGAATCAGAGTAACGGTGTGATTGACGTTATTGATACCGTGCTGATGCCGTAAAGCGTTACCTATACTGTGTGTAGCCACTTATCGCGTGGCTACACCTTTCACAGGGAAGCCGATGACAAAAAATGTGCCCCATATTCAGGCCGGTTTAATGAACCAGATAGCCGTCGGTGATAAAGCTGCTCTTGAGCAGCTTTACCGCGTTCTGTCGCCCCGACTCTATGGGATCATCCTGCGGATGGTGAGACGCCGGGACTGGGCAGAAGAGATCCTGCACGATACGTTTATTCAAATCTGGCAGTCGGCTAACTATTACGACGATAAGCGCAGTGAGCCGCATATCTGGCTCAGTCACATCGCCAGAAATCGGGCGATTGATTTCCTACGTAAACATGAAAACAGAAGCTGTTCCGTGGATGAGATCAGCGAAGCGGAAGCGGGTTTCCAGACGCCACTTCCTGCCGATGCGAGTCATGCGGAGGCGCGTCGCCTTCAGCACTGCATGGCGCACTTACCCTCTGAGCAGCGACAAAGCATTTCGCTCGCCTATTATCGTGGCCTGTCACAGAGTGAGATTGCGCTCTCTATGAGTCAGCCTGAAGGGACGGTGAAAAGCTGGATCCGTCGCGCGTTAACCCATCTTCGGGAGTGCATAGGCTTATGACTGGTCAGGAACAACATGATCTCACTGCGGCCGAATATGTGCTTGGCCTTACCGACGATGTGACACGTCATCGGCTGGATAAACGCCTCAATGACGATTCATTATTTGCTGCAGAGGTGCTGCACTGGCAGAAAGCGTTCAGCGGCATTGACCTGCTCACACACGCCGTTATCCCGTCTTCTGCGGTCTGGCAGCAGATTGAGCAGGATCTTGGCCGGAATGCAGGCGTCTCTGGCACGACATCAATCCGCAGGCATCCTGGCTTCTGGCTCGGCTGGGGCCTGGCGGCGGCAATGGCTGGCATCCTCATTTTCACCCATTTAAGCAAGCCTGATGCCCCACAATCCCTGCAGCCGATTGCGGTACTCAGCGGCGCACAGCCCGATGCACAGTTTGTGGTGAATCTGGATAAGTCAGCTTCACTCCTTCAGGTTTCGGCGCTGAACATCACGCTGCCAGAGAATAAAAACCTGCAGCTCTGGCTGATCAGGGGCAGTGCTGCGCCACAATCTCTGGGGCTGATCAATCACCGCGACAGTAATGTTTTCCGGTTACCGCCTGGCGAGTTAGATAATCAGACGGTACTGGCGGTAAGTCTGGAGCCGGTGGGAGGTTCCAGGCTCAGCGGGCCGTCCGGTCCGGTGATTTTCCAGGGCAAAGTCACGTTGCTTTAATCTTCAGGACGCGGGTTCTCGGGCCGGGATTCAGCGGAAAAGGGGAGTGGATGGCTTTTCGAATGGCAGGCCTCCATGCCCTTGCCTTAACCTAATCAGGGGGAATGACAAAAGAATGGAAATCAGAACGGCGTTGGAGTCTGATGCGGCAGGCATCAGTGAGCTGATACAGCTTGTGTCTGTGCAATGTAATTTTTCAGAGACAGAGCCCTGTCCGCAATGGTTCATCGACAGCACAAAGCCCGATGTGCTTCAGCCGTTGATTGTTTCAGATGACTATCTCTGGCTGATTGCCGTGGAAAGAGGTGAGGTGACAGGCGTACTCACCCTTTTCGAAGGCAATTTAGTTAAATACCTTTTTGTACATCCGAAATTTCAGCGAAAAGGGGTAGCGAGGGTACTCTGGCAGCGGGCGATTCCCGAACTGCGTTCAGAAATCAGCGTACGGTCTTCACTCCTTGCCGTCCCTTTTTATGAGAAAAGGGGATTTAAAAAAGTCGGGGAGGTCAAATTTTTTAACGGCGTATCATTCCAGACAATGATCGCTCAGCTCTGAATTAACAAAGAGATTTTTAAGTTCTCTGTTTCCGAAATAAAACGGCCCGGCCACGCATTTATCAAACCAGCTTTGAGGGTGAGCGGAACCGGGCCAACCCGCCTTATTTATACCCGCGTATATTCACTGTCTTCAACTCACTGACTTTTTGCGCCATCGCTGCCCGCTAATGCTATATCGGGCGCGTGATTTGCAGCGTTTTTACACTTCATCAGACTCTTTTTACGCCTTTTTTACAGGCCGTTCGGTTTAATTAACGGCACCGGGCATTTACGTGACAACGTTACACGATGGCGGTCACAACCCGATTTTGCAAAAAGCGTCTGCAGGCATTAAGTGGACAGGGTGCACATTCATGAGTGGTTTTCTCCAGTTTATTCTCCGACCTCCTATTAATAGCGGCTCGCTGCCAGGCACTGGTGCCTCTCCGCAGCGGGTTCTTAAGGAATACAGCATGTCAGGCCTTATTCTTGTTTCGCATAATCAATGTCAACGTTCGACGCTTACTGCAATTTATGACGGCATCCTTTCCCGTCAGGGAGGCGTCTGGATTAGCTGGGATGGTGAAAGCAGGGTGATGCCTCCGGATGCGCCAAGACCCTACGCCGTGCAGCAGATGGGTCAGTATGAAACCGTGACCTTCCCGTATACGCCTGGCGAGCTTAATGAGGGGTACCACAATTATATTCATAAAGGGCTCTGGCCTGTTTTTCATCAGCGTCCGGACATGGCTCGTTTTTCCGCCAGCGGCTATCAGGAATATAAAAACATCAATAAAGCCTATGCGCGCGCCATCTGCGAAAACGCCGCACCCGACGATGTTATCTGGATTCAGGATTACCATCTGCTAGGCTGTGCCACCTATATCCGTGAAGAAGGATTGACCAACTTAGTGGGTATTTTTCTGCATCAACCTTTCCCGGCTGGCAGAATGTTTGAAACCATACCCGAATGGCGCTGGTTCACTGACTCTCTGTTATGTTGTGATCTGATTGGCTTTCAGACCGTGCAGGATATGAATAACTTCCTGGTCTGGCTGGAGAGCGAATTCCGTATAGAACGGCTGGAAGCGCAAAGCTTTCGTGTTCATGGCCGGATTATCAGGGTGGGTGTGTTACCTGTCGGAATAGATCTTGACGATGTCCAGTCTCTGCGTGATAGCAACAGCTGTGCTTACATGGAAATGCAGTGCCGCGAAAGCCTGCCCGAAAATACCGTGCTAAGCGGCGGCCATCTTGATGAGAGTTCAGGTCTGCCTTACCGGATCAGCACTATGGAAGTGTTGCTGCGAAAACATGATTGCTACCAGAAAAATATCACGCTGTTGCAGCTGGCGCCTCCTGCAGCCGGACACGCACATGATGCGTCAGAACTCGGTCACGCTCTGGAAGCACTGTGTGGGGAGCTTAATGGCGTGCATGGCACAATGAACTGGTATCCGGTGAACTATCTGACTCATGGCTACAGCCGCGAAGAGCAGGCTGGCATCTATCGTGCCTCACGCGTTGCGCTGGTGACGCCGTTGATGGCAGGCATGAGCCTGATGGCCAAAATGTATATCGCCTTACAGGACCCGAAAAATCCCGGGGTGCTTATCCTCTCGCAGTTTGCCGGTGCAGCCGAGCAGATGGAGGGTGCCATCATCGTCAATCCTTATGATCCTGATGCAATGGCCAGTGCGGTACATCGTGCATTGCAGATGCCGTTACACGAACGGCGGTCTCTGCATGCCTGTCTGATAAAGGGACTGCATATGTACAACAGCCATCACTGGGCTGAGTCATTTTTGCGCATGCTGAACGCTGAGCCAACTGCTCCGGAAGCCTTGCCGTCGCCTGCATTTTTTCCGCACCTGAGCAGTAGCCGGGCGCGGTACTGAGTTTTATAGGTTAAAACGGCGATTTAAAAGGGATGGTGTGGACGTTAAACAGAATCACGCGGATAGAGAGCAGGGCAGGTAAAATTTTACCTGCTTATTCATGGGCTCTGTGAGTTTGCGCTCAATAACATGAGGTTAAGGTCCTCATCGAACAAGGTGTCACTACAGGTCTTAGCTTCACATGAGAGCAGCTATTCAGGTTCGTTCTGTCATCACGCTACGCAGTTCCTCCCTGAGCCAGCGCAGTGACAAATCGTTATCAAACCGTTTATGCCAGAGCAGTGACAGGGCTATTTCCGGTGTTTCAATGGGTACCGAGCTACAGCATAAGCCGTAATGCGTCACCCACTCATCCGACAGCCCGGCGGGAACGGTGGCTAACGCGGGTGCGCGCGCCAGCAGCGGAGGCAGAGAGGAAAAATGCGGCGTCACGTAGCTAATCGAACGTGCCTTTCCTGATGCCGCAAGCTGGTCATCGATGGCGCTCCAGTTCGCCCCGCGATAGGAAACCAGCAGATGGTCATGCGCCACATAATCCTCCAGCGTCAGCGGTGCACGTAACGAAAGCTGTTCCGGGTGCCACAACGTACAAAAGTTGTGTGACACAATCTTCTCGCGCTGGAGCGTGGCGGGCGTGCTCTCGCCAACCGAAATGGCAAGATCGATCTCTCCGCGCGCGACAAGCTCCGCATCCCGGAAGGGATCGCTGGCCGTAACCTGAAGCGTCACGCCGGGAGCGGTGCGCGTGATGTGCGCATACAGTCCCGGCATCAGCCAGCGTTCAACCCAGTCGCTCATCCCCAGCCGAAAAACATGTGTCGCCTCAGAAGGCGTGAAGGATGCTGGCTGAAACAATACGCTCTGCATCTGTGCCATTAACGGGCCCAGCTCAGCGATCAGCGCTTCAGCACGCGGGGTAGGCTCCATGCCTTTCGCCGTGCGCACAAACAGTGGATCGCTGAACATTACCCGCAACCGGGCCAGTGCATTACTGACTGCTGGCTGACCCAGATGCAGCTTTTCTGCCGCACGCGACACGCTGCCTTCCCGCTTCAGAACTAACAGCACCGTCAGTAAATTCAGGTCGATTCGATGAAAATCATTTTCTCTGATAGTGAGCATCAGTTTAATCAATTTGAGTGATACAGGTTGAGTAAGGATACTGCCCACCACGTTGTGATGAAACTTTCTGGAGAGATATTTATGAAAATTTTACTGATGCTGGTGGCTTCTCTTATCGCGTTCAGTCCGGTCTATGCTGCCGAACAGACCTCTGCGGGGGATCAGCAAGCTCCGGGTTATTACCGGATGACATTGGGGAAATTACGCATTACCGCGGTTTCCGACGGCACGGTAACCGTTCCCCTGAATAAATTACTGACTAACATTTCGCCTGAAAAACTAAACCATGCAATGGCCAGAGATTCGATGACGCCGCAGGCCGAAACATCAATCAATGCCTTCGTTATCGATGATGGTAAAAAGCGCATTTTAATCGACACCGGGGCCGGTGAGCTTTTTGGACACAATGGCGGACATCTGCTGACTAATCTGGCCGCCGCTGGCTATCCGGCAGAGTCGATCGATGCCGTACTCTTAACCCATATTCATGCCGATCATTCAGGCGGTGTATCACGCGCGGGCAAGCCTGCTTTTCCAAAGGCCGAAGTGTTCGTGGATAAACGGGATGTCGATTTCTGGCTTAATCCGGCTAACGTCAGCAGGGTAGAGACTAGTCAGGCCCATACCTTTGCAGAATCTGAACGGACTCTTCGCCCGGTCATCAATGCTGGCCTGCTTAAAACTTTTATGGCACCAGCCACATTACCGGGGGGAATCCGTGCAGAGTCGACAGCCGGCCACACGCCGGGTAGCGTACTTTATCGCGTAGAGAGTGAAGGCCAGACCCTGGTGTTGTGGGGAGATATTATCCATGCCAAAGCGGTGCAAATGCCCGATCCTGAAGTGGCCATCCATTTTGATGTCAATCAGAAGCAGGCTATCACTACACGTGAAAGGGTACTGAAACAGGCTGCAGATAATGGCTACTGGGTGGCTGCGGCGCATATCGCCTTCCCTGGCTTGGGCCATGTTCAGCATGAAGGTAACGCTTATCGCTGGGTGCCCGCTAATTACACCACGCAGCTCCGACAGTAGGTTTTAACTAAAAAATGTAATAATAGCAGGGAGAAATATTTTGCTGTGAGTTAACAGGCGACGCTGACTAATTTTGAGGATGCCAGAGGCCAGATGTACGGTCCGGGTGACCAAAGCGCTGCTGTATAAGAAGAAAGTTGAGACGCTTAACTGGGTGCCTTATAAGCTGATTACGCCTGAAGATTACCAAAGCTTCTCTGCTGAGAATGCAGGATAATTTCTGGTACAGAAGTTACGTTAATTTCTCCTGTTGTTCACATGAAAGTAAATGACCGCATCTGACAAAACGGACATGCGCGCGAGTTCAGGACCGCTTTAATTAAAAACGGAAAGCTGGCGTGCATATATTGTCAGTTTGCGGTTCTGATGTGTTCTCACTTTATTCCTTTCAGCTGTTGTCGCGATCGGCGCAAAATGGTTTTCCGCTCAGATTTGGCCATCTAAGAAAATTTCCCACAACGCTTCAACAGCCCGGGACATCCTCGCTGCGGGTCTGAACAGCCGGATCTCTATGGGTAACCAGAGTGCGCTTTCCTTATTAGCTGCTACGGCAATCGAGCCAGCATCAACATCCGGCGCTGCCAGTGTTTCCGGCAGCCATGCGATGCCGTCTCCGGCTTTGACCATGGCGAGTAAGGTGGCAGCAAGATCGGCCGTGAAGGCAATATCCATTCCGCGTCTGGCCCGGTTAACCTGTGAGGTATTAGACAGGATGCGGCCCAGGCCGGATTCAGCAGAATAGGAGAGGAAAGGAAACTTCTTACCGCCTGACGCATGGAATAGAGGCTCACGCGTTGTCGGATCGCATCGTGAATACGGCTGTAAAATTTCCTGTCCAAGCCGGACGCTGAGATATTTCGACTGATCGAGATGAATGTGCATATGAGGATGGTAATAAGAAAGCAGAAATTGCGCGTCACCTTTCTCAATCATGCGTTCGCAGGCACTTAATGAGTCTGATAACAGTCGAAAAGATCCGAAGCGGGCAATTTTTTCGTTGTTACGCATCAGTGCCGGAAAAAAAGAAAATGACAGCGCGTGCGTGGCGGAAAAAATAACATCCGGTCGGGCTTCTCCTGCGGCCTCGATAGATTCACTTCTCAGGGTATAAAGCGCACGAATAAGTTCCGGCACCTGCCTGACGAAAACCTCTCCGGCGCGGGTCAGGCTGACGCCCCGACGATTTCTTTCAAAAATTGGCGTGCCAAGCCACTCTTCTAGCGAGACGATTCTGCGGCTGAATGCAGGCTGTGTCACATATCGTGAAGCTGCCGCACGGGAAAAATTGAGTGATTGCGCCAGCGCAATACAGTCTTCAAGCCAGGTTAACTCCAGGTGATGCCGATTTTGCATTACAGGCTGCCTCTTTGGCATTAGAACGGAATCCTTCTACTGCTTAGGATAATAGCAGACAGGACAATCAGGTCCCTTACACTACGTCACTTCATTATGCTGATGAATGCCGATAAACAGATGGCATGACATAACTGATTGCGTAGGTATTTTAGTAAAACAGTCTTTGACTGAGAACTACCGGAGAGATCATGCGCATTCTTGATGTTGTAGAAATTACCAAACCCATTGCTTCCCCTATTCGTAACGCGTACATCGATTTCAGCAAGATGACGACAAGCCTGGTCGCCGTTGTGACAGATGTTGAAGTCGACGGGCGCCGTGTAGTGGGATACGGCTTTAACTCTAACGGCCGTTATGGCCAGGGTGGCCTGATCCGGGAACGCTTCCGCGATCGCATCCTGGAAGCCGATCCTGAAAGCCTGCTGAATGCCAAAGGTAACAACCTGGATCCGCATAAAGTCTGGGCCGTGATGATGAGTAACGAAAAGCCTGGCGGTCATGGCGAGCGTTCAGTTGCAGTGGGAACCCTGGACATGGCCATCTGGGATGCAACGGCAAAAATTGCAAACAAGCCGCTGTTCCGCCTGCTGGCCGAAATGAAGGGCGTTGAGGCTAATCCGCGCGTCTTCGTCTATGCGGCTGGGGGTTACTACTATCCGGGTAAAGACCTTGGCGCACTGCGACAGGAAATGCGCGGCTACCTGAACCGCGGCTATAACGTTGTGAAAATGAAAATCGGTGGTGCCTCTCTGGACGAAGACCGCCGCCGTATTGAGGCCGTACTGGAAGAAATCGGCAGCGAAGCGCGCCTCGCCGTTGATGCTAATGGTCGCTTTGATCTGGAAACCGGTATTGCCTACGCAAAAATGCTGCGTGAATATCCGCTCTTTTGGTACGAAGAGGTTGGCGATCCGCTCGATTATTCTCTGCAGGCAGCCCTGTCGGAGTTCTATCCAGGCGCAATGGCAACGGGCGAAAACCTCTTTTCTCATCAGGACGCGCGAAACCTGCTGCGATATGGCGGTATGCGTCCGGATCGCGACTATCTGCAATTTGACTGCGCGCTCTCCTATGGGCTGGTTGAGTATCTGCGCACACTGGATGTGCTGGAGCAGTTTGGCTGGTCACCGTCACGCTGCATACCTCATGGCGGCCATCAGATGTCCCTGAATATCGCCGCAGGCCTCGGTCTGGGTGGTAACGAAAGCTATCCTGATCTGTTCCAGCCTTACGGCGGTTTCCCGGACTCGGTAAAAGTTGAAGATGGCCATATTATTATGCCGGATCTGCCGGGTATTGGTTTCGAAGGCAAATCAGACCTCATTAAAGAAATGCGGGCGCTGGCTGAATAAGTTTCCGCTTACATTACGGCATGTTTAATGTCACTGCGCCCCTCGTTAAGTTGAGGGGCTGCGGGAAAATATCAATCTCTTAATTAACCTGACGCCTCAGCAAGAATAAGTTTATCTGAATCTGAGAGGAGAGGGCGTTATTGAACTGGCAAACGGTAGCATTGTTAATAATTTCTGGTTGAAGAGCTGACTTTGATTTAAGCATAAACTCTGCCTGGGGGTATATCAGTCATCCGTTGAATTATCGACATTCAGATAGTCTTGCCGGGTTAAATATGAACTGGAAGTTTTCTTATAAAAATCAGTAATTAAGATTCAATCATGAATTCTGGAGTTTTGCCTGTTTATCCGCGCCTTTTGCTCTAAGACTGCTTATTTCTCCGTAACATTCTTCGGGTAATGAATAAAAAATTTTGACTGATATTTAAAAGGATCTGAAATCAGCATTTCCTCCCCCTGCCACAGTGTTAAATGAGGAAGTTATTATGAGTGAGAAAACTCTTAAGGGTAATGCGCTTATCGGAAATAAACGCTGGACAATCATATTACCTGCCGTATTCATCATGTATACCATTTCATTTTTTGATCGGGTGAATATAGGCATGGCGCTGCCCCATATAACAGCTGAAATGGGCCTGAGTCCTGTTGAAGCCGGCTGGCTTGGCGGCGCATTTGCCTGGGGTTACGTCGCCACGCAATTTACTGCAGGATGGCTGGCTCTTCGTTTTGGATCACGGAAAATAATCGGTATCAGCCTGTTTCTGTTTGGCGCCTGCGCAATGCTAACCGGCCTGACGCGTAACTTCGGTGAACTGGTAGCAATCCGTTTCTTACTGGGCATCGCTGAAGGTCCAATTCAGGCCGCCACGGCCATGTTCCTGGCCCAGTGGTTTATGAAGCCTGAGCGGGGGCGGGCATTCGGAATCTGGAATCTTAGCCTGGGTGCGGGCGCGTTTCTGGCCGGTCCGATATCTGGCTGGATCCTTGCACATCATAACTGGCGCCTGATGATGGTAATTGAAGGTGCACCGGCCTGGCTGTTCTGCATCATCTGGTTTTATCTGGTTCCTAAAAGTATTCAGGCCGCTAGCTGGCTGAGTGCCGAAGATCGGGATTATATCCAGAAAGACCTAGCCGCTGAGCAGTCAAACTACAGGAATGAGAAATCCGATCCCTGGTGGACCATTCTCAAAATACCGGCCCTCTGGCTGATGCTGATCGGCTACTCCCTGCATAGCATGCTCGCTTACGGTTTTACGCTCTGGCTGCCGACAGCTCTCAAAGGATATGGCACGCTCAGTGAATTTATGGTCGGTCTCATCAGTGGGATGCCTTTCCTGATGACGATGCTGGGCATCTGGTATATCACCCGGCGTTCAGATAAGTACAACCAGGAGCGACGACTGCATGCCGCTATTCCCACCGTCCTCTGTGGTGTGGCATTACTGGCTGCCGCTTTTGTGCCGCTGGCATATTACTGGGCTCAGATAGGATTGTTCATGTTTGTCGGCCTGACAATGAAGATGCTGGTGCCACTGGTTTACGTCAGGCTGACTGAAATTCTCCCGACAAAGAAAGCAGTCCCTGCGGTGGCTTTTGTCGGCGCATGCAGTAACTTCATTGGACAGTTTGGCGGCCCCCTTGTTGCCGGATACCTCAAGCATCTGGGTGGCGGTAGTGATATGACGCTGGCATGGGGCGTTCTGGGGCTGTTCTCTATTGTGGGTGGCGTACTGTTTGCCCTTGCCGTGGGACGTGAGGAACGCATCCGGGACTTCAGCAAGGCATTCTCTGTTTCTTCACACAGAGCAGTATCAACACGTCAATAATAAAGCGGAATTTCACACGGGCATCGGACGCCCGATCGGGCAGGATGCGCGGATCAGCATTAAGCACTCTTGGGCACCTGTGGAATTATCATGCTCATCCCCGACGTGTATCTCTCTCAACACCTGACTGTTACAGCCCGTACTTCACGGGCTTCAGAATGCCTACAATCCCACCAGCGTGATATGTTTCTTTGTTGTCAGCGCTTTATACAACGCTTTTGCCAGCGTGCCTGGTTCCACACCTGATTGAGCGCCCTCGGAATCGGTCCAGAACGATTTGATGCGCAGTATGGTGTTGATACTCGTTACGCGTTCCATTTCCAGCACGGCCAGCACAGGATGGCGCATTTCGCCATGTTCCTCTGTCGCGTCCGCCTGGATCACTGCGGCGCGGGATGCCTGACTGTCAAAGATAACGTGGCAGCGTACGCCGTTCAGGTTGAGTATGCCGATAACTTCATACAGGCACTGAACAGCCTCTGCACTGTAGGATGCGGGCACAACAAACATAACAGATCCTTCTGAAGTGAAATTTAATGAGCAGCCAGCATAGGCGAACTGTAATCAGAGGAGAAGTTACTGTTTTTGAATGAAAAATGTAGAGTTCTAAGGTTACGATAACGCGCGTTATTTTTACTCCAGTTTTCGCTGGCACTATCAATGACTGACGTGTAACCCGATCATGGCGGTGGGGTGCGGATTTGACTTAAGGAAAGGCCAGCAGGTGGCAGGTTATTCGTTCCAGTGGGGAATGTATTTATCTATATGCGCAACGCGTAAGCTCTGTGCTTCAGCCACTTAACAGGATGAACATCAGATTAAGTTTAAGATTTTTCGCGCTCTTCAATCGCTCATCTCTCAATCCTGCCGTCACGTCTAACCGGAGGCCATCAGTATGACATCAGGGGCTGACTCACATACTGTTGTTATCCATGTAGCACCGCTGAAGTCTGTTCAGTACTGACGCCATCCAGCAGCCAGGTGCATCACCTTTGACCTGTACCATGAAAGGTAATTTTAAATTTTGATCATTCATTTCCGTTAAACATACAGACACCATCGCCAGAGCGATCGCCTCTACGGCAACGCGAACGATATTAAATTACTGACAGCCCAAAGTGATGGGGCGGAAATGACGCGGATTATATACGCGACAAATGAAAAAGGTTTTTTATTCACCCTGACGGTCTGAAAGCATTATTCACTTTTCTGACGAATTTAGCGAAGGGGTACTTTGACGCCGCAGGGCTATGTTTAAAAGCCTTCTGACAATCAATTCTCCATACCGCGACACTATCTGCATTGAATTAGTCTCACAACGGAAACCGGACAAAATCGCCGTTAGAAAAGCATCTGAATTGCATAACCTCCCTTCAAGCGTGTCCGGTCATTGTGCGCGCGTCAGGACCATTTATTTCTGGTTTTTATAGTAATTCTTCCTGAACATTCCTCACATTACAAAAATGAGGTAATTCTCAAATATTAAGATACTGACTTACAGAAGGGAATAACTGACATTTAGCCAGGTAAGTAAAATATAAGTTAAAAATCAGTTAGATAGGAAGATTTCAATTATAAATTTAAATTCTAAATTTTTGATGCTCATCAAAGTCAGCAAATAAAAGCCGCTGTTTAACTTAAACTGGTGAATTTTTAAGATCTTGCTAACGTTAAAACAAATGTTAGCAATTATTGCTATCTCGTAACAGTTGCTGCTGGCTTTTCATGCCGGACGCTGTAAGCACGTCTTTATTTCGGTTGCATCGGATGCAATTTTCATTTGTCTGAAATCCCGAGGAACTCATGAAATTAACACCTCTAGCCCGCAGTCTGGCCCTGGCCGGTTTACTCTCCACCGCTTCGCTTAGCGTATTTGCAGATGAGACCTAGAAAGACGCTGCGCCTGCTACCAAACAGGCTAATGATGCCCTCTATCAGCAATTACCCTTCGATAACAAAAGCGACTTTGAAGATGCCCATAAAGGGTTCATTGCTGCATTGCCTGATGCCGTCATTAAAGGCGAGTCCGGCAACGTTATCTGGGATCCGAAACAGTACGCCTTTATTAAAGAGGGTGAGAAAGCACCGGATACGGTCAATCCCAGCCTGTGGCGCCAGTCTCAGCTAATCAATATCAGTGGTCTGTTTGAAGTGACTGAGGGAATCTATCAGATTCGTAATCTCGACCTCTCCAATATGACGATTATTGAGGGTAAAGAGGGTGTCACCGTTGTTGATCCATTAGTTTCTGCGGAAACGGCTAAAGTGGGCATGGATCTCTATTTCAAAAACCGCGGTAAAAAACCTGTCGTTGCGGTCATCTATACCCATAGCCACGTTGACCACTACGGCGGCGTGCGTGGGGTTGTCGATGAAGCTGACGTCAAATCGGACAAAGTCAAAATCTATGCACCGGCCGGCTTTATGGAATCTGCCGTCTCTGAAAACATCATGGCAGGTTATGTCATGAGCCGTCGTGCCAGTTACATGTACGGCAACCTGCTGAAAGCCGATGCCAAAGGTCAGGTAGGGGCAGGGCTGGGCACCACCACTTCTGCTGGCACCGTCACCCTGATAGCGCCTACCGATTATGTGACCAAAACCGGTGAGAAACGCGTCATTGATGGTCTGACCTACGATTTTATGATGGCTCCCGGCTCGGAAGCCCCGGCAGAGATGCTGTGGTTTATCGAAGAGAAAAAGGTTATCCAGACAGCCGAAGACGTCACTCATACCCTGCATAACACCTACTCGCTGCGCGGGGCCAAAATCCGTGAACCGCTTCCCTGGTCCAAGTACATCAACGACGCCATTAGTCGCTGGGGCGACAAGGCAGACATCCTGATGGCGCACCACCACACCGCTCTGCGGACTCGCGCGCGCCAGCTGCACGCCCTCTTCCATATCACGCGCCAGCAGCGACTCACCGTTACGGCTGGTCTGCAGACCCGCAAACGCTGCGTCCTCGCTGCCCATCACCCGACCTTCGCCGCCTAGCCCCTTAAACTGCCCGTTTCCGGACGTCAGGGCGCTCAGCAATACGCCCGCCTGCCTGCCGTTGCGGTCGAAGGCCGGCAGCGCCACGCGCGGTTGCGGGTATTTGTGCCCCGGCGAGATAACGAGCTCTCTGGCGGGCGGCATTCACGACAGCACGGTCGCTGCGCGGCTCCAGAATATCATGTGCCGTACTTTTCGCCTGCGATTTTTCCATCGCAGCCACCCACTTCTCCCGGTTGTCAGTATAGAACTGAGCCGGCTGCTTCAGCCGACTCAGCGCAACATAGGCCGACTCGAAGCTCACCATCCGCTTACGTCCACCGTCCGTGCCCTGCAGGGAGATGGAGAAGGGTTAGCTCGCCCCCTGTGAACCTTCAACGGTGACGGAGTAAGGCAGGCCAATATGCTGCTCTGCCTGCTCCGCTGACGGAGTGATAATGATCTTATTATAATAATCAGCACGACAAAGCGTCATATTTTAAAAACTGGCGCTTAGACTAAGAAATTTCAAAAGGATATTTTTTAAGTTCGAAAATATAACCTCCAAGGAGTTTATATAACATTGTAATTAATTTTTTTCGTGAAAAATAACATAATTAAATCTTATAAAACTGAAAAACATGCCGTCGTAATTTGTAATAAATAGCTTAAATCAAATATTTTTTTGTGATACAGATCACGATTATAAGCTAAAAGAAGGAAAGAATCATTAGATAAATTTACTTGAGCAATAGTTTTATGGTAGTCTTTCTGTATATAATTTATCTTTAAAATCAATCTTTTGCATTGATTTTTATCATATAAATGGTAATGACATGGACGTTACGGTAACAGCTGCTTTAATAGTAAGAAATGAATATCGCTGTATTAGAAGATGCTTAGACAGCATATGTAATATATTTGATGAGGTAATTATAGTCGATACTGGCTCCAGTGATGGAACCTTGAGAATAATTAATGATTTTATTAACAAAAAAAACCTACTTTTCCAGATTGAATGGGCGGAAAATTTTTCCCATGCCAGGAACTTTGCAATCGACAAAGCAAGTTCTGATTATATTTTTTTTATTGATGCCGATGAGCACCTTAAGACTGATAAAGAGGAACTATTGGGAAAAATAAAAAAACACCATGCCAATAAAAAAAATTTGACAGCTTTCTGCCCAGAAATAATAAACCATGATAACAATTCCTCTAAGGGAATCGGGCGCATCTTCAGAAATGATGGTGACTTTTTTTATGCAGGATTTGTACATGAGGAACTTAGACACAAAAGTGATTCAGACATTTCTCTAATAGATATCGACATAGTTTTATTTCACGATGGATATGAGAGTAAGATAGTTAACCTCAAAAATAAAATAGAACGAAATAATATTTTAAATAATAAAAATATAAAAAAAGAGCCTTTCAATCTTAGGTGGCACTACTTTTATTTTCGTGATAATTTTTCAAGACTGGACCCTAACGCTGTCTGCGACAGAATAATTAGCACCCTAAAGATTAAACATGACAAAGATCTACAATGGGAAAATATCACCATTTGTAAATATACCTTTCCAATGCTTGATCTCTTAGCCAATGCATTATTGATTACCCTCAATGATGAAGTTAAATTCAAAGAAGTGATAAGATTGATGAGGAAAATCATACCATTCAACAGCAATGCATTATATTATGAGCTAATCTACGACATCGCTAAGTTTAAATCCCTCGCTAAGGAAAGAATACGTCAAATCATTGAATATAATTCAGGGCCTCCAAGAAATCATGATGGAATGATTCATTCTGAGGGACTACACCTTGATGCAGCATTGGCATTCTATCTTTTTGAAGTGGGACTCACTGAGCAGTCTGAAAAGTTGTTAAGGAGCATTTCAGACAACGGTTTTACGTCAGAGATGACCCGTTTCTACTTCAAATACATGAATTCATCAAGAAATGAGGCAGGTTATGAGCATTAAAAAGATATATATGGTTTCAAGCCCATCCCCGACGCTTGGTCGTTCTCAGTTACACGGGGCAGGGGGTGGTCTTTTTGGTCACTATAAAGAAGATGATTATATTAAAGAAGTTCAGAAGAAACTCGATTTGATTAATGATGGCTGGATTATTGTTAATGATGATACTGAAGCCAATATTGAAAAGATTATTGAAAATAACGCATTATTAATTGTGTGCGCGCCAGGGTTGCGATTTCAGTTTCACAGTAGTGGTTTTAATAAAAATCGAATAATTCATTTAAATACTTTTGATTATGCATCAAAAAATGTTACCCCTGTAATAAAGAAAGTAAAGGAGATAAGTCATGAGAAATGAGCATTTGAACGTTTTAAAAGAAATCACAGAGGAAGCAAAATTAATTTCAATCTCCGGAGGAGATGGTACAGGTCAATGGGAAACCGGGGCGTCTGGTGTTTGGGCTGGTGTTATGGGAAGCTTAGGTTACAGTTGCTCACTTCCTGGAAATTTTTATGGTGGCGGTGGTTCATTTTCTGATGGCGGCTATGGCGGTGCTTCAGGTCCGGGAGGATATGGTGGAAGCTCAAGTGCTAATAGTGGTTCCTGAGCATTTTTAACAAGAGACTTTTAGCTACTTATTAGCCACCTTTAAGAGCTATTAAATATAGGGGATAACAGTATAAATTACCCCCTATAATTACTATAATTACTATAATTACTATAATTACTATAATTACTATAATTACTATAATTACTATAATTACTATAATTACTATAATTCCTAATATTTCAATATTCTAACATGCGCCGGAGCCGCCATCAGAGATGTCCGCGGAACAGGTGATTTTCCAGAGCGCTGTATGGGTGCAACTTGTTTTAATTCACAAAATCAGCTGCAAGGTTTTTCATTGCCCCTCTTTTGCCATAGGTGGGGCAGTTAGCAGATGATGGCATCGATGGGAAATTTATTGTTGGTATACTCGGCTGGCATTTGCAATGCAAATTCTGCCAGCATCCCGGATAATTATGCCTATAATTAAGTTACCCGCGCCAGAATTTCAAATAGAAGCCAACTAAGCTTATTCGCCATTCTTTGCAACAGCACACTATCCACTAAAAGAGGCTGCTAATATTGGGAGCCTCTTTTAGTAATTAAACTTCCACTATGTTCTTGTACCAAAGCCGCTGGATTTTTTTGGTCGTCTTCATTGCGCAAGCTAGTTCTGAGACGGGAATCACATGCTCACCAAAAATGACCGGGATCAAGCTGACTTATTGATAATGCTTACACCATAGGAACAAATGGCTTGATGTCATACTATGCTGCTGAGACAAACCTGACTGTCATACTGGTCTCAAAACTATGCTGAAAATAGTCAGTTTGTCACTACATAATATAACGCCGGCACAGGATGCATACTGTCAGTTTAGAAACTACATTAAGATATATCCTATATCTGAGAGATATCGGTTATCTGAAGATTCAGAAGACTAATCTTAGGATCCTGTCAGCTACAACCGAAGGGCTTGGCTGAGCGGCCATTTCTGAAGCAACCCCTTCAGAAGCGATCCGCAGAGACGAGTCGTTGAGAAAAGCATCAACAACTTTTGTAGTCAAGCCCTCTTCCCCCGGAATGAATCCACAACCGCGCAGGGCGGTTAGCTTAGCATTGACGGGTCGATCGGCACCTTCCCCAAATATTATCTGAGGTATACCGCTGTTTAATGCTGTCAGCGTATTGCCCGCACCACCGTGGTGAATGAACCCGTCAGCACCGTTCAGGAAAACCCCTGTGGGAATCCACTCAACCAGCCGGACGTTATCCGGGAGTTCACCCAGTCCTGAGCGCGCATTTTTAGAAAGTTGGAGGATGATTTCAGCATCCAACTCGCCCGCTCTGGTTATTACCCAGGAAATCATATCCAGACCATCAACCATCGGCTTGACTGTACCTAAACTCACCAGCAGTCGTCGGTACCCTGGTTTTCTATCCCACCAACTTTCCTGTACGCCCCCCCCATTATAAGGTACATATCGCATGGGAAGGATGGGTTCGCCATTGTTCTGTAATACAGTCATACTCGGGGGAGCTATGTCGATCCATGCAGCGTCACGCTGGCCGCATCCGACCCGGTGGCGGACATAAGCGTTATGAAGCGAATGCTTTACCATTTCAATGTGAGTAGGTGTATGTGCAAAACCGACCGTGTGCATCACTGCTGGTATGCAGAATTTGGCGGCAAGCAGTGCACCAATGGCACCAAGAGGAGGGTAGACAATCAGATCGGGCTGCCAGTTGGCCGTAAATTCAACCAGATTGTCAGCCATTTCATCGCTAAAGAATGAAAAGTTGCCGACTTTATTATGCTTTTTGCGGAAATCTTCCCGCTCGCGATATTTCGCTTCTGAATCAAGGTCAGGAGCGGCGTCAAAAGCTACAAGTCCTGCCTGAGCCGTTTCTCTGGCGAACTGACCCGCACTTGCTACAACTACTTCGTGACCGTTTGCACGGAATGCCTGTGCAAGCGACATAAGCGGGAAGAGCAGCCCGTAAAGCGGTGGTCCTATAAAAAGGATGCGCATGAGAAATCCCTCTCTGCGATTGCTTAATCGATAAGCTTTAGATAATTGATGTCTTGTCAGATAACTGGCTTATGACCTTTTCAGAATAACATAAGGCCAGGTACTGACTAACACACCATCGCATTTCCTTCAGCAGTTCCGCCCACGATAGAACTTACAATCTGAGCAGCGCCAACAATTTCATCTCACCCCACTTGCAAGATGTATTACAGAAAGGGTTAATATAAGCGAAATCAAGCCCCTTTATTTCGGAAATTTTTCAATTATCTTATAGGAACCATTACAGAAATCAACATATTGATAATGGTTATCGTTCAAATTTTTTTAAAAAATCATTTAAATCAATTGGTTATGACAATTCTTTATATAAGGGTTGCAGGTTAACAAAAAACCTTGCGTGATGTTAAGCTCATCTTATGATGTTTGGGGCAGTTGTTTTTTTAAACTGTAGCTGTCACAACGTGCTTCTCACGCTGATTAACAGGACCAGTCGATAGCTTACCCACGAAGCTCAGCTTCAAAGGTAGTCAAGAAAGATCTTAAGCTCTGATTTTATGCCGCATATTTATAATGCCTATTCGCTCAGGAAAAATTCACCTATTCATCATTAGGTAAGGCAAAGCTACATAATCACTAATTATCTACAATTGACTTTATTTCACCGGCATGGCAGCCTTAGTTTAACGCACAGGATATTTTCGAATCAAATTGCATTGAAATGAGGGATTATAAATTCATGCTGACTTACAAAAGCAATACACGTTTCACTCTGAGGAGTATCTTCAGGAAATGCAAAGTGACTTTCCTTAATAGTCTTTAGGTATCAAGCCAAACATGGATATGGCAGACAATAAAGAACTATTCTTTGGTGAGCCTTTATCGAACATTAATGTCTCATCTATACCATATTCAATTCTAAACCATCTTCATTTTATGCGGTCCTGAAATGCTCATGGCCAAAACTTTATCACAATGACAGATTTTAAAACTGAAGATTTTCTGCGTCTTAGCACCCTGCGCGAGAACTTGGTGACATTTCACGCCAGCCGCACGAATACAAGCTTAATCTGGTGCTCAGATAGCGTTGCTGATCCCGAAAAATTAAGCCTTGAGTGCAGCTACATCATTGGCTCTTCATCGACAGCTGAAAAGAAAGTTTTTTATGCCGAACGCTATGGTGGGAGCGGGATTCAGCGAAATGGCGGCGGGGCGCGCTGTGGATTCGATGGGCGTTATCAAGTCAAGGGTATTGGAGCTAATCCGCTCGTCGGCGAGGGAACGGACGGGCGACACTCAAATGGCTCGCTGGGTGCAGTCCATGCGGTATATGAAATGCTTTGGAGTGAAGGACTAGCCAGGATTTTGCCCTACGGGGCAGTGCGTACGCTGGCAGTATTGCTGAGCAATGAATACACCGAACATGCCTATGAGCATAATTGTAATCTCTCACAGCGCGCGCTACTGGTACGTGAACCGGTTGTGAGGCCAGCTCATTTCGAAAGGGCTCCCTATTTTTGTCCCCAAACCCGTTACAGTTCCCAGCTTATCTCTGATGCCGAACGCATTGAACACGTGATAAAACGGCTGCCAGAAAATTTGCCTGTTCCCGCTGAGGGTTTCAGCCTGAAAGCCCGGAGTGACCTTTCGCTATTGTGCGTTGAAGGCATGTGCGAGCTGGCACGACGTCAGGCTCTTCAAACGGCCTTCTGCCGCACACGTTTCCTACGTCTGACGACTTCGCCGTCTAATATTGCAATGGATGGCAGGCTGATGGACTTTAATGGGCTGAACAGTCTGTTTCCCGACGATTATTGCGCCGGCTTTGACCATCAGCTAAGGCTGAGTGAGCTCATTAAAGAACCCCTGGCCCTATTGAAGGGGCTTTATGACTTAAGCATTTATCTAGGCAAGTATCTGTTTTCTCGTGAATTTTCTGTTCATCTTCAGCAGGAAATTAAGGCGGTCTTTGACGAGACTTTTTCGCAAGCATGCTATCGTGGCTACCTGAGCATGCTGGGCGTGATGCCCGAGATGTTGCCTTTCGAAGCCTTACCGCCAGTGCTTATAAAACTGGCCGATAACATTTCACAGCTGTGCATTGCCCCCTACGGTTATCAAAATCTGTCAGACAACCGGGCAAGCCGGTTGTCTGCAGTACAGTCGATTGTGACGCTGGTACGCGCTAGTCAGAAAATTAGAACTGAGCACCACAAGGGTGCAGAGCAGGATCCGCGATTCCTTGATATGCTTAACAATATGAGTGCCAGCCATCAATTTCTGTATCAGAAAGCTGACAGGCGATACATCCGGGTCCTTGATCGCATGGCTGACATTGCCTGTCTCCGCTTACAATCGAGAAAGAGGTTGAATAAAACAGAGATGTTTGGCCGCATTGCTTGCCTGCTCGATGAACAACGCGATGCTCCCGCTCAATTACGATTAACCCTCTCACAATTAAATCAGGATGTTCAACGTTACATGGTGAGTATACTTAGTGACTTTCAGCCAGATGCTTATCTTCAGATGGAAGGGAAGTAATTATGGCCCTGAAAATACAAGATCTGGTTGGAAAAAATAATGCCCCATCGCTGCATGAGCAAATGGGATATGCAGTACAGTGCATGCTTCTTAATAGAAACTATAGTCTTTACCCAGTATTAAGCTTACAAATCTGGACCGAACACGCAATATTGCACCGACAGATAAAATTCCTTTTTGATATGAACGGCAGCCCACTTGCTTATCTGACCTGGGCTTATCTGAGAAACGATACTGTGGAGCGTTTGCTTAATGACCCTCAGTTTCGCTTACATCCTTCTGAATGGGATGAGGGCGGTGAAATCTGGATCCTCGATTTTTGCTGCAAACCCGGCTATGGCCGAGAAGTCATCAAATATTTAAGAAATACCATAACACTTAGCCAGAGAAACGTAAAATGGTTAACGCGTAGAAAAAAAGTCAGACGTCTATTTATTAATAATGCGCCCTAGAATCAGCCGTCAATTATGAATTGATATATGCGAAATGACAATGATTTAGCATTAAATTAAGGAAAATACTTTGTATCGAAAGGATGCGGTTGAGAATAAAAAGAACAAATGGCAGGGGCACGCAATTTTGTTACCTGGGATCCCTGCATGGCTTATTGGCACAGGAGCGTTTCTATTTTTAGTGGCCTTTATTTCATTTATTACCTTAGGAAATTATTCACGAAGAGTCAGCGTGAATGGCGAGATCACAACATTACCTCGCCCTGCTAATATCTATTCAGGAGTGCAGGGAGTAATCGTGAAGCAATACGTGCATGAAGGCGAGATTGTTAAGAAAAATTCCCCTTTGTATCAAATAGATGTCAGCAAGAGTACCACAAGCGGTGTTGTCAGTGACAATAAACGCCACGACATACGAAAGCAGCTAGATCGCATCAACGATATCATTGATAGATTAAAAAAAAGCAAGGAAGCTTCTCTAAAATCTTTAATAGAACAAAAAAAACAGTACAACAACGCTTTTTTACTTTCTACAGATATAATAAAAAGAGCTGAAGAAGGGATTGCCATAATGAAAGCTAACATGGACAATTACAGACAATATCACCTTAAGGGCCTAATCACGAAAGATCAGCTGACTTATCAGCAGACGCAATATTATCAGCAGCAAAACAATCTACTAAACTTGAGTGGGCAAAAGGAACAAAATGCCTTGCAGTTGACAAGCCTTGCTGGCCAGATTGAAACTCAGTCGGCCGACTTTGATAATCGAATATTCCAGATGGAGCTTCAGCAGTACGATCTGCGCAAGGAGTTATTTGATGCCGATCAGAGTGGTAAAATTATCGTACGGGCATTGTCTGATGGAAAGATTGATTCAATGAGCGTTTCACTGGGGCAAATGGTTAATATTGGAGACAGCCTTCTTCAGATCATCCCGGAAAACGCCACTAATTATTACCTTGTCATCTGGGTACCTAACGATGCACTCCCCTACATATATACAGGTAATAAAATAAATATAAAATATGACGCATTTCCAGCAGAGAAATTTGGGATGTTTTCAGCAATTATAAAAACTATAAGTAGAACGCCGGCTTCGCGACAGGAAATGCTGACTTATCAGGGGGCACCTGAAAACCAGCTTAATAGCACAGGTCCATGGTACAAGGTTATTGTTTATCCAGAATTACAGGCAGTTTTTTATACTAATAAAAAATTGCCACTTGAAAATGGAATGAAAGCAAAAGCTACGTTATTTCTGGAAAAAAGAAAAATTTATCAGTGGATGATTTCTCCATTTTATGACATGAAAAATAGCGCATCAGGACAAATAAGTGAAGATTGAACCAATAAAAAAAATTTTTAACCAGTTCGACTTCAGATGGTCCCGAAGCGTCCCGGTTATTCATCAGACTGAATCATCTGAATGCGGGCTTGTATGCCTAGCTATGGTTTGCGGATTTTATGGTAAAAGTGTCGATTTAATAACGTTACGCAGGCAGTTTAACGTATCTTCCCGGGGGATAAACCTCGCTACCATGATTGGTATTGCCGAGCAGTTAGGCATGTCATCCAGAGCCGTATCGCTTGAAATGGAAGCCATTGAAAAACTTACTAAACCCTGTGTTCTCCACTGGGAATTCAATCATTTTGTTATTTTAGTGGCGATAAAAGGTCACCGGGCAGTAATCCATGATCCTGCTCAGGGCCGGAAAACCATAACACTTGATGAGCTCTCGCGTTACTTCACTGGGGTTGCGCTTGAACTATGGCCAGGCACGGATTTTTCAACTAAAACAGAAGAAACGCATGTTAACCTTAAGCGTATGGTCAGCAATGTCTTCGGTCTAAAGAGGGCTCTTTTTAAAATATTTTGCCTGTCAGTTGTCATCGAATCAATAAATTTAGTAATGCCGATTGGAACCCAATTGGTAATGGACCATGCTATCCCCTCTGGAGACCATGGATTACTGACATTGATTTGTGCAGGAATGATGTTTTTCATTCTCTTACGGGCGGCAACCGGCATTATGCGAGCCTGGTCGTCACTCATTATGGGTACGCTTATAAATGTCCAATGGCAGTCGGGGCTATTTAAACATCTGTTAAAGCTACCCCTTAATTATTTTGAACGACGAAAGCTAGGTGATATTCAGTCCCGCTTTGGTTCTCTTGACACCTTGCGTATGACTTTCACCACTAGTGTCATAGGCGCGATAATAGACAGCATCATGGTCGTGGGCGTCCTGGTAATGCTGATATTATATGGCGGATATCTGAGTGGTGTAGTGTTAGGCTTTACCGCTTTATATGTGATCATGCGTCTCCTTACGTACGATTACTACAGACAGATGTCGGAAGAGAATCTTATCAGAGGGGCTCGAGCCAGTTCATATTTCATGGAAACCTTATATGGTATCGGCACGGTGAAAATTCAGGGTATGGCCGAGCGCCGAGCTACGCATTGGCTAAACCTCAAAATTGAAGCCATTAACTCAGGGATTAAACTGACAAAAATGGATATGCTCTTTGGGGGGATCAATACTTTCATTTCAGCATGCGATCAGATTGCCATTCTCTGGTTAGGAACCACACTGGTAATGGGCAATCAGCTGACGATCGGCATGTTTGTGGCTTTCGGCGCGTTCCGCAGCCAATTCTCGGATCGTGTGGCCTCCCTAACAAATTTTCTCCTTCAGCTTCGCATTATGAGTTTACATAATGAACGTGTTGCAGACATTGCACTTCAGGAAAAAGAAGAGGTCAAACCTGAGTCAATGCTCTGTAAATCGATGGAGCCAGTTTCCCTTGAGGCTGTTAATATAAGTTACAGCTACGATAGTCAGTCGGCTCCGTTATTTCGGGATCTTTCGATTAACATTCCACCTGGAGAAAGTGTCGCTCTTGCAGGGGCATCTGGCTGCGGTAAAACTACTCTGATGAAAATTTTGTGTGGGTTGTTTAAACCTGATAGCGGTTCTGTATTAGTGAATGGTACAGACATCCGGAAAATGGGGATTAATAACTACCATGGAATTATCGCCTGCGTTATGCAGGATGACAGGCTTTTCTCGGGGACGATTCGTGAAAATATCAGTGGGTTTAGTGATGATCCGGATGATTCATGGATGATTGAATGTGCTCTTAAAAGTCATATTCACGATGTTATCGTTGCAATGCCTATGGGATATGACACCTTAATCGGCGAGCTTGGCGAAGGATTATCCGGGGGACAGAAGCAACGTCTGTTCATCGCCCGTGCACTTTATCAAAAACCAAGTATTTTGTTTATGGACGAAGCAACCAGTTCGCTTGATATAGAAAGTGAAAGGTTTGTAAATGGTCAAATTAAGAAGATGAACATAACCCGTATTATTATTGCCCACCGGGAAAAAACTTTACGCGCCGTTGACCGTATTATCTGCCTATCTCCTTCAGCCTGAGCCCAAATACATTTGCTGAAGGGGCCATTATCATCATCGAATTCTTTTTTAGAATGGATCAGGATTTTGGGGTTGTGTCAGCGATGATTTTACTGGTGATTTTGTGAAGGTAGTCGCGCCGAACATTAGTAATGTGTGAGTGAAGAATTTTGAGCGCGTTTTTTGAAGCGCGGGAATGCTGCGTGTTTCTGGAAGAAATTTTTGTAGCCGCGTTTCCGATCCTTCAGAGACGGCTGCAACGGCTGTGATAGCGCTTCTTTAAGCCATTCAGTTTCAGGTAAGGATACCGGCACCCGCCGCGCCAGACCCGGCGATCTCGACTCGATTTTCACCGACTGGTCAGTGGATCCCGATGACTGGGGCCGCTTTCTTATTACGGTGTTTGAAGAGTGGGTAAAAAACGATTTAGGCCGCGTTCAGGTCAACCTGTTTGAAACCGCGGTGGCACAGACCATGGGCATGCCGGCGCAGATTTGTATCACTTCAGAGTTCTGCGGCAAAGGGCTGGCGATTGAAAAGAACGGCGACATCTTCTCCTGCGATCACTACGTCTATCCCGAATACAAATTAGGTAATGTGCAAAGTACCAGGCTGGCGCACATGGCCTTTTCCGAACGACAAAAAGCCTTTGGTTTAGGTAAGCGCGATACGCTGCCCGCTGCCTGCAAACGCTGTCCCTATCTGAAGCTCTGTTACGGCGAATGCCCGAAAAACCGCATCGTCAGGAGCGAGGAGGGTGAACTGGGGATGAATTATCTCTGTCCCGGTATCAAGGCCTTCTTTAGCTATGCGCAACCGATTCTGGTTGGCATCGGGACACTGCTCAAACGTCAGACGGTGGAACCTGCATAATGAATAATCGTGAAAAGCTGCTGGCGCTGGAAGCCAGTATGAATCAGCAGGTGATTGGACAGCAGGAGCTGGTGCGGATGCTGATCGTCGCCTTGTTGTGTGACGGTCATGTGCTGCTGGAAGGCTTACCGTGTCTGGCGAAAACGCGTGCGGTGCATGAGCTGGCTCGCCATATCGAAGGGGAATTTGTCGTATTCAGTTCACGCCTGACCTGCTGCCGTCAGACATTACCGGCAGCGAAATCTATCAGCAAAATGCCACGCGCGAAGAAGATCAGTTCCGGTTCCGTCCCGGCCCGGTTTTCGGCAACATTATCCTTGCCGATGAGTTCAATCGCGCCTCAGCCCGTGTGCAGTCATCCGGTCGGTGCTTTCGGCAACAGCGACGGCGATGTGCCGATGCTTCAGTACACCTCCGCCAATCCGACCTATAAAACCTTTGGTTTACTGGTTCACCACACCGATGCGGTGCGTGAATATGCCTACGACAGGCATCCGCCCGCCAGTGGCAAGCTTATTAGCGGTCTCAGACTGGCACCCCAAAAGGGTTGGGTGATTGTTGATATGAAAAAAGAGTGGAAAACGGTTTTTGACCCTGCGCAATGTGCCGCGGTTGCAGGCGATAAGTAAGGGATTTATCCATGTGTGAAAATGGCCAGAATGGGCCGGGAGATAAGAATGAAATATCTGATACCGATCGTATTAATGTTGCTGTCACAAACGCCAGCACTGGCTAACTCCGCCTACGAAAATCTGGCCTTCGCGCTGAGGCAGCAGACGATTACCTATGACCTGCGACAAAAGTGTCAGATACCAGCGTCTGTATCTGATGAACAGTTACGGACCCGCTTCCTTAATAGTACGCATGATAACTCTGCCGTGCTGTCAGCCTTAAAAGCGCTGACCGAAAATAATCAGCAGCGTTATCAGACCTCCCTGCACCAGGTTAACTGTCCTGAATGACGAAATAGCCTGGGGCAACGGCATATCCCTTTCTTCCAGGTGCCAATTCACTCGCCTTCAAAGGGATCAGCGTGTTCTTCGGCCTGATGCTGACGCTGGGCTCGGCTGGCATCATGAACCATGCCATGAGCGGGCTGGTGCTGACCTACTCACGAGCACTGCGCAAAGGAGAAGTGATCAGGATTGCCGATCATGAGGGCGTGGTCAGTGAAGTGGGCATGCTGGCCACCAAAATTCTGACCCGTGAGAATTATGAAGTCACGGTTCCTAATGCGGTGGTCGTCAGTGGCAGGATCGTGAATTTAAGCGCCATGCTTAAAGGCGAAGGCATCAATATGACGACCAGCGTCACGATTGGTTATGACACGCCCTGGCGGCAGGTTGAGGCGATGCTGGAGCTGGCTGCCAGCCGCACGTCGGGCATTAACCACGACATCGCGCCGCTGGTGCGCCAGCTTGCGCTTCAGGACTGGTACGTGGCTTATGAGCTACAGGTCCGGCTCCGACCAGGAGAGTCGCTGGCCGGAGTAAGGAGCGTTCTCCACAGCCATATACAGGATGTATTCAATCAATTCGGTGTACAAATCATGTCGCCAGACTTTATCAGTCAGCCCGAACAGCCTGTTATTGTGACTAAGCCGAACTGGTTTGCCCCTCCGGCTGAAGAAAAACAGGAGTGATATCCCAGTGATTAGCGCTGAGAGAGTGGATTTATTTCTCCCACCGGTTACGTCCCTGTTGTTTTGCACGATAAAGCGCCTCATCCGCGCGGGCAATCACACATTCTGCGTTATCATGGGGGCCTGAAAGCGCGATGCCCATGCTGACAGTGACCGATTCGCTAACTGCTGATGCTGCATGTGGCAGTGCTGTTTCATGCAGGATTGCCTGAATACGTTCAGCAACCCGCGCAGCTTCATCCAGAGTGGCCGCGGGCAGCACAACCACAAACTCTTCGCCACCGTAACGCGCCACCAGATCCGCGGGTGTCCGGACTGATGATTTCAAAATATCGGCCACTTTCGCCAGGCATGTATCTCCTGCCTGATGGCCTTAGTGATCGTTGTAGCGTTTGAAATAGTCCACATCAAGCATGATCAGCGCAAACGGCAGTATCTGGCGAACAGCGTCAGCAAGAAACTTCTCCATCTGACGTCGGTTAGCGGTCCCGGTAAGTGCATCCTGATGCGCCAGCACATCGAGCCGGGCGATAAGCATCCGGTTCTCCTGATAACGCAACCAGGCTTCATCAAACCAGCGCTGCAGAATAACGCGACCATAAATAAGAATAGCGGTGAGCGGAAGCCAGACCAGTAAAAACCGGATATTCACCCCCTGGTTAAGCTGCACGCTGGCCAGCAGGGCAGTGAGCCATAAGGGTGTGATAAAGAGAATTAAGGCGGGAGGATGATAATAAAGTGCAGCCAGCGCGGTGAGCATAAGGATGACACTGAGAGGCCAGGCAAAAGGCAGCTGCCACCAGACAATAAAGCAGTAGCTACAATAGCTCCACATCACGCCGAGAATCAGCAACAGCTCCGTGCTTAGCGGTATCAAACGCGCTGGCAGGCGGTAAGCAAGAAGGAGTAACAGTAGTGACAGAGCGATAATAGCGCCCGCGGTGAGATCGATTAACGGCAGTATTTCAGTGTGAGCGCCTATCGACCGGTCAAAGTCACGAATAAGAACATGCCGGAACAGGATGATCAGAGCAAAACTGACATTCACAAATGCAAACCATGGAAGACTCGCTGATAGCGCCTGTCTGACCATATCCTTTTGATCCTGCCACACTTTTTCTTTATTTAAAGTGCGGCGTCTGTCCGGTTTCTGCACCATCCTAGAAGCCTCATAAACGAAGTATTACCTTCCAGTGTAATAGAGAGATCTATTTCAGGAGGAAATGTCCGGACTGGTGGGGTAAGTATTATTGAGGAATGCAAAATTTTTCCCTAAGCACAAATCAGGCGGACTTCTGCAATGATTAAAAAAACAGGGTTTACCGCATTGGGGCCACAACGCTGCATTCAAAATGAAGATCGTAAACATATCGCCTGCCCGGGTGTGATCCCCGTTTGCCTTTGAAACATGGCAATAAACAACGAATTCTGGCCTATCCATAACGGCATCTTTCATTACGCAGGCTTTTATGTACTGCCACCTTTTATGGCGTAGATGGCAGATAATATGTCGCAGGAAAACAGAGAAGCCTGTCTGGATCAGTGGGCTACACGGCTGCGGCACATTGAGCAGGAAGCGCCATTGTTCTTTCATCCGCGGGAAGATTACACCGATGAGTAACGGCTACGCCCAGGTATCGAGGCAAAGACAGGTTTCCAGTGGAATTCCCCGGCAGGCCAGACACGTGACGCTGCTGCCGGTGCACACACGAATAACCTGAAAAAATAAGGCAATCATGGTCGTTAACCGCTGGAAAGTGTTGAGCAGCTTCAGGCAATTCTGGCACCTCACCGCATGCTACTGAGGGACTTTCCGCTATGAGTGAGGAGCGGACTTCCATCCGCTCTCAGATCTCAGAAAGTGTGTCTTTGAAAAAAGACAATTAAGACACCCAGGGGGTTGAGCCTTAATAGAACTCGGTTTCATGACATCTGCTTTAAAATTCGGTTGATGTTGGCAGCCAGATATTTCTCATCCACAGGCTGCTGAGTAATCAAAATTCTGAACCAGACAGGTGCAATCAGCGTCTCAAGTATGATTCTGCGTTGTCCCTTATAGCCAGCTTCGCCACGAAGGACTGCCTGTTCAAACATCACCTCGGCCTGCTGAAACCTTTGTTCCCAGACATCCCGAATCGCAGTATCAACCATCTCGTCACCTGACGAGCTGGCGCTGATCGCGGCTTGTATCAATTTCCTTCCCTCTGATGAAGAAAGCATACTGGTTATCATCTTTAAAAATTCGTACAAATCAGAATGCAGGCTGCCACTATCTGGAATTGTAACCATGCTTTCAGCGGTAGTTCTGAATACCTCGGCAATTAGTCTTGCTCTGTCAGGCCACCGGCGATAGACCGTCGAAGCATTTACCCCGGCAATTTGCGCCACGTTGCGGTGCGTTAAGGCATTTGCTCCTTCTTCCAGCAGTACTTGTCTGGCAGCCTGCAGCACTGCCTCTCTGACTTTTGCACTACGCCCACCTGTTCTCTCTGTTACTGCGTCGAGTGATTCATTTTCTTTAGTTGTTGCTCTCATCGCGATCAAAGCCTAAGATTTAACGCAACACTTGTTGCTTTAAGAGGATGGCATGAAAATACACTGCCTGCAAACCGGAGATGTTCAGATTAAATACCGTCATCAACTCGCACGTTACGAGGCTCGTCCTGCCCGGGTTGTAGATATTCTGATAGACAAAGAGTGGAGTCCTCGTCTCCCGATTGGATGCTGGCTTATTGAACATCCGGAAGGGCTTATCTTAGTGGATACGGGTGAAAGCTCACATGCGAATGATCCTGGGTATCAACCCTGGTGGCACCCATTTATGCAGAGATGTGAGAGAAGGTGGGTCAAACCTGAAGAAGAAGTTAACGCGAGAATTCAGTCCCTGGGATTTAATCCCCGGGATGTGAGATGGGTAATAATGACGCATATGCACGGCGATCATGCTGGAGGAATCGGGCATTTTCCTGGTAGCGAGATAATCCTGAGCAAAAAAGAAGCGCATGACGCCCTTGCATGGAATGGGCCAGTGCAGGGTTTCCTTAACATGCATTACCCCAAATGGCTTAAACCGACCATCACTACCCATGATGACGGTCCGTTTGAAAGCTTTGACAGAAGCATGGCGGTAACGAAAGACGGCGCGGTGAGAATCGTTCCAACCCCGGGACATACTCTTGGGCACCAGTCCGTAGTGGTCGATGCAGGCACTCACTATATAATTATTGCCGGGGATGCTTCATACCGGGAAAGCTATATGCTGGAAGGCCGCATTGATGGTGTTGCAGTTGATGCAACGTTACATCATGACTCAACGCGCAGAATGCGCGAACTATGTAAACGTAAACCAACAATTACCCAGTTCGCCCACGATTTTGACAGTGCAAAACGCCTGGAAGAGAAAATATTCACTCTTGTCAGCGAATAGTAGATGTCTCATGTGGCTTAGTATAAAAAATGCAAATGTTATATGAGCACATCCGCTATGAGCGAAAAGCGGACATCCTGCTTATGCCCTTATCATTGCGCCAAATAAGGGAAGAATTTTTTATGTGGTTATTGAAGTCATGCCATTAAACAATCTTACGGCCATTGAACAGACATCATAACCTTCTATGTTTGATAATACTGCCAGAGTATAGGCTGCTTCCTGTGAGCGCACAAAATATGTTTCTCTTCCAAATGTAGAACCCTGATGACAATAAAATTTTCCTGATTTATCCTCGTCCAGTTCAATGCCAAAGCAGTATGAAATATGATCTTCAATCATAATGTTGGTGTCAGTAATCAGGGGGAGTGGGGTAAGCATTTTTCTTATTAACTCCTTTCCTCCGACCAGGCCCGAAGAAAAGTTCAGGCCCCATTTCATTAAATCATTAGCGGATGAGTGCACAAGGCCTGCTCCGGTAACGCCCCATGGGCTGCGAACAGGAAAAAATATATTGTTATCTTTTTCTTGATATCCGCTTACAGATTCCTTCTCCATAGAGACTCCATCAGAAACAAAGGAATCATGCATATCCAGGGGTAAAAATATTTCCCTTTTAACAAAATCCGGGTAGCTTAATCCTGAGGCCTTTTCAACTATTTGGGCAAGTAAAATATATCCAGTGTTACTATACTCGTGCCTGGTTCCGGGATAGAAATTTAAATTTTTCCTTTTGCTAATTCCTTTAATTATATCCTCATTTTTAAATGTTGAATAATAATCAATGCCATTATCTTCAGCGATATCAAAAAGACAAGGAAGTCCAGAGGTGTGATAAATTAAGTTCTCAAGTGTTATATTGTTTTGGGAGAGTTTAACTTCTGGAATAAAATCGAGGAGATAGTCATTTAAATGCAGTAATCCGTATTTCTCCAGGAGAAGAATGCTGAATGCTGTAAACTGCTTTGATACTGAAGCAAGATCGAATATGCTATTTTTATTGATAGCCACACCCGTCAGTATATCTTCAACACCCATTATGAACTCGATAGTTCTGCCATCATCAAATTGCATAAGTGCAATAGCACCGGGCCTGTTAAAAGATGAGTTAGTCATGATAATCCATCAAATCTGTTAATTTTATTAATTATTAATAGGTGCGAAAGAATAGTCAATGCGATTTCTTCAAAGAAATAATTACTCCTTCCTTGTAGTCTTCCTGAGTCGCGCTTGTCATACAAGCGTGGTTAATTGAGAATTAATAATCGCCTTAAAGACCATTAAGTGTAAAGCTTTTATAGCTCCAGAACCGCAAACTTCTGAGGCTCGTGCGCGGTTTTCTGGTTATGCAATGTTCTGATTTTTGCATCTGGGACGAAGCAGACACGCTAAAGGTTTAATATGTCCGCCAGAGCGAAAGGCGGACATAACTTTCAAGACAGGAACTCATAATTGCACTAACCCTGTCCGGGTCGAATTCGAATATCACTCAAGGAACAGTGCGAATTTTTTCATAACGGACAGCTCACATCACCTTCAGGACAGTTAAGCATCTCTTTCAGTTCTTTGGTCCGTTGTTCGGTTTTTGCCTTGAGGCATAACCCGAAATTCATTGAACTAATGGAACCGTCACGCGATGCAAAAGTCTGAGACTGACAATCAGCATCACGATATTCAATCCATTTTCTCTGGGCTTTCCGAAAAAGTGCTGTCTGTTCTCCAGCGGTGGATTTCAGTACCTGCTGGTAGGTAGAATTCAATTCCTTATCAGCTTTCTTGTAATCTGCACTTGCGCACTGGTTCATTTCAAGCTGGGTATCTACATTGTTACAGTCTGCTGCCCAGACCTGAGATACTGGCCAGAGGAGCAGTGAAGCAAGAATCAGTTTTTTCATAAATATTCCATTAATATGATTAATTAACGTTTAATTTGACACACCAGATGCAGGTTAATGGCAATGGAGGTTGCTGGTTTTCTGGATATTTTATTTCGATTTTATCTGGTAATGATCGGCTTTTCATCTATTTTTACACGCATAAGTGCATAGGGTTTCTGGCGCATATCTTTATTCATATGAAACACCGGCTGGCGATGCAGCTGATTTACAATAAAGTACAGATAGCCATCATGGCCGACAGAAAGTGTGTCTGGCCATAAAATATCAGGCCCATGAACAATAGTTGACCATACTCCATTTTTATCCATTTTTCTGACTGAGTTTCGCTCATAATCACCAGCGTAGATATTGCCTGCGGCATCGGATTCAAGACCATCGGAGGCACCTTTTTCGCCCAAATCCCTGACAGAAGCAGACAGCTCCTTCTCACTGATATCCGGATCCCTAAGTTTCGCTGTGTCCACCGAATACAGGTGACGCCCTGCCAGAGGGCTGTAATAAAGTGTTTTACCGTCTGAAGACAATGCAATACCGTCAGATGCAACGCTAAAAGGAGTGGTTGAACCGTCAGGATGACGTTGTAAAAGGGTTTCACCTTCAACAACAGGCACAAAACCTTTCTCAGGAGAAGTGGTTAGATCGCCGGTCAGACGACGTACCGCGCTTCCTGAGTAAAGATCAACTACTATGATGCCACCCGTTCCGGAAAGCGATGAGTCGGTGATGTAGGCTATACCGGATTTACCAGCGCGATAATCAATGCGAACGTCGTTAACATAGGTTGCTGGTAACACAACGTTTTCAGACAAAACGATGGTTTTAACGACTTTTTTTGTGTTCAGGTCAATTGCAACAAGTTTAGCTCCGCCAGCAATGGGTTTTGAGAACCCTGGCGATGCTGTGTCTAACACCCAGAGTTTTCCTCTGCCATCAGCAACAACGCTTTGAACGCTCAGAAAGCTTTTACCAGGGTTATTTATATCCGCGATATTGATAACCGAATTCGGATAAGGAACAACGGCCCCTCTGTTAATCTCTGCGACAGTAAAAGGGACATCATCTCCCCATCGCGGAAAACTTACAAAAATACGGCCGGTTTCGGTCACCGTCACGCCTGTAGGCATAGCATGCCAAAACGTTGCGACTACTTCTGCTTTGCCTGTAGATTTATCTCTCGTAAGCTGAATGTTTTTTTTTGCCAGATCCGACTGTCCGGCCGAAGTGGCCGCGCAGAAGCAGCTGAGTAAAATAACGCTAGTGAGTACTATTTTTTTATTCAGTAGCAAACCATAACTCCCGTAACATATATACTGTAGATTTAAATAATGAATTGAATGCCCCTCACAGAGGGGCTTTTTGATCAAGAAACAGGATCGTAATAGGCTACACTTGCTTCATCAAGATACTCCATAATTGCAGCAGGCAGTCGTTCAGTTGGCTTAGCTGCTCCAAAAATCTTGTACAGAGTTTCGAAGTGAGCATGTAAGTCTTCCACGCTTTTCCACTGTTCATTCAGGAAGAACAATCTGGGGTCGTGAACGTTTTTATGCCACTGATAGACAACGGGTTTATCCTGCTGAAGCGTCGCATCCTGGCTGACTTTCGCTACTTTTTCATAAAACTCAGTAACTTTATTCTCTTTAATTTTTCCACTAAAGACCAGATATAACATTTTTTACCTTTATGGTTTGCCTGGTACGGTTAACTAAATTTTTCTGCCCGGCAGAAAATCTCAGTCAGTTTTATTAACCTTAAATAGTTAAGGTTAAATTCTTTTTTTAATCTCTAATTCAGTTAGAATCCTTCCAGAACAATTTTCCCTTTTGCTGTTCCAGCCTCAATAACTGCATGAGCCCTGCGTAAATTTTCAGCGTTGATAGTTCCATAATGTTCGCCCAGCGTTGAGCTGATAATGCCTTTATCCAGAAGATTACTTACATCCGACAGTATTTCATTCTGACGCTGCATATCGGCTGTATTGAACATGGAGCGGGTAAACATCAGCTCCCAGTGGAGGGAGATTGATTTGTTTTTAAGTGGCATGGCATCAAGCATATCAGGATCATCAATGACAGCGAGTCTGCCCTGAGGAGCCATTACGTCGATTATCTGTTCATAATGCGTATCGGTGTGCGTCAGGCTGGCTACATAACGCACGTCCGAAATACCCAAAGCTTTCAGCTGCGGACCAAACGGTTTGTTATGGTCGATAATATGATGGGCGCCAAGTGACTTAATCCATTCAGCTGTTTCGCTGCGAGAGCTGGTGCCTACTACCGTAAGCTGGGTCAGACTACTGGCAAGCTGAGTAAGGATTGAGCCGACGCCGCCCCCGGCTCCGATAATAAGCAATACGTCGTTTATGCCTGTTTTTACTTCAAGACGATCAAACAGCAATTCCCAGGCTGTGAGTGAGGTCAGGGGTAACGCTGCCGCAGCGGCCATTGAAAGAGAGGCAGCTTTAGGGCCAGCAATCTTTTCATCAACCAGCCCATACTCAGCATATGATCCGGCTCGCAGGATGGAACCCGCATAGTAAACTTCGTCACCCGGTTTGAACATGGTCACATCTTCACCAACAGCCTCCACGATACCAGCAGCATCCCAGCCAAGGACCCGCGGTTCTGTCACGGAGACGTTACGGCGAACTTTCGTATCTACAGGGTTTACAGCGATTGCCTGAATTCTGACAAGAAGATCAGACCTGCCCGGCTCGGGTTTTGGAAGAATGGTTTCGTAAAGTGAGTCAGTGTTACTGATAGGTAATTGATTATCTTTATATACAATTGCTTTCATATCGCCTTTCCGGGTATTTAGTTGTATTGATTGCTTATCTGACAGGCAAATCTTAAATGAACCTTTCCTACACAAAAAGAGACTTAATAGAGTAAGATTTACACTCCAGGAGTGTAAATCCGCTCGTGGTTTTTCGTTATACGTGGTTAAAGGTTGAAGAAGGTATGCGCAATGTTAAGGATTGAGGATGTCAGAATGTTTGTGCGAGCCACGCAACTGGAAAGCTTCTCCAGTGTAGCCAGAGAGGCCGGTTTACTACCTGCACAGGTCAGTGCGGCTATATCGAGACTGGAAAAAGAGCTCGGCGTCAGCCTTTTTGTGCGCACTACCCGAACGATAAGATTAACAAAGGAAGGAAACACGTATCTTCCCTATGCCAATGAAATGCTTGAGGTGATTAAGGCGGGTAGAGAAAGCCTTGATAGTCATTCAGGTGTTCTGAAGGGGCTAATAAAGATTTCGATGCCGTCCGATATCGGCAGAAGTACACTTCTACCGATAATTTCATCGTTTTGTAAAAAGCATACCGGTATTTCTGTACAGCTTATATTCACCGACGCTGTGAGTGATATACACCGGGACCCTGTTGATGTTGCTGTGCGCTACGGTATTCTTCCGGACAAGAGTTATGTCGCCTTGCCACTGGCTGATTACAACAGACGTATCCTGGTCGCATCCCCCGATTATCTTGAACGTCATGGAGAACCGCATTCGCTCGAGGAGGTCCCCAGCAGGGACTGCATTCTGTTTACCCTGAATGGTCATCCTTATGGGACATGGTCTTTTTATGATAAGGGTAAAAAACATTCCATATCAGTAAAAAGCCGTTTTGTCTGTAATGACTCCGAAACCACACGCAGGCTTGCTCTTGAGGGAGTGGGGATTGGGTACAAGTCCTGGCTGGACGTTCATGCAGACATTGATCGAAAAGCCCTCGTTCCGGTTCTTCCGCATTTTAAAGGAGAAAGTAATCCTCTGAGCTTTATCTGCCCACACCGTAGTCAGCTAAATCCGGCCACCAGGTCATTATATTCAGAATTCAAATCTCACTTCGACAAACTCGCGCGCCACTTTACTCTAACTGACTAAATTTTGTATTTGCCTTAAAATAACAGCAGTTTTATCTGTCTGGCTTTACCCGATACATAACTGAAAATCTATATGCGTAATGTCCGCTTCTGGCACCAGGCGGACTTATCCCCATCTTCAGCTAACAACCTGAAACTGAAGCCTGCACCGTTAAGGTTATTTTAGCGACAGGGAAGTATCATTTGATGTCGTAAACTGGCACTAAGGCTGAACAAGGTTGTTCTGACGGTCAATGTTAAAGCCAAACACACAAAACCCCAGTAAATCTTTTGCCTCATCCTCCACCCGCGTAATCATAACCAAATCGGTGCTACCGCCGGGCAGCTTTACCTCAAACGGAGGGTAAGGAAGACCTTTTGTCCTGAAATCCTGCAACCAAAGCAGCTTCTCAGCTTGAGACGGTATCACTTCAAAAATATGGCGATGGGTAATGTCCTGCATTGGCCAGCCAACCCGCGCTGCAAAGGTATCACTTGCGTCAACAATCATCAGTTCAGGGCTGAGAAAACAGATAGAGGTGTCAGGCGCAGCATACATCGATGAAATCTGATGCGCGCGCTGCTCAAGAGACATTCGTGCCACACGACTATGAAATTTGCGGCCAGAGCCAGCGGTGAGAAAATTATGTGTTTCTTCAGCCGGGATCGGCCTGCTGAATAAGTAGCCTTGTGCATAAGCGCAGCCGATACCCCGCAACATCTCAGCTTGTTCCTCTGTTTCAACACCCTCAGCAATGACGTCCATATCCAGGCTGCGGCCCAAACCGACTACGCTGGAGATAATTTTCCGGCTATCCTTTTTCTGAAGCATTGAACGAATAAAACTGCCATCAATCTTAATCGTGCTGGCGGGAAGCTGGATAAGCCAGGCAAGGCTTGAACAGCCGGTGCCAAAGTCATCCATAGCAATCATACAACCCATTTCAGACAATGCTTCGAGTTCTGCATGAGCCGTCTCTATATCATCGATCAATGCTGTCTCGGTGATTTCTATCCTGAGCCGTGAAAGGCTGAACTGATAACGTTCAGCCAGTTTTCTTAAAATTTCGGGAAGGTGCTTACCGTTCAGTTGTGAAGGAGAAACGTTTATAGACAGAAACTGGTGTTCTGGCCAGGTTCTCGCTGTCATGAATCCCTGAGCGGCCAGACTTGTCATCAGCTCATTGAGTAACCCATGATGTTCCATAGCCGGAATGAACTCAGCCGGAGATACGATAATCCCTTCGGGCAAAATACGCCGTGCCAGCAATTCAAAACCCACTACACGCTGATCCTCAAGTGAGACTATCGGCTGAAAAAAAGGTTTAAACTCGCCCGACTTAATTAGCTGCTGATAAGCTGCACGAGCATCAGCATCTTTCAATTTTTCATTCATTTAAATATCCTGAAACGTATTTCTGTAAGGCATTGATGACCTGAGCGGGAGTCGAATAGAAAACCTTTTTTAAAACCCTGTTTTGTTTGCGGCGGAAAATTAATCTTTTGCAAACGTCATTTTGCGGAGGCCTTAAATTGTCTATGGTTTTTAAGTGCGAGATACATAGCTATGATGTCAGTGAGCGGGGAAAGTTCATGAACATAAAATGCCATATTTATTTAACTCACGGGTCTGCATGAGGCTCATGGTATCTGGTATGGTAAGTCAGAAACAAAGTGAAACCAATCTCATAAAAATATCGCTTAAGTTAAATAATAAACCCTGTTAATACATCCAATAAGATCAGCAGCCAGTTTCTCTTATGAATTGCTGAAGTATACCTATGGATATCAATAAGTAATGTGCGGGTTTTCGCCTATCAGCAGAAGTGACATGCCACAGCTAAACCACTCATTTAATATCCGCGATAGCCAGCTAGTATCAATCCACAACCGCGTATCAAAACTAAGAGTAACATTTCAACGTAAATTTCGTTGGGAGTCAGAGCGTCGGATTTATAAGGCCTGAAATTTTCCAGATATCATAGACCAAAGATAATTTTGTGCCACAGGATTTCAAAAAAATAAATTTAGCCCGCTGGCGATGAGGCTCATCCATCACCTCAGCTCCGGTAGTTGTCGCTGGCGAGCTATCTATAGCATCTTGTTACAGTATTAATTCAAACGAGCGACCTTTAACTGAATATCCAGAAAGTTCTGCCGATAACCCTTTCAGGCATATTTTTATGCCTGTATATGCTCACCAGGAGAAATAATGCTGAATTTATTCCGGAAACAGTCCGCCAAAGAGCCGACAACGATGGATATCGCTGAGAAATTTATCGATGAAACGATGGATGTGGATCATAGTGATGCCACGCTGCTGAAATGTATTATGAACCTCAGCCAGAAAGGCTACTGGTATGTTGAGACGACCGATCTTAAAAGTGACGCGCCTGCATTTGTTTCACCTGAAGCACGCCAGCTTATGGGATTGCCTCTGCAGAAGGAGGTCGGGCTCTCTTCGCTGATCCAGATGATCCATGCGGATTTCCGGGAAGCGTTCAAAGGTTTGATAAGTCATACACTCAAACATAGCGGTGATGAAAAGCTGTTACGCTGTCTGATCAAAACTGGCGCAAATACCTTTCAGTGGTTTTGCATCCGTGCATCATACAGTCGTGAATTTACGCCGCCGCGCCTGGTTGCCGTTATAGAGAATACAGAAGAAGAAACGTCACAGTCCCGCAAGTTTGATATTGTCTCCACCCGTTTTGACCTTTCGCGCGAAATGCTTAATGACGGCCTCTGGGATCTGGATATTATTGGCGGAAATCCCCTGAATCCCGACAACGTATTCTGGTGGTCACCGCAGTTCAGGAAGCTGCTGGGTTTTGAAACCATTGAAGAGTTTCCTGATGTGATGGACAGCTGGGCATCACGCCTTCACCCGGATGACAAACAGAACGCACTCGATGCTTTCGTCAACCACCTGATGGACTTCAGTGGTAAAACCGGTTTTGATATTGAATATCGTCTTAAACTGCGAAGTGGTGAATACCGGTGGTTTCAGGCCCGCGGGCAGACTAAACGTGCACCTGATGGTACCCCTTTGCGTGCCGTCGGCGCGCTTATTGATATTCAGGGCCGTAAAGACCGTGGCCGACATGAGGAAAGCGAAGTCAGGCGAAACATTCAGACCGCCGAAACCGCAAAAGAAATTGCCGAACTCGTCTCTGAAAACGGGATTATTGCTGCGCAGATCAAACTCATTTCACTGAACGCCAGTATCGAAGCCGCGAGAGCAGGTGTACATGGCCGTGGGTTTTCTGTCATCGCCAGTGCTATCCGGGGATTAGCAGAAAGAACGGCAGATATCACCGGACACATTTCTCGTCTTCAGATGCGAATAAGTAATTCGGCTAGCGGCATAGAAAAATCGCCTGAATAATAAACATCACACATTGATGAACACTTACCACAGGTAAATACAGGGATGATCTGGTGAAGAGATACCACAGCCTATCTTTGATTTACTGTAACCAGAACATCAGTTCAGTTCGCAGTTTCACCCTATGAAAATTCTCCCGGAGTGGGTTCACATTTCATTATGCGAACTTGCTCTGGGAGTTACTCAGCACCTCAGAGCAAATATCTGGATAGTAAGTAGCCCGCAAGCTTTCTCATCTGTGGTTCACATCCGGAAGTGCATAATGATAGCAATAGGGTGATGAATAAAAATCATTTTTCTGCCAATGTCAGATCCTGGCACTGAGGAGACAGCGTTGTGCACAAGGCAACGTACACTCTACGTTCACCACCTCATCAACCGGCGCCCTAACGGCGGAAAAATCAATCTGTTAGCAGTCCGTTTTTACCGCAAATATCATTTTCCTGTCATTTATTGCCTTTACGCTGTCAGCTTTCCCTCATGGATTTTAATATTATGAAAATAAAAACGATTTCTTTGATTATCAGTTGTGTGCTCTCTTTTTCTGGTCTTGCGGCGCAACCTCAGGCTGAGCACTATATCGTCAGTTTTCCGGAAGGTGCGCGCGTCAGCTACAGCGGCGCGTTCGCCAGTGCGTTTCCGGATGGTTTGCCGGTGGGAATCGGCTCCGGTTTGCTTTTTACCGGTAAGCAGGGGGATGCGCTCACCTTCGCGACCGTCACCGATCGTGGGCCGAATGCCGACTCACCCGATGTGGGCAAACATGAGTCAAAAATTTTCGTCACGCCAGACTTCGCTCCGCTGCTGATGAATATTCGGGTGCAGAACGGCAAAGCAGAAGCCACGGATGCCCGACCGCTGCATGACGACAAGGGCAATATTAACGGATTGCCGCTACAGGATGATGTCATCGGCTCAACCAATGAAGTCGCGTTAAGCGACACACTGAAAGTGCTGAAGGGCGATAACCGTGGTCTGGATACGGAAGGCATTACGCCGGACGGGAAGGGCGGGTACTGGTTGTGCGACGAATATGGCCCGTTTCTGATTAACGTTGATCAGCACGGCAAGATTCTGGCGATTCACGGGCCGCAGGCCATGGCAGGGGAAAAATCCATTGCGGGCGGACTGCCTAATATTCTTAAGTGGCGTCAGCCTAATCGTGGTTTTGAAGGGCTTACCCGTATGCCGGACGGGCGCATCATCGCCGCGGTGCAGAGTACGCTGGATATCGACGGTAAAAGTAAAAAGCAGGCGCGCTTTACCCGGCTGGTGAGCTTCGATCCGGCGACCGGTAAAACCGCGATGTATGGATACCCTATCGACAGCGAGGCTTATAGTAAAAACAGCGACGCCAAAATTGGCGATATCGTGGCGCTCGATAATCAGCATATTCTCTTGATTGAACAAGGCAGCGATAAAAACGACGCGATGCGCAACCTTATCTATAAGGTGGATCTCAGTGCGGCTACCGATCTTGCCGCATTCGATAAGCCTGGTGAGTATCCGGAGTCGGACGACGAGAAAGCGCTGGCGCAGCGAGGCATTAAGCTCGCAGCTAAAACGCTGGTGGTCGATTTACGTCAACTCGGCTGGCAGCAGGAGAAGGCCGAAGGACTGGCGCTGATCGACAGTAAAACCCTGGCGGTCGCAAATGACAATGACTTCGGCGTGAAAACGGTCATGCAAAATCCGGTGGAAGGTAAGAAGCGCAAGGATTATCGGCTGAACGAAAAGGGGGAACTTACTGTAGAGGGTGAGCCGGTTGCAACGACGATCGGCGTGAAGCCGCTGAAGAAACCGGAGTCGGACAGCGAGTTGTGGATCGTAACGCTGCCGGAACCGCTGAAATAAACGTTCCCCTTGCCCTGGGCTGTCTGCGCTTAGTGCCTGATTTTCTGTAAAAGAGCAGGATTCAGCCCGGATTTGCCAGCGAAAGATCGGTCTGCGCCGTTTTGTTATAGCGGCCGGCAGCAGACCGATATTCGTTTAAGCAGTTAAACAGCTTTCCACCGCGTTGCGGCATTAAGCGTCACTGGCGAACTTTAAACGTCAGCCTGGCGTTTATTTTTTATTTTCAATGCGATAACCGCTTCCTTCTGCATCCGAGCGCTTTCGATATCGGGCAACCCGGTCAACTACGGCTCAAGTCGCCAGGTTACAGGGCGTGATTATAACATTGTGTAATAATGTGTTATCTGCCTCTTCAACAGATACTCACCACCGTGTAAGTTCTGGGGTCTTATACGCTTGTTGTCCCCATAATCCGCTGAGGAGAAAGAGAGTGAAAGCAACCGCAATGGCCGCTACAAGTCTGTTAATGCTGATGAGCAGTGTTCACGCTGAAGGTCTGACGACGTCGGCAGATGGTAAAAACCTCACCGTCAGCTTCGGCCAGCCCACCATCAAACAGGTGCTGCACTACCGAAAAATGTATGACAAAAAGCCGTTTCCGGATGCGGAGATTTATTATTACGACAACGGTACCTATAAAATCATTTCTCAGGGCGAAAACCACTACGGCGTTTACGTTATGCAGGGCAAGTTTGATGATGAAACTTTCACCGTGCGTTTTATCTCTCTGCCTTCTGCTGACTGGGGCAATAAAACCGCTTTTCATCAGTTAACCTTTGTCAGGGGGGACGGGCAGAACGTCTTTATTCAGAATGCCATTGTGGACACGGGTGAAGCCATTGCGCAGCAGAACGGCACCTATACTCAGGAAAAAAACACCGTAACCAACCCGGTTTCAACCAGCTGGGAAAACAAATAATTGTCGGGTGGCAGCGGGTCTGCCACTCTGATCCAAACCCGGTACCTGCCACGTTCCTCGCGCAGGATCGTATTAAGTTTTGGCTGGCGCACACCTTCACACATTTATTTTTTACTCAGAAAATGCATAGCCGCAATTAAATGCCTTATATTTCATAGTCTGATGTACATTTGCCGCGCCCACGACAGCAGTGCGATCGCGCTGCAACATGCAGTACCGGTAATCTGACTGTGAAGGGTAACTCCTGCTTTTTTTGATACTGACAACACTCAATTTGTCAGGTCCTGAGGCGTAAATATGGACAGAGTTTCACTCCTGCTGGATGTGCAGGACGTCGCTTTTTCAGTCGGGGATCGTCAGCTACTGAAACCGGTCTCCCTGCAGTTATATCAGGGTGATTGCGTCTTGCTGACCGGCCCATCCGGAAGCGGAAAAAGTACCTTCCTCAAAATCCTTGCTTCGCTGATTACCCCCACCTCCGGGCAACTTTTCTTCAGGAACAGTGATATCACCACGCTGAGAGCAGAGGCCTATCGCCAGCAGGTCTCGTACTGTTTTCAGACGCCGCAACTGTTTGGTCAGACGGTATATGACAACCTGGCGCTGCCATGGCAGATTCGCCGTCAGAAACCTCAGCGGGACAAACTTGTTGCTGCGCTGGAAAGCGTAAATCTCTCAGGGGATGTGCTGAATAAACCTGTTGAACAACTTTCAGGCGGAGAAAAACAGCGTGTCGGACTACTGCGCAATCTGCAGTTTATGCCTGAGGTGCTGTTGCTGGATGAAGTCACCAGCGCCCTTGATGAAGAGAAAAGACTATCAGTACTTTCACTGATTAACCGGATCGCAGCTGAAGAAAAGGTAGCCGTGGTGCGGATTAGCCATGACGTTAACGATATCCAGCAGGCTGAGCAGGTGCTTCGGCTTGAGCCGCCAGAAAAGGAGAATAAGCGTGAATCAGCATAATATCAGTGACACCTCGCTGTTACTGTCACTGACGCTGGTGGCTATAGCGCTGCTTATCAGCCAGAAAGAAAAGCTCGGCATGAGCAAAGATATTCTCTGGAGTGTATCCCGGGCGATAATTCAGCTGGTCATTGTCGGCTTTGTATTAAAGTCGATCTTCGATGTTAATAACAGCTGGCTCACGGTATTGATGGTGCTGTTTATCTGCGTTAATGCCGCGATCAACGCCCGTAAACGCGGACGAAATATTGATAACGCCTTTACGATATCGTTTGTCGCTATTTTTAGTGGCACCGTTATCACGCTAACGATTCTGGTGCTGAGCGGGGCGATAGCGTTTGTTCCGATGCAGGTCATCCCCATCACGGGCATGATCGCCGGTAATGCCATGGTCGCAGTAGGGCTCTGTTACAGCAACCTGAACCAGCGCTTCAGCGACAACCAGCAGAAAATTATGGAGATGCTGAGCCTTGGCGCATCGGTGAAGCTGGCATCGGGCCGCATCATTGCCGACAGCATTCGTACAGCTATGATGCCGACGGTGGACGCTGCCAAAACCGTCGGACTGGTCAGCCTGCCAGGGATGATGTCCGGACTGATTTTCGCCGGAATAGATCCGCTCAAGGCGATTAAGTATCAGATTATGGTTACGTTTATGCTGATAGGAACTGCCAGTCTGTCAACGATCATTGCTGTCTATTTATCCTATCGTCGTTTTTATAATGCCAGGGCGCAGCTAAAAATATCGGATAGATCGCTGGATTAGCGAAACTGATTGGCGGATCTGAAGGTTATAGCTGGTGAGGAAAGTAAGTCTGCTATCACACGGCGCTCTGTTGCTTGCGAGCGCTTAACTGACAGCAGAGTGCTCAGGGGATGCTGCAAAAAACTCCCCGCTGATCTGAAATATCCCTGCAGGGTTCGTGCTTTGATTGTTCATCTGAATGCCTGATACACAACTGGCTTTGGTGTTTAATTCTGCCTGTTCTGATAAAGGTCCCAGCGGTTGCCGTACAGATCTTCAAAAACCACCACGGTTCCGTACTCCTCTTCACGAGGCTCCTGGGAGAATGTAACGCCTTTCGATTTCATGGCTTTGTAGTCTCGCCAGAAGTCATCCGTCTGCAGAAAAAGGAATACTCTTCCGCCGCACTGATTGCCGATAAAACCTTCCTGTCTGTCATTTGAAGCGCGAGCCAGAAGAAGATTGCAGTCGCTTTCAGGGTCAGGTGTAACTACAACCCAGCGTTTACCTGGCTGCGGTGTATCCTCAACAAGGGTAAAACCCAGCTTTTCGGTGTAATACTCAATTGCCCGATCATAGTCATCAACCACGATGGCCACATATCCCATACATCGCTTCTGCGCTCTCATTTCTGCTCCGTCATGTTTCAGGCCTGGTCGCCTTGAAACATTGTTTTAACACCAACGAGTATCCCGGAGTTGGGTGAATTGATTCAGTCTTCACAGTATTAAGCCGTTGTAATAAAGATACATCAGCTGACTTCAGCCTAAAATTTTTATAAATCCATGGCGCGGGTATAAAAAAATGTTTGAGGGATTTACTCATACACACTCGATATTCTGCAATCCGTTCCGGTGCTAGGCTAAATCTCTTTTACCTTGACGTTCTTTATTGCGCTGTTTCCTGGACAGGTACTGGGCGTAGAGCTGGCGGCGATCTTCGCATTGTTCACCAGCCAGGCATGGAACATGACCTTTAGCTTCTATCAATCGTTACGCACCGTACCTGTGGATTTGGTGGAGGTTTCCCGCAGTTTCCATCTGACAGCATGGCAATGTTTCTGGAAACTGGACGTGCCTTTTGCCGTTCCGGGGCTGATCTGGAACATGATGATGTCAATGTCTGGTGGCTGGTTCTTTTTCGTGGCCTCCGAAGCGATCACCGTGGGCAATAACGCCTATACGCTGCCCGGCGTAGGCGGCTATCTGGCTCAGGCTATCCTGCATAAAGATATTCACGCCATAGGCTGGGTGTTGCTCACGATGGTGATTGTGATTCTGGCATAATTTTTTCTACAATGATCAGACTGAAATCTTCAGCCTGGAAGATGTCGAGTTCTGAATTTTAACAAAAGAATGACGGCTGTTGTATAAAGAAATCATGCTGTTTATGTGTGGGCCTGAAGGTACTCAGGCCCCGAGCTGCGTAATGACGTTTACTCTTTGATTCTAGCGTTAACAATGCTCATGCCTGCCGCATTGCTTCGTTTAGTCACGCGAACCGTTCCGCCGGCAAAATAATTGCCCACGGGTTCACAGACCTTTATCCGTCTTTGCAGGTCCGGGTCGTTAACCTCAACACCCGAACAGTCGTGACGCCCGCCGCCCGAAAACTCGCTATAAGCGGTATACTTGCTGAGGGTGCCCGGAAGAAGCCAGATAACCGTGGTCAGCAGCATATAGCTAAAAAAGGCCATCAGCAGAACGGACCCTGCGAAAAGTTTGATGTTATTCATTATGCCGTTGACAGCCTCACCTTTACCCCATTTTTTAATAATAAAAAAAAGAGCCAGTCCCAGCGGCAGGACGGCACACCATAATGCGTCGAGCACAGGTTGAGTCAGAAAGGTATTACGGTCAATTTCATTGCGCCACACAAAAAAAGTAAATAAGCAGCCAAGCACTCCGGTAATTAACAGCGCGAAACGGCGGGTTGAATAGGTATTCATTGGCAGTTCTCTCCCTGAGTCTTAAGTATTTGGCGCTGATAAGCGGCAGTTCCCTGAACCGGTTAGTTCTCATGGTAAACCAAACGTCAGACGAAATTATCGTATGTTCGAAGGTTATCACGTCGGTCTTTCTTAAGACAAAAAGCATGAGCTTTATGATGGTCAAAATGGGCGATTGTTTGTATGCCCGACGCTCTGTTTATGGTCAACTAGCCGGTAAGTAATTTATTAATATTCCATCTTACACCCCCAGAGAACGAATCCGTGTTCCTGCATTGTCATGTTATGGTTAAACTCTTCAACAACATGAGGATAGCAACATGATTGTCAGAACATGGCACGGATGCGTACCGGTCAGGCACGCCGAAGGTTTTGCAACTCACTTGCAGGAGACTGGTGTTGAACATTCAGAAGCGACACCAGGGAATCTGGGAGCCTATGTACGCAGAGAAACGCAGGGCGAATGGGAGCATTTCTTCCTTGCGACGTACTGGGAAGATTTAGAAGCCATCAAAGCCTTTGCAGGCGAACAGTATCAGATTGCCGTTACCTATCCGGACGATGAAGAATATGAGTTGCTATCAGATCCCTACGTTTTTCAGCATCAGGTCCAGACTGTAATCCCATTATAAGTATTTGCCTGCCGCCGCCAGAAGGCGGCCAATGACTCACCTGTGCCAGTCCACTGACTCAGCATTAAATTTTACCAGGCAAAAAGCATGACTTTTAACACAAGGTTTAGATAAAGCCTTTTAATTGTAGATTGATCGATCTACAATCAATCTTCAAAACAGGAGAACCTCATGAAAGCATCAGCAGGCAGACCCAGAGAATTCGATCCAGAGACGTTCCTCAACACCGCACTTGAATGCTTCTGGCAGAAGGGATATCAGGCAACATCTATGGCTGATCTTATGAAAGCATCAGGTCTTGCAAGTGCCAGCATCTATAAACTTTATCCCGATAAGCGTGCTATTTACCTGGCTGCTTTGCAGCGATATATGGATGAAGGCATTTCAAGGACAGTGAAACGAAATGCAGAAATGTCGCCAGAAGCTGCATTGCGAGAAACGCTCGAATTTGTGGCTCAGTTATCATCTGCTCCTGCCGGAGAGAAAGGGTGCTTTACTATTGCGGCAGCCAGTGAGCTTTTACCCGGAGACGAAGAGGTTAAAGGGAAAGTTTCCTTTAAATTTAACCATTTAATTAACGAGATAGAGAACATCTTAAAAAGAGGCCAGGATCAGCGGGTATTTCGCCAGGATGAAGATGCGCGAGTCATGGCTCAAAGCATTTTCATGATGCTGGAAGGTATGCGGATATATGGAAAACTCCAGCCAGCGATTGGAGATCTGAGAAAAAGTAATGACTTCATTGTCAGAACAATACTTTCAGATACCCATGACGTAACCGGCAATAGTGCGGTTAAGGCATCCGCATGATTGAAGTGGGCACCATTGTTCGGCGAAGAAAAAGAAGAAGAATAATGGTGGTAATTGAATATGAAGATGGCATGGCATTGTGCGGCTGGGTCGATAAAGGACGTTTTTTCAAAAGACGTTTTCCACTGTCTGAATTAAAAATATGCGTACCTTATTCAAATTTCTGGTCACTCATCTAAATCACTGCACCTTTAAACACATCGAGTTCAAATAAACATAATTACCATAACCGGCCGCCCTTAATGCGCCATACTTTAGCGATGCAACAGAGTCAGAATAGTTATCACTCAGCGATCACCGGACATTATCATTGCCCGGTAATCGGCTGATTTACATCGATGCTACAAACTCAGCTTATTTTTGAGACTGCTGATTTTGCTCAGCCTCTTTCTGTTTTTTCTTCGCCATATGATGACCGACTGCGCAGCCCGCTGCGGCACCGGCCACACCATGATGAGCAACATGACCTGCGACGCCGCCTACTGCGGCTCCCTTAAGACAGCCCTGGGCATTAGCCTGTAAATTCACCGACAAAAACAGTCCGGTAGCAATAACGATAACTGATAATTTTTTCATCACTTAATATCCTGATAGTTAGTTATAGTTGCAGGTTGAACCCGACAGAGCATAGCCGCACTCTGGGGTGTTTCGCTGGCCGGGATACAGGAATCACGACATTAGTTACCTGTCGTTACGCTTTCCAGACGGAATGTGAGTATTTAATGCCATACCCGTGAGCCAGATACTTCCCAGCTCGTTAAGCGGCAGCCAGAGATTAGCACTGAGAAGATAAATCGGGGGGAGTGTAAACAGGAGGTTTTTCGACGAAGACGAAAAAACAGCGCTTCCACCGGGAAGCGCTACTGCAGATCAGAAGGACATTGTCAGCCCGGCATAATAAGCGCGTCCCGGTTCGTTATAGGTTGATGCACCATCAGCTTCGCGATATAGCTGCTTATCCAGCAGGTTATTAATCCCGGCATTGGCACGCAGATTTTTGGTGATGTCATAATTAAAATTGACCCCAAATACTGAATAAGCGCCGACTTCGCGATTCGACATTGAATTGCTTTCTGTGCGGGATTCCGCATACTGGCGTGGTTTCTGACGGCCATACATCGTCCAGTTCAGATTAGTGGAGAAATCCTGCGTCACCTGCCAGTCCAGCATCGTATTGATCGTGTATTCAGGAATAATCGACAGCGGATTGCCGGTCTTTTTATCCTTCGACTCGATCATATAAGTTGCGTTAGTCCGCCACTCCAGCTCGTCACTGACCAGCGGGATAGTGAAATTGCCTTCCAGACCTTCCACTACCGCTTTGCCGCCGTTACTCCATTGCAGGATATTGTTACCATTAGAGGCGTAACCCAGCACCTCCGTCCCGGAGACGATTTTGTTTTTATAGTCATTGCGGAACCAGGTGATACCCGCAATATAGCCATCCTGACTGAACTCGATACCCAGCTCTTTATTTACGCTGACTTCAGGATCGAGATTTTCATTACCCAGCAGATAGCAACTGCCACGGGTAACGTTGATTGGACAGCCATTCCCCCGCGTCGCCAGTAAATAGCCTTCGCTGGACTGATAAAGGTTAGGGGCTTTAAACGCACGGGCGATACCCGCTTTCAGGGTAAAACTTTCTCCCAGAGCCTGAGAAATATTGAGCGACGGACTCCAGTTCGCACCAAAGGTGTCGTGATAATCAAAACGCAGACCGGGGATGACTTCAGTGCTATCGGTCGCAGCAATATTATCTTCAAAATAGAGTGAGCTCAGCGTTGCGCTGTTTTTACTGTTGCGGCTGCCCGCATCACCACTGACACCGTCGATGGATACGCCAGGCGCACTGGTGCCGTTCATTGAATTTGGATCGTTCAGCTCATCACGGTTCCACTCGGCTCCCAGCGTAACGGTCTGCTCACGCAGCAGTTCCAGCGGGAAGCTGACTTCACCTCCGGCCCGGTAACTTTCAAAGCGACTGGTTGAGAACGTGTTGCTGTTGATCCGGCCTTCACCCGCACCCGCCGTGCCTTCATTCAGGCGGGTGTTATTGGTTTTTTCATAGTTAAAGGTGAGCTTAGATTGTCCCCAGTCCCAGATGCCATTATGCGCAAGGCCCCAGGTCTGACGATACAGACGGTTGGTTTCTGAACCATCGAGAGATTCGATCAAGGCATTACCGGCACCGTTGCTGTACTGGGTATCACCGGTATAAATGTTGCCCTGACGGCTGTATCCGTAGCTGAAATCCAGCACCTGTAATGGCGTAATCTTCCACGACAGCACGCTATTGATGTCTTTATTGCGAACGCCTTCGCGACCGGCGGCGCCGGAGCCATTGTGCGACTGGTTAATGTCGAAAGCATCGCTGTCGGTTTTGTTGATGTTGCCATAGAGCCGCATGGTCAGAGCATCGCCCGCCAGCGGACCACTCAGGTTAAAGTTAGCGCGGCGGGTTGCGCCTTCTTTATCATCTTCCGGCTGGTTAGTGTAGAGCGACAGCGATCCGCTCCAGTCATTGGTCGGGCGTTTGGTAATGATATTAACTACGCCACCGGCCGCGCCGGAACCGTAACGGGCTGCCGCCGGTCCACGAATCACTTCAATCCGCTCAACCATTTCTGGTGGTACCCAGTTTGAGTCACCGCGGGAATCGCGCTCGCCACGCCAGCTATAACGAACCGAATTGCGCGAGGTGGTCGGCACACCATCAATCAGAATCAGCGTATTTTCCGGCCCCATGCCGCGAATATCGATCTGACGATTGTTACCGCGTACACCGTTGGCGCTATTGCCGGTAAGGTTAACGCCTGGCATTTTACGGATAATGTCGGAAAGGTCGTTGACCGGTGGGTTTTTCTCAATGTCCTGCGAGGTGATCACCGAAACGCCAGGCTGCTGTTTCAGCTCCTGTTCAGCAGTGACCAGCATCGTCTCATCATCAGCCAGCTTTTCTGTCTCTTCCTGATTAGCGCCGTTAGCAGAGGTACTCAATAAACCGGCCAGCAGTAGCGCAACAGGGCGCTTATGGACACGCATGGTTACATTCACTTAGAAAATCTCCCTGAAGTATTAAGGCATGTAAGCAAATGCGTATGATAATGATAATAGTTATCATTGTATATCGCGGTAAGCCACCTTTACATTCCATAACAATGGGCTATTTATTCGCCATAACCGTGACCAGAAGGGAGAAGTGACGTTAGTTTTACTTGTTGGTCATCACCCGAAAACTTCCTCAGATTTCATCAGAACGCGTCTTTGTGACTCCAGACTTATTAGGTCTGGAGTCATAGATAAACAATGGATAGAATGGCCCGCTCTGCAGTGACAAACAGGTATAAATGTGACCCCAGATCTGACACAGATCCCTGCGCGTTCAGCCCACGTAGGCCGCCATGTACTGATCTGGCTGGAGCAGGTTAAAAAGGCTTCACTCAGCGAGCTGGATAATTTTGGCGATGAAGGCTCGGTAGAGCAGGTGATGAAGGTCTGGGTAAAACTCTCGCTGCTGATCAGTCGGCGGCGTCCTGAGATCGCCATCTCCTCATTGCTGAAACATGTCCTGCCGAACATCGGTTCGCAGCCACTCAAAACGCTGAACCGCTTACGCCTTAACCGGCTCTATAACATTCTGATCGCCGACGGTAAAAAAGAGGAGGCGCGGCGGGTGTTCGCGCTGACCAAACAATTTCTCGCCTGGGCAGAGATGCAGGGCTATCTCGATCATTCACCCATCGCTTCAATGAAAAAGCGTGATGTCGCGGGTCGCGCTACGCCGCCGCGCAGTCGGCAACTTACCGATGCAGAAATCTGGGTGTTCTGGCACGGGCTGGATAACTGGGCACTCTCGGAACAGGCGCGCTGGGCGCTGCGTTTATGCCTGGTCAGCGCCCGGCGGCCGGATGAAATTGTGCAGGCGCAGAAAGCGGAGTTCGATCTGCAATTAGGATTGTGGATGCAGGGTACGCGCAATAAATCGCAGCGGGAGCATGTGCTGCCCATTTCACCGCTGATGCGTCAGTGCATCGAAGCACTGCTGCGCGCCGCCGATCCGGCCTCACCCTGGCTGGTGCCCGCGCCACGCGATCCGCAACAGCCGCTGTCAAAAGGCGCGCTGAATCAGGCACTTCGCCGGATGATCCGCGCTCCCCGTGGGCTGGGACTGGAGGCGTTTACCCCGCGCGATCTGCGCAGGACTGCACGTTCAAAACTCTCAGCGCTCGACACGCCTAATGACGTCGCCCGAAAAATCATGAACCATGCGCTGGAAGGAATCGATCGGGTCTATGACACCCATGACTATCTGAGCCAGATGCGCAGCGCCATGACTATCTTTTCGGACGCGGTTGAGCAGATTATTGAATGCGAAAGCTACCATCTGCTGCGTCATCGCTATGATGGCGAAACCCTCACGCTGGACGATCTCTCGCTCATGGCGATGTCACGCTAACGCTTATATCGGCAACTGTCAGAAGTGGTAGCGCAGCCAGGCAAAATAGACGTTACCGTTGTTATGGGTGCCGGGAATATAGGTCATCTGGAAATCGAGATCGCCATAGCCGACAGAGGCCAGCGGCAGTAGCGCAGGCACCGGAATATAATCCCAGTTGTGCCGTGCGGTAAAGCCCGCCGTGTAACCCGCACCCCAGTGAAAATTCTGGTCGGCCAGCGGACGCCAGGTTGCCACCCAGCCATAGCCACCAAAGGGTTCCCATTTATTAAAGGAGTCCTTAAACGCCATTAAGTAGATGCCGTTCCAGTTCCCTTTTTCATCGTAGCGGGAGATACCTCCGCCCGCGCCCCAGGGTCTTTCATTATATTTATTGATGTGTTCACGATCGTAAGTGGCACGGTTGTGCCAGGTAATCGCGGGCAGATAAAAGTCGTAACCTTCAGGCTGCTGCCAGGTTGTGGCGACTTTATCACTGAAATTATCCCAGCCCGCACTCACGCTCTCTACAAGTGTGGCGGAGTGGACTGAAAAAACACTGAAAACGGTGGTCGTTATCAGCGCTTTAAGAGTTGAAATTTTGCGCACGTACGAATTCCTGCAATATCTGGTGTTAAATAAGGTGATAAAAGATTTAAGGCAGATATTGTGGCATCAGGAGTAACAACTACAGTTCAATGAACGGCCATTACAGGATTTTATCTTTAACAAATAATGATGCAGCAGCCCTGTTGCTCTGACAAGTCAGCAGGCGTGCTGACCCTATAAACGCCTCCCTGTCTTTATCATCTTCCAGCCGTCTTTCACACGCAGACAATTCCCTGAAAAAATTCGTATTGTTTGCTAACAAAATCTTGCAATGATAATCGCAATGCGTATATTTCTCATTTGTTTTAGAAGTTCATCACACCCGCGCGCAGGCGCTCAGGGAAAGGTTTCTGGTTCCTCAAACCATAAGCAGGGCAGCGATGTCCGCAGGAAGCATGGTCGTGACAGTGGCAGCATAAAAACATAAAGATAATTGAGGAATTAATGAACGCTTTCGATCTTCAACACCCCAGGGCAACGGACACTTCTGCTCTGCAACGTCCATTCCGCTTCTCCTTGCTGGCTGTCATCGTCGCCTCGTCGCTGGCGCATAACGCTGCTCATGCCGCAGAGACCGGCGCACCCGCTGCCAGCGATAACCAGACTATGACGGTCAGCGCGTCAGCCGATGATGCCGTAGCCGCTTCGCCCGCCACTGATTACAGCGTACCGGTTACCCGTGCGGGCACTAAAATGCTGGGCACCGTACGTGATGTCCCGCAGTCAGTCAGCATCGTCAGTAAGCAGCGTATGGCCGATCAGCAACTCCAGTCGCTGAATGATGTGCTCGCAAATACCACCGGTATTCGCGGTATCAGTGGTGATATGGATCGCACCAACTACTATGCGCGCGGCTTTATGATCGACAACTACATGGTCGATGGTATTCCTACTGCCTTTGCCGTTCGCTGGAACCTGGGCGATGCGCAGACCGATATGGCAATGTATGAGCGCGTTGAAGTGGTGCGCGGAGCGACCGGTCTGTTAACCGGACCGGGCAATCCATCAGCTGCCATCAATATGGTGCGCAAACACGCCGACAGCAAAGAGTTCGGCGGCACTGTCTCCGCCAGTTACGGCAGCTGGAATAAGCAGCGTTACGTGGCCGATCTCTCGGCTCCGCTCAGTGACTCCGGCAATGTTCGTGGCCGGCTGATCGCGGGCTGGCAGGATAACAACAGCTTCATAGAGCGCTACGGCGCCAAAAAACAGTTTATCTATGGCGTGGTTGACGCTGACCTGACCGACTCTGCCACGCTTTCGGTCGGCTATGAATTCAGCCAGGTCAATACGGATTCCACTATGTGGGGTGGCGCACCGCGCTGGTACACAGACGGCACGCAGATACATACCCGACGCGGCTACAACACCGCACCTGACTGGGCCTACAACGATAAAGAGAACCGTAAAGTCTTTGTGAACCTGAAACAGGACTTCGACAACGGCTGGAACATCACACTGAACGGCGCGCACAACGAGATGCGCCTCGACAGTAAGCAGATCTATCTTGATGGCTATTTCGATCGTAACACCGGGGCGGGCGTCTCTTCCTATGCCAACTATCCGGTGGTAGGCGGGACTGGTTACAACACCGGTAAACGCAAAGTGGATGCCGTTGATGCCTTCGCCAGCGGTCCTTATGAACTGCTGGGTCGTCAGCATGAGCTGATGGTCGGCGTCAATTACACCCGCCAGGATAACAAGTACTTCAGTACCTTTGAGAATATCTCATCGGAGTCGCTGGGCAACTACAACGAGTTTAACGGTCAGTATCCGGAATCAGCCTGGACGCCGCGTCTGCCAGCCAGCGATACCCAACTGGTTCGCCAGAAATCGACTTATATGGCGACCCGTCTGTCGCTCGCCGATCCGCTGCACCTGATTATCGGTGCCCGTTACACTAACTGGAACCGTGAAACGCCTGGTGGTGAAATGGAAGAAAATAACACCACCCCTTACGGCGGATTGATTTATGACTTCGCTGAAAACTGGTCGGCTTACGCCAGCTATACCTCGGTGTTCCAGCCACAGGACTATCGCGACCGAAACAGCGATTACCTGTCGCCGATCATCGGTAAAAACTACGAGGCAGGCCTGAAATCTGACTGGATGGACAGTCGCTTCACCACCTCGATTTCGGTGTTCCGCACCGAGCTGGATAATGTCGGTGAAGCAACCACTCAGACGGTTCAGGGGTCAGGTGATGTCGCGTACATTGGCCGTAAAGGCGTGGTGAGTCGTGGCGTGGAGTTTGAAGTCAACGGCGCATTGACCGACAACTGGCAGATGACCCTGGGCGGCACGCGCTACATTGCGGAAAACCGCGATGGCAGCACCTTTAACCCGCAACTGCCGCAGACCAGCTTTAACCTGTTCAGCAGTTATCGCCTGCCGACATTGCAGCAGCTGACGCTGGGTGGCGGTGTGAACTGGCAGACACATATCTGGAATGACGTCGGTGGCCCGGAAGGCAATGGCACCTGGCGTGCCCGCCAGGGCAGCTATGCGCGGGTTGATCTCTTCGCCCGTTATCAGGTGAACAAAAATCTGTCGCTGCAGGGCAACCTCAATAACCTGTTCGACAAAGAGTATGACACCAACGTGGCCAGCTCCGTAGTCTACGGCGAACCGCGTAATTTCTCAGTGACTGCCAGCTACACCTTCTGATTTGTGTCGTTGTAAAGCCTGTGAAAAACGCCTCAGTTGAGGCGTTTTTTTATTTCAAATCAGAGTGCAATTATTTATATCACCTCAGTTGGCGAAACTTGTGGTGAATAAGTCTTCATTGCATAGGCAGTGTTGTTAGCAGACATCAGATCACAATATTGCTCTTACCTTTTGGTTATTACCAGAGATAACCGGTCACCCAAACCACGTGCCGATTATGCCTTAATCACCGTTTTACATTAGTTTTTGCCGTATTTTCTCTACTGAGTACGCAAATTTAACACGTTTCCATCTTGTCAACATGGCTGGATTGTGACAGGATGGTTTCCATAATGGAAACAGTCAGGAGCCAATGGAATGCATGTTATTTCACGTGTGCCGTTTGATGAGGCGGCCAGAAAATATCCTAATGCAGCGGCCGCACTTAATCTGCTTTATCGCCATCTCAGGCAAGGCGATTTCAGTGGTCCTGACGATCTTAAAGCGCTTTATGCAAGCCTTGATCGTATGAAATATCGTGCTAAATGGTGGGTCATCGACGTGAGTGGCAACCAGTTGCGCGTGATGTTCTTCGCGGATTTTGAGCGAAGTAAAATCTTTATTAAGCATATCTGCACGCACGCTGAGTACGACAAGCTTGTTAAAAATATCGGGAGGTTACCGAATGAATACTGAAGCTATCAGGCTGTCAAATGAGCTCGCTGAAGCGGTACCGCTGCTGGCTGGCAGCAGCCAGCGCGAGGATTATGAAGAAGCACTGAAACTGGTCGAATATCTGATTGAACATGAGCCGGATAATCCGCTGGTTGACCTGCTTTGCGCGCGCATTGCTCACTATGAAGATAAAGATCCGGAGCTGGCCGAATTTAATGCACGTCAAAATGAAATCAGCACAGGCCCCGGCATTCTGCGCGTGCTTATTGAGCAACACAATCTTAGCCTGAGCGACTTCGAAAATGAGATCGGTAAAAAATCGCTGGTTAGCCGAATCCTCAGCGGCGAACGTCAGTTGACTGTGTCGCATATCCGGGCATTATGCGCCCGGTTTGGCCTGTCGCCATCTCTGTTTTTCTGATTTAAGCGTGCTGCGATGGACTATTAAGATTCGATAAGTCTTTATATTTTATCGGTCCGTGCTCTGAAGAAACGCCTCACTTGAGGCGTTTTTCATCCCCTCCTGAATCTGTACTCAGGTAAACCGCAGTGCCAGGTTAAAACCTTCTGAAGACTCCACCACAATCGCCTCGGGCTGCTCATGAAAGGCAATTTCACCCGTCACCAGCGCGCGTTTAACCAGGCCGAGATCCTCCGTCTCAAAACCCAGCGCGACCATCCGGGCGCTGCCATCATAGTCTTCCGGCAGCGGGCCAAATCGCTGCTGCGCATAGTCTGCCGAAGCAAAACGAACCGTGGCAGCACCCGCGCGCAGGACAAAGGCGCCTTCGGGACAGGCGAGCACTTTAGCGGCCCCAAACAGGCGGCTATAGACCAGCGCTGAAAGCGCCGGATCCTGCGCGACAATCACAAACTCACTGATATTACGCACGCCATTGGGGTGACGCTGCCATGCCGGCTGCCATACCGCTTCGGGCGTCAGATGCTGGCAAAAAAAGCTGCGGCCATTGGGTACCAGCGAAGGGCGAATCCGTACGGTCCTAAAGTGCGCTTCACTCACCGAACCGTCGGGCAGGGTAACCGGACGATGAAAAGCCGCTGGCGGATCGCCATCCAGATCCTGCCGTTGCAGATGCTGAAACTCACTCTCTGCATCGCTGCTTTTCCACACCAGACCGCTCAATCCCAGCGGCGATTGCCAGAGATCGGCGCGCTGGCTCCCTTTGCCCGTCTCATAGCCCAGCAGTTCCAGGTAGTTCTCACCAAAAATAGCCAGGTGATTACTCGATCCCAGAGAGTGATGACCCCGTTCAGTGAGCTGAAAGCCGAGCCTTCGGAAGCGCGCGCTGGCGCTGTCGAGCTGGTCGGCCACGTTAATCACAGCATGATCAAGAATCGGTTGTGGAACCTGAACTGACATAGCAGCACTCCTTTTTTTCGTCATTGCGCCGCCACAATCTGCAACGCGCGCGGCACCAGCTGCGTGAAGTAGTCCACCGCCGGGCCAATTAACGCTTCATCAGGATCGAAGGCGGCGTGATGCAGACCAAACTCGCTGGCACTGCCGATGCTGACAAACGCCCCCGGCACCTGCTGCAGATAGAAGGCAAAATCTTCTCCGCCCATCTGCGGCGACTCAGCGTGCTCCGCGAGATAGCCACTCTGTTGGGCAACGTCCAGAGCAACATCCACCCAGCCTGGCGTGTTAATCAGGGCCGGCGGTCCTTCAGTCCACTCCAGTTCGGCGGTCGCACCAAACCCGGCGGCAATACCCTGAATCAGGGATCGCATGCGGTGCGGGATCTGCGCCCGGATTTCGCCGTTGTGGGTGCGCACGGTGCCCTCCAGCTCAACGCTTTGTGGCAGCACGTTCCAGGTATTACCGGCGGTAAAGCGCGTCACGCTCAGCACCACCGTTTCCAGCGAGCTGAACACCCGGCTCGGCAGGGTCTGCAGAGCCGTTACGATATGGCTGGCAATCACAATCGAATCGATGCCCTCCTGCGGTCGTGCGGCATGGGCGCCTTTGCCCTCAATGCGGATAACAAAGCGGTCTACGTTGGCATAAAACGCACCCGCCCGACTACGCAGCGTGCCCAGCGGCAGGTCGGGCGCGTTGTGCAGGCCGAATATCGCCTGAACGCCTTCCAGCGCACCGGCATCAATCAGCTGACGTGCGCCATTAAAGGTCTCTTCAGCGGGCTGAAACAGAATCCGTACCCGGCCTTGCAGCGTGTCTTCCTGCTGTTTCAGCTGCAACGCCACGCCGAGCATCACGGCGCTGTGAACGTCGTGACCACAGGCGTGCATCACGCCCGGCTGCTGTGATCGCCATGGGCGCTCGGTGGTTTCTTCAATCGGTAATGCATCGATATCCGCGCGCAGGGCGATCAGGGGTTCGCCATGACCGATTTCAGCCACGACGCCGGTTTTCAGCCCCAGCGGCAACAGCCGGATTCCGGCCTGCTCCAGCCAGCGGGTAATACGTTCCGTGGTGGCAAATTCATGATTCGAAAGTTCCGGATGCTGATGCAGTTCGCGACGCCACTGCACCAGTTGGTCGGTTAAAGGCAAAGTCATGATTATCCCTGTTGTTCCGGCAGAAAAGGTTCGCCCAGCGTCAGCATCAGGCGATTAGCCCAGGCAAAAAAGGCGGTTGATTGAATCAGATCGAGCAGGGCGAGCGTATCCAGACCCTGTTCACGCAGTGCAGAGAGCTGCGACTGTGTCGGCTGGGCAGGGGTCAGCGACAGCGCTGCTGAGAATTCGATGATCGCCTGCCAGCGCGCGGTGTGTCCGTGAGATAACACCGCGCCGGGTGCAACATTCAGCAGCTTCTGTACCGCTTCATCCTGCTTTGAGAGTTGGCTGGCTTTACGCGCATGGACTGAGGCGCAGTAAATGCAGCCGTTGACCTTACTCACCACGGTGGCAGCCAGTTCGCGCTCGGCGCGTGGCAGCCCTCCTGCGGTATAAAAAATGCCTTTATCGGTCAGGGTACGCTGCTCCAGCAACGGCAGATTGCGCGCCAGCAGGCGAAAATAGTCGGAGTCGGTATGACCGAATTTTGCCAGAGTCGCCTGCTCTTCCTCGCTGAATTCCGACAGCGGTTTTGCCGGCAGCCAGGGCTCCCAGCCGAGTTCCTGTTGCGTAAACGCGGTCAGGGCAGTTTTGCCGCTGGCGGTATGTAAGGCCTCGTGCCAGTGACCGGCGACTACCGGGGCAACCTCACCCGACGCCTCATCGCCCTGTAAGCTGCGCAGACCCGCCAGCAACCGGCTCTGAAAACTGACAAATGCCACCAGCTGTGCCAGTGTGACAATGCCGCGCAGGCTCCAGCCCGTCTGTTTCAAAGCCTCCAGATGTGCGGGAGCAGCAGTAACCGGCTCAAAGGTCAGGCGATGGGCAAAAGCCTGTGCCGCGTTGATCCGATCACTCCCGGCCAGACTCTCCTGTGGCTGGTAGTGCGCCTGCAGGCCGGGTTGTGCATGCCAGCCGGCAACCTGTGCGGCCAGCAGACGGCGCTCCGCCAGCGGAAAATCTTCATCACCCTGGCTAAACAACAGGGTGTAGCTACCCTGAGCATGTTGTGTGGCGGCGTGACGTGTCTGGCGCGCATGGGCCAGTTCGGAATCGGGATCGATATCTGCCAGTGTGGCGATCAAATCGTCAGGTTGATTCATGAAATTCTCCTGTGAGGTTTGCCAGCGGCACGAAGCGCGGGCGCAAGATGTTGGGCAATCAGTTCAATCGAGCGCAGCGTGTCGGCATGCGAAGGCTCAACCGAATGCACCTGGAATGAGATGTCGGTGACGCGCGCCAGTGCGCTGTCCTGCGCCAGCGAGTGCTGCACCTGATCGATGCCGCCAACATGGGCATCAAACTGCGCCAGCAGGTCATCAAAGCGTTCACCGCGTAATTCGCCACGATACTGCGCAGCCTGCTGACGAATTCCCGGTTCAGCTACCTGACGGGCATAGCGGTCAGAATCGGCCACGAATGCGGTACGGGAGGCGAGGATGCGCGGAGTGGTTCCCGCAGGAAGTGCCGCAAGATAGGCATCGATCAGCGGATTCTGCAATGCATCCAGCGGCAGCTCAGGCTGGCCCGCCGGGCGCGGCTGGGTGCGGGACAACATCAGGCCATGGCCGCCCTGAGCGGCACGGATTGCGCCCTCAACCGAGAAGGTGGCGATCCACACCCGTCCGGCAAGCTGCGGCGCGGCGGGATAGAGATGATTATCAGGATGCCCCAGTGAATCCCCGCGCCAGGCGCTGAGCAGCGTATGCAGATGGTCGGCAAAAGCGGCACCGCGCTCGGCAAAGGTCAGACCAAACGGCAAAAACGAATCCGGCGTGCCACCGGAGCCCAGCCCGATCTCCAGCCGCCCATCTGCCAGCAGATCCAGTACTGCGGCATCTTCAGCCACCCGCAGCGCATTTTCCATTGGCAGGGTGATGATGGCGGTGCCGAGCCGGATGGTGCGGGTCTGCGCGGCGACATGCGCCAGGAAGAGCAGCGGCGACGGCAGACCCCCCTCATCCTGATGAAAATGGTGCTGGGCAATCCACGCATTATCAAATCCGCAGCGTTCGGCATGCTGAATCTGTTCGGTGGCCAGCTGATAGCGCTGTTTCGCCGGCACCTTATCCAGCAGCCGGGTAAAAAATCCGAGACGTCGGCTCATGCTGACTCCTTGTGGGTTAAGGGAATAAGCGGAGGAATGGCAGCCATTAATTCCCGGGTATAAGGATGCTGTGGCGCACTGAAAATCGTGACAACGTCACCTTGCTCTGCGACTTCGCCCGCTTTTAACACCGTGACGCTGTCGGCAATCTGCCGCACCGTCGCCAGGTCGTGCGTGATAAACAGATAGGTCAGACCCAGTTCGGCCTGGAGCTGCTGTAACAGGTCGAGGATTTGCGCCTGCACCGTGACATCCAGCGCCGAGGTTGCCTCATCCAGTACCAGAATCTCCGGCTTGCAGATCAGTGCCCGGGCAAGAGCCACACGCTGCCGCTGACCGCCGGAAAGTTCGTGAGGATGACGTGACAGAAGAGAGAGCGGCAGCGCCACCCGCGTGGTCATCGCTTCTACGCGCTCACGGCGCTGACTGCGGCTCAGCCGCTCAAAATTACGCAGTGGCTCTTCAATAATTGCATATAGCGTCTGACGCGGATCGAGAGAGGCAAAAGGGTTCTGATAGACAAACTGGATCTTCCGCCGCAGCTGACGCAGCGCCTCGCCGCGTAATCCGTTGACCACGATGCCATCCAGCGTCGCCTCGCCGCTGTCTGCGGTTTCAAAACCCATAACGATGCGCGCCAGCGTGGTTTTGCCTGAGCCGGATTCGCCTACCAGTGCATGCGTAGTGCCGCGCGCCACCTGAAAGCTGACCTGGTTCAGCGCCTGCAAACGCTGCTGTTTGCCCAGCGAAAAGCTTTTCATCACGCCGGTTGCCCGGATGGCGGGGGCAGAAAAACGGGCGGTTGCAGATTTAACTCTGGCGGGTCGCTGTGGTGCCGCATCATTCAGTAACTGACGGGTATAAGGATGAGCAGGCGCGCTGATAACCTGTTCAGTGCGGCCCGATTCCTGAATCTCGCCGTGACGAAACACGATAATACGATCTGCGCGTTGCGCCGCCAGCGCCAGGTCGTGGGTGACAAACAGCACGGCGGTGCGGGATTCCTGCCGCAGGTTGTCCAGCAGATCGAGAATGCGCTTTTGCACCGTGACATCCAGCGCGCTGGTCGGCTCATCCGCAATAATGATCTCCGGCTGCAGGGCGAGAGCAATGGCGATCAATACCCGCTGCTTCATGCCGCCCGACAGCTGATGCGGATACTGCTTAACCCGTTGTTCCGGATGACTGAGGCCGACGCGAGTCAGCAGGTCAACCACCCGCTGCTGGCGCTGCGCTGACGGTAATTTCAGGTGCAGTCGCAGGATCTCTTCCACCTGTTCGCCGACCGTTTTCACCGGGTTCAGTGAATTACCGGGATCCTGCGGCACCAGACTGATGCGCGCCCCGCGCAGGGTATCGAAGCGCTTTTGCGACCACTGACTGATATCCACGCCGTTGAGCAGGATTTCGCCCCCTTCTCGGCGGCCATTTTCCGCCATCAGACCCATTATCGCCTGTGCGGTGGTGGTTTTACCGGAGCCGGACTCCCCGACCAGCGCCACCATCTCACCGGGCTGCAGCTCGAAGCTGACGTTATGTACCACCGGCTGCCAACGGTTGCCGCTGCGATAGCTTAGCGTCAGATTGTTGACCGCGAGTAACGGCTGAGCGCTCATCGGCGTCCTCCTGAAAGTTGCTGGCTGATACGGTTGGCTGCAAGCACCACAGCGACTACCACCACACCAGGAAAAGTGGTCAGCCACCAGGCGGTAGCCAGATAATTACGCCCTTCAGCGATTAACAGACCCCATTCCGGCACCGGCGGTGGGGTGCCGTAGCCGAGGAAGCTCAGAGTCGACAGCGCCAGAATCGCCTGACCAAATTGCAGGGCGGCATAGGCGATCACCGGCGTCAGCGCATTGGGAAGAATGTGACGCCACAACACGCTGAAAAAGCGGCCGCCGCTGCCGTAAGCCGCTTCGACATACTCACTGTGACGGATGCGCACCACTTCGGCGCGTGCCAGTCGGGCGAAGCTGGCGATGGAGGCAATGCCCACTGCTAATGCGGCATTCAGGGTGCCGAAACCGAGTAAAATCAGCACGCTCAGAGAGAGCAGCAGCGCCGGAATCGCCAGCAGGACATCCACTGCGCGCATCACAATTGATTCAGTTTTGCCACCGATAGCCCCTGCCACCAGACCCAGCGCGGTACCTGCCAGCAGTCCGATCGCCACCGCCATGACGGCGGCGGAGAGCGAATGGGACGCGCCGTAAACGATGCGGGCAAAAAGATCGCGGCCGAGCTGATCGGTGCCGAGCCAGTGTCCGGCCTGCGGAGCGAGTCGCTGTGCACCCGCAATTCCTTCAATCGGGCTGGCCTGGGTAAAGAGGGCCGGGAACAGGGCTGCCAGTACGGCCAGCAGCATGACTGAAACGGCGAGCCACAGGCCCGGCGAGAACTGTAAAGTGCGCCTCTTTGCCGCCACGGGTTGCCGCGCAGCAGCGTAATCAACCAGACTCATGTTGCACCTCGTAACAGCTGTAAGCGCGGGTCAAAGAGCGGCATCAGCAGATCCACCAGCAGGTTGATCACCACAAAACCCAGCGCGGAGATCATCACCACCGCCTGCAATACCGCCACATCCTGATTGTTCACCGCCTGCTGCGTCAGCTGTCCCAGACCGCCCAGGCCAAACACCGTTTCGGTAATCAGCGCACCGGCAATCAGTTCTCCCAGCAGCAGTCCCGCCACGGTGAGCACCGGCAGCATGGCGTTGCGCAGGATGTGCCGCCACAGCACATAGTGCTCGCTGGCTCCTTTGGCGCGCGCCACCGCCACAAAAGGCCGGGTTGAAACCTCATCGATGCTGCGCAACAGAATCTGAGCCAGCGGCGCTGAGATCGGAACGGCGACCGTAATAATGGGCAGAATCAGTCCCTGCCACGGTGAGGGATTGATTACCGGGATCCAGCGCAGCTGGAATGAGAAGAGCTGAATCAGGGCTATGCCGAGCCAGAAGGTCGGCACTGAGATAAACAGCGCGGGCAGTGACTGCAGCAGATTACGCAGGCCGCGCAGGGCAGGCAGCCGCGACAGTGTCGCCAGCACGAATGCCAGCAGTGTCGCCAGCAAAAAGCCGCACAGGGCCAGTCGCAGCGTGCCAGGCAGATTGCTGGTCAGCAGTTCACTGACCGGCACGCCCGCCTGCACCGAATAGCCGAAGTCGCCGTGCAGTATCGCCACCAGCGTGTGCAGATATTGCTGCCACAGCGGGCTGTCCGCGCCATAGGCCTGACGCATCTCAGCAATCTGCTGCGGACTCAGGCCGAGATCCGGATTCTGAAATTTGATCAGGACCGCATCGCCTGGCAGCACCTGCAGCAGCACAAACGACAGGGTAAACGCGGCCCACAGGACCAATACACCCAGGCCAGCGCGTTGCAGCAGATAATGACGCATCCTCACCTCCGGTTACTGTTTTTCCAGCCAGGCGCCATAGAGTGCCGGACGGCCCACCGCTTCAAAACTGACCCCTTTCAGCCAGGGCGCACCGGCATAGACCTGCGGCTCTTCGAAAATCGGAATCACATAGGCCTGGTCCAGCAGATACCGCTGAACGTCACCGGTCAGCTGTAATCGTTTTGCCGGGTCAACTTCAGCGGAGATGGCGACCAGCAGCTGGTTCAGCTTGTCATCACGGAAGTTTTTCACTTTGTCGCTGGAGCCGCCTTTCTGCAGGAGGTTATCGCGGTTAGCCGGGTAGAAACTGCTTTTGATCACGTCGGGATCGGCGCGGCCGACTTCGGTGACGTTCAGCGGGGTCTTAAGGGGGTCGAGATTATCCAGCGTTTTGCTGCCGGCATCGCCCGCTTTAACGCTGAGGGCGACGCCCGCCTGGCGCCACTGCTGCGCCACCAGTTGCAGCACCTCTTTGTTTTGCGGTTGCGGCAGTGATTCATAAACGGTTAACGCCAGCCGCTGGCCTGCTTTTTCACGGATGCCATCGGCACCCGGTTGCCAGCCCGCCTGGTCCAGCAGTGCCTTCGCTTTTGTCAGATCAAAAGTGAGTTTGTCCGCCAGATTGACGTAGCCGGCGGCGGTGGTGGCCACGACCGAGGTTGCCTGCGGATAGTTCGGCGAGAAGAGCGTCTCAACCACCTGTTTGGCATTGGTGGCGTGCAGCAGCGCCTGACGCACCCGGATATCGCTGACCAGCGGATTATCCGGACGGAAGCTGAGGCTGTCGTTTACTCCACGGGTCGGCGCGGCATAAACCGTGAAGTTCTGATCTTTAGCCTGCTTCTCGTCGTAGGCCTGCACCTGACGGATCAGGCCTGCCTGGCCCGCCAGCAGTGCACCGATACGCACGCTGTCTTCCGGCGTCACGATCACTTTTATCGCATCCAGATTGGCCGGACCTTGCTGCTGAATGTTTTTCGGTCCCCACTGATAATCTTTACGCGCTACCAGATCCACCTCCCGACCGAGCTTCTCATCACTGACCACAAACGGGCCGGAGCCGACAATGTGACGCGCATCGCCCAGCTGATCGAAACTGCGCGCCAGGGTACTCAGCGAGACCAGGCCAGAGCCAATGGTGGCGGTGCCCTGTAAAAATCCGGGCGAGGGTTTTTTAAAATAGAATTTCACCGTCAGCGGGTCGATCACTTCGCTGCGTTCATAGTTATTAATCACTTCCGATACCGGCAGGCGCAGCGCTTTATTTCCCAGCCCGTAGGTATCAAAGTTTTTCGCCACCGCGTTCGCATCTAATGGTGTGCCATCGGAAAAAGTCACGCCAGGCCGTAATTTAAATGTGTATTCGGTTTTGTCGGCGTTGGTAGTCCAGCTTTCCGCAATCCAGGGTTCAACCTGCAGCGTTTCGGGATTCTGCCAGGTTAATTTATCGGTGATCTGATTGAGAATGCCGCCATTAGGGTAAAAGCCACCGGCAGGCGGATAGAGGTTGGTATGTGCCTGCTGTTCAAGATAAATCAGCGTACCGCCTTTGACCGGTGCAGCCACCGCGTTAAAGGTCAGAGTCCCGGCAAGTAAAGTAAAAACCAGCGTTTGTGCGCGTGGTTTAAGGGGAAATAACGTCTTCATGGTGAATTCCTTTGTTATCAATTGCCTCAGCAGGCGGAATCATCATCGAATGACGCAACACACAGATAAAGTAACGATTTGGTCAAAGCTTATCTGAAAAAAATAAATGCGGGATTGGGTGGGATGTAATCTCTTTATTTCAGTTGCAGGATGGCAAATAAATTTCTGCCATCCTGCCGGGTTATATTTTATCAACGGCACACAGCGGATTCATAAGGGTCCGCTATTCCGCGCACAATTTCCGCTGGCCTGCACGCAGAAAAGCGCTGACCAGAACCAGCCACAGCAGACCGCAGATCAGGTTCACCACACTGAAGCCGCCGGTGCCGTAACTAAAATACGCGGTTTTGGCTGCTTCAATGCCCAGCGCGATGATCAGAATACTCACCATGCCGAGCATCGCTGCCACGCTGCCTTTTCCGGCGCTGCTGGAAAAAAGCGTCATGCGATAAAGTCCGGCACTGACCAGCCCGGCACCGAAGCCGTAGAGGCTAATTCCGGCAGTCAGCCACAGATAGCTTTGCGGATTTAGCACGGTAGCGGTTACTGCGATTGCCAGCCCGCAGACCACCGACCAGGCACCGAGCCGTAACGGCTGTTCAATGGGCAGACGGCTGGATAAGCGTCCCAGCGTCAGGTTGCCCGCAATCATGGCGGCGAAGACCGGCAGCTGTAATAACGCATAGCCGATGCGGCTGAGTCCCGCATCATGAATTAAAATCACCGGCGACAACGCGACCCAGGCGATGCAGGGCACGGTGACCAGCCCGATGGCCAGCGAGCCGCGCATCACCTGACGATCCTTCAGCAATGCCGCGTAACCGCTGATAATCGATCGAAGCGACAGCGGTTTCTGCCGGTCGCCTGCGGTTTCGGGCATCGCATACCACAGACCTGCCAGCGCCAGCGCCGCGACAGCGCCAATCAGCCAGAACAGGGTGCGCCATTCACCCACGGTAAGAAAAGCCGCGCCCGCCAGCGGACCGGCCAGCGGAGCCAGCAGGGCGACGTTGGCCATCAGCGCCATCATTTTGATGCTGAGCGATTCCGTAAACGCCTCCTGCACCGCCGCGTAGCCTACCGCGCCAATAAAACAGAGGCTGACGCCCTGCAGAAAACGCAGCAGGACGAACTGCTCAATGCTTTGCACCCAGTGCGTCGCCACACACGAGAGCATAAAAAAGGCCACGCCGCTGAGCAGCACCGGACGCCGCCCGATACGGTCAGAGAGGGGGCCAAGCAGCCATTGCAGCATAATGCCACCGGCCAGATAGGCGGTGAGCGAAGTAGAGACCCACTCCGGCCCGACCTTAAATTCCTGAGTCACCAGCAGCATGCCGGGCTGGATCATGTCGTGAGCGATATAGGTAGCGAACTCAAACAACACCAGCGACAGCGGAAAAATCAGATGTCGTCGGGTCAGTTGCGCGACCGGTTCGAAAGAAACCATTACAAATACCTGCGATAAAGCCATTAAATAAGCGGCCACCAGGGTGACCGCATAATTTCAGCGTGACGGTGTAACGCTTATCGCCAGCGGGCAATCGGGTTGTTCAGCGTTCCGGCGAACTTGAGGTTCTCAGCGGGATCGGCGAGGTTTATCATCTGCTGGTTATTCGCCAGCTGCAGGCGGTTCAGACAGGAGCGGGTAAACTCCGGCGCGAACATGTCATAGCGCGCGAACTTAGTGGCATGCTCCGGGTGCGCCTGCTGGTAATCCTTCACGCACTGCGCCACCGCCTGCCAGAACTCTTCCTCCGGCAGCGTTCCTGACTGATGCAGAATCGCGCTGATAAAGCGGAAGATGCAGTCAAACACATCGGTGAAGATTGAGAGCAGCTTCAGGTTCTCCGGCACATCCACGGCCAGACGCTGCACGCCTTCCGGCAGCACCGCATCCGGATTCATCACGGCGATCTCTTCGCCGATATCCTTCATGTATGCACTGACCGGCACGTTGTTCTCCAGCAGCATGATGAGGTTTTCACCGTGCGGCATAAACACCAGGTCATGCTGATAGAAGCAGTGCAGCAGCGGGCTGAGATAGCAGGTCAGGTAGCGTTCTATCCACTGCTTCGCGGGCAAACCAGAATCCGCTATCAGCGCTGGCAGCAGTGCCTGCTGATGGTGATCGACGTGCAGGAAAGAGGCCATGGTCATCAGACGCTGGCCGGGCTGCAGGCTGGCCGCAGGATTATCCCGCCACAGCGCAGCGAACATCTTTTTATAGGCGGAGTCGCCTTTGATCGCCTGCTCATAGTAGCGGTTGTGATAGCCGACCGCCGCGACTTCGCGCAGGATGCGGAAATCACAGCGATTCAGCCACGCATCGCCAGCAACCAGTTGTTCCAGCCAGCCGTTTATCGCAGGCGTTGTCGCCATATAGTAGGGGGACAGTCCGCGCATAAAGCCCATGTTCAGCACCGACAGGGCGGTTTTCACGTAGCGCTTCGCGGGCTGGCTGCGGTTAAAGAAGGTGCGGATCGACTGCTGCGCCTGGTAAGCATCGTCTCCGGTGCCGAGATAAACAATATCGTGACTGGCGATGTCTGCCGCAAACACGGTCAGCAGCTTGTTCTGCCACTGCCACGGATGCACCGGCATCAGGATATACTCCTCAACCGCCAGCCCTTTATTCACCAGCTGCGCAGTAAACTGCTCCAGGGTGGTGTCGCCCAGTTCATCACGCATCAACTGCTCATAGCTCAGCTCGCTGAGGCTGGAGAAATGGGCGTTGCGGCGATGAACCGCGACCCAGATGAGGTGAACGGGCGCGGCGGCCTCGGGCGCATACGCCAGATAATCATGGGCATCAAAGCCAATACGCCCGTTGTTGGCAACAAAGCAGGGATGGCCTTCGGTCATCGCCGCTTCCACCGTCTGGAAATCGGCTGAGACCAGCGCCTGGCTGTCAGGATTATTCTTCTGCAGCTTATAAACGCTGCTGCACAGCGTGCTGCTGATCTCTTCCATGTAGGTCGCCAGCAGTGCCTGTGTAATACCGATCTCCCCGTTAAACTCCACGATAAACTTCAACGCATCCAGCGGCAGATCACGACCGTTCTCCTGCTTGCGCAGTGAGCCGGCATCGATTTCCCAGTGATCCAGCGCCAGCCGCGACGCCCGGAAATGGTAGCTCGCTTCACCGCCTGGCACCGCAAGCTGATAGCTGCCGTTGCCCGACTCCTGTGGCGTAATGATTTTCTCATGCGCGAACTCGGCAATCGCTTTCCGGATCAGCATGCGGTTTGCCTGCGCCCAGTGGTCGCCCGTGAGATGTGTACCGTTCATCAGCGAAGAGGGGGTGTTCATAGTCTGCGACTCCTGCAGTAACGCGTGTTGATAATCTTCCCGCTGGCAAAAGGCCAGCCAGGCGGTTTTATGACCCATGTCGATGGTGTGCTGATAGCGGAACCCGGCACGCTTATTCAACACGTGAATCTTCTCATTGCGCACATCTGGCTCTACCACCACGCGGCGCACCTCGGGGCGGCTGAACATGTAGTCCATCACCAGCGTGAAGACCTGCCAGCTGAAGGCTCTGATCGGCTGGCTGGCGGGGGCAATCAGAATATGCATGCCGTAATCATCGGGTGCGGCAGGATAAAATTTGCCGACCTCATCGTCGCAGGCGCGATAGCACTCAATCAGGCAGACCGGCTGGTCGTTGCAGCAACCAATCAGCGCAGCATGGGGATCGGCTGCAGTCAGCGTCTGATAGAACTCAGCGACCTGATTCAGGCTCTGCTGCTGCATGCCCCAGAAGCGGGCGTAATCGCGGGTGACCCAGCTATGAACCAGCGGCGCATCGCTGGCGAGCATGGGCCTCAGGGTGAACTGGCCTGCGGGGCGGGCGGCGCTGAACAGTGTTTGTGAACTCATCTCAGTGCTCCGATTTAGCCGGGAAGGTCTGGAAGGCAATCTGACGCTCGATCGGGTAGACCTCGCGTCCTGTCAGTTCGCGCAGCAGCACCGAGTTGCGGTAGCAGGCCATGCCGAGATCCGGCGTAACAAAACCGTGGGTGTGCAGTTCGGCGTTCTGCACGAAGATCTGATTGTGATAATCGATGCTGTAGTTGCGCTGCACGTCGTAGCGGCCTTTGTCATCCCAGCGCAGGCGGGCGTTGATGCCCTCTAAAAACATCGGTGGCTGGTAGTGATAGCCGGTCGCCATCACCAGTCCTTCGGTGCGACGAGTGAAGGTGCAATCCTGCTCCTCCTGATGCAGCGTCAGCTCGAACTCTCCCTGTGGCAGCCAGCGCATAGCGGTCAGCGCCGAGTGAGTAAACAGGTTAACGTTCAGATCGCCGTCGAGCTGTTTGACATACATCAGGTCATAAATGTCGTTAATCAGGCTGCTGTTGATGCCTTTGTAGAGATTCTTGTGGCGCGCATTCAGTTCGTCGCGGGTGCTGGCGGGCAGCGCGTGGAAATAGTCGACCCACTCCGGCGAAGTCATCTCCAGCGTGAGCTTAGTGTACTCCAGCGGATAGAAGCGCGGCGCGCGGGTGATCCAGTTGAGCTGATAGCCAAAGCGGTCGATATCGGTCAGCAGGTCGTAGTAGATTTCTGCCGCGCTCTGGCCGCTGCCCAGCACGGTGATGGAACGCTTCTGCTGCAGTTCCGCTTTGTTGACCAGATAGTGGCTTGAGTGCGTCAGGCGCTGGCGGTGCGGCTGGCTGCACTCCGGCATCCAGGCTTTAGGCCCGGTGCCGAGGATCAGATGTCGTGCCAGATAGTTCTGTTTCTGACCATTCCGGGTGTCGGTCACCTGAAGGTGATAGACGCCAGCCGCCTCATCGTAGCTGACATACTCAACGTGGCTGTTCCAGCGCAGATTAGAGAGCCGCGAACTGGCCCACTGGCAGTACTGATTATACTCTTTGCGCATCAGGAAGAAGTCTTCACGGATATAAAAAGAGTATAATTTCCCCTTTTCCTTCATGTAGTTAAGCAGGCTGTAAGGGCTGGTCGGATCGGCGAGCGTCACCAGATCGGCCATAAACGGCGTCTGCAGATGGGCATTTTCCAGCATCATGCCGGTGTGCCAGTCAAAGCCCGGGTTCTCATCCAGGAAAAGACCGTTCAGTCCCTCAACCGGCTCACTCAGACAGGCCAGACTCAGGTTGAAAGGGCCGATACCGATACCAATAAAATCGTAAACGGAATTATTCATTTCAGAGCTCTCACTGTTTCGCCGCGTTCAGCGCAGACGCACGTACCTGCTCGCGGCCATAGTGCGCGATCAGGCTCAGCACATCTTCGATGTCGGCGATGGTCGTGGTGGGATTTAACAGGGTGAATTTCAGGTACTGACGCCCATCGACTTTGGTTCCGGCAATCACTGCGTTGCCGGAGCGGAAGAGCGCTTTACGGATAGCGGCGTTGATTTCGTCGATCTGTGCGTCGCTGGCGTTTTTGCCGGGCACGTAGCGGAAAATCTGGGTGGTCAGCTCAGGCGCGTGCAGCACTTCGATAGCAGAATGCGCAGTTAACCGCTCATGAGCCGCCTGTGTCAGCTCTATCAGCGTATCGAAAGCGTCACCCAGCGCCGCCGGACCCATCACGCGCAGGGTCAGCCACATTTTTAGCGCATCAAATCGGCGGGTGGTCTGAATGCTTTTGTTGACCAGGTTCGGCGTGCCTTCCTGCTGGGCGCTGAGCGGATTCAGGTAATCTGCATGGTGCGTGACATGCTTCAGGTTGTGGCTGTCCCGCACAAAGAACGCACCGCAGCTGACGGTCTGGAAGAAAGATTTGTGATAATCGACGGTGACGGAATCAGCCCGTTCAATGCCATTCAGGCGTGAGCGATGATTCTCTGAGACCAGCAGCCCACAGCCGTAAGCGGCGTCAACGTGCATCCACAAACCATAATTGTCACAGAGACGGGCAATCTCCGGCAGCGGATCGATGCTGCCAAAGTCCGTGGTGCCGCTGGTGGCAACCACAGCAATCGGGATCAGCCCTTCACTGCGACATTTTTCGATCTCCTGCGCCAGGCACGCTGCGTCCATACGGTAGTGGGCGTCGTGATCAACGGCGATAACTGCGTCATAGCCCAGCCCTAAAATCGCCATCGATTTCTGGATGCTGAAGTGGCTGAGTTTGGAGGTAAACACTCGCCATTTCGACGCGGTCTCAGGCAGGCCGCGATGTTTAATCAGATGCCCCGGATGATGTGCCGCGCACCAGCTATCACGCGCCAGCAGCATTGCCATCAGGTTGGACTGGGTGCCGCCGCTGGTGAAGATCCCATCAGATCCGGCAGGCAGGCCGATGCGGCCAAGCGTCCAGTCGATCACCTTCTGCTCAATCAGCGTACCGCCTGCGCTCTGATCCCAGGTGTCGACCGAGCTATTCACTGCCGCCATAATCTGCTCAGCCATCAGAGAGGGCAGCACGACCGGGCAGTTCAGGTGCGCCAGATATTTAGGGTGGTGAAACCAGACGGCGTCACGCAGATAGAGCTGACTCAGCTCTGTCAGGGCGTCATCGTTGTTACCCAGCGGACGATCGAGATCGACCTCACTGAATTCCGCCGCCAGTTCATGGGGCAGGATACCGCTGAAAGGCTTCTCAACGCCGGTAACGGTACGGGTCATCAGCGCCAGCACCTCCTGAGTCTGCTGCGACCAGGCCGCCAGTTGCTGATCGTTAAAAATAGCCGTTTCGGCACCGCTGGCATTGGATGCTGGCGCGAGATCCTGTGCCGCCTGAGTGGATGAGCGTAAAAGCATGTTCAGTTCCTGTGCGTTAATACCAGTGACCCTGCCGACGTAAGGTCAGCAGCGTTGGATGTCCGCTCAACAACTCCAGTAAACATAAAACTAACTAACCAGATAAAAACCCTGACCATTAGATGGATTAGTGTTTTCACCTTAAAAAGAGTAAATACCGCATATCATTTGTGGATTTGGCAGCGTTAAACGCTTTGTTATATGCGGATGAGAGTGTAAATGTTAATCATTATCATTCAAATGTTTTGTTGTTAAATTTTATTTATTAGTATGTCTAATGTTGAAAATGTGATGTTGATCACTTTTCTGAATCGGAATAATCCTTTTTTTACGCGGTTTAGCGCCATCAGATGTCAGGTAATTGGGATTGCGATTAGTGGCTATTGGTCAGGGGTGGGCGAAAACGAGTGGTAATAATAATTTTAGTTGGCGCTAAATGAGGCTCATTCTGATTGGTATTCAGGCGGGGCATAAGCGGAGCTGTAAAGCAGGTTACACACAAACAACCAGAAAGCGCTCATTGCCCTTTCTGGTTGCCATTAAGCGTTCTGATTACCCTGCATTTGTTTCTACAGGTGTCTTCTTTTTAGCCGTAAAGTTATAAATCACTAACAAGCCAAAAATGCCGGTGATAATCATGGTGATGGTTCCCTTATCCATAAAGTGAGCCATATTACCCAGCAGGATGCCGGTGACGCCGAAGTCGGTATCCGAGAAGGTGGTGTTGGTCAGCCCTATCTGTCCGAGTACCGGCAGCAGGGCGACAGGCAGGAAGGTAATTAACAGGCCATGAGCAAAGGCACCGCAAATCGCCCCACGCTTGCCGCCGGTCGCATTACCAAACACGCCAGCCGTAGCGCCACAGAAGAAGTGAGGAACCACACCCGGCAGAATCAATACCCAATGCAGCTGACCGAGAACAAACAGCCCCACCAGGCCACCGACAAAGCTGGAGATAAAGCCAACCAGCACCGCATTCGGGGCGTAGGGGAAAACAATCGGGCAATCCAGCGCCGGTCTGGCTTCCGGCACCAGTTTTTCTGAAAAGCCGGTAAAGGCAGGGACAATTTCAGCCAGGATTAAGCGCACACCCTGCAGAATGATAAAGACACCCGCCGCGAAGGTAATGGCCTGGATAAAGGAGTAAACCAGGTAGTTCTGACCATTGCTGAAGTTAGCCTCTACATAGTCTTTACCGGCAGACACCGACAGGATTAAGTAGATAATCATCATCGTCAGAGAGATAGAGATGGTACTGTCGCGCAAAAAACTGAGGTTTTTTGGCATGTTCATCTCTTCGGTGGATTTAGATCCTTTACCTACCAAAGAGCCGATCCAGCCTGATAAGACATAGCCAATTGTCCCGGTATGCGCCAGCGCGACATGGTCGCCACCAATGATCTTACGCATATAGGGCTGGGCGATTGCCGGGAAGGTGGCCATCAGAATGCCCAACAGCAGTGAACCGGTGTAAATAAGCTGAATACCTTCAAAACCAGCAACCGATAAAATAATCGCGATCATACAGGCCATATAAAACGTCACATGCCCTGACAGATAGATATATTTCAGTCGGGTAAAGCGGGCGACTACGATGTTGGCGACCATGCCGAAGGCCATGATCATCGTGGTAGGCGCACCATATTTTGCCAGAGCGATAGAGACCATCGCTTCGTTATTAGGAATGATGCCCTGAACATCAAACGCATGTTTGAAAATGTCGCCCAGTGGCGTCAGTGAACCGACCAGAACGGTCGCACCGCCTGCCAGCACCAGGAAGCCCAGAATAGTTTTTACCGTGCCCTTGATAACATCAGGAAACGGCTTCTTCTGCGCAATCAGTCCGAAAAATGCCACCAGTCCGACTAATATAGAGGGCACTTTCAGCACGTCGACGACGAACTGCAAAAGATTTTGAGTAAACATATTAACCTCGAGGGTAAGGTGTTTATCTAATTATTAGCGTCACTTTTTCTCAAAATACTCACGTATTTTCTGCTCCACTTCTTTCAGGTCAATGATGTTATTAACGATGATGACCTTCTGTTCAGGAAGGTTTGCGCTATAAGCAATGTCTTTGGCCATAACAAAAACATCCGCCACATCGGGGGTGACAGAGCCGAGATCCGAATGTTCCACTTCAGCTTCAACACCGATCGTTTTAAGCACTTTCTTGATGTTCATTTCCATCATGAAGCTGCTGCCTAAACCTGAACCACACACCGCCATAATTTTCATATCAAACCTCATTAACTAATGATTAAAAGTCGCGTTTCAACGGGCAGACTAAACGCCTGATAAAATCGTCATGAGCGCTTCTTTGCTGCTCGCATTGAATATCTGCGCCATGATCTCTTCATCGGACAGCACTTCCGCCAGCTGGGAGATCATTTCGATATGGCTATTACTGTCCGGTGCGGCAAACATGAAAATAGCCTTCACCGGATCGTTTTCTTCGGAGTCAAATTTCACTGCTGTACCCAGCAGCACAATCGACAACCCCAGTTTGTGTGCGCCTTGTTCCGGGCGTGCGTGGGGCATGGCAATCTGCGGCGCGATGACAAAAAAGGGGCCGATCTCCTCTTTTTGCTGAATAATCGCATCAATATAATCCTGCGATATTGCGCCCTCACTCAGCAGAGGACGTCCCGCAATAACTAACGCTTCCTGCCAGTCAGTCACGCTTTCGACGTACTGGATTTTCTCGTTATTTAACCACTTAGCCAGGTGTGACATCGTCTTACTCCTCCTGTTTAAATGCGCAATAAAATTTAACTAAACGCATAAACCGTGTGGCGTTTGCCTGCTCCCGGTTGCGCATAACCCATCTCATATAAAATTTTCTCAACCGGAACAGGGCCTGTTATGCATTCCGATTTTTCATAAATTCCTGAGTATGTACAGTCAGTTTCCCTCAAAACCCCCGTTATCACTTTTTTAGATAAACTTTCTGTCAGCAGAGCGAGACAAAAATCGAATGTAGTAAAAGGTGGTAACATCCTTAAAAGTCATGATTTTCATGGGCTTATTAAAAAAATATTTTCTCATTGTTCAGATGGGGTTATATTTCACAACGGTCATCACATCTGTACATGTTAAAGGTGTCTAGTCATCCTGATGATGTCCTTCGACGTGTACGGACACAACATGTAAAGTTAAAATATTGCTTATCAGGCTTAACATCAGTGCCAATTTGATAAGTTGATCACATATTCAGCTAGCGGAAGTGGTACTCATCCGGCAATGTCAGGCAGAACTGTACTGACACGGATTAGAGGGAGTCTGTCCTTCACTCAAACGGGAAGAAAGCCAATGGTTGATGGCATTACTGAAAAACAAAAAGAGGTTGTTGATTACATCCTCAATAAAATTAAGGATGATGGCCTTCGACCCGGAGAGAAACTGGATACCGAAATATCAATTGCCAAAAGCATCGGCATTACTCGCGCAACGGTGCGTGAAGCCACACGCATTCTGGTGGAGCAGCAGAGAATTTACCGGGTTAAAGGGTCGGGTATTTTTGTCGGTTCTACGGAGATGAGTAGCCAGGCGAACCGATATCATGTGCTTTCACCTTTTGATTACCAGGCGCAAAGAAATGGCCATAAAGGTGTAAGAAAAATCATATCGGTCAGCATAATCAAGGTTCCTTCTGCTGATATCGCTCAGGCGCTGCGTATTAAAAACAGCGATCAGATCTATAAAATTTTACGCCTGATGTGTTTCGATGACATCCCGGTAGCTCTGGAACATATTCACCTGCCGGTTAATATGTTTAGCAGCATGGAGTTCAGCAAGCTGGAACTGTCAAAATATGCCTACATTGAAGAAGTTACCGGTAAGAAAGTGCAGCTAAGGGACCAGCATTTAACGGCCGTCAATCTTACGGATACACAGTCGCTTACACTGCTTAATTTAGCGGAAGGGGATGCTGTCATTCAGCTTAATGAAACTGTTTATCTCGACGACGGCGTTCCATGTGAAGTCAATGTGGCGCTTATCAACACCCGATTTTTCCCGTTGAAACAAAATTCGCAACGGCCTTAGAAAAATAATCTTGTTTCTGGGCTCAATGCTTTGCTGTGCCCGGATATGACCCTATCAGACAGATTCATGCCCGGTTTACACCTCTCATTACAGTAGAGGATCTTAATTCCGGATAATGTATAAGGTCCTGTAAATCATCTGGCAGTTGCAATGAGTTATCTCTGACTCAATTGCATTCTTCATATGCTTATTTATCTATCTGGCGACCCGTGCTTCAACATCCTGTGAAGAATGTATTTCAATGCCATGAATTCAGGCTGTCTGAATTTCTGCAGTCGCGGCTAACAACAGCTGTCATCTCTCCATACGTAAGACGATTTTCTGCAAACCTTTGCCAGTTCGCCGATTTTACTCACCTGAATATCAGGCAACAAATAGCGTTATACGCAAAATATCTGCCTGATTACCTGTTTCAGAGCCCGTTTTCCCTCTTTCACTTCTCACTGTTCTCCATTATGACGAAATCAATAATACATAAAACAATATGATGTTTTACCAATGATCGACTGCGCAGCACACTGGTCTGCAACCGGAATAAACAAGGACCAGGTGAATGGCATATCGATTAAGTCTGTTAGATAAAGCGCCCGTGCTGCAGGGTGAATCACCCACCGCGGCGCTGCAGCGCACGCTGCAGATGGCGCAGCGGGCAGAGGAGTGGGGTTATCACCGCTTCTGGCTGGCGGAACATCACAACACCGCGCAGCTGGCCAGTCCTTCACCTGAGGTATTGATTGCCTGGATCATTGCCCAGACACGACATATTCGCGTCGGATCGGGCGGCGTGATGTTGCAGCACTACAGCCCTTATAAAGTGGCAGAGAATTTTAACCTGCTCGCTTCGCTGGCACCGGGCCGTATTGACCTCGGCGTGGGCAAAGCGCCGGGCGGACTTCCACTCTCCACCCATGCGCTGCAACAGGGTGTTGATGCCGCTAAAAAAGGGAGCTTTGCCGAACAGCTTCAGCTGCTTGATAGCTGGCTGAAGCCCGGTCAGGCTGATCCTGATGACGAGGGTTTAGCCGCCACGCCACTGCCGTCACGTCCGGCGAACCGTTTTCTGCTGGGTGCCAGTGAAGAGAGCGCCCGTCTGGCCGCCAGTCTGGGCTGGCAGTTTGTCTTTGCCGCTCACCTTAATGGCGACCGCCAGTTGCTGGAGCATGCGCTGAGTACCTACTCCCGCCTGAGCCAGGGTCAGCGCGCCCTGGTGGCCGTGCAGGTGGTGGTGGCCGACTCACCCGCCGGGGCTGACCTGCTGGTAGCCAATCTTCGTCACTATCATGTAGCGGTGAAAGATGGCCCGAGCGTCAACGTTGCCAGTCTGGAACAGGCGGAGCGCTATGTGCGTCAGGGTGGATACCGCGATTATCAGATTGAGCCGCGCACGCCGTCACTTCTGAAAGGCACGGCGGCGCAGGTTCATGCCCAGCTGGACGCGCTGCATCATAATTTTGACATTGATGAGTTTGTTATCGACACGCCGATTACCGAGCCGGTTGCACGTCTGCAGTCACTTGAACTGTTGGCCACGCATCATCTGGTCGCAGCCTGAACCCCCGTCAGTGGAGAGTCATCATGAACCCTGAGTCACAACTGATTGAATGGCGACGCGAACTGCACACCTGGCCGGAGCTGTCGGGTCAGGAATTTGCCACCACCGCGCGACTGCGGGGCTGGTTGCAGGCGGCGGGCATCCGGCTGCTGGACTATCCACTGGAAACCGGCCTGGTGGCAGAAATTGGCAGCGGAGAGACGGTGATCGCGCTGCGCGCCGACATCGATGCGCTGCCGATCCATGAGGCGAGCGGGGTGCGTTTTCACTCCCGCCATCCTGGCGTGATGCACGCCTGCGGTCATGACCTGCACAGCGCGGTGATGCTGGGTGCGGCCTTAAAGCTCAATTCACAAGCCGATCGGTTAGCTGGCCGGGTGCGCATCCTGTTCCAGCCCGCTGAAGAGATAGCGCGCGGTGCGCATCAGTTCATTGAGGCGGGGGTACTGGATGAGGTGCAGGCTATCTTCGGAATGCACAACGAGCCTTCGCTGCCCGTAGGCACCTTTGCCACCCGCAGCGGGGCGTTCTACGCGAATGCTGACAAATTTATTATCCGCGTCACCGGCAAAGGCGCACATGCCGCGTATCCGGAGCAGGGTGTCGACAGCATTGTGACGGCCAGCCAGATTATCCAGGCGTTACAGGGACTCACCAGCCGCAGCTTCAGTGCCCTGGACAGTCTGGTACTGAGCATTACCCGCATCGACGGCGGCAAAAGCTGGAATGTATTACCCGGCGGCGTTGAGTTTGGCGGCACGGCCCGAACCCACGATTTACAGGTGCGCGCCGAACTGGAACAGCGGGTGCGCACGCTGGTTGAGCACTTCGCCGACGCCAATGGCGCGCAGGCAACCCTGAGCTGGCATCCTGGCCCGCCAGTGCTGATTAACGATGCGCACTGGGCGACCTTCAGCAGCGAAGTGGCGCAGCAGGCGGGCTATCGGGTGCAGACCGCCGATCTCCATCTGCTGGGTGAGGATTTTGCCTTCTATCTGCAACAGGTGCCGGGGGCGTTTGTCAGCATCGGCAGCGCCAGTGACTTTGGTCTGCACCATGCCAGCTTTACCCCGGATGAGGCGCTGATTGCGCCCGCCGCCGACTACTTCGCCCGACTGGCCCGCCAGGCGCTGCAACATCTTAACGCGCGATGTCGGGAAGCCATTCTGAACTGAATTCATCTGCAACCCGCTAAAGCACGACGGTTCTGACCACCGTCGTCGGGCATCGCTACGACTAAAAAAGAGAGAGCATCATGACCACAAGACAACTTCGGCTGGGTACCATTCTGCATGGCGCATCGGGAAACATGTCTGCCTGGCGCCATCCGGCGGCGCAGGCCGATGCCAGTATTAATCTGGATTACGCCAAAAAAATCGCCCGCAAGGCGGAGCAGGGCAAACTCGATTTTCTGTTTGTCGCCGACGGGTTGTTTATTAACGAAAAGTCGATCCCGCACTTTCTGAATCGCTTTGAGCCGCTGACGCTGCTCTCGGCGCTGGCGGGCGTCACTGAACATCTGGGGCTGGTTGGCACGGTATCGACCTCTTACAGCGAGCCCTTCACCGTGGCGCGTCAGTTTGCCAGCCTTGATCATCTCAGCGGCGGGCGTGCAGGCTGGAACGTGGTGACGTCACCGCTGGAAGGCTCGGCCAAAAACTTCTCACGCCAGCAGCACCCGGAGCACGCATTGCGTTACCGCATTGCCGATGAGTATCTGCAGGTGGTGAAAGGATTGTGGGATTCGTGGGAGCAGGATGCTTTTGTGCGTGATAAGGCGAGCGGACAATTTTTCGATCCGGCGAAGCTGCACACGCTCGATCATCACGGTGATTTCTTCCAGGTACAGGGGCCGCTGAACATCGCCCGCACGCCGCAGGGTCGTCCGATTATCTTCCAGGCGGGCGCATCCGACGACGGTAAAAAACTGGCGGCGCGTCATGCTGACGCCATCTTCACCCATCAGCCGTCGCGTGAAGAGGCGCAGGCATTTTACCAGGATGTGAAACAGCAACTGGTGGCGAATGGCCGTCAGCCAGACGATTTGCACATCTTCCAGGGTGTCAGCGTGATTGTTGGCGATGATGCAGAGGACGTGGAGCGCCAGTATCAGATCACGGCGGCGCTGGTGTCGATTACCGATGCGCTTAACTACCTCGGGCGTTTCTTCGACCATCACGACTTCTCACAGTATCCGCTGGATCAGCCGTTCCCGGATATCGGTGACATCGGTCATAACAGCTTCCGCAGCACCACCGACGAGATCAAACGCAAAGCACAGCAGCATGGGCATACCCTGCGCCAGGCCGCGCTGGAAGCGGCAACACCACGCCCGCTGTTTCACGGCACGCCGGAAGAGGTGGCGGATGGCCTGCAGCTCTGGTTTGAAACCCAGGCTACTGACGGCTTCATCATTAATGGCGGCACTCCCGATACCTTTGAACGTTTTGTCGACCGCGTGGTGCCGATTTTGCAGGCTCGCGGCCTGACGCGCCGCGACTATCCGGGCAGCACGCTTCGTGACAGCTTCGCCCTGAAACAACCCGTTAATCAGTTCACCTCACAATAAGAGCACAAGCCATGAACAAAACATCGCGTCTTATCGCCCTGCTTATTCTGGCGGCCAGTAGCCATGCGCTGGCTGAAGATACCAGCGTCTCCTATAACGGCCAGCGCGTCAGCCTTGAAGCTAACAAAGCGCCGATCAATACCGTGAAGAATCCGGAGGCGATCGCGCAACTGCCTGCGGGTCATCGTTTTGTGGTGCCGGGTTCCTTTACCGTGGCAGTCGCAGCGCTGAACTCCCCGCCGTTAACGGTGTTTTCCGATGACAACAAAACCCTGCTTGGCAGCGAAGTGGATATTGCCCGGCTGGTGGCTGACAGCCTGGGATTAAAACTCAACGTGGTGCCAGCGTCCTGGGAAGACTGGCCGCTGGGCGTGGCCTCGGGCAAGTATGACGCGGCGATCTCCAACATTACCGTGACCAAAGATCGTAAAGAGAAGTTCGACTTCGCCACCTACCGCAAAGATTCACTGGGCTTTTATGTCAAAACCAGCAGCCCGATAAAGTCACTGACCAAAGCAGAAGATATTGCCGGGCTGAGGATCATTGTGGGATCCGGCACAAATCAGGAGGCGATTCTGCTGGCGTGGGATAAAGAGAATCAGGCAAAGGGACTGAAAGCCTTTACGCCGGTATATACCAAAGATGATGCCGCACAGACGCTGGCGCTGCAGGCTGGCCGGGCTGATGCCTACTTTGGTCCCAATGTGATTGGTGCCTGGAAAGCGGTACTGACCGGTAAAACCCGTCTGGTCGGCAGCGTCGATGGCGGCTGGCCCAAAGCGGCGCACATTGCCGTTACCGTGAAGAAAGGCAGCGGCCTGGCGGAACCGATCAGCACCGCGCTGAACGGCGTGATCGGCAACGGTGACTATCAGAAGGTGCTGAACCGCTGGGGTGAAGGTGTTGAGAAGATCGATCGTTCTGAAATCAATCCCGCCGGGCTGGGCGACTAAGGAGCTGACCATGAGTGAATCCACTTTTCGCGAAGTTTCACCCGACGCGCCGGAATTGCAACCGATCCTGGGCGGCCTGTTTGGCGAATATTCCGCACGCTATGGCGACTATTTTTCCCGTCGTAACGAGCTGGAACAGGAGCTGACCGAATGGTATCTGCCGCCGCAGGGGCTGTTTATCGTGCTGGAGCGTGACGGCGAGATCATCGCGATGGGCGCTTATAAACCCTATGACCCGCAGACCGCCGAGCTGAAGCGCATCTGGACCCGCAGCGATCTGCGGCGTCAGGGGCTGGCGCTGGTGGTGTTACAGGAGCTGGAGCGTCGCGCCTTACAGGCGGGCTATCAGCGGCTGTTTCTCACCACCGGCTTCCGTCAGCCGGAGGCGGTGCGGCTCTATACCGGTCACGGTTATCAGCCACAGTTCGATCTCAGCGGGGATCTGGAGCGTTATGGCCAGCCGCCGCACGACGGACGACTGCGTTTTATCAAAGTGATCGGCGTCTATAACGTCGCCGCGGCAAGTTAAGAGGTGACCATGAGCAAACATCAACATCTGCAGGTGGTGCCGGCACGCTACCCGGCACGCACGGCAGGGGCTATCGTTGCGCTGTTTATTCTGGCAGGCGTGGTGCAGTCAGTGGCCTTTAATCCGCGCTGGGAATGGAGCGTGTTTGCCCGCTGGTTCTTTGATCCGGTGATCCTCCACGGTCTGGGCCAGACGCTGCTGCTGACGCTGCTGGGTACGATATTCAGTCTGTTTCTGGGCGGTCTGCTGGCGCTGGCACGTCTCTCCTCATCGTGGCTGCTGAGTACACTGGCGTGGGGTTATATCTGGCTGTTCAGATCACTGCCGCTGATTGTGGTACTGATCATTCTTTATAACTTCTCCTATCTCTACGACACCCTGTCTGTCGGCATTCCGTTTACCGGCCTCTCCTGGGGGGCGTATCAGACGATTAACGTGCTGGGGCAGTTTCAGGCAGCCGTTATCGGTCTGACGCTGGTGCAGGCGGCCTACAGCGCGGAAATTATTCGCGGCGGGATCCTCGGCGTCGATCACGGTCAGGTGGAAGCCGCGTCCGCGCTGGGTCTCTCCGCCACACGCCGCACCTTCCGCATCATTCTGCCGCAGGCGCTGCGCGCCATTATTCCCACCGCGTTCAACGAGATCATCAGTCTGGCGAAAGGCACATCCGTGGTTTATGTGCTGGCGATGCCGGAGCTGTTCTACACCATCCAGATGATCTACAACCGCAATCAGGAAGTGATCCCACTGCTGATGGTCGGTGCCGCCTGGTATCTGATTATCACCACCGTGTTGTCCGTGATTCAGTACAACGCCGAACGCTGGATGGCCCGCAGCGTCACCCGTGAACCGCAACCGTCGCGCTGGCGACAATGGCGCAACCGCGTCACGCCACTTCATCCGACCGAGGAGATCAGCCATGTCCGAAGCCATTGATTACCGCACCTCACACACAACCGGTGCCATCAGCATCACTGGTGTCAGTAAACGATTTGGTAAACATAAAGCGCTGGATGATGTATCGCTGTCACTGGCACCGGGGTCCGTCACGGTGATCCTCGGGCCGTCCGGCTCCGGTAAATCCACGCTGCTGCGCACCATCAATCATCTGGAACGGGTCGACGAAGGATTTATTCAGATTGATGGCGACTACATCGGCTATCAGCAGCGCGGCAATAAGCTGTATGAACTGAAAGAGAAGGCGATTCTGCGCCAGCGCATCAACGTCGGCTACGTGTTCCAGAACTTCAATCTGTTCCCACACCTCAGCGTGCTGGATAACCTGATTGAAGCGCCGATTGCCCATCGTCAGTTAACGAAACCGGAAGCGATACAGCGTGCAGGCGAACTGCTGGATATTGTGGGCCTGCGGCATAAAGCCGATGCGTGGCCGCGTCACCTGTCGGGCGGGCAGCAACAGCGCATCGCGATTGCGCGTGCGCTGATGCTCAATCCACGGGTCATGTTGTTCGATGAGCCAACCTCTGCGCTGGATCCTGAACTGGTGGGCGAAGTGCTGGATGTAATTAAAAAGCTGGCGCGTTCCGGCACCACGCTGGTGATTGTGACGCATGAGATCGGCTTTGCCCGTGAAGTGGCGGACAACGTGGTCTTTATGGTGGATGGCCGGATTGTGGAGCAGGGCAGCACCACCCAGGTGCTCAATAATCCGCGTCATGAGCGCACCCGACGCTTTCTGGCGCGCGTGTTATGAGGGCATTAACGTTAACGGTTCTGACGCTGCTTCCGGCGCTGGCCTGTTCTGCGGCTGAGAAGCTCGATGTCCTGCAAAACGAGACGCCGATTCATGCCCCGGCCAATCCGCAGGCTATTGGTAAAATTCCGGCCAATTACCGTTTTATCGAACCGGGCACCCTGACGGTCGCTACCTCAGCGACCAACTCGCCGCCGCTGTCGCTGCTGGCGTCTGATAACGTCACGCGGATCGGCAGCGATCCCGATATCGCCCGACTCCTTGCTGATAGCCTGGGGCTGAAACTCAGGCTGGTTCCGGCTTCCTGGGAGGACTGGCCGCTGGGTCTCAGCGCCGGACGCTATGATGTCGCGATGTTCAATATTGCCGTGACCGAAGAGCGCAAGAAGAAGTTCGATTTTGCGACGTATCGCGCCGACAACCACGCTTTTGCGGTGAAAAGCGACAGTCATATCAGCAAGATTAATAGTCCGGCGGATATTGCCGGTAAACGGATTATCGTCGCCTCGGGCACCAATCAGGAGCGTATTTTACTGAGCTGGGATGAGCAGAACCGGGCTAAAGGTTTGCCTGCGGTAACGCCGATTTACCTGACTGATGATGCCTCCGCGACGCTGACGTTGCTGTCGGGACGGGCAGATGCGATGTTTGGCCCTCACTCTATGGCGGCCTGGAAAGTGGCGTCACGCGGACAGACAAAGCTGGTTGGCAGCGGACCGTTTCGCGCTTGGGTCGCCGTGACCACCAAAAAGGGCAATGGCCTGGCACCTGCGCTGCAGGCTGCGCTGGATGGCACCATCGCAGGCGGGCAGTATCAGCAGGTGCTGGCACGCTGGGGCGAACAGGATGAAGCCATCACTCAGTCCACGGTGAATCCACCCGGCATTGTTTACTGAGTCTGCAGAACCGGCTCGCCTGCTGCGGCCGGTTCTGCGCACTTCAACCTGATGAGCACAGAATTGAACTACACTCTCCAGCGTTAGTGATTTATCCTGCCCGCCTGTTTCCGTAAAATCCTCACTGCGTGGCGGAGTAATTGACCTGGAAGCCCCATGAAAATCAGATTCCTTTCTGCCAATGAGCAAAAGCTGGCGGAGGTGCGCAAAATACTCGAACCTGTCGGGGTCGAAGTTCTGCCCATCGCCCGTCGCATCGAAGAAATTCAGACTGAAAACGAACTCGACCTGGTACGCGACAAACTGACCAAAGCCTTTTCGCTGATTGGGCGACCGCTATTTGTAGAGCATACCGGCCTCTATCTGGATGGCCTCAATGGCCTGCCCGCCGGTCTGACCCGCATCTTCTGGAACCGCCTGGACGCTGAGCGCTTTACCGCGCTGGTGCAGGGGCTCGACAGCCAGGCCGTGACGGCCAAAACGGTGCTTGGCTACTGCGATGGCCGCAAAATGTACCAGTTTTCGGGTGAACTGCGCGGCACCATCGCCGCGAAACCTGCCGGAACGCGTGGCTTCCAGTGGGACTGCGTCTTTATTCCCGAAGGCTATGAGCAGACGTTTGCTGAAATGGGCGAACTCAAGAATGAGATCTCGATGCGGCGCATCGCGCTGGATCGCTTCGCCACCTTTTTAAAAACCTCGCGGGGCATGGCATGAAACCTGAACTCAAACGCGCCTATGATTCCGGCAAACTGATTCTGTTTGCCGGTGCCGGTATTTCGCGCAATTTTGGCCTGCCCGAGTGGCATGAACTGATTGCGCATCTTGCTAATGAGCTGGGTTACGATCCAAAAATCTTTAATACCTATGGCACGCACCTGTCGCTGGCGGAGTATTACAAACAGAAAAAAGGTTCGCTTGGCCCGCTGCGCAGCTGGATGGATCGCGAATGGCATCGCCCCGATATTGATGTCCGCTCTTCTGAAATTCATACCATGATTACCCAGGGTAACTTCTCGCGTATCTACACCACCAATTACGATCGCTGGCTGGAAGCGGCGCATGAAGCGCACGGCGTACCCTATTATAAAGTGGCAAACGCCGCGGACCTGGTTTCTCTCACCGAAGATAAGCGTCACATCATCAAGCTGCACGGTGATTTTGATGATGACACCTCAATCGTGCTCGATGAGAGCAGCTATTTTGAACGCCTCTATTTTGATTCGCCGCTCGACATCAAACTGACTCACGATGTGATGGGCAACTCAGTGCTGTTTGTCGGCTACAGCATCAGTGATTTCAATATTCGCCTGCTGTTTTACCGTCTGACCAAGATGTGGGGCCGCACCGGGCTGGCAACCGCCCGGCCAAAATCGTACCTGTTCACTAACCGGAACAACCCGGTGGCCAAAGAGGTGCTGGGGCAGTGGGGGATTGAGGTGATCGTCTCGGAAGAGGACGATCCCCGTAAGGCATTGGCGATGTTTCTTGAAGAGCTGCTGGTGTAACCGCCGGCCCTCGCGGCGGAGAATGCGTCAGGAAAAATGAAAAAAGCCTGTGCCAGGTTAAGGTTAGCCCGTGCACAACCGATAAACTCTATTCTCTGCTGGCAAAGCAGGATCGGCATGATATACTGTATGCATACACAGTACCTGAGGGCGAGAAGATGGCTGTTGAAACAAAATTTGTAGTAGTCAGAAAGGGTGAAGAGAAGATGACGTTTGCCAATAAGAAAGAGGCCGATGCCTACGACAAAATGCTCGATATGGCCGAAGCCTTCACCGACTGGCTGTTACAGCATCAACCTGCACTGGAAGAATCTCAGGCTGAAACGCTGGGCCTGCTGATTGCAGAGCAAAAAGATGCGGTTCAGCATATTCTGCGCACCAGCAAACTGCCGGAAGCGGCAGCAGCACCCGTCTCTCAGCCAGAAGCTGTCTCAGACGATAGCGCGGATGAGCCGCAGGAAGAGCCTGCTGCAAAGAAAGTACGCGCCGTTAAAGCCGCGTAATCTCAACAGCGCCGGAAGCGAACCTTCCGGCGTTGCTGTTTCTGAATGGCGGTTTGAGCTGTTCTCCTGCTAACTTTTTTACAGATAATCTTCCTCCACTCTTTTACCCTGCATAACGGGGTCTGACGCTCAACAGAACGATTTCACACATTAAGGGCTTTTCGTCAGATAAATCAAAACATTGTGATCAATGACAAAAGCGTTCAAAGCGTTGTGTTTTTAATCGCTAAATGGCAGTTAATGAACACTGCAGTCCATTAGTCGATTTTTCAGACGACCTTCCTCACATGACTATCTTCCTCCCATAACGTGAGTTTTCATTCCACTGAGCGTCATACCCCTTTTGCTGCCCGGAACCGCACCCTGGGCTTTAATACTGGTCTCGTCCGGCGGGTATCGCCACACGCAGGATGCCTGGGTGACTGAACTCAACACGGTAGTCACTTTTTAAGTTAATAAGAGGATTTCGATCGCTGTCACGCTTTTTGCCCTGACAGATTGAGGTCACGACTAAAACTGATAGAGTTCCCGAACTGGATTGTTACTGCTTAGGCAGGCAAAACCTGACTTCTGGCCTCTGTCGGATGTCAGGTTTTTTTGTTTCTGGGGTTCCGATGAAAATCGCCAAAATTCTTAATAACAACGTGGTGATGGTTCAGGATGAGCAGGGACGCGAACAGGTCGTGATGGGGCGTGGACTGGCTTTCCAGAAGCGCATCGGTGACAGTCTCAACGCTGCGCACATTGAGAAGGTATTTGCGCTGCAAAGTGATCTGCTGGTACGTCGTCTGGAGGAGTTGTTACACCAGATCCCTCCTGAAGTGATGACCACCTGCGACCGCATTATTGATCTGGCAACACAACGTCTGGGGACATTGCAGGAGAGCCTGTATATCACGTTGACCGACCACTGCTACTTTGCCATTGAAAGGCAGAAAAAAGGTCTGGCAATTAAAAATGTTTTGCTATGGGATATCAAACGCCTCTACCCCAAGGAGTTCGAACTGGGTCAGGAGGCCAGGGCTATCATTTCACGTCGTCTGAATGTCGAACTGGCGGAGGATGAAGCCGGATTTATCGCGCTACATCTGGTGACGGCGCAGCTCAATAATGAAATGCCGGAAGTGATGCATGTCACCCGGGTTATACAGGAGATTCTGCAACTGGTGAAGTATCAACTGCAGCTGGAGTACATCGAATCGTCGCTGAGTTACCAGCGTTTTGTCACTCATCTGAAGTTTTTTGCTCAGCGGATGCTGACGCGTACCGTGGTGGACGATGACGATGTATCGCTGCATACAGCAGTAAAAGATAACTATCCCAAAGCCTGGAAATGTGCGGTGAAAATCGCGCAGCATCTGCAACAAAGCTATCAGCGTGATCTGACCGCAGAAGAGATCATGTTTCTCGCCATTAACATCGAACGGGTGAGAAAAGAGGGGCAATAAGCTCCATAAACCGGATTGTTACTGCTTTACGCAGGCAAAACCTGAGCGCGGCCTCTGAAAGGAGGACGTTCTCAGGTTTTTTTCATTTTTGGCTCAGTTAACTGATGTCCGCAGGCATCGGTTGTAAGGAAATCGAGATGGAATATCACACGCTGGCGCAGGATATCCTCAGCCATATTGGTGGCCGGGAGAACATCGTAACTCTGGTTCATTGTGCCACCCGGTTACGCTTCAAACTGAAAGACAACCATAAAGCCGACGCTGAAGGGCTAAAGAAAAATCCGGGCGTTATTATGGTCGTTGAAAGCGGCGGGCAGTTTCAGGTGGTGATTGGCAACCACGTTCATGATGTCTGGCAGGCTGTGCGTAGTGAAGCGGGCCTGGCTGATGAGCTTTCTGCAGCAACAGAAGGGGAAAAGACCGGGGGTAATGTTTTCAATCATCTGATCGACATTGTATCAGGCATTTTTACCCCGTTTATCGGCATTCTCGCCGCCTCCGGGATCCTAAAAGGTTTACTGGCGCTGGCCGTGGTCTGTGGCTGGCTTTCTGTTGAAAGTGGAACGTATAAAATCTGGTTTGCAGCCAGTGATGCCCTGTTTTTCTTCTTTCCTCTGGTGCTGGGCTACACCGCCGGGAAGAAATTTGGCGGCAATCCATTTATTACCATGGTGATTGGCGGGGCGCTGACCCACCCGACGATGATTGCAGCTTTTAATGCCAGCCAGCAGTCCGGTGAAATGACGGACGCGTTTCTCGGCATCCCTGTAACCTGGTTTAATTACAGTGCGTCGGTTATCCCGATTATTCTCGCTGCCTGGGTAAGTTGCTGGCTGGAAAAACAGAGCAGCCGGCGACTTCCCGCCTCCATGAAAAACTTCTTTGCGCCATTAATCTGCCTGAGCGTCACCGTGCCGCTGACCTTCCTGGTGATTGGCCCACTGGCCACAGGCTTAAGTCAGATACTGGCAAACGGTTACCAGTGGATTTATGCGCTGGCACCCTGGCTGGCTGGTGCCGCCCTGGGCGCGTTGTGGCAGGTCTGTGTGATTTTTGGTTTGCACTGGGGACTGGTGCCGCTGATGATCAACAATCTTGCCGTACTGGGGCATGACTCAATGCTGCCCATGCTATTGCCTGCTGTCATGGGCCAGGTTGGCGCGGCGCTGGGGGTGTTTCTGCGCAGTCGGGATGCACGACAGAAGATGCTGGCGGGTTCATCCGTGACCGCAGGGATCTTTGGTATCACTGAACCGGCTGTCTATGGCGTTAATCTGCCGCTGCGCCGTCCCTTTATCTTTGGCTGCGTGGCGGGCGCTATTGGCGGTGCCATTGTCGGCCTCAGCAGCACCCACGTTTATTCATTTGGTTTTGCCAACATCTTTACCATCGCACAGATGATCCCACCTGGCGGTGTGGATTCCACGTTATGGGGCGGTATTGCCGGGACGCTACTCGCGCTGACACTGGGTTGCGGCATGACGCTGGTAGCGGGCATGCCCCGAAACACGGCGCCAGACGCAGCGCTCCCGATTACCCCTGGCGAAGATGACATTCTGTCACCGATGACGGGCACCGTTCTGGGGCTTGGTCAGACTCCCGATCCAACCTTCGCCAGTGGCCTGCTGGGACAGGGTTTGGCCATCATCCCTTCCGACAACAAAGTGATTGCGCCTTTTGCGGGTGAGGTGGCCTCCCTGTTTCAGACCCGACACGCCATAGGGCTGCTGAGTCACAGCGGGATTGAGCTGTTGATCCATGTGGGTATCGATACCGTCAGGCTCGACGGCAAACCTTTCACGGCACATGTAAAAGTGGGCGACACATTCAGGGCCGGCGATCTGCTGCTGGAGTTCGATCGTCAGGCCATTCTTGATGCCGGATATGACCTGGCAACACCGATCATTATCACTAACAGCGATGAGTATCCTGAGGTGATGACTGTGGCAGGGACCGCGGTCACTGCAGGTACGCCTTTACTCAGCGTCACTCGTCAATAAAAGGAGAACAGGATGAAAACTTTCCCGGATTCATTTTTATGGGGCGGTGCTGTTGCCGCTAATCAGGTTGAAGGCGCATGGCGGGAAGAGGGCAAAGGCCTCTCAACCTCTGACGTTCAGCCACAGGGAATCTTTGGCCCGGTATCGGAGCGCGTTGAGGGCAGCCAAAGCCTCAAAGACATCGCGATCGACTTTTACCACCGCTACCCGGACGATATCAGGCTGTTTGCAGAGATGGGGTTCAGCTGTCTGCGGGTTTCAATCGCATGGACGCGCATCTTTCCGAACGGTGACGAGCAACAACCTAACGAGGCCGGTCTGGCCTTTTATGACCGGTTATTCGATGAGCTTGCCGCACATCACATTACTCCACTTGTTACGTTGTCACATTATGAGATGCCCTGGCACCTGGTGAAGCAGTATGGTGGCTGGGGTAACCGCCAGGTGATTGGCTTCTTTGAGCATTATGCCCGTACGGTGTTTGCCCGCTACCGGCAGAAAGTCAGACTCTGGTTGACCTTTAACGAAATTAACATGTCGCTTCACGCGCCGATGACCGGTGTGGGTCTGCCGGAAACCAGCAGCAAAGCTGAGGTGTATCAGGCAATTCATCATCAACTGGTCGCCAGTGCGCTGGCGGTGAAAGCCTGCCGCGAGATTAACCCGGACGCCAGCATTGGCAATATGCTGCTGGGAGGGCTGGTCTATCCACTCAGTTGTAAGCCTGATGATGTGCTGGAAGCGCTGCAGGAGAACCGGAAATGGCAATTTTTTGGCGATGTTCAGTGCCGTGGTGTTTATCCGGGCTATATGTTGCGGTTCTTTCGTGAAAATAATATTCAGCTGGATGTCACGGATGCCGATCGCCAGATACTCCAGTCGACCGTCGATTTTATCTCGTTCAGCTATTACATGTCCGGCTGCGTGACCGCCGATGAGACACTGAATCAGCAGATGCGGGGTAACATTCTGAGCATGGTGCCCAATCCTCACCTGCAGAGTTCTGAATGGGGCTGGCAGATTGACCCGGTGGGCTTGCGGACCTTACTGAATCTGCTGTGGGATCGTTATCAGAAGCCGCTGTTTATTGTTGAGAACGGACTGGGCGCCAAAGACATACCGGATGCAACGGGCGTCGTGCAGGATGACTATCGCATCAGCTACCTCAACGATCATCTGGTTCAGGTGCGTGAGGCCATTGACGATGGCGTGGAGGTCATGGGTTATACCAGCTGGGGACCTATCGATCTTGTCAGCGCATCAAAAGCCGAATTGTCTAAGCGTTACGGTTTTATTTATGTTGACCGCGATGATACCGGGGAAGGTTCGCTGGCCCGCAGCCGGAAGAAAAGCTTTTACTGGTATAAAGAGGTCATTGCGACCAACGGGGCTTCACTTAAAGAGTAATTCCCGCACTCAGGAGTAGATCACAACGATCGCATGTACTCCCGGTTAGCAGTCAAAACAGCCCGGCTCAGGGCGTCTCGTGGGTGTTAACCTGATAGCGGGTACTCCTGCCTCCGCCTTCGAGCCGGTAAAGGCAGCCTTTTTCAACCAGATCGGCCAGATGACGGGTCGCGGTGGCTTTACTCACTTTGGCGACCTTCTGGTACTGACTGGCGCTGATCCCCAGTTCGAAACCCTGCTCGCCGCCATCCAGCAGCCGGTTCAGCACTTTCACCTGTTCCGGACTCAATCCCATTCCCTGATGCCGCAGCCAGAAACGCGCTTTCATCTGAGTGCGATCGATGACGTTCATCGCCTGTTGCAGACTCTCATCCAGGATATCAAGAAACCACACCAGCCAGTGAGTGATATCCAGGCCGCCTTTCTGCGTCTGCTCAAGGATGCGGTAATAACCGGCACGCTGCGTCAGAATGGCGGGTGACATGGCATACAGCCGGATGCTCTGACTGTCGGCCTGCGCCAGCGCCAGATCGGTTAACGCGCGCGTGATACGACCATTACCATCATCAAAAGGGTGCAGGGTGACAAACCAGAGGTGGCAGATGGCGGCGCGCAGCAACGGGTCCAGCATCACATCATGCTGACTGCTGTTGAACCACTCAATAAACTGCGCCAGCTGCGGCTCCAGTCCCTGTCGCGGCGGCGCTTCAAAATGCACCGTGGGACGATCGATGCGACCTGAGATGACCTGCATCGGCTCACTGCCGCGCAGCGTGCCGACGCTCAGGCGCTGCACCGTCCACTCATCGGCCGGGAAAAGCCAGCGATGCCACTGACAGAGACGCTCAGGCGTCAGCGGCTGGCTGCGGTTGTTGATGGCATCGAGCATCATGGCAGCCAGGCCTTCTGAACGATCGGAGACCGGATAGGGCTGCTCTTCCGTCACGCCTAACCGACGCGCCAGCGATGAGCGGACCGATTGCACGTTGACCCGCTCCTCTTCAATCGCGGAAGAGGAGAGGATATTGCTGAGCAGGGTATCCAGCGTCTGGGTTTCACTGTCTGAATGCAGGCTGGCACGGCCCAGCAGCAATCCGCGCTGCTGCTGCAGATGGCGCAGGCGCGGTAACAGCACGGCGTCCTGCCACTGAAAACGGGGCCAGTCCGGCTGTTGCCAGATCCAGGTAACGCTCATAATCGGCTCACGCTAAGGGTGGATGAGCCGAATAAAGAAGGTTATTCGGCTCACAGAATGAGTCGATAATAGCGAATATTTGGCTCACAGGCCAACCCGGCTGAAGTGAGGGCAAAAAAAAGGACCCGAAGGTCCTGTTTGCTTAGCGGGAGAACTGCATAAAGGTGTCTGAATAGTAGTGAACGATCCAGGCGACATACGCCAGCCAGACAACCATCCCGATAGCTAATCCTGATTTACCGATCATTGTTCTATCTCCACTGCGATAAGGGGGCTACAGCAACTGTTGACATAAACTGACAGTAATGGCGGGCACCAGTATTGTTGCAGATCAAAAAAAGGCCGTTCATTCGCAGCGCCATAATCCCTTTGCGATCAACTTCCCGTAATCACGCGCTGTGAGACCCCCATCACGGCTGGGAAATGGCCATTAAAGTTCAAAAAAACGCCGCCGATAGATGATCTCAGGAGCACCATAACTACAAGGAGGTATTGAGCCAGGTAAATTTCAGGGGAAGCACTATGGTCAGTCAGTTAACACATAAGAAAAGAATGAGTACCCGTGCCCAGATGCTGATCATGGGTGGTTTAACGATAGTGCTGGGATTTACCGTGACGATTGGGGTTCTCAGCTGGCAATCCGGTAAAGAGCAGAAGGCGCTGGCCGAACAATATCTGCAGCAGATTGCGCAGAGCCGTGCCTTACAGGTACAGCAGGAATTGAGCCATGCACGTGATGTCGCGAGTCACCTTGGACAAAGTCTGATTGCCTTGCCCCACGTTGGTATTACCGATCGCAAAGCGGCCGATAAGGTGATGGAGTATGCGCTGCGTGCTAACCCTGACTATCTGTCGATGTCAGTGATATTTGAACAGAATGCGTTTGATGGCCGTGATGCCGAGTTCGCTTCACAGCCGGGTCAGGCACCGCAGGGCCGTTATGCCTTTTTTGTCGATCGTGACGCATCAGGTACTTACTCGATGCATCCGCTGCTCTCCTATCTGACACCGGGTCAGGGTGATTACTATCTGATCCCGCAAAAAACACAAAAAGATACGCTCACCGAACCCTATAGCTATGCCTATAACGGCGTGCCAACATTGCTCACCTCCGTCGCCGCCGCGATTATCGATCAGGGCACCTTAAAGGCGATCGTTACCTCTGACATTTCACTAGCATCACTGCAACAGAAAGTGAATCAGATCAAACCCTGGCAGGGAAGCGGTTATGTGCTGCTGCTTTCTAACGGCGGGAATGTGGTCTCTTCGCCGGTGAAAGATGAAGCCGGGAAGCCCTGGAAAGGCGAAAAAGAGGGTTTTACGTCAAAAGTCGTCCAGCGATTTGATGCCGTGCTGGGTGAAGACGCTTTAGTCACCTGGCAGCCGGTGATGATAGGTAACAGCGACAAACCCTGGTATCTGGGCGTCGTGGCACCGGTCAGTCAGGTGATGGCCGCCTCAAACCGGCAGCTGATGTGGGCGGTGATCCTGATGGTCGTGAGCGTTCTGCTGGTCGGGACGGTGCTGGGCATGCTGTTCAGCCGTAAAGTACTGCGTCCGATTGGCGGTGAGCCGGCTGAAGCGGCGCATATTGCGCTGGCCGTCGCCGATGGCAAGCTGGATAACGCGATTGTGGTGAAAAACGGCGATCGCAGCAGCCTCTTTTTCGCCCTGGATACCATGCAAAGCCAGCTCCGGCAGATTGTCGGGCAGATTAAAGATTCCAGTGAATCAGTACGCCAGGGAGCGGGTGAAATTGCCAGCGGAAACCTCAATCTGGCGTCACGCACCGAACAACAGGCCGCCGCGCTGGAGCAGACCGCAGCCAGCATGGAGCAGATCAGCGCCACGATTCGCCTGAATGCCGATAACGCGCAGCAGGCAACCAGCCTGACTGAAAACGCTACCCACATCGCCAGTCGTGGTGCCTCGCTGGTGGGTGAGGTGGTGCAGACCATGGCGCAGATCGACGACAGTTCGAAAAAGATCGGCGACATTACAACCATGATCAACAGCATTGCCTTCCAGACCAATATTCTGGCGCTGAACGCGGCTGTAGAAGCTGCACGTGCCGGTGAGCAGGGACGCGGTTTTGCGGTGGTGGCTTCTGAAGTGCGTAATCTGGCCCAGCGCAGCGCGAACGCGGTGAAAGAGATCGGCGCACTGATTGAAGAGTCGAGCGTGCGGGTCGAGAGCGGCGTCCGGCTGGTAAACGATGCCGGTAAAACCATGCAGGAGATGATGCAGGCGGTGAATTCGGTGCAGGGGATTATCGGTGAGATTGTTACAGCATCAAGCGAACAGGCGCGTGGCATCAGCCAGGTAACGATTGCCGTCAATGAAATGGATGGCGTCACCCAGCAGAATGCCGCGCTGGTGCAGCAGATGTCGGCTGCCGCCAGTTCGCTGGAAGATCAGGCGCAGCAGCTGTCACAGACGGTAGAGCAGTTTCATCTGGCGTAAGCAGGCGTATGTTTCCTGATCCAGACTCTGCTTCACAAAATAAAAAACTCGCCGCTGGCGTAATGCTGATCAGTTAAGATTAGATTTGTAAAGGCTGTCACGGTTAAACGTGACAGCCTTTTTTTCCGGGCGAGCGAGCCGCAGTGCGGGCCAGCGCACCTCTGCTGCTGCCGGGCCGTCCTCGCGCCGCTCACGCGGTACCTTCGGCTTTGACGTCGTACCGACGAACCGTTCGGGGATCGGCCCTCCCTGGCCGGCCCCGACCTGTCCACGCTTCCCGGCGTGGACTTCTGGCCCACCGTCACGCCTCAGCGCTGCGGATAACCCTCTCAGCAGCAGAGGCGCTCAGGCCTTCACTCTCGTGCCCTTTTTAACAATACACGCTGAAGTTTCAGAGCAGGCTGGTGCCGGGCAGGAGCAGGCAATCCGCAGCGCTGAACAGAATGAGTCTGCCAGGAGAGCCCGCAGGACGCGGGCGAAAGGCGGGGCGGCACAGGATGTGCCATCCCCGGCGATCCGTCAGGCAGAGGAATGAAGTGAAGGGACCGCGCAGCGGCGCGAGGACCGCCAGCCCCTGCCCGGCACCAGACTGCGTTATCACCTGTCGCTTAACTGACTGACATTACCGCTGGCGGGTTTATTTTTATCACTGCTCCGTCAGCCGCACACCGCTGCTGGCATCAAACAAGTGCATTTTATCCGGATTAACGGTCACCGGCAGCGTGCCGCCAGGCACGGCATCGCTGCGGCCGGTCAGTTGCATATGCAGCGGGAAACCCTGCCAGTTCAGATGTAACAGGGTCGATTCGCCGGTGATCTCAACAATATTGACCGCCGCCGGTTGCCCGCTGGCATCAAAAATCAGATCGTGGGGTCGTACGCCAAGCGTGACCGGCTGATCGGCCTGCTGCTGTGCCGCACTGTGCCAGCGACGCGGCAACGGCAGCCACTGCTCGCCACAGCAGACGCCAGGCAGCCCATCGCGTGTCTGGAAACGGGCATCCAGCAGATTCATCGGCGGTGACCCGATAAACCGCGCCACGAAGGTGTTTACCGGGCGGTCATAAATCGCCAGCGGCGCACCCTGTTGCACAATGACCCCTTCTTTCATCACTACAATCTGATCCGCCAGCGTCATCGCCTCGACCTGATCGTGGGTAACATAGACCATGGTGGTTTTGAAACGCTGATGCAGCGACTTAATCTCGGCCCGCAGCTCCATGCGTAACTGCGCATCAAGATTAGAAAGCGGCTCATCAAACAGAAACACCTGCGGATTGCGCACCATGGCGCGGCCCATCGCCACGCGCTGCCGCTGTCCACCCGACAACGCACTTGGATAACGCTGCAACAGCTGATCGATGCCGAGAATGCCGGCAATGCGGGCGATTTTGCTTTTTTGCTCCTCGCGCTTCACCTTTTTCACCTGCATGTGAAACGCCAGATTCTCCGCGACGGTGAGATGCGGATAGAGCGCATAGCTCTGAAACACCATGGCGATATCCCGGTCAGCAGGATCGAGATCGTTAATGCGTTTTTTATCCAGCATGATCGCCCCGTCAGAGACGGTATCCAGACCGGCAAGCAGCCGCAGCAGGGTTGATTTGCCGCAGCCGGAGGGGCCAACCAGCACAGTGAAACTGCCATCAGGGATGGTTAAATCCAGCGGGTGCAGCACGCTCTGTTTACCGTAGCGCTTCGCCACCTGTACAAGTTCAACACTGGCCATGGTCAGCGCACCTCATTTGATAGTTGGAGTTGTTGCCAGCTGGGATAGCGGCGCGGAGAGCTGCTTATCGCCTGTGATGCCACTTCAATGCCCCAGCGCAGCGCCGTGTGCGATGGCTGGTGATAGAGCAGTGCAGTAAGAAAACCGGCATTAAAACTGTCACCGGCACCAATGGTATCTACCACCGTCACCGGCTGGGCAGCAGCATACTGCACAGAGGCGGCAGACCAGAGACGTGCGCCCTCTGCGCCACACTTAATCACACAGCCGCCGCGACCACTGAGCCGGGCCGCCAGCTGTTTACCGCTTTGATCCAGCAGTTCTGCGCCCGATAAGCCCAGCGCTTCCACCTCATTCAGCAGTAGCCAGTCACAGTCCGCTAACCAGTTGCCAATCTGTAAGCGAAGCCCATCGCTCCAGCCCGCAGGCGGCCAGCCGGTATCCACGGCGACACAGAAGCCACGCTGTTGCAGCGCGGCCAGCAGCGCCGGGTAGTGATCATAGAGTTCCAGACAGAGAAAGGTGCCGCACAGCAGGACGATGTCGCCCGGCGTCGCCTGCGACGGCAACTGGGCCAGCACATCGTCCGCGGTCAGCACGGTAATATGGCCGTGATTGCTGAGAAACGAGCGTTCGTTATCGGGATGGGTCACGCCTACCGTCAGCGAGGTTTCACAGGCATAGCGCGGCCAGTATGCAGCGCTATGAGGAAAGTGACTGGCGAGCCAGTGACTGAAGCCATCGTCGCCCTGATTGGCAATGGCCCGATGCGGCACCTGCATCGCCTCCAGCGCCAGCGCACAGTTACCTGCGGACCCGCCGGGACGTAACTCGCTGTGCTGCAGCATCACTTCCGTGCCGCGCTGCGGCCAGTCGCTGAGCGTACTCATGATTAAATCAACATTTATATTGCCCACCACATAGAGGGTGGGCGTGAGGGTAGTGACCATAATTATCCCTTACTTCCGCCGCTGGTGAGACCGCTGACCAGCGTCTTCTGCAACCAGATGGCAATAAACAGTGGCGGCACCGAAGCCAGAATGCCGATAGCCGCGATCAGCCCGTCATCGGTCGCGCGTCCTGCGGTAAAACCGGCAATGGCGACCGGCAGGGTCTGTGCCGAAATATTGCTGGTAAACAGCAGCGCGTAGAAAAACTCATCCCAGGCGAGCAGCCAGCCGAACAGCGCGGCAGCGCCCAGCACCGGCTTTGCCAGCGGCAGCGTAATGCGCAGCAGAACCTGCCAGAAGCGCAGGCCATCAAGCCGTGCTGCCTGTTCGATATCACGTGGCAGTGAGTCGAACTGGTTCTTCAGCATCCAGGTCAGAAACGGCAGGATCAGCGAACAGTAGACCATCACCAGGCCGGGACGGGTGTTGAGCAGCCCCAGTTGTTGCAGCAGAAAGTAGAGCGGCAGCACAAACGCCACAGGCGGCACCATATAGATTGCCAGAGCGCCGGAAAGCCAGGCATCACGACCACTGTAGCGTGAGAAGCTGAACGCCGCGGGTATCGCCAGCAGCAGCGAGATCGCTGTGGCCACCGTCGCCACCAGCAAACTGTTGCCCAGCGCGTGCAGAAAAACGTTGCCGGGCTGATTCGGTGCCAGCGAAACCAGCCCCTGATAGCGACTGAAATCCCACTGACGCGGCAGCCACTCCAGCGGCACGCGGGAGAGATCGCTGGCAGAACTGACACTCATCAGAAACAGCCAGCCCATCGGGGCCAGAATGCTGACGGCGACCAGCAGCGCAGCCCCGTAACGCAGGACCCGTCGCAGTTTAGTTTTCATAAGCGGTACTCCGGCGGCGCTGATGCCATAACATCAGCAGATAGAGCGTGATCAGAAGGGCGCACATCAGGGTCATCAGTATCGCGTAGGCGGCACCGCTGCCGGCACGCAGATAGCTGAACGACTCCTGATAAACGAAAAAGCTCAGGGTCTTGGTGCTGTCCACCGGGCCGCCGCGCGTCATCACGTAGATGATGTCGAAGATTTTGAAGGCATCGATGGTGCGTAACACCAGCGCGACACCGAGCGGTGCAACAATCGCCGGGAAGGTAATCGCCCGGAAACGCCGCCAGGCGGAGGCACCGTCCAGTCGTGCCGCTTCAAACAGATCCTCGGGGATCGACTGCAGCGCCGCCAGCACCAGCAGGGTGACCAGCGGATAGTTTTTCCAGATATCCGCAAACATCACTGCATTGAGCGCCGCCTCCGGCGATCCCAGCCAGCTGCGATAACCGTCAATGATACCGAGCTGGCTGAGCAGGGCATTGATACTGCCGTAATCAGGGTTAAAGTTGAGCCGCCACATCATGGCGTTGACGATGGTCGGCAGCGCCCACGGCAGAATCACCAGCACCCGCAAAACGTTGCGCCCGATGAATTTCTGATTCAGCAGCAGCGCCACCAGCACGCCGATAATCCCTTCAACGGTGACAGACACAAGGGTGAAATAGAGTGTGCGCCAGATCGACGCCCGAAAGTCGGGATCGCTAAGCGCATAGAGATAGTTTTCCAGCCCAATCCAGGCAGGCGTTTCACCACTGCCAATCAGCGCAGCATCGGTAAAGCTGAGCCAGATGGTACGCAGCAGAGGCCAGGCGGTTAACAGCAGCATCACCAGCAACATGGGTGCCAGCAGCACCCATGCCTGACGCTGTTCGCGTTGACGCAAACTCAGCATCGTGACTCCTTAACGCAGCCGGGCGGCGCTTTTATCAACCGTCGCCATCGCGTCCTGCGCCGGGGCTTTACCCAGCAACACCTGCTGTAACTGCTGTTGCAGCTGGTTCGACAGACGGGAATAGTCAGCGGTCTCCGGACGTGACAGCATCACGTTTAGTGATTTGTCCGCCGCGGCGATCAGGCTCTCCTGATCCTTTTTCACCGCCTCATCCTGATAAGAGGATTTCCAGATCGGCAGGCTGAGCTTCGCATACTGGTTTTGTACCGGCTGTGAGGTCATGTACTGAATGTACTGCCAGGCCTCGTTGGCATGGGTGCTGCCTTTGGTGATCCCCAGCCCCATTGAGCCGTTTACCGCCCCCACTTTTCCTGGCGCATCGCCGGGCGCAGGCATGATCCCAACGTCGCCCGCCACTTTGCTCTGCTTCGGATCGTTGGCCATGTTGTACATGTAGGTCCAGTTCAGCGCGAAAGCCGCATCGCCATTAGAAAACGATTTACGCACATCCTCTTCCAGATATTCACGCGACGCCGGGTTACTCAGGCCCTCATCAAGCGAGCTTTTCATCAGGTTAAGCGCCTTGAGTGAAGCCGGGCTGGAGAAGTTAAGTTTGCCGTTCTGATAGAACTGACCACCAAAGCCTGAAACAAGTGTGGTGTAGTCACACACCAGTGCCTCAGCCTGGGACCAGCTCCAGACCAGCGGCCAGGTGACAATCTTTTTATCCTTGATGATCTTCGCGTCATCCAGCACCTGCTGCCAGGTCTGTGGCGGCGTGGTGATGCCCGCTTTAGCCAGCATCGCTTTGTTGTAGTAAAGGTATTTGGTGTCGAGGATCCACGGCATACCCAGCGTTTTACCTTTGTAAACCACGGTGTTCATCGCGCCCGGGAAGACCTTCTCTTTATCCTCTGGCGTAATGCGTGCGCTGACATCCTGCAGCAAATCGAAACGGGCGAATTCCGCTGGCCAGATGGCATCGAACAGCACCACATCATAGCCATTGCCGCCCGCGCCACGCGCTGCCACAATCTTGTCGTGCAGCGCCTCATAAGGAACAAACTCCAGATTGATGCTGACATCCGGGTGCTGCTTCTGAAAATTTTGCGTCATCGCGCGGATATCATTTTCGCTGTAAGCCGCCTGGGTCATAAACAGGGCATTGATCTGGCTGGCCGCCGCCGCGCTGCCTGCGCTTAACATCAGTAAGGCGGCAAAACCGGCTTTTAGTTGGGGTGTGTAACGCTGTGACATGGTCTTCTCCACTGTGCAGCAACAGGCTGTCGGTTAATTAAATCAATTTGATTGATTTAATCGGGGGCGTAATTTTGGTCAGTGGGTGAACTGACCTGTCTGAATCTAAGCAAACGGCGTGCCACAGTGCCGGAGGGCATAGCAACAAAGCCGTAACAACGCTGAAACTCAGACTGCGCTTTTATGGCAAAATTGCCTATCCTGATGCGCGAGAATTGCGTGCAGCATCAAAGATATTGTTTGCCCGAATGCATTCGGAGACCAATACTGTCGGGTCCCGCTGAAATGGAAAACAACATGAAAACCTCGGGTACCAACCTTGAACATGCGCGGGCGCACAACCGGCGTGTGGTGATTGAAGCTATTCGTCTGCACGGTGAACTGACCCGTGCCGAACTGGCCCGCATGACGGCGCTGACGCCGCAGACCGTCTCGAATATCGTGGCGGAACTGGAGCAGGCCGAACTGCTGACCAGCCGCCAGCCGCGCCGCAGCGGGCGTGGTCAGCCCTCAATTCCGGTTACGCTCAATCCCACCAGTGCCTGGTCGATCGGCATCCATCTTGATCACCAGACGCTGCTGCTGGTTCTGGTCGATCTCAGCGGCGAAGTGCGTTTCCGCCGCCTCGTTCTGGTGCAAAAGCCCCAGCCTGCTGCCACCCTGGCGTGCATTGCCAGCGTGCTGGAGGAGATGCGCGCCTTCCTGGGTACTCAGTGGCAGAAAGTGCTGGGGATTGGCGTGGTGATGCCAGGGCCTTTTGGTGTGGAGGGCATTTCATCAGTGGGGCCGACCACGCTGAACGGCTGGGAGCAGGTCGATATCGAGGCTGAACTCGCCACCATCAGTGGTCTGCCGGTGACGCTGGAAAATGATGCTACGGTCGCCGCCATCGGCGAACGCTTTCACGGCACGGCGCGCCACCTGAACTCCTTTATCTATCTCTATATCGGCACCGGCCTGGGCGCGGGGATCTTCACCGATGGTCATATCTATACCGGCCACGCTCATAATGCGGGCGAAATCGGACACATTGTGGTCGAGCCGGGCGGTCGCGACTGCTACTGCGGAAATCAGGGCTGCCTCGAGCGTTACGTCTCGCTGCAGGCCGCTTATGAATTCTGCGGTCTCGATCCAATGCGGGCGCTGCCCGAAGATCTGTTACAGATTGAACCCGCGCGTTTTACCGCATGGATTGAGAATGTGACGACGCCGTTGCGACAGGCGATCAATATTCTGGAGTCGGTGTTTGATGCTGAGGCGGTGATTATTGGCGGGATGATGCCTGCGCCGTTGCTGGAGCAGATGGTGCAGCGCTTGCCGCCGCTTTATCAGTCGGTGCGCGGACGCTATCTTAACGATATGCGACTAAAAATTGGCATGACCGGCAGCGATACAGCCGCTCTCGGCGCCGCCGCTTTACCGATTTTCGATGAATTTAATCCGAAGTTTCAGGTGCTGATGAAGTAGTCAGGGAAAAGGGCGCTGCTGCAGGCAACAGCGCCACAGGCATTAACCCGGGTAGATACCGCGATCTTTACGCGCCATCAGAATACGCTCACAGGCCACGATATAGGCCGCGGTACGCAGCGAGCAATCTTTCTCCTTCGACTTTTCCCAGACGTGTACCATCGCTTCCGTCATGATCTTGTCTGAGCGACGATTGATCTCATCTTCGCTCCAGAAGAAGCTGGCCATGTCCTGAACCCACTCGAAGTAGCTGACGGTCACGCCACCGGCATTACAGACCACGTCCGGCACCACGATAATGCCGCGGGTGGCCAGCATGTCATCGGCATCCGGATAGGTCGGGCCGTTTGCGCCTTCCAGCACGATTTTGCAACTCAGGACTTCAGCACGCTCACGGGTAATCTGACCTTCCAGTGCCGCCGGGATCAGAATATCCATCCCTGTGGTCCAGAACGCCTCTTTATCAATGCTCTGCGCACCAGGGAAACCGGCAATCTGCTTATTGGCGATCTGCCATTCGGTCAGGGCAGCCATGTTGATGCCATCGGCATTAAACAGCGTCGCGGTGTGATCCTGAATCACTACCACACGAGCACCCGCCTCATCAAACAGGCGTGCCGCTTCGCTGCCGACGTTACCGAAGCCCTGGACCGCAACGCGTGCGCCTTCAATTTCAATACCTGCACGGCGTGCCACTTCGCGTCCCGTAATAAACACGCCGCGACCGGTGGCTTTTTCACGCCCCAGTGAACCGCCCAGATGAATCGGTTTGCCCGTGACAACGCCGGTAATCGTTGTGCCGTGGTTCATGGAGTAGGTATCCATCATCCACGCCATCACTTTGCTGTTGGTCCCGACGTCTGGCGCAGGAATATCTTTTTGCGGCCCGATGATGATGCCGATCTCGCTGGTGTAACGGCGGGTCAGTCGCTCAAGTTCACCGTCGGACAGTTTGAACGGATCAACGCGGATACCGCCCTTAGCGCCGCCATAAGGCAGGTTAACCGCCGCACATTTGATGGTCATCCATGCGGAGAGCGCCATCACTTCATTAAGGTCGACATCCGGATGGTAGCGAATACCGCCTTTTCCTGGGCCGCGCGAAAGGTTGTGCTGAACGCGATAGCCTTCGAAATGGCGAATTGAGCCATCATCCATCTGGAGAGGAATATCAACAATCAACGCACGTTTTGGATGACGCAAAGTATCTATCCAACGTGAAAGATCGCCCAGATAGGGCGCAACCCGGTCGATTTGCTGTAAATAGGTGGACCAGGCAGATGTGCTGCTTTCAGACGCATAAGATAACTTATCCATAAAAAACCTTTCTTAATGAAGTTATTTATTGTGTGGAGCCGTGGATGGAGAGCGCATTGCATTGCGCCGACATAATCTAACACTACTGAAACAAATAAGATGTGGCATCAGCCATGACACAACGCAGTAATGCCCTGTTTTGGGGCAGGGTAAGTGAATAGATTAGTATTGCTGGCCCCTTACAGACGAATAAAGATGCGCGTGGAGTGCGTAATTTCTGCATAAGACAGGAAATATCGCTATCTTTCAAATCTTTGAGGGCGTTCAAAAAGTTAAATAATTGATCGTAACCATGTTGACTTTACTGCACCAATTAAGTGCATGAGAATAAGTAATCAAAGGATTACATAAAGTAATGGATTGGACGTTAATAGCGCAGGCTAATCAGGTATTTAGAAAGGAGAGAGGGTCAGGGCTGGGGAAGGGAGAATAACGGGCCAGCGCAGTGGCTGGCCAGAATGAGTTTTACTGATGCAGAGCCTGCTCGGCTTCTTTCAGTTCCTGGCGAGCGTCAGCCAGTTTATCTTCGCGCTTCTGGATCTTGCTGGCGCTGCGGCCTTCAGCTTTCGCTTTAGCCAGTTCCTGTTCGCGTTCCTGTACCTTCAACTTTTTCTCTGCCACTTTTTCCTGACGCTGCTTTAGCAGACTGCTTTCGGTACAGTTCTGATTTACTTCGCTCAGCGCTTTTTCAAGGCCGGCAACCTGATGGGTATTATTGTGCTGGCGGGCAAAAGAGAGCTGAGTCTCAATCTCCTGCTTTTTGGCTGCACAACCGGTCAGGTCAGAGGCCGCGTGAGCAGCAGTAAAAGTGAGTGGTAACAGGAGAAGGCTGAAGGTCAGTAAGGTCTTTTTCATCTTAGTCTCGTCAATGAGTCAGGGTTGTGGCACCAGTATACGGAACCACCTTAAGAGATTCTTAACGAAAAAAAATATTTACTGGCGCGGAAAAACGGGGGTAAAGAAGGCGCTGCCTGCTGTCAGGCAGCGCTGGAGGCGTTGGATTGAGCAAATTGCAGGTTACAATCAGGTCCACTGAGCATTACCGGATGGCCATCCAGACTCTGCTGTTCAAAATAGTCCTGCATCTGCTGGCTGATGCCGGCACCACACCACATCACATGATGCTGATGAAGGTCGGTTTTAACGGCTGGCAGCCCGGTTGCACGCGAGTCAACCTCGACATTAAAGCCCATCGCAGTAAGACGAATGGCTTCAAGCCAGATTTCGGTTTTATCAAGTACGCTCACCGCTTCCAGAAACAGAGGAATAGAAGATTCATTGCGCGATGAGGCGCGCATGACTTTATCCGCCTGCTGCTGCACGGTTTGCTCAAAACGGTTGAGGCGACGTGACGCTCCCCGACGGAGATCGGCGTAAAGCCAGGCGCTCAGCGGCCGCAGGAGATTAATGACGAAATCATCACCGCTATAGTGGCTGGACATCGTGTGCATCTGGCGTGAAAGCGACAGCGGTGTGCCAAATTCCAGTTGCCAGAGCAGGTCGCCTTTGCGCGCCGCCCAGCCATAGGTGGTGACCGTCGAAGCAGCCTGCTGACCTTGCCAGATTTCGTCGAGTGTCGCGCCAGTGGCTGTTAAGCCAACCAGGGTCTGGATTTCACTGAGGTGATGATCACTCCAGCGTTCCTGATACTGCTGCGGCGTCAGTAATCCCTGCTTCATCCAGCTCTTCAGGTTAGCGGGATGGGTGCCGGTTAGGGCGCAAACAGTATCGGTGGTATAAGAATGCATATCGTGCCCTCTGTAGAGGGGAAGGCCGCCGGGATTAACCGGGGATGAACCACTACTATGAACCTTATAACAGCCAATTAACAGAGGCAGAGTTAAGGCAAATCGGCGCTATGTGCCTGTGACGCTACGCTTATTCGTTGTTATTCTCCGATTAAATTTATGCTGATCAGCAGGTTAAAAGCGATGCGATCAGGCAATAAAAATACTGTGTATTTATTCAGTAAATATTCTTTACGCAAATATACCGGGAAATCGGTACTTTTAAGCCTCTTTTAAGAGCATGCCGACTCTTATCCCCCTTACATCCTCCCGCTAAATTGCTAAAATAGCGGGTTCTGATGATCAGGAGAAAGAGTGCCCAATGCGTTATCGTTTTAGTCTCGCCGTTGTAACGGTTGCTGCTGTACTGACTGGCTGTGCAAAACATGCCGCCAGCGATGCGCCAGATGAATTTGCTGCTGGCCCGACGCAGATTGATGTCTCACACATCAAGACCCGCGCAGATGATGGCTCCAGTGTATTCCTGACTGTAGATGGTAAAGACGCCGGCAGATTGCCTAACGGCGAAAGCATGCTGCTGCATGTTCCGGCCGGAAAACACCAGGTCGGTGGCTATGTACCCACTCTGTTTGGTATGGGTCGGGTGACCATTGCACCGGTAGAAGTGACCACGTCACCGGAAGATGTTAAAAAAGTGGCTTATACGGTCACACGCAACAAAGCGACCTTTGTTGAGAACAAGGACGAGCAGGGCTGAGTGGATGACGGCGGAGAGCTGCGCTCTCCGCTGGAAGGGCTGGCACTATAAGCCCAGTTCGCTCAGTGAAGCATGGTCGTCAGGGCGTCGGCCCTGCGGCCAGTGAAACAGCCGCTGTTCTTCACTGATTTTCAGATCGTTGATGCTGGCATAACGCTGCTGCATTAAACCCTGCTCATCAAAGGCCCAGTTCTCGTTGCCATATGAGCGATACCACTGCCGTTGCTCGTCATGCCATTCATAGGCGAACCGCACCGCAATCCGGTTCTGGTCAAAACTCCACAACTCTTTAATCAGCCGATACTGCTGCTCCCGCTGCCATTTTTGCTGAAGGAAGGCGATGATTTCTGCCCGGCCGGTCAGAAAGGTATCGCGATTGCGCCATTTACTGTCCGCTGAATAGGCCAGAGCGACTCGCTCCGCATCCCGGCTATTCCAGCCATCCTCAGCCAGCCGGACTTTTTCAATCGCCTGTGCAGCCAGGGTAAATGGCGGTAGAGGCGGACGTGTATTTTCCAACTTTCTCTCCTTAACAGCGCAGGCAAACGCATTGTCAGCATTCGTTACAGTCGTATCAGAGTTCCAGGGCGTGAATCTGGCAGACGGCTCGCGCCGCTTCCTGACCTTTTTTCACGAAGTGCTGAGTATAGAAGTCGATAAACTCGGCCGATGGCTGGAAATTATGCGGCGTGAGTGACACCGAGAAGACGGGCACATTGGTTGCCAGCTGTGCCTGCATCAGACCACTTACCACAGCCTGCGCGACGAAATCATGGCGATAGATGCCGCCATCCACCACCAGTGCTGCACAGACAATCGCATCGTAGTTGCCGGTCTGCGCCAGGCGTTGCGCCAGCAGCGGCATTTCAAAAGCGCCCGGCACATCCCATGTTTTAATCTCATATGAGGTACCGCGGCTTTCCAGTTCCTGTTCGAATCCTGTCAGAACCTGAGAAACGATTTCGCTGTGCCAGTTAGCTTTAATAAAGGCGACTTTCAACGGCTGCATGACTTACTCCAGTAAAAGGTGACATCCAGTGGTAACGGGCCAGATTGCGCCCCTGCACCCCGAATCAAAAATAGTGCGCCCGGCAGGCCAGTAACCTGCTGACAGCCTTCACTATACTGTAATGTAAAGAGTCTGTGTCCATCATTGTGATTATATGTAAATAACTGAGCGATGGATTACCCGCTTATGCTGCAGGAAAAGCCTGCAACGTCTCCTGCAAAGCATTCAACACGCACGCTTCAGCCCGCCAAACCGCCTCACACCCTGTTGTTTGCGTAACAGCTTCCAGTTACGTTATTGCTTAAATAAAATACTGGATATTTGAACAGGTGTTTGTATAATTAATCGACTGCCCGCCGGGTATTGGTAGCGTTAGCGAGGGGTGAACCCATGATGATTTCAACTGAAAGCCTCAAATCTCTGGAACAATCGGTCACAATGAGCAGTCGTGAACTGGCTCAGATGACCGGTATTACACACGGAGAAGTGAAGCGGTTAATCAAAAGTCTGGAGACGGCTCAGCGTCTCTCCCAGCCGCTCAGCGTGAATGAGTATGAGCGGGAAGGGGAAGTGCGTCAGGAGTACAGTCTGTGCAAGCGTGACTCGCTGCTGGCCGTGGCACGCCTGTCGCCAGGCTTCACTGCAGAAGTGCTGGATCGCTGGCAGGATCGCGAGAAGACGACCCATCTGCCTGACTTTACCAATCCGGCTGAAGCCGCTCGCGCCTGGGCTGAGCAGTTTGAACAGCGTCAGGCGGCGGAGCAGCAACTGGCTCTCTCGGCACCCAAGGCGGCGTTCTTTGATAACTTCGTTGAGGTTGATGACTCGCTGGGCTTTCGGCAGCTCTGCAAAATGCTGAAAGTGAAAGAACCGGAGTTTCGCCAGTTTCTGCTGGAGCGCAACATTATGTATCGCGCAAAAGGCACCCTGACGCCGCAGCACTACCATATGCAGGCCGGCTACTTTACGCTGCATACCGGCACGGGCGAAAATCAGCACGCTTTCTCTCAGGCACGTTTTACGTCTAAAGGGGTGAAATGGGTCGCCAGTCTGTGGGCAGGGCATCTCTCTGCTCAGCCAAAAGGCGCAGCTGCGTAACCGTTCCTGTGATCTTGCGGGCTGGCACGGATGTATAAGTGCTGGCAGATGTGCAGGTAGTAGATGTGCAGAAAAGTGCAGATATAAAAAAGGCCGCAACAGAGTGCGGCCTTTTTTGATCGTTAATGATCGATTATCGGGCAACTCACCAGCCTTTAATCGCATCACCCTTGTAAACTTCTTCGGCTTTGGCCGCCACCTCCGGTGACTGCAGCGCTGACTTCAGCTTCTGAATTTTATCGCTGTCTTTATTATCTTCACGTGATACCAGCGCATTGACGTAAGGCGATGAGGCACTTTCCATAAATAAGCCATCGCGGTGCGCTGATAATCCAGCCTGAGCCGAGAAATTAGTATTAATGATCGACAGGGTCACGTTGGGATCGTCTAAGGTGCGGGTCAGCTGTGGGGTGTCCACTTCAACCAGCTTCAGATTTTTTGGATTTTCGATGATATCCAGTGAGGTCGGTAAATAACCCACATCCGGTTTAAGTTTAATCAGACCCTGCGCCTGCAGCAGCAGCAGGCTGCGTCCCAGCGTGGTGGCTTCGTTAGAGATGGTGATAGTGGCACCATTCTGCAGCTCACTGATGTTCTTGATTTTGTGCGAATAGGCAGCAATCGGGAAGACGAACGTTTTACCCACTACCGCAAACTTATAGCCGCGCTCTTTAGACTGTGATTCCAGATAAGGCAGGCTCTGGAAAGCGTTAGCATCAACTTCTTTGTTATTCAGCGCTTCATTTGGCAGCACATAGTCATTGAAGTTAAGCACTTCGACATCCAGCTTGTATTTATCTTTCGCCACCTGCTTTACCACCTGCCAGATTGCTTCATCAGGCCCGGTATTAATCGCTACTTTAACTTTGTTATCGTCATCTTTTGAGCAGGCGGATAATAGTAGAACAGAACTGGCGAGTAATGCCGTAAACAGACCTTTCATTATCAGAAATCCCTCAGGTGGTTGATGGCTTCAAAGATAATACAGAACTCACAGGTTGCGTACTGACTGAGGAATATATCTTATAACCACAACGCGAATATTGAACATTAATTAATCAGCAATTCAGCCAGTCCGCTAATGGCCGGTTTTCATCCCTCTGTTCGCTGGCGGAAAATTCCTGTTAACAGGCTTATTAAAACGCAGGCGGGCATCAACACAGTTTTCTTCTAAGCTTACTTATTGGTCACTACTGGCATTCTATTGATTATTAACAGGGATTAACCATGTCGAAGCAAGATAACGAAATTAACGCGGTTGAAGTGATGCGCAGCAGCCAGGCCTGGAACGGTGACGTTCTTGAGGCCTATCCCACCGGCGAACCTGAGCTGACTGTTATGCGGCTCTCACTGCCTGCCCATACGTCATTGCCCTGGCATACCCATCCAATGCCGAATGCGGCGTTTATTCTTTCCGGCACCCTGATTGTTGAGGATAAAGAGAGCGGCGAACAGCGTACCTTCCATGCGGGTGAAGCCCTCAATGAGACGGTCAACAGCGCGCATCGCGGTTACACCCTGGATGAGCCAGCCGAACTGGTGATTACCTATGCCGGTGTAAAGGGGCAGGAACTGACCGAGCCACTGCCGGGCGAGCCGGAAGAGTTTTAAGCGCACTTACTTCATGACGCACCACGGTAGTGTCGCCCGCTGCCGTTTAAAAACCCTGCTCAGACTTGATTCGGATCAGTAAAGGGTGCGCCTGCACAGACCAGGATTAAACGCTCTCTGCTTCATCCACACCAATTAAAAAGGAATTTTCATGGATAAGAATGTTGCTCTGCTGCTTGCCCCTGGCTTTGAAGAAGCTGAGGCTATTATCACTCTCGACATCCTCTCACGCCTGGGCGTTCAGGTTACAACCCTGGCCTGTCAGCCCTATCGCGAAGTGAACAGTTATCATCATGTGAAGGTTGTCGCCGATGAGCTGCTGGAGGCGAATCGGGACAGGCTGTTTGATGCGGTGATTGTGCCGGGTGGTCCTGACGGCAGCAAAAATCTGGCGGCAAATGCGGCAGTGATAGATTTTATTCGCCGCCATGATGAGGCGGGCCGCCTGGTCTGCCCAATCTGCTCCGCAGCGGCCAGAGTGCTGGCGCCACAGGGTCTTTTAAGGGGGCGTCGCTATGTCAGTTCTGGTACGTCATCAGAAGGTGTCACCGATGGCGTTTACGTTAATGCCTCGGTAGTGAAAGATGGCAATTTGCTGAGTGGACAGGATCTGGGCGCGGCGTTTGATTTCGCCTTCGCGATCGCTTTTATCCTGACTGGCGAGGCTGATAGTGCCACCGAGCAGGCTGAACATATCAGTCACAAGCTTAAGGTGGATTTCGCTAAGCTTTAATGAGCGGTGTTTCGCGCCCTTAAAGCGAGATGCTGGCAGGGCGCAAAGTCATCCGCGACAGAAAAGGCATTTACTCCCCGCCAAACCCCGCTTCCCGCAGTACCTTTTTTGCCTGCTCCGATTCTAAAAAATCCGCCAGCCGACGCGCCTCGGGTGTAATGACTGCACAGGCGTAGCGCGCAACAGAATTGAAAGCCGCAGGGATATCAACAACTTTCAGTCCGGCAATCTGGCTCAGGGCAGCCCGATGGCTGGCATAACCGATAAACAGATCCGCCTGATCCTCCAGGATAATCCATTCTGCCGCCAGCCTGCCTGCGGGAATCGGTGCAGAGTCACGCCCACCCACCAGTGCCTTTGCGCGCTGGCGCACCGCTTCACCGGCTTTGCCCATCCGGGTGAAAAGGGCCTGCGCGTAGTCGCCAGAGGGATCGGCTGTGGGCGTAGAGGTTGCGATCCGCAGTGTGTCGCGGGTCACTAGCTGATACCAGTCGTCTCCCGCCTGTAGCCGATCGCTGCGAACCGTGATGCAGAGTTTATTAGTCGTGAACGGTATGACTGCCAGCGCTCGCCCAGCGTTCAGCAATTTTTGCGGATGCTCCTCACTGGCTGAAGCAAAGAGATCGCAGGGCTCACCGGCTTCAATCCGTTCGCGAAGCAGACCGGCGGGGCCAAACCGGGTTTCAACTGGCTCAGGAAAGTACGCCATCAGCGCGGGCCAGACCGCTTTCAGGCTGCCCGCCGCCAGTACGCGCATCACTCTGTTCCCTGATAAGCGGTGCGATAGAAGCGCTGATACCACTTATTGGCCAGCTTATTCATGTCCACATCCTGAAATTTCTGCGGATAGAGTTTTTTCGCCATCCACAATTCTCCAATCCCCATCGCTTCCGGCATTGGATAACCCCATGCTTTGGCGTAGTCCGGCATCAGCCAGACGCGATGATTTTTTACCGCGTCGATAGCCTGCCACTGTGGTGAACTGTTGATTTCATTCACGACGGAGGGATAACGCTCCTGCACAAAAATCACCTGCGGATCCCAGGCGATGACCTGCTCCATCGACACGGTTTTGAATCCCTTTACAGTCGCTGCGGCGACGTTGACCGCGCCCGCATGCAGCATCATCAGGCCGGTATATTTTCCTGAGCCGTAGGTGGTCAGTTCCGGGTTCGCCATATAGGCGCGAATGCGTTTTTCCGCCGGAACATCCTTCAGGCGATCGCTGACGATTTTGTGGCCCTCATCGGTGGCCGTAATCAGCGCTTTTGCTTCTGCCGGTTTATTGATGATCTCGCCGATAAGCGAAATCCCTTCACGTAGTCCTTTGTCATAGGCCATTTCCTCATCGCGGATAGACGGGTTCATTTTTGCCTTTTCACCCGGCTCGTCATGACGCAGTGAGATAGCCACCACCGGAATGCCCAGCACGGTAATGCTGTCGATCATTTCATGCGGCGCATAGTTGGTTACAAACACCACCTGCGGATGCAGCGCCACCAGTTTTTCGGGATCAACATGCGTCAGATCCCCCAGTGTCGCTTTCTGATTCAGCTCAGGAGCCAGGCGGGCATAGCTGTCGCCAAGTTGCTGCTTCCAGTTCGCCATCACACCGACGATTTTATCGGTCGCGTTCATCTGCACCAGCAGGTTAAGCGTCTGATGCTGAAGCACCACAATACGATCAACACGGTCAGGAATCGTGACCTGACGGCCTGTCTGATCGGTTATCTGGCGCGATGCCTGGGAAAAGAGCGGAAGGAGTATCAGTAAACCGAGTGTGCATGCCTGCCAGAAGCGCTTCATTAACTATCCTCAAAATACGTTATGCATTGGATTATATAGCGATAAGTGATGGGCGTCACGGTCCGGGTCTGCATTCCGGCATAGATGTGAGTACGAAAAGAGACTGACTGAGGGTTCTGATATCTCTTGCCTGTCCGGCACTGATAATGTGCAACGCCCGTTACTGACTCACCATCCCGGTGCCTTCTGGATTATGCTCTCTCTATTTCTCTGATTTTACGTAAGTTAATTTCTGGCACGCCATTTGCTGAAGTCTGAACAGTAAGCAGCGTTCGACACAATTGATAGCAAATAGCTGGCTAGGGTTCCGGTTCACGCAGGTGAATGTCTGGTCCGAGAGCTGGCGACCTCTGCGAGGTTACACGGCGGGACAAAAGCCCGGGAGACAGCGGCACCAAGTGGTGTCTTGCGCTGCTCCCGTTTTTTTGTGCCAACCAGAGGTCAACCATGAAGAAATCACCCCTCCTGACGCTTATTCTGTCGCTGACGCTGCTGGTCAGCGCGCCATCTTTCGCCGCGGTCAAAAAAGAGTTCAATATCTGCTGGACCATCTATGCGGGCTGGATGCCGTGGGGCACCATCAGCAACGAGAAAATCATCGATAAATGGGCCAGCAAATACGGCATCAAAATTCATATCACCCAGCTCAATGACTATATCGAGTCGATCAACCAGTACACCGCGGGTCAGTTCGACGGCTGCACCATGACCAACATGGATGCCCTGACCATACCTGCGGCGGGCGGCATTGATTCCACGGCGCTGATCACCGGCAGCTTCTCCGATGGCAATGACGGTGTGGTGCTGAAAGGCGCAAACAAAAAACTCAGCGACCTGAAAGGGATGTCAGTCTATCTTCCTGCGCTGTCGGTTTCGCACTACCTGCTGGTTCGCGGTCTGGAGAAGGCCGGTTTACAGGAAAAAGACGTTAAGGTCGTGAACACCTCCGATGCCGATATCGTCTCCGCCTTTGGTACCAGCGGCGTGCAGGCGGCGGTTGCCTGGAATCCGCAGCTTTCAGTGATCAAGAAAACCCCACAGACCACAGAAGTGTTCAGCTCTTCGGCCGTGCCGGGCGAACTGATTGACATGATGGTGGTGAACACCGAGACCCTGAAAGATAACCCCGCGCTGGGTAAGGCACTGACCGGAGCCTGGTTTGAGATGATGGCGAAAATGCAGGCCGGAGATGCGCAGGCGCTGAGCGCGATGGCTGCCGATTCCGGTACTGACCTCGCCGGATACAAGGCGCAGCTGAAAACCACCCACCTGTTCTGGACCCCAGCCGAAACCCAGGCATTTGTTTCTTCCCCCGATCTGGCGAAAACCATGCAGCGCGTCGCCGCGTTCTCCTTTGATAAGGGATTACTGGGCGAGGGCGCACAAAGCGCTGACTTCATCGGTATGAGCTTCCCTGGCAACATCACCGTCGGTGATACAGCGAACATCAAACTGCGCTTTGACGACAGCTATCTGAAGATGGCCGCTGCGGGCAAGCTGTAATCACCGATCTCAGGAGTATTTGCCATGCGCCACATCAACCGCTATCCCCGGCAGGGAATGCGCCTGACGCTGATGCTATTACCTTTTGTGCTGCTGATCGCCGTCTGGTTTATCAGTTCGGCGGTGCGTCTTGAAGCCAACCCACACGACAAACTGCTGCCCGGCCTGTCACAGATGATCGCCGCCATTGATCGGATGGCCTTCACACCGGACAAGCGCAGCGGCGAATATCTGCTGTGGGCGGATACGTGGATTAGCTTAAGCCGTCTGCTGACTGGCCTGGCGATCTCTTCACTGATTGGTCTCTGCATCGGTGTTGCTGCGGGCGTCTTCCCGATGAGTCGCGCGGCGCTGTCACCCTTTATGACCGTGGTGTCGATGATCCCACCGCTGGCGCTCCTGCCGATGCTGTTTATCGTCTTCGGGCTGGATGAGCTGTCAAAAGTGATGCTGATTGTTATCGGGATTACGCCGATGCTGGCGCGCGACCTTGAACATCGGGCGCGGGAAATCCCCGCAGAGCTGTTTATCAAAGCACAAACTCTGGGGGCGAACAGCTGGACGGTGGTGCTGCGGGTTGTGCTGCCGCAGCTCTTGTCGCGGCTGATCACCTCGCTGCGCCTGTTGCTGGGATCCGCATGGCTCTTTCTGATCTCCGCCGAAGCCATTTCCGCAACCGCCGGACTGGGCTATCGCATTTTCCTGGTTCGTCGCTATATGGCGATGGATGTGATCATTCCCTATGTCATCTGGATCACGCTGCTGGCGTGGCTGATGGATCTCGCGCTGCGTCAATTGCACAAAGCCTGTTTCCCCTGGGCGGAAGGAGGCCGGGAATGAGTTTTATCGATATCAAAAATATCTGGCAGGAGTATGGCGACCACGTGGTGCTGGAACGCATCAATCTGCAGGTCAAAGAAGGTGAATTCTGCTCGCTGGTGGGGGCGTCCGGCTGTGGTAAGTCGACGTTTTTACGCCTGCTGCTGGGTCAGGAAAAGCCGACACGGGGATCGATCACGCTGGATGGCGAACAGCTGCGCGCGGAACCCGATCGCAGCCGTGGCGTGGTGTTTCAGCGTTATTCGGTTTTTCCTCATCTCAACGTGCTGGATAACGTCGCCATTGGCCTCGAACTTCCGGCTTCACCGTTTACTGGCCGGCTGTTTGGCACCCGAAAACGCCATGCCCGTGAGCAGGCAAAACAGATGCTGGAGAAAGTCGGGCTGGGCCATTCTCTCGATAAATATCCGGCGCAGCTTTCGGGCGGGATGCAGCAGCGGCTGGCGATTGCGCAGGCTTTTGTCATGCAGCCGCGCGTACTGCTGCTGGATGAGCCCTTCGGCGCGCTGGACCCCGGCATCCGCAAAGATATGCATGCGCTGCTGCTCCAGCTCTGGAGCGAAACCCGCATGACGGTGTTTATGGTCACTCACGACCTTGCCGAAGGCTTCAATCTTGGCACCCGGCTGCTGGTTTTCGACAAAGTGCGCATCGATCCTCAGGCCCCCAATGCCTGGGGCGCGCGTATCACTTACGACATCCCGCTTAATGAAACGCGGCTGTCGCAGCTGGCAACCGGCAGTAAAAACAACATTTATCCCCTCAAGGAGACCGCTCAATGACCGCACTTTTTCATTCAGCTCCGAGCCTGCGCGAAGAGCAGCTGCCTGGCGGAGGGCACACCTCGCTGATTCTGCGCAAAGGGCAAATCCTGCGCCTGACCGACATCGAGGGCGGCGCGAACGTCAGCATGATGATGCTCAATCCCCACGAGAAAAGTGAACGCCTGAATCTGCCGGATACCCTGAAAGGCCAGCATACGGCTCGCCTGACCACCGGGCACTGTTTCTACTCCGACATGGGACGCGTACTGGCCGCGATTGTGGCGGATAGCTGCGGCTGGCACGACCCGTTTGGCGGCGTACTCAACGCGGCGGAAACGCACGATAAGTATGGAGCCGGACGCTATCAGGAGCTGCGCAACGGCTTCTACCGCAACGGCACCGATAACCTGCTGGTTGAGATGGGCAAATGGGATCTGGGTCTGGAAGATCTGCTGATGGTCGTCAACTTTTTCAGCATGGTCACGGTTGATGAGAAGGGCCGCTTCCGGTTCAGCGCGGGCAACAGCTGCGCCGGCGATTTCACTGAACTGTACGCACCCATGGACGTGCTGATGGTGCTGACCGCGCTGCCACATCCGCAGGATCCCGCCGCTGACTATCTCCCGCGTCCGGTCCAGCTGAGCTGGTATCAGGCCGACGATATGCAGGCCGTCAGCGAAGCGATGGTCACGCGTGGTGAAAACCAGCGCGCGCTTCATAACACCCAACTTTTTGCCCTGTAAGGAGGCTGCGATGACCCTTATCAACTCTGATCGTCGTCCTGAAGATGCCGTCTATCGCCACGTGATACCGGCAGGCGAACCCTGGCTGTTCGAAGTGAAAAAAGGGCAGACGCTGCGCCTGCTCGACCTCGAAGGGAATCAGGCAATTGATACCCTGTTCTATAACAGCGATAACCCGCGGGAACGCTACGATCCTCAGCGCACGCTGCGTCGTCAGGGAAACGTCTATCTGACCACCGGCAGCGTGCTCTATTCGAATCTGGGCAATCCGCTGCTGACTATCGTCGCCGACACCTGCGGTCGTCACGATACCCTGGGCGGAGCCTGCTCGCAGGAGAGCAACACCGTGCGCTATGCCCAGGATAAGCGCTACATGCACAGCTGCCGGGATAACTTTCTCTGTGCCTGCCTGCACGATGGCCGCCTTCACAAACGTGATATCGGTGCCAACATCAATTTTTTCATGAACGTTCCGGTCACGCCAGGAGGCGGTCTGACCTTTGAAGATGGGCTATCGGCACCCGGCAAATACGTTGAGCTGGTAGCCGAATGCAATGTGATGGTGCTGATCTCCAACTGCCCGCAGCTGAATAACCCCTGTAACGGCTGGAACCCGACGCCCGCCGAAGTGCTGGTGTGGAACTGAGTCAGCGTTGCCATGGCGACAAGCGGGACTGAGTTTCTCAGCCTTTTGCGTCAGACCTCTCAACACACCACCGGCGTACGCCTGTTACGTGCCGGTCAGCCCCGGGGACGGCCCCAGGGAATATCGAATTTTGCGGGACGACCCGCATCCCTGAGAGTTCGCTTATGTTTGATACCTTACTGATTGCTAATCGCGGTGCTATCGCCTGTCGCATCCTGCGCACGCTGCGTGTCATGCAGGTGAAAGGGGTCGCCGTTTACTCTGAAGCCGACCTGAGCAGTTTACATATCCGCGAGGCGGATGTGGCGCTAAGCCTTGGCGAAGGCCCGGCTGCACAAACCTATCTGGTGACGGAAAAGATCATCGCCGCCGCGCAGCAGAGCGGGGCGAAAGCGATTCATCCTGGCTACGGTTTCCTTTCGGAAAACGCCGCCTTTGCTGAGGCGTGCGAGGCTGCCGGTCTGATTTTTGTCGGCCCCACACCGCAGCAGTTGCGGACTTTTGGCCTGAAACACACGGCCCGCGCGCTGGCCGAAGCCGAAGGGGTGCCGTTGCTGGAAGGCAGTGAACTGCTGGCGGATATCAGCGAAGCCCGCCGCGCCGCAGAGAGGGTCGGCTATCCGGTGATGCTCAAAAGCACCGCGGGCGGCGGTGGCATCGGTATGCGTGTCTGTCGTGATGCGAATGCGCTGTCAGAGGCGTTTGAAACGGTCCAGCGCCTCGGCCAGAACAACTTCAGCGATGCCGGGGTATTTCTCGAAAAATATATCGAACGCGCCCGACATCTTGAAGTGCAGATTTTCGGTGACGGAAAGGGCGAGGTAATCGCGCTGGGCGTACGCGACTGCTCGGTACAGCGGCGTAACCAGAAAGTGATCGAAGAGACGCCAGCGCCGAATCTGCCCGCAGGTATGGCGGAGGCTTTATGCGCGGCGGCTATCGCGCTGGGAAAAGCGGTGAACTATCGCAGCGCCGGAACGGTTGAGTTTGTCTATGACAGCGCGGCGCAGCAGTTCTATTTCCTTGAAGTGAATACCCGGCTGCAGGTTGAACATGGCGTCACGGAGCAGGTGTGGGGTGTTGACCTGGTGCAGTGGATGATTGAGCTGGCAGCAGGCGATCTTCCTCCGCTTCATGCGTTAGCCGCCACGCTGAATCCTCAGGGCCATGCTGTGCAGGCGCGAATTTATGCGGAAGATCCGGGGCGGCAGTTCCAGCCTTCGCCCGGGCTGTTAACCGAAGTCCTCTTTCCGGCAGCCGACGGTAAAACCCTGCGTATTGACCGCTGGGTGGAAGCCGGCTGTGAAGTCCCGCCATTCTTCGACCCGATGCTGGCAAAAGTTATCACCTGGCGCCCCACTCGCGAGGAAGCCATCGCCACCCTGGCACAGGCGCTGGCGGAGACCCGTTTCTATGGCGTAGAAACCAATCGCCTCTATCTGTTGCAGATTCTGGCCTTCTCGCTCTTCACGGCTGGCGAACCCTGGACCCGCTGCCTGGAGCAGCTCGCCTATCAGGCGGCAACGGTTGAAGTGGTGAGTGCCGGAACCCAGACCAGCGTTCAGGATTATCCCGGACGTCTGGGATACTGGGCGGTGGGCGTGCCGCCGTCGGGGCCGATGGACGATCGCGCACTGCGTCTGGGCAACCGTCTGCTGGGCAATGAGGAGGGTGACGCCGCGCTGGAAATCACCCTGAATGGACCCACCCTGAAATTTAACACTGAGATTCAGGCGGTGATCTCTGGCGCGCCGCTCACTGTCACACTGGATGGCGTCGGGCAGTCAATGAATTCTGTATTTACCATTCCGGCCGGGACAACACTGAAGCTGGGCGCGATAAGTGGCGCTGGCGTCAGAAGTTATCTCTGTCTGAGCGGCGGCATTCAGGTGCCGGACTATTTAGGCAGCAAAAGCACCTTCACCCTTGGTCAGTTTGGCGGACATGCCGGACGGGCACTGCGTAGCGGTGACGTGCTGCATCTCGCTCCGCGTTCTGCGAGCGCAACCGGATCGGAACTGCCCGTCGGACTGCACACAGAGCTTGCTACGGTGCGCACGCTGCGCGTCATTTATGGTCCGCACGGTGCGCCTGAGTTTTTTGCGCTGAAGTATATCGAGACGTTTTTTGCCACAGAATGGGAAGTGCATTTTAACTCCAGCCGGACCGGCGTTCGCCTGATCGGGCCAAAGCCAATCTGGACCCGCGACAGCGGCGGTGAAGCAGGGCTGCACCCCTCAAACATCCATGACAACCCGTACGCGATCGGCGCGGTCGATTTTACAGGTGATATGCCGGTGATTCTGGGGCCGGATGGCCCGAGCCTTGGCGGGTTCGTCTGCCCGGTGACGGTAATCGAGGCTGACCTCTGGCAACTGGGACAGCTCAAAGCCGGTGACAAAGTGCAGTTTGTCGCGGTGGATATTCCTACCGCCCGCCGACTGGCAGAGGGCCGACGCACCGAGCTGACCACGCTCCAGCCACAGGAAACAGACTGGCAGCCTGCGCCGCTGATTTCTCCCATCGTGATGACCTGCGGCGCAGCGGATAAACGCCTGGTGGCGCGCCTCTCTGGTGATACGCATCTGCTGCTGGAGGCTGGCGAGCCGGAACTGGATCTGGTGTTACGTTTTCGCATTCATGCGTTGATGCAGGCGCTGGAAGCGCAATCCCGCAACGGTATTATTGATATCACGCCGGGGATCCGCTCGCTGCAAATCCACTTTCAGCCGGAGACGCTGACGCCCGACGTGCTGCTGATGTGGGTGCGCGGTGAGTGGGAGAGGGTCTGCATGAGTGATGACCTTCAGGTTCCCACACGCGTGGTGCATCTGCCGCTCTCCTGGGACGATCCGGCCTGTCAGAAGGCCATCGAAAAATATATGACCACCGTGCGGCAGGATGCGCCGTGGTGCCCGAGTAATCTTGAATTTATCCGCCGTATAAACGATCTGCCGGATGAGCAGGCTGTCTGGAACACGGTCTTTGAAGCCAGCTATCTGGTGATGGGGCTGGGCGATGTCTACCTCGGCGCGCCGGTCGCCACGCCGCTGGATCCCCGTCATCGGCTGGTGACGACAAAATATAATCCGGCCCGCACCTGGACGGCGGAAAACTCGGTTGGCATCGGCGGTGCCTATCTGTGTGTGTATGGCATGGAGGGGCCAGGCGGCTATCAGTTTGTCGGCCGCACGCTGCAGATGTGGAACCGGTATCATGAAGTCGCTGATTTTGGCGGTAAACCCTGGCTGCTGCGCTTTTTCGATCAGATTCGTTTTTATCCGGTCCCGGCCAGTGAGCTGTTGCAGATTCGCCGCGATTTTCCCCTCGGTCGCTATCCGCTGCGCATCGAGCACAGCACGCTGCGGCTGGCGGAATATCAGGATTTCCTCGCCCGTGAAGCGCAGAGTATCGGTCGGTTTCGCGATCACCAGCAAGCCGCATTCAATGCGGAACGTGACCGCTGGATCGCCAGCGGGCAGGCCCATTTCGACAGCCAGGAAAGTGTGGCCGATGAAGGCGGCGACGCGCCGCTGCAGCCGGGCGAGCAGGGGGTTGAAAGCCCGGTTTCCGGCAATTTATGGCAGGTGCAGGCGACGGCGGGCAGCCGGGTGCGGGAAGGCGATACACTGGTGGTGCTGGAGTCGATGAAGATGGAGATCCCTCTTCTGGCGCCGTGCGACGGCATTGTTCAGCAGGTCAGCGTGCAGCCAGGCAGCGCTGTACGTGCAGGGCAACGCGTGGCGGTGATTGTTGAGGATAATGCGGAAAGATGATGACACCTGATCGCCTGGTGGCGCAGTGATAATCTGACCCTGTGCCCGCTGATGGTTTCAGACTGGCGGACGCAGGCGAGTCCGATCACGGCGAAGGGCTATTCGCAGCTCGCGCCCAGTTGGCTTAACCAGCTGATCATCGCCTCACTGCCTGGCTGGCTCAGGGTGCGTTGCGGCCAGACAAGGTAATAGGGTTTGCTCAGCGGCAGGCAAAGATCATCCACTACCACCAGATCGCCCCGTGCCAGTTCCGCCGCGATAAGGCGTCGCTGCCCCAGCAGCACACCAGCTCCCGCGACAGCCGCATCAATCGCCAGCGAGGTCAGATTAAAGCTGAACGCGGGCTGCGGCAGAGGTTCGTCCATGCCTTTAGCCTGAAACCAGCTTCGCCAGTCCGGCAGAAAGCGGCCTTCATTACCCCAGTCGAGGTGGATCAGCGGCGCCTGGCTTAAGATTGTTTCCGGCGTAAAGCGATGTAACAGAGCAGGACTGGCCACCGGCAGCACGTCATCATGAAACAACTTCAGCTTATCTGACTGCGGGTAACGATCCTCACCAAAGCAGATCACAAAATCGGCGGGCATCGCGGTGAAATCGACCTGAGAATGCGTACCGTGTAACGAGAGATCGATATTCGGGCAATGGTCGCGCCAGCTCGCCAGCTGGGGCAACAGCCATTTGGACGCCAGCGCCGGTAATGTGTAAACGGTGAGTTTTGGCGCACTGGCCGCATGGCGGATGTTTTGCTGACCGAGATGCAGAATATCAAACGCCTCGGTTACATAGCGCAGATACTGTTTGCCGATTTCGGTCAGCATCACGCCGCTCTGCGTACGTAAAAACAGGGCGCTGCCGAGTTGCTCCTCCAGCTGGCGAATCTGCTGACTGACTGCCGCCGGGGTTAAGGCAAGTTGAGCGGCCGCTTTTGCCAGGCTGCCCAGTTCGGCAGCCACTTTAAATGACTGTATGACGCTGATCTTTGGCAACCTTGGCAATTGGGCAGGCATTAACACTTCCTTATCAGGGCATTAAGTTTTTATCGTTACGCAGCGTTGCAGGCGACCGGTAGAGTAACATCACACCTGCTCATCATGAGAATTGTTGCTATGTCTGGTTCCCTTGTCCGTCTCGATCTTCATCCACTGGCCGATCATGGCTGGCGTCAACGTTGTCGTGAGCAGTTAAACCAGTCCGGCGCGCTGGTACTGCGTCAGTTTTTAAAACCACACGCTTTAGAGGCGATCATCGAAGAGGGCAATGCACAACGTCACCAGGCTTATCACACCCGCAGCAAGCACAATGTCTATCTGATGAAACCTGATGACGCTTTCAGTGCTGAGCATCCGCGTAACAGGGATGTGATCAGCACCAAAGGCTGCATCACTGATGATGTTATCGCTGCTGACTCGCCGCTGCGTCAGCTTTATAATGATGAGTTGTTCAAACATTTCCTGTGCGATGTACTGGGTGAAAAAGCGCTCTATCCCTATGCTGACCCGCTTTCCTCGATCAACCTGCACTATGCATCACACGGTCAGGAGCTGGGCTGGCACTTCGACAACTCCTCATTTGCCATCACCTTACTGGTACAGAAACCGCTGGCGGGCGGCGTGTTTCAGTATGTGAAAGATCTGCGGGATGCTGATGCCGGTGAGATGAACTTTGCCGGTGTCGACGCAGTGCTGGAAGAACGCCAGACCGTTGACGCGCTGGAGATAGATGCCGGGGATCTGGTGCTGTTTCGTGGCCGTAATTCCCTGCACCGTGTGACCCCAACTGAAGGCGAGGTCACCCGTATGCTGGCCGTGCTGGCTTACAATACGCAGCCGGATATTGCGTTGTCAGAAACCGCGCGTATGACCTTTTACGGCAGACTATGACATCATGGCGTGTCTGCAAGGGCACGCCAGCCGCGCAGAAAGATTTGCTGCGTGCGGAAAGCCACCAATGCACGCCAGTCCGCATCTTCTGGCCAGAACCCCTCGACCAGTTGCTGCTTTATCACATGGCCGCCCGCACTGGCAGGATCGCCATAGAGGTGCAGCCAGTGATCTTCACGCACCCGCTGATGCATATCCTGACCCTCGTAAGTCCCGCATTCCACCACCAGAGGCAAAATCCGGGTGTCAGCCAGCGACGTCAGCAGATAGTGCGACAGATAGCCGGTTGCCGTTGCTGTGATTCCAGTTACACTGTCACGTCCGGCACCAGTAAACAATAAGGTCAGCCACTCACCGTAAATGACTTTGCCCCAGTCATGCGCCGGATAACGCTGCTCCGCAATAGAGAGCAGCATCGGATGCCCCCATGCGCCAGCCCCGGTATGAAGGTCAAAGCTGATGATGGTTTTCGCTACAGAAAGATGCTGGTCAACGATCGCCGCCATCGTAAGGTGTGACCAGCAGGGCTTCTCACCGCCGAAAAAAAAGCCGTCAGCAAAACTATACTGTCCGGCTTCTGTGACACGTTTAACCGCCTGCCAGCCTGCGCCCTCGAGTGCGTCGGCCAGTTGCCGATCGGCGCTTGCACGGTCGCCATGATAAATACCGTGCCACTGTGCATAATCCGGGTTAGCAGGAGGTGGCTGACTGAAATCGATAAAGTTACGGTTCAGATCAATATTGTCTTCGTTCACGCGCCGTAAATGCGCCGCGCCCCATGGATTGAGCAGATGAATCAGCAACAGCGCGGTATCAGCGGGCAACGCTTTTTCATCCAGCGTCTCGAGCCAGGCTATCTGGCAATCGGAACCATAATAGCCTTCAACGCCGTGAGTGCCGGAAACGACCAGCATCAGACGTGATGCGCTGGCCGGTCCTATCCGTGCCACGTCTGTATACAGAGCTTCTCCCAGAGGACCAGGCAGAGGATGCGGATAAGAGGTCGTCTCAGCACCTTTGCTCTGCGTCGCTGCCATAAAGCGCGCGCGCTGAACGTGGTATTCGGGCAACGCCATAGTCTTCATACTCCTGCGATTCTTCACGTTGTGCGGATCAGGGATAAACATTGAATTTAAAATATTTTTTGGTGAGCTGGTCATAAGTCCCGTTTTTATGCATCTCCGCCAGTGCCGTGTTAATCATCTTCAGGTTTGCCTCATCTCCTTTGCGTAGCGCGATACCCACGCCATCACCAAAAATGACTTTATCCACCAGGGTCCCTTTGATGGCGTACGGCTTGCCTTCGGCTGAGGTCAGGAATCCCTGTTCAGCAGAGACCGCATTGGCCAGGCTGCCATCAAGACGCCCGGCGACCAGATCCGGATAAACTTCCATCTGGTTAGGATAGGAGATGACTTTAACGCCCTCCGGCTCCCATTTGGTTTTGGCATAGGTTTCCTGGATGGTGCCCTGTGCCACACCGATCGTCTTACCGCGCAATGAGGCAACATCGGTCGTCAGCGTGCTGGCAGCCGGTGCCAGTAAAGCACTGGGCGTGTTGTACAACATATCGCTGAAAGCCACCTGCTGACGACGCTTATCGGTCATCGACATCGCTGACAGGATGGCATCAAATTTCTTCGCCTGAAGGGCAGGGATGCTGCTATCAAAACCCATTTGCACCCACTGGCACTTCACCTTTGCCTGAACGCAGATGGCATTGCCCAGATCAACATCAAAGCCCTGCAATGATCCATCAGCCGCCTTGAATTCAAACGGTGGGAACGTAGGGTCAACGCCAAAGCGCAGGGTCTGCTGCGCCAGTGCCGCGTGACTAACTGTTGTGAGCGAAAACAGTAATGCGAGGGATAAGCTCTTTTTCATGTTTTAATTCCCGGATGCAAATGAATTTAAGCGCGACATTCAAATTTAATAACATGCGACCTGTTTTCCTGCCAGCGAATAAACCACAATCATCCAGATTAAAATCTTATGTTATTAAGTGACTGTGCGAATTATTTATACGGAGTTAATTTTTACTTAATGCTGTGCATTAAATGTCTGAGCCACACCAGGGTGTGGCTCAGGTCCGGGCCTGCAGCCGCAGGCGCTGGGATAACAAGACAAGCCCCAGCGCCAGTTTTACAGGTTATCGCGCAGCAGTGATTTATCAGGACAGGGAATTAATTAATGCGCCTGCGTTAAACTGAATTGTCATTAGCCAGACAGTAAATATTTACCTTCCCGCGCTGCATAAAATAAAGTTTATGGGATTTAAATCAGTTCAGATAAATTAACGGTTAGCCCATCAGAATAATGTCATGGATGCGCTTATTTTCTGCTGGAGTGCGCTAAACGTTCATGCAGGAAATCTATAAACGCGCGTACTTTTTCTGGCACATGACGCGTATTAGGGTAGAGCGCGTAAATTCCCTGACGGGGGAATTGATGATCGGGCAGTAGCCGTACTAATCCACCTTTTTCAATCTCATCCTGTACCAGCCAGGCGGGCAGAATCGCCACGCCAGCACCGGCTAAAGTAAAAGCGAGCAAAGAAGAGGCACTGTCAGCCGTGATCATGGCAGGCTGAAATGCGCTCATCAGCACAGACTCGCCTTCGGGCGTGATCACCTGCCAGCTGAGTGGAGTCGATAAACGGCTATGCGCAATCCATTTTGCTGACGCGAGATGTGAAAGATCCCGGATAGACGCTTCATTCAGGCTGTTGAGATAACAAGGTGCAGCGACCGCCAGGATATCAAACTGATCGATAAGGCGGGCGTGATGACTGGAATCGGCAAGATGCCCAAGTCGTATCGCCACATCGAAGCGGCCGGCAATCAGGTCGTCATTTTTTGATGAAGAGACGTGATGTATGCGTAACTGCGGGTGTTGGGCTGCAAAGTCAGCAAGGGCAGGGACGATCACACGAGCGCCATATTCCAGAGTGGTTGTGATCCGGAGTGTCCCGCTTAATCCAGCGTGATCACTTCTCACATCCTCTAATACGCTTTCCGCATCCTGTAGAAGCTGAAGGCAACGATGATAAAATCTTTCACCCGTATCCGTGGCTGAAACGCGTCTGGTGCTCCTGATAAGGAGCGAGACACCCAGCTCCTCTTCGAGATGTTTAATATTGAAACTCACAACGGCTTTAGTTAACCCGAGTGTCTGAGCTGCACCTGTAAAACTGCCTGCCTCGACAACTGCGACAAAGATCCCCAGCCGTTGCATATTGATCATCCTGAACTCCGTTAGCGACATCTCATTGTCAAAATATCTTTGACAGTGTAACAACAGAAAGTGAATTTATCCCGATAATTTAAGCACCTATACTGCGCGCCTTACGCTGATCTGTCTGGGAAAAAAATGAGCTATCGTGTGCGCGTAGCCAGTGTCTATTTGCTGGGATTTTTTATTGATCTGGTCAACATGTTTATCGCCAATGTTGCTTATCCAGAGATTGGCAGACATTTTGATGCCCCCGTTAGCCAGCTGGCATGGATCAGTAATGGCTACATCTTAGGCCTGACGCTGGTCATACCGCTCAGTAGCTGGCTGGTACGGCGCATGGGCGCAAAACGTCTGTTCATGCTCTCACTGCTTATTTTCATTGCGGGCACCTGTGGTGTGGGGGCATCAGCGTCAGTTTCTCAGCTCATCGCCTTCCGATGGATACAGGGCATCGGCGGCGGACTGTTGATACCCATCGGTCAGACGATGACCTATGCGTTATACAGGAGCAATGAACGTGCGAAGTTATCGTCAGTCGTGATGTTAATTGCATTGCTGGCACCCGCCTTTTCGCCAGCTATTGGTGGAATAGTGGTTGAGAGCCTTAGCTGGCGCTGGGTTTTTCTTGTGAGCCTGCCGCTCGCGGTTGCGGCATTGCTGCTGGCGGGATGCTGGCTCAAAGCAGACAAACCGGCGAACTCATCTGAACCACTGGACCTGGTGGGTTTAGTCAGTGGTTGTGCCGCGCTCACGCTGATCCTTCTCGGACTGACATACCTGGGCGATGCTGACAGGCTTTATCAGGGGGCGATGATGCTGCTTGCTGGCGTCCTTACTCTGGCGGGCTATGTGTGGGACGCACTTCGAAAAAGCCATCCACTCATTAACCTGCATCTGATAAAGGATCCGCTCTTACACACCGCAATGCTGATCTATCAGTTTATACCAGGCGTGTTCACCGGCGTCAGTATGATCACTATGCTATACCTGCAAAATCAATTAGGTATGCATGCCAGCATTGTCGGCGCGCTCATGCTGCCATGGTCTCTGGCTTCCTTTGCGGCAATTAGTCTGACAGGTAAGACGTTCAACCTCTGGGGACCACGCCCGCTATTTATCACCGGCTGTCTGTTTCAGGCGCTGGGTATTGGCCTGCTGGCGCTGACTGGCCAGACATCGGACACCTTAGTCTTTGTACTTGCTTTCGCCTTGATGGGATTTGGCGGCAGCCTGTGCAGCAGCACGGCCCAGAGTTCTGCTTTTATTCACATCACCGACAGCGAACTTGCTGATGCCAGCGCACTCTGGAATATCAATCGCCAGCTCAGTTTTTGTCTCGGCGTTACGCTGGTCAGCCTGCTGTTCAATCTGATTGCGAATAGCGGCATGCCTGAAGAACACGCTTATCACCTCTGTTTTGTTATAGCGGCATTCAGCGCTGTGATTCCGCTTCTGTGCTGTTTACGCATTTCAAATCAGAAGGTTATTTCTATGCTTAAAAGGGACCAAAAATGAACCGTTATTTTAAGGAAGTACTGGACGCCCACGAATTGATTCGCAACTGGCTGGGTAACAAAGAAGCACATGATGAGGTTTGTGAGGAACTTTTAGCGCGTTTTAGTCCTGCATATTCCATGGTGACACCGGGCGGTGCCTTACTGGATTTCACGACACTAAATGGGTTTTTCCGCACTCAGCGCGGTGCACGTCCGGGTTTAGCGATTGATATCTGCGACATGCAGATGGTTGCTGAGAGTGAAGGAAATGCCACTGTGGTATATAAGGAGTTGCAGCAGCTTCCGGGTCAGGAGGTCACGCTGCGGTTTTCTACGGTTGTGTTCGAGGTAAATGATGCTGGCAAGGTTTTGTGGCGACATCTGCACGAGACTTCGTTACCTAAGCCATAGATGCTGTCGATTCGCAGTGTGTAAGGGCGCGACGGGTTGAGAGCAACAGCGTGCAGGCTGAACCGCGTTTCTTGAACCAGCGATGATCGCCGCTGTCTATGCTGAACCGATCGCCGTGAGAAATACAGCGGTGGTGAGGCGACGGCTTTATTGATCGCGAAAATTCATCACCAGAGGCCGTCATACTCATACAAGGGGCTTCAGCAGGTTGTCTGAAGCGCCCGGATAAGGTTAGATTAGAGCTTTAGCCTCTATGTTACCGCCGCGCCTTAAGTGCGCATAATCTATCTTATGTTAAATTACATATCGCACATGTCTTAAGTAAGCTCAATTCACCCCCCTTCGGGTTTTCACTTTAGACACTGGAGGATGTATCGCTACTAATCTGCAAGATTATTTATTGGATGATTACTACGGACGGCACGCTCTGACGTGTACGGGAGCATCCTGCTCAGCGAGAGCTTCCCGGCGCCTCCTGTTCAGAGAACAGCGTGATAATATCCCGCGAACCATGTAGCAGCCTCTCTATACGGACTTCGGTGTCCAGCACCCTGAACACGATGAGATAGCGCCCGTAAGTACAACTTCTGACGCTCTGTCCCAGTTCCGGTCTTTCTTTGTAGATAACCGGCGACTCGGCTATCAGCAAGCATTGCTGGTATAGTTCTTCCGTAAAGCTCACCGCGCGCACCGGGTTATCCTGCGCGATATAATCACCGATGGCCTCCATATCCTGTTCTGCCAGAGGCGAAATACCCAGTTTCATTACGCTTTACCACCTTCGGCCTGCCGCCGATATTTTTGCGACAGGCGACCAAATACCTCTTCCGCGTTTTTGCTTTCGCCGCTGTTTATACCTGCGCTGACCGCTGTTTGCAGAGCATCAAGTTTCATCTGCTGCTCCCGTTCTTCCAGTGCCCTGAGGCCCGCACGGATCACTTCACTGGTGTTGTTATATCGCCCGCTTTCAATCTGTTCGCGGATGAACGCTTCGAAATAAGGACTGAGTGCTACGCTGGTTGGCATGATTCCTCTCCCACTGAAATACTATCAGTTATTAACTGTTAGTATTTCAGAGTTACTCTTCTCTATCAACTTTCGGCTTAACACCCTTCCACAGGTTTGCCGGATGTTTACCTGCGTGTAACTTTGCGTTGACCAACCCCGCGACCTTATAGCATCGCCAGTATCCTGCGCAGATCTTTGCCTCTTTCCCGCATTTGTGTTGTCATCCCGTGACGGAACGCTGACCTGTAAAGTAAAAACCCCAACAATTTAGCTGGGGTTATGATGGGTCGTTACTCTTTCGCTATCGGCGTCTCGCTTACATCAATCTTAGTTTCGCCCTGAATGCCCTTAATGCGTTTCTCAACGTCATTAACCTGCTCGCTGCTGTGCAGCAAGGTGTACGTCAGATCAAATGTTGTGCTCGCACCCGGCTGCAGCTGCTTCACACGTTTTTGTTCACGTTCAATGGTGACCGGATAGGCGTAACTGGTACCAGGTTCGATGCCGGTCACGTAGCCCTGTTTCAGAGTGTCGGTATTTTTCCATAAGGTCAGCATCGGGAGCTGACGCGTATCGAACTGAATGGATGCGCCGCTGTTGCCCGCTTTATTTATCACCGCAGCGACGGTCTGATGATTGCTGTCTGAAAGTGGCTTGATGTTGAACACCATCTCATCGAAGTCTTTGGTCGGACCTTTATAGGTCTGCCACTCTTTTAACCCGGCTTTCGCGTAGTCATTGAATGGGCTGATGCCGGATATCGGCGCCAGGAAGCGTGCGCCCTCTTCCAGAATAGGTTTGCCGAAGTTGCTGTGATAGATGATCTGGTAATCGTGCGGATAGTCGGCGTGGTTGGTTAACACATCATGCAGGCTGAAACTGTTGCTGCCTGGCACGTAACGCAGCTCGGTCATGGTCTGCAAATCAGCTTTCTTAAAGGTGCTCTCTTTAATCAGGCCGCGAATACGAATTTCGTGTGGTGCCGCATCGGCCACTTCAACTTCCAGCTGAGAAACCGGCGTATTACCCGCTTTACCGTGCAGCGTATAGATTCGGCCTTCATCGGTGACCGGATGGCCGGTCCATTCGTAGCCGCAACGCACCATCATCTCGTTGAAACCATCCAGCCAGCCCAGACCGTTGCGGCTCTCAAGATTGATGTAGGCAGGATTGACGACCTCTTTAACTGGTGAATCCCAGCCCATGCGGGTGCCAAAGCCTTCAACACGCAGTAAGTTCATGCCACGTGTCGGGCTTAGCGTAATCGTCAGGCCATCCTCACTGCGGATCGTCAGAATTTTACTGCCTTCCTGCTTGCCGCCATGCAGGACTTTCTGCTCGATGCTGAACGGTTTGCCCTGAAACTTCAGCTCACTGCTGGAAATCTTCCAGTTTCCTTGCTCAGTGCCCTGTTCAGCACTCGTCAGCACCCAGGTTTTCGCCGCTGCAGAGCCTGAAACCAGCACTGCCAGTACCGTTAACGCCAGTTTAATCTTCATAAGTCATCCCATTTGCTGAATCGTTTTTTCATTCCGTAAGGGAAATTTACTTAATGGGACTGAAGATAAACGTGATGATGCTCACCTGTTGAGAAAAGGCAGTGAGTTAGCCCTATTATTGTGGGCCAAATCACAGTGATTACGGCCAGAGAGGAATAACTACAGCGAACCAGGTGAAATTTGCTGACATTAGCTTTATACGATTCAGCTCAAAATGAGGGTTCTGATAAAGGACGGCTGGTGAAGCACCATAAAAAAAACACGAAAAAAATTCCTCAACCGCGCAACTTTTTCCATTTTTAAACGAACCTGTTATCAGGGACGTCAGACAACTCCGTCTGTTCGTCAATGGAGAGAGTAAAGCCAATGAAAAACACCCTGAAAACCCTGGCCGTCGCTACGCTGCTGGCACTGAGTGTTCCGGCAACATCTGCTTTTGCAGCGTTACAGGTCGGTGAAAAAGCGCCGGACTTTAAACTGGAAGCCGCGCTGGCCGGTAAATCGACCACCTTCTCATTGCAACAGGCGCTGCAGAAAGGCCCGGTTGTTCTCTACTTCTTCCCAGCTGCTTTCAGTGCAGGCTGTACGCTGGAAGCACACGATTTTGCTGAAGCGACCGATGAATTTAAAAAGCAGGGTGCGACCGTCATTGGCGTGACCGCGGGCAATACCGATCAGATTGCGAAATTCTCGCAGCTTGAATGCCGTGACAAATTTACCGTCGCAGCCGATCCCGGTGCCAAAGTGGCGGCAGAATATAAGAGCACCATGGAGATGAAAGGTCAGAAACTCTCAGACCGTACCTCTTACGTGATTGCGCCCGATGGCAAAATCCTGCTGAGCTTCACCGATAAAAATCCTGATACGCATATCCAGAAAGCGATGGATGCCGTTAAAAAATACCGTCAGGCCAATCCGGCATAACTTCATCTTCAGAGCAGGTACATCATGCTGACTGCGATTGCAGCCGCCTTCCTGGGCGGCATTATTCTGAACCTCATGCCCTGCGTGTTTCCGGTGATCTCGCTGAAAGCACTGAGCCTGATCCGCCATCACGAATCACCTTCCCACGCCAGAGCCGAAGGCCTGGCCTTTCTGCTGGGCGTAGTCGTGACGATGGTCGCTCTGACCGCAGTTCTGTTGCTGGCCAGGGCGGGCGGTGCATCGGTGGGCTGGGGATTCCAGCTGCAATCGCCGCTGGTTATCGCCGCGCTGATTCTGGTGATGCTTGGGTCGGCACTGAACCTGCTCGGTCTGTTTGAAGTAGGATTATCGGTTCAGCGGGTTGGCGAAGTGGGAGGCGATCGCGGTGGTTTAGTCGGTTCAGCTCTGACTGGCGCGCTGGCCATCATTGTCGCCACTCCCTGCAGCGCGCCCTTTATGGCCAGCGCGGTAGGCTATGCGCTTACCCAGCCTCCGCTAATCAGTCTGGTGATCTTTATTTCACTGGCGCTGGGCTTTGCTGCGCCCTTCACCCTCATCTCATTCTTCCCGGTGCTGGCGCGAATTTTGCCAAAACCGGGTGCCTGGATGATCACGTTAAAGCAGGGGCTGGCGTTTCCCATGCTGGGCGCGGTGGGCTGGCTGATCTGGGTACTTGAACGTCAGGCGGGATCGGCGGCGCTGGCTGCCATTCTGGCCTGCTGTTTACTGTTTAGTTTCGCCGCCTGGCTGTATGGCATGGCGCAGAAACGCCGTATGATGGGACAGCGTCATTGGGTGCTGCATGTGGCGACCGCATTCTTCCTGGCGCTGGTCGTGGTGCCGTTACTGAACCTGAACAGGTTTGCCGAAGCTCCGGCTGAAACGGCAACCGCCTCACAGGTTGCCGCCGCTGTGGCGTGGTCGCCCCAGAACGTTGATGCCATCAAAGGTCAGGGCAAGCCAATACTGGTGAACTTTACCGCATCATGGTGTATTACCTGCCAGGTTAACGATCGTACTTCGCTTTCGACGCAGGCGGTAAAAGCGGCGATGGCGCGAACCAACACCATTTATATGGTCGCGGATTCCACCAAATACAATCCCGATGTTGAACAGGCGCTGAGCGATTTCGGACGCGGTGGATTACCGCTCTACGTGGTCTATCCGGCTGACGGCGGTAAACCTGAGGTACTGCCCCAGGTGCTGACGCCTGGCATTGTGATTTCAGCGCTGAATCAGGCAACAGAAAAAGGAAATAAATCCTGAGATTACTGATGAAACGATTGCCTGGCGCGTGGCCAGGGCGCGGCGACAGCATGCTGAACTGCTGATGATCGATGCCAGAAACTGATCAACGCGCACAGCAGTGGCCAGCATTAATGGCCCGGGCGCAGGCGGGTGACAGAGCTGCCTATAACCAGTTACTGAAAGCGATGGTTCCTGCCATCCGGGCATTGGTATGCAAAAAAATCCGTGATGAGGGACTGGTTGAGGATGTCATTCAGGAGACGCTGCTGGCGATTCATCGGGTGCGGCATACCTACGATCCGCAGCGTCCGATACTCCCCTGGGTTGCTGCCATCGCCTCTGCCCGGGCCATAGATGCGCTGCGCCATCGCGGCCGTCGCCAGGAAGTACAGGATGAGGAAGAGCTGCAACGGCAACCCGCTGCAAGTGCAGAGTCCTCAGCCGATACGGATATCCTCTCCGGTTATCTGGATAACCTTCCGCTGCGCCAGCGAGAGATCGTCGAATCCGTGCATCTGCGCGAGCAGAGCCTGGCGCAGACAGCAGCTGAAACCAATCAGTCGCTCTCTGCGGTTAAATCTCTGTTGCATCGCGCAATGGTCAACCTTCGTAAATATGGACGGGGTCATCATGAGAAATCATGACCAGTTAATTAATCAGCTCAGCGCGTCTGCCCAGCCGGTGCAGCGCGTCTGGCCCACAGCCTGGCGCGTTGCGGGCTGGATTGCCCTTGCCCTGCCCTGTGGCGCGCTGACCAGCTGGGCATTTCACAGCCGTTTCACTGACTGGTCGCAGCCTGGCGCGTTTTTCGCGCTGGTTGCCCTGCTGCTGTCACTCATCATCGCGGGCAGCACGCTGGCGGCAGCCTTTACGCTGAGTATTGCAGGCAGAAAACCGATCAGCCTGCGCTGGCCGCTGCTGATGGCGATGATGTGGCTGGTTCTGAATCTGATCAATATGTCATCTTCAGCACCGCCATCGGGCGCGAACCGGTTGGGTGAAGGGATGCACTGCTATCTGTTTATGCTGTCGGCCAGTGTACCGATGATGCTGATGTCCGTGTTCGCCCTGCAGCGCACCCGATCCCTCTATCCGGCGCGCAGTCTGGCGCTGAGCGGCTGCGGCAGTGCGTTTACCTCATCGATGCTGCTGTCGTTGTGCCACGATACCCATCTGCACGCCATCGATTTTTCTATGCATCTGGCTGCGGGCATCACCATCGTGGCGCTGACGGTGCTGGCAGGCCGCCGCTGGGTCAGGCTGGGAGAGTAATGGCACGCCGCTTCCGTTCCTCCTGAAGATGACTCCGCGCCCCGTTCAATGAAATTCTGTCAGGAGCGCGGACTGGGTAATTTTATGCATTTTCCCCCGCGCGGCTACGGCCCAGATCCAGGGTCAGAGAGACCGCACCGACAACCAGCATCAGCGCCATAATCAGTGAAAACGAGAAAGCGAGATGCGTGTAATGCGCCACATAGCCAATCACGGCTGGCCCGCTCAGTACCCCCAGGTAACCCAGAGTAGTAATGGCAGGCACGGCGACCGCCTGCGGCATCACCGTCTGACGCCCAGCGGCGGAGAACATTACCGGCACGATATTGGCGCAGCCTGCGCCGACCAGGGTGTAGCCCAGCAACGCCAGCGGCCAGGAGGCGATAAAGGTCACCATCGCCATGCCAGCGGCGGCAATCAGTGCGCCGCCCAGCACAACCGGTAAACGTCCCAGCGATGAGATAATCCGATCCCCGGTCAGACGCGCCACGGTCATCGCAATGGCAAAGCAGGTATAGCCCAGTCCGCCCAGTGATGCCGGAATGGCCCGGACGTCGGTCAGATAGACAGCACTCCAGTCCAGCACGGTGCCTTCGGTCAGGAAGACGGCAAAGCAGATGATGCCGATAATCAGTACGCTGCCGCGCGGAACAGCAAACACCGGGCCTTCAGCGGGGTTCGCGTAGGTCAGTAAGCCCGATGCGCTGACCAGCGTCATGATAATCACCGCCGCGACCGCCAGCAAACAGCCGGTCAGCACGCTAAATCCCATCGCCAGCAGCAGCGTCATAAAGCCCGCCCCGGCAATGCCGCCCACGCTATACATGCCGTGAAAGCCTGACATGACTGGCTTTTCCGCCTGCTTCTCCACCAGGATCGCCTGGATGTTCATGGCGCAGTCGGTTACTCCGATGCCGACGCCAAAAACCAGCAACGCCAGCGCCAGCAACAGCGGGTTGCTCAGCACCGACAGCCATGGCGTACTGATGATGACCAGCGCGACAGCGACCAGAATCACCCGGCGGCAGCCAAAGCGGCTGGTCAGCCAGCCCGTCACCGGCATCGCAATCAGCGCGCCGACGCCAAGACAAAGCAGCAAGGTGCCGAGTTGCGCCTCATTAACGCCGGTATTGCCGCGGGCGAAAGGCACAATCACCGCCCAGGTCGCGGTGATAAATCCGGCTATAAAAAAGATGATGCGTGTTGCCAGTGTGGAAGAGACGTTATTAGCCATTGCATTCCTTTGAGGGATGTCGTGAAGAGCTGACAGGACCGAGAGATCGCTATTGACTCCCTGCCCGGCAGTGAACGATTATGCTCACTATAGCTCGATTGTGAATATTTTGAGGTTTATATGCTCGATTATGCAGCTTTCCCACAGCAGCGACAAGCGCTGATTCGTGAGATATTGCAGGACAAAGGACGGGTGGTCTGCGCTGACCTGGCACGGCAATTGGCTGTATCAGAGCACACTATCCGCCGCGATCTCCATGAACTCAGTAAAGAGGGTTTATGTAAAAAGGTCTATGGCGGTGCGGTGTTACAGCTTCAGGAGGCGGGCAGCTTTGTCAGCCGGAAAGCTCACGATCACGCAGCAAAAGCCCTGATCGCGCAGCGCTGTGCCAGCCTGGTGAAAGCCAATAGCTGCATCTTTATTGATGCCGGTACAACCAATCTGGCGCTGGCACAGGCGCTATCACCAGATTTGAATATCACCGTCGTCACCAATGCACCCGATATTGCTGTGCTACTGATCAACCATCCTGCTGCGGAGGTGATTATGCTGGGCGGGCAGATACAGAAGAGCACCGGCGGCGCGGTCGGGCAAACCGCGATCAACCAGATCCAGGGGATTCTGTTTGATCAGGCGTTTATTGGCGGCTGTGCCATGAGTCCGGAGGCCGGTCTGACCGGTTTTAACTATGCGGATTGCGAATTCAAGAAAGTTGCCATGGCGCAAAGCAATCAGGTCATTGTCGGGCTGACAGCGGATAAAATCCCTGCCGTAGCGCGATTCAGCGTGGCGAAATGCCGTGAAATTTCAACGCTCGTCGTGGAAGAGAAGCTCGATAAAGAACTGCTTGAGGCGTTTGAAGCGGAAGAGATAACGCTTATTACTGTCTGATACGGGGTGATGAAATAAATCGTGTCGCAGACGAACCCGATCAACGCACCCTGCCCTGCCTGTACTAATAGTCGACAAATCCGCACCCGGTGCTGCCAAATCCCAGGCTTTGGCGTAGGCTGAAAGCTGGTTGGTTTCACTACACAGGAGATCACGATGCAAAATGAAATGACAGCACAATGCCACTGTGGCGCGGTGGCGTACCGGGTGACGCTAAAGGATGGATTTAATACGGTGCGCCGCTGCAACTGCTCGTTTTGCCGGATGCGCGGCGCGGTGGTGGTATTTGCGACAAAGGTGGAGCTGACCCGGGGTGAAGCGCAGCTCACAGAGTATCGTTTCAACAGCAAAGAGGTGGGCCACTACTTCTGTTCCGTTTGCGGCATTTACACCTTTCATCAGAGCCGCTCACAGCCCGATCAGTTCGGGGTGAATGTCGCCTGCCTTGAGGGGGGTTCGCCGTTTGATTTCACCGATGTCCCTGTCTCCGATGGTATCAATCATCCAAAAGATGGCGGCGCGGGCGGTGTAGCCGGTCATCTGATCTACACCCCCACGCAATCCTGAACGATCGCAGGCTGAACTACTCCCGTGTGGGCTTGCCACTGAAGCGAGTAATCGGCTTCTGCTCTTCACGGTCAATCTGTTGTGAGAAGACTTCAAGCGCCGCGAATATGGGGCGCAGTCCGCGCCACAGATCCTCATCATTGAGTAACCGGATAATGCCGCGGATGCCCGGCGCGGCTTTTTCCTGACGGGCCTCATCGCGCGCCGGTTTAACGGCCATCGCGGCATCGCGAACGGCCAACAGCAGATGATTAAACCGTTCTGGCGGCACGCTGCCCAGCGTCATCATCAGTAGCGAGAGATTCTGTAGCGCGTTCTGCGTACCCGGCTGATTAAGGCCCGAAACCAGGATTTTCCCCACCTCGCTGTTTGATTTAACCAGGTCGTTCGCCAGCCGCAGAAAACCGTGCTGGTGAAGATTTTCGATTAGCTCATCCATCGCCTCCCGGGCGGTCGGCTCAGTGCGTGTTGGCGGGACCTGATATTTCATCCGTTCTGCCATTAGAATTTCTCCGGTTTTTCGACATGTTCAGGCGGTTCCCGATAGCCTGCCTGCTGCCATTTTTGCTCTATCGGCAGGTGATCCAGCGGCGTACGACTGCCGTGACGGAAGTTGTGTAGTGGCACCGGATTAGGCTGCGACCGGCGATCAACGCGCTTCATATTTACGGCAATCTCTTTATAAGCTGGTGTGTTGACGTCGGGATCGTGATGTTCGCCGGTCAGGGCGTTGACGCCATCTTTGCCATGATGAATCGGCATAAACAGCACGTTGCCTGCCACTCGCTCAGTGATCACAACAGGCACATCCAGCGATCCGCGCCGCGAGGTAATGCGCACCCACTCTCCTTCGTTCAGCGCGCGCTCGGCGGCCAGCTCCGGTGAGATCTCAACAAAGGCATTAGGCGACAGCGACATCATGCGGCCACCCTGCCCGGTCTGATTCATCGACTGGAAATGCTCCAGCATCCGGCCATTATTCAGCAGCAGATTATACTGTGAATCCTCCTGCTCGGCGGGCGGCTGCCAGCTCAGCGGATAGAGTCGCGCTTTGCCATCCGGGAAATTAAACCGTTCCGTGTAGAGTCGCGGCGTGCTTTCGCCTGCGGCGCTGACGGGCCAGAACTGGGACTGCCAGCCGACCAGTTGCTCATAGCTGACACCCGCGAAAATCTCTGCGATGCCTGCCGCTTCCGCCATAATCGCGCCTGGGTTCGGGTAATGCCACGGATGACCGAGACGGGCGGCGAGATCGGTAAAGATCTCCCAGTCGGGCCGACAATCACCCAGCGGCTTCATGGCGGGTGAAAAGTGCTGTATCCGCCGCTCGGTGTTCACAAACGTGCCCTCTTTCTCCACGCTGGGCGCACCGGGCAGCACCACATCGGCAAATTCGGCAGTGCGTGACATGAAAATGTCCTGTACCACCATAAATTCCAGCTTGCTGAAGGCGGCATGCACCGAAGTGGCATCGGCATCCGCAAACGCCGTCTCTTCACCGGTGATATACATCGCGCGAATTTTGCCTTCACCGGCCTGCTGCACCATTTTGAAATTATCAGCACCAGGCTGATCGGAAAGCGCTTCAGGTGAGACGCCCCAGGCACGCGCCCATTTTTCGCGCACCGCTGGGTCAGTGACTTTTTCATAGCCGGGATAGAGATTACTGAGGCAGCCAAAGTCGCTGGCGCCCTGTACGTTGTTGTGTCCGCGCATCGGATAACCGCCGGTGCCAGGCCGGCCATAGTTACCGGTGACCAGCAGCAGGTTTGACAGCGCCGTACTGGTGTCTGCCCCGTAGCTGTGCTGGGTAATTCCCATCGCCCACAACACACAGGCGCTGCCCGCCTGGCCGATCATTTCCGCTGCTTCAATCAGTTCTGATTCACTCAGTCCACATGTCTCACTGGCAAAGGCCAGCGTAAAGGGAGCGAGTGACGCGCGGTACTCATCAACCTGGTTGACCCGCTGGGCCAGAAAAGCCTCATCCGCATAACCGTGATCGAACATATATTTTGCCATCGCCGAGGCCCAGACCAGGTCAGTACCCGGTCGGATGCGCAGATAACAGTCAGCACGTTCCGCCATTTCATGACGGCGCGGATCAACGACCAGCAGTTTCTGACCGCGATGTTTGTGGCTCTGTTTGATGTGTGAAGCAATCACCGGATGGTTCTCGGCCAGGTTGCTACCGACCAGCACGATCAAATCGGTCTGTTGCAGATCCTCAATCGTCCCGGCATCTCCGCCGTAGCCCACCGTGCGGAACAGTCCTTCTGTGGCCGGGTTCTGACAATAACGCGAGGAGTTATCAACGTTGTTGGTGCCGAAAATTAAACGGGCGATTTTTTGGGTCAGATAGGCTTCTTCATTGCTGGCCTTGCTGGAGCCGATAAAGCCAATCGCATCGCCTCCATAATTCTGAGCGATACCCTGTAATCCTTCGGCAACCCGTTGTAGTGCTTCATCCCAGCTGGCAGGCCGGAAGTGGCCATTCTCGCGGATCAACGGCGTAGTCAGGCGCTCCGGGCTGTTGACGAAGTCCCAGCCGAACTTACCTTTAACGCAGGTCGAGATGCCGTTGGCCGGGGCTTTGGCGACCGGCTGAACTTTCAGGATATGGCGGTCACGGGTCCAGATTTCAAAGCTGCAGCCTACACCGCAATAGGTGCAAACGGTTTTGGTGCGTTTGATCTCCGACTGGCGCAGCGCCACATCGATTTTCGAAACGCCGGTAATCGGCTCCATGCCGATACTATTTTCCAGCGTTTTAACAAAGTCGATCAGCGGACGCTTCAGCCCTTCATCCATCGCGGTAAAGGGGCCTGCGTCTGGCTGCATGGTTTTTTCCAGCAGCGCATTGCACGGGCAAACTGTGACGCAATGTCCGCAGCTTACACAGCTGGAACCGGCGATTTCCGTTCCACCATCCCAGAGCACGCGAGGATGCGCCTGGGTGTAGTCAATCGACAGCGTCTCATTGACCTCGACATTCTGACACGCTTCGACACAGCGACCGCATAAGATGCACTGGTCAGGATCGTAGGTGTAAAACGGATTGGAATGATCTTTTGCGTAGGGCTTGGGCTCATGAGGATAGTACTGAATCGGAATGTGCATATCAGCCACGGCATTATGCAGCGTGCAGTCACCGGTGTTGTGCTCACAGACGGTACAGTAAAGCTCATGACGGTTGAGCAGCCGATCCATTCCCTCCTGCTGCGCGGCCTTAAGCGCACTGCCTTCACTCTGCACCTCCAGCCCCTCTTCAGTGCGGAGCGTGCAGCCGCGAACCCGCTCGCCGTTGGCATCTACCCAGCAGACATCACAACTTTGCAGCGGCGGCAACGCCGGGTGGTAACAGACATGAGGTAGTTTTTTCCCTTGAGCATCCAGAAAATCGATTAGCGGTTGATCAGCTAACCCTTTTAACCGTTCACCATTGTAGATAATGGTGCAGTAATTTTGACTCATATAAGCCTCATGACGACATTGCGACGAGCTACCGAATGGAAAATCTCCCTCTATTTAAAGGGTTGCTTCACAAGCTTAGTGAGGATTAACAGCCGCGCCATGAATACCGCTACGCTTATCAAGGTTACTTGCTGATAGTTAAGGCTTTTTTAAATGTAATGAGTTCTTACCGGGTAAAAACGGGTCAGGTTTTACCCGGCTGGTCGTCAGAATCTGGCACCAGAGGCTTCGCGTTGATAAGCATTGGCCGCACAATGGTGAAGTTAAGGGTTAATAACTAAACATAATGTATGTTGTAACTATATAATTAATTATCTTATTTCGCTATAAGACGCAGGGTAAAGATCGGTACGCTTATCAATCCGTCGTTTTGCCCTCAGGCAAATTAATTATCAGGACCGCCGCGAGTTAACAGACTACTTGTGAATTAATTACGTACCGCCACTAACTTATTCCAGTACATATCAGGCTGAAACGATTTAATCTGGATAACGGGTTTATGGATTATTTTAGCTATTAAACGGGACTATTCTCCTGCCCGTGAGTGAGCGAACAATTTATGGCATAGCTATGTCGATCAAATGACAGTTATCAGCATTGACGCCCAGAACAGTGGCGCTCCACCCCAGTGTTGACGCTCACATTTTAGTCATACCTATCAGCCATTTATCTTAATTTTAACAAGCTGATAATTATGAGATGATAATGATAACTGTTATGGTAATATCCTGTTAACCCTGCCCGACACTTTCTCATCAGGGCCTCTTTACGCGTCATGCTTAATTAAATTATCAGTAAATACCTGGCTGAAATGAGGTCCCTATGAATCCCATCGTTTATATCGTTGACGACGACGCTGCTGTGACTGCTGCACTGCGTAATCTGCTCACTGCCGACGATTACACGGTTATCTCTTTTTCTTCGGCTAATGATTTCCTGGCTCACGCTTTTACTCCCCTTCCCTGTTGCCTGATTCTGGATATTAATCTGCCTGGCGCAGATGGATTTGATGTCGCACAGGCATTGATCGATCGTGGCTACGCCATTCCCACTATTTTCTTAACCGGCTTCGGGACTATTCCGGTCACGGTGCGGGCGATGAAAACCGGTGCTTATGAGTTTCTGACTAAACCTGTCGATCCCGATCGTATTTTGCAGGCGGTTGCAGAAGCCTTACAGATCGCCGGGCAGAATATGGCCTCTTCCGAGGAGCGAAGGGAGATACTGGAGCGACATCAGACCCTGACACCGCGTGAAAGCGAGGTCATGCTGCTGGCGATTAGCGGCCTGCTGAATAAGCAGATCGCCGCCGAAATGGGCGTTAGTGAGATCACGGCTAAAGTCCACAAGCGGCGGGTGATGGAGAAGATGAAGGCGCGGTCATTAACCGATTTGGTGCGGGCGGCAGAGCGGCTCAATATTGATCATACCCGACGCCGCTAAGGCCAGGCAGACACCTGGCCTCAATACGATTATCCCAGTGGCAGAGTGAACCAGAAACGGCTGCCGCCTTCCGCCCGGTTCTCTGCGCCTAATTCACCACAATGCTTTTTGATAATCCCTTTGCTGATGGTTAATCCCATGCCCATGCCACTTTTCTTCGTGGTGTAGAACGACTCAAAAATCCGTTCACGCACCCCATCCGGCAAGCCGCAGCCGCTATCCAGAACCTCAAAACGCAGCGTGTCCGGCGTCGGGTTCTCTGACGTCAGCCGCAAAAGCGCCGCGCGCGGTAAATCGTCGGACATGGCATCAATGGCATTGATTACCAGATTCAGCAGCACCTGCTGAATCTGAACGCGGTCGCAATAGATATCCGCCTTTCCGGCCCTCAGTTTCAGCTCCAGCGAAATTCCGCGTCGCTCCAGCTCCACTCGGGAGAGCGCCAGGATATCGCGGGCGATCAGATGGAGGTTTTCCGAGGCAAAGCTCGATTCATGATTGCGGGTCAGCGCCTGCAGGCCACGAATTATCTCTCCGGCACGTTTTCCCTCTTTGATAATTTCATCCAGACTACTGCTGGCATTCTCCAGCATCACCGGTTCACGCTTTAACCAGCGCAGGCTGGCACCGGCATTGGCCACGATCGACATCAGTGGCTGGTTAATTTCGTGCGCGATTGAGGCAGTCAGTTGCCCGACTGTGGTGGCGCGGGTTACACGGGCCAGATCCGCCTGTGCCATGCGCGCGGCATCTTCTGCCTGGCGCTGCGAGGTGATATCAGAAATGGTGCCGAAGTACTCTTTCACCTCGGGGAAGTTTTCTACCGGCTCTCCGATACCTTTGATATAACGGCATTCCCCATCCGGCCTGAGCACACGGAACTCAGCCTGCATACTACGTCCCTGACTGACGCTGTGGGTCACCAGTTCGCTGATGCACTCATAATCATCGGGATGAACGCGGGTCAGAAAATCTGCCATCGACAACCCTTTTTGATGGGCTGGCAGGCCCAGAATACGGCCATACTCTTCAGACACCATCATCATGTCCTCTGCCACTTCCCAGCGCCAGGTGCCGGTATGGCTGATCTTTTCGCCGAGCATCAGCGAGGTTTTGCTGGCGCGCAGCTGCTTTTCAACCCGTCGCCGATGGTTGTTCTCCTCCAGCAGTTCAGCGTAGAGGCGCGCCGTCTCCAGCGAAACTGCCGCCTGAGCACTCAACGTTTTAATAATGTGGGAGTGCTCAGCCGTGAACGCATCGGGCATCAGGCGATTCTCAAGATAGAGCACCCCAACCATATTGGCCTGCCTGAACATCGGAACACATAACACCGCAGCGCCCGAGGCCACCAGGTAAGGATCCTGACTGAACGGACTGAACTCTTCCGGCTTGCCAGTACGTATCTCCTGACCGGTACGGATCACCGCGGCCAGTACCGATAGCGGCAGGTCAGTTGCGACGGGGCGCTCTTTGACAATCTGCACCCGCACGCCATCAGCCGTGCTTTCTGCCCAGGCCTGCGTTTCCGGAAGCGTACCATCCAGAATCCGGATAAGCCGACAGCGCTGGGCACCGGCCCGCTCCAGCAGGATGCGCATCAGGGTATGAATCAACCGATCAAGGTTGATCTCCTCCGTCAGGGCGCGCACGGCGGTCAGCACACTCTCCAGGTCGTAGAACGAGGCATCCTGCGTAAAGGGAATGGTCGCCACTGCACTGTTTTGCATCGGCGTGGTCAGATGCGGATAGTGCTGCTCAAGCTGGCGCACCATCGCCAGCGCGCCCCAGCTCTCCCAGCTTCTCATCGACGCTTTAACGTAGGCATCGGCGGCGGTATCTAGCTGTAATGCTTTGCAGTAGCGGCCAGCCAGCTGATTCGCCAGCGCATGAATGTGCAGATATCCCCCCTGGCGGGAGAGACAGATCGCATTTTCATACTGTTTCAGCACCTCGCCCGTGTTGCCCGCAAGACGGGCACACTCTGCCCTGAGCAGGGCATATTTATCAGCAAAGAGTCCGGGATTGAGGTCGGCCCAGCCCGCAAATTTGTCCAGATCGCAGCGCAGCGTGTTGCTGTCAGCCGCACCGGGCTGCAGGCTCAGCGATAGTGCGCTGTAAAAATGCATATCCATCAGGTAGATGTAAGCGGGCACTGCGCTGGTCAGCGGACGAATTTCTGCAAAACAGCGCAGCGCCTCCCGATATTCTGCCGCAAAGAAATGCGCCATTCCCCGATACAACCCCGCCCAGAACAGCACCATCGCTTTTGGGCCAGAGATCACGCCCGGCTCGCTGCCCGCCACCATCGGCAAAGCCCCATCGCGATCGCCTGCCCTGAACCCGTTGCTGTTCCGCAGTTGCATCACCAGCTGCTTCTGCATGACCAGCACGTTCTCAACATCGGGATAAAAGGTTTTGCGGGTAAAAGCGAGTCCGCGCTCAATGGAGGTCATGACCGACTCCAGGTGATCGCCGCGTGTCAGCGTGTTCATGATCTGATGACGCAACGAGAGGCAGGCAAAGGATCGGTCACCGTGCATCACCGCGACGCGAAAACTTTCACGGGCACTCTCTACGGCGACATCCAGCGGCTGCGTCCAGATCCCCAGTTGATCCAGAGGCAGCAGCGTGCGGGCTTTATAGCGGGTAAAGTCATGCCGCTCCACCAGCTCACGGGCCACCCGACCACAGGCATAGCCAAAATGCCAGGCCTGATAGCGTTCGCTGATCAGCACGCTGAACCAGGCGAGACCAAACGCAGAAGCACCGGTCACGCCGTGATCCAGCGTCATCTCCAGCATCCGGCAGACCAGCAACAGATGCAGCTGCGGGCAGTCGTAGGCGGAGACAAAGATGGTGCTGGCCATCAGGTTCAGCACCGACTCAGTTTCCTGATCGGTGTTGCGTGGCAGGTGGGAAAAAGCCGCTTGCGGGGAATCGCCGATCCGCGCCCTGATCGCCTGCCAAGCGGCGTCAATCTCCGCGTCGTCCGGATCACGCCTGAGATGCACACCAAAGACAGCCAGCCAGGCGAGCGCAGTTTCCAGCGCCAGATGGTTGTCGGACTGACGCATATGAATTTCAGCAGAGAGACAGGCTGCCATCGATTTTTCACTGAGCGTGCCTGGCTCACTCAGCAGTCGGGTACAGAGCTTTTGCGCGGTCGTGAGATTACCGTGCAGAAATTCGCACTCCGCCTCATCGATGCCCAGCATAAAGTCATTGCCGGTCACCATCCGCTGGCTGAGTTGCTGGGCGCTGCGCAGATAGCGCAGCGCCGAGAGATAATCTCCGGCACGTTTCGCTCCCTGCGCAGCACGTAAACAGAGGGGATAATAGCGTTCACGATCTGCGACACTTAGCGGCAGTTCAGCAATCATGCCGATGTGATAAGCCGCGCGGAACAGCGTCTCACTGTAATCGGCATTTACAACCGCGGCCGACAGCCATGCCGCCGCCTGCTGATGAAGAGAGTGTTGCTGCAGGAGGTCGAGCAGTAAAAACGCTGCGTTATGCACGCGGTCGTGGGTAAAGGCGTAGTTCCCGCCAGTCAGGGTTATAAAACGGCCGCTGACGGCAGGCTCAAGCTGCTGCTGAATCCGCGATACGGACGTCGCGTTGATATGACTTAACAGCGACAGTTCACCGCTGGCCCCCAGACAGGCCAGCGAACCCAGCAGCTGGCGTGTAGCCTCCGGCATCCGCGCCAGCTGATTTAATACCAGCGTCGCCACATTGTCGGTGTACTGACGCGCAATCAGCGCCTGGCTGTCGTAATGCCACTTCAGCGGGTTCTGACGATAGACAATCACCCCATCATCCACCGCCTGACGGAAGAACTCCTGCATCGAGAGCGGATTACCGCCGGTTTTCTCAAAGATAATCTGTGCCAGCTCACGATTGCCGCCGGGACGGGTATGCAGCATTCCCGCCAGCCAGCGGGTGATGCTTTTAACACTGAGCGGCTGCGGCGTCAGCGCCACGACACGTGCCGCTGATGCTCTGAGGCGCAGCAGAAACCCGGCAATCATCGGACAGGGCATCGACTCACCCTCCCGGAAGGCGAGCACCAGCATAAAAGGCAGATGCTCATTACGGGTAATCAGATTTTCCAGCAGTTGCAGCGTGGCATTGTCTGCCCAGTGAACATCATCAATCAGCATCACCAGCGGACGGCCCGGCGTGGCAAAGGCCTGGATAAGCGCAGACGCCATCTGATTAAACTGCTCGCGGGCGTCCGGAGCATGGCGCACCACCGGCTGCACTGTCCGGATATTCAGCAGCTGTTTTAGTTCAGGCACCAGTTCAATGGCTAAATCGGTATAGCCACCCAGCAAGCGCAACAGGCGAACCCGCCATTTGCTTAGCTCCAGGGCTGACAATCCCAGCAGATAAAGCGTGACTGTGCGAAACGCTGAGGCGACTGCGGCATAAGGTGCGGCAGGCGAATGTTGATCGGCCTTGCTGGCGGCCAGCAGAATCTGTCGGTGCTGCAGGGTTTTCAGGGCGGAAGCGATAATGGCGGACTTACCCGAGCCGGGCGCACCGCTCAGCATCACCAGGCTCTGCGTGCCGGTACGGTTGACCGCATCCAGCGTCGTCAGCAGCACGCGAGCCTGCGGATGTTGCGTGAACAGTGTCTCGGGCCGGAAACTGGTGCTGAACCGCTCCTGCAGACCGGGCGTGAACGGCGCAATGGTGTTTTCTGCGGTCAGCGTCGCCTGACAGCGGCGTAAATCAGCCATCAGCCCCTGCACGGTCTGATACCCGTCAGCAGGTGACTTTGCCAGCAGACGCAGCAGAATCACAGAGAGCATCGGCGGCACATCCTCTCTGACCTGTCCGGCTGGCCGGGGTGCGCTGGCGATGTGATGATGAATCCACTCCGCCTCCCCCGCATCCGGTGAGCCAAACGGCAACTTACCGGTGAGATACTCATACAGCACGACACCCAGACTGTAGAGATCGCTGAGGCTGCTGACCGGATGCGGTGTGCGGCCGGTATGTTCAGGTGACATATAGGCCAGCGTACCGCCTGAGACGCGCAGGCTGTTTTTTTCCGCCGATTGTGCCGCCAGCGAGGCGAGACCAAACCCGCCCAGCCGGAACCGGCCATCGTCGCTGATAAAAAAATGGCCCGGCTTGATATCCCCATGCACGATGCCCTGATGATGCGCCTGGCCGAGCGTGTAGCAAAGCTGCAATGCAACCTGCAGGAAGTCAGCGATTTTATCGGGAGGGGTCGCGAGGTTATTCGCCAGGCTGCGAAACGGAAACGTGGGGTAGATCAGCGCATAGCGGTTGAGGTAACGGGTGGTGCCCGTCGCGGTGATGGCCCAGCGGGGCGAAAGATAAGCGGCCAGCGCTCGCTCATTTTTCAGCCGCTGCGTCGCCTGAAACGTGACGTCATCACTCTGTCCGGTGGCGATTATCAGCGACTCACCTGAGTGACGGCGCGCCAGCATCCAGAGCAGGCAGCCATCCTGCGCCAGCGGCGTCAGCGTGTCGAAATCTTCAATCGCGATCCCTGCGTCGTCACTCTCCTGAAAATTAACCGAAAGCATGCTCATCAGCGCACTTTTCCCTGAGATAACTCGCTACGGATCAGTGTCAGCAGCGTATCAACATCAATCGGCTTTCGCAAAAAAGTCACGGCACCCAAGGCAATGGCATACCACAGGGTGGTCTCTTCCAGATCTGCTGAGATAAAAATCACCGGTGGCAGACCTGCCCGCTGTTTCAGAATAGTGAACAGCTCAAAGCCGGACATGCCCTTGAGTCCGACATCGATGATCAGCATGCCCACCTCTGAAAGCGCATCGTCATCGCTCAGCAGCGCCTCACCTGACTCAAATAGTCGGGTCGAATAGCCGTCTGAATGCAACAGATTGCTAAGTCCACTGCGGACCGCGCGTTCATCGTCCACAATGACAATACGCTGTGAAAGCGCCATGCAGTTATCCTCTGAAACGCCTCATCGTACGGCACGCGAGGACTTAAGGGTGGTCATCGCCATCGGGTGGCGGTGTCCCACTGATTTTTGGCACACACTCATGGCGAAACCACTTCAGCGTCACCGGCTGACGGCGGAACAGACGCGTAACCAGCGGAATCAACTGCTCACCCACCAGCATGCCAAACAGCCCCACTAAAGCAATAACCGGCGGTGCCGGAGAGTTCACGTTGATCAGGGCATAGATTACCCCGGCAAGCAGCCCCACCGTGAGAGAAATAATGTAGGATTTCAACATGTTCAGCTTACCCGCGAAACAGGTGTAACAAACGGCGCATCGGATTGCTGCAGGGTGGTCGCATGCTCTGCGGGCAAGACTGCGTGCACCAGCGCCCCACCCAGCAACATCCCCAGCAACCCCACCAGCGCAATCGCGGGCGGAGCCGGTGAACGCACCTTTAGCAGGCCGTAAAGCAGGCCAATCAATACCCCTGCAGCCAGAGAAAGCAGTAAAGGATTCATAACCGGACTCCTGTTATGCCTGCTGACCGGCAGAAGAAAGCCGATCAGCAGGACGTCCCTTAGCGGACCGGTGCGTGAACCGGTGCCAGGGTACGGTGTTCACTTTTCTGACGTGACGGCGCTTTGTGTACCATGGTGTAGGCATAATCCACACCAATGCCATAGGCACCTGAATGCTCTTTGGCGATGTTCATCACCGCATCGTAAGTGTCACGGTTGGCCCAGTCACGCTGCCACTCCAGCATGACCTGCTGCCAGGTGACCGGCACCACACCCGCCTGAATCATGCGCTGCATCGCGTAGTCGTGCGCTTCTTTGGTGGTGCCGCCTGACGCATCCGCCACCATATAAATCTCGTAATCCCCTTCCAGCATTGCGCACAGCGCAAAGCTGTTGTTACACACTTCCGTCCAGAGACCGGACACCACCACTTTTTTCTTGCCGTTCGCGGCCAGCGCATCACGCACTTTCTGGTCATCCCAGGAGTTCATTGAGCTGCGCTCCAGAATGTCCTGACCCGGAAACACATCCAGCAGTTCAGGATAGGTGTGGCCCGAGAAGCTTTCGGTTTCGACAGTGGTAATGATGGTGGGGATATTGAAGACTTTCGCCGCCTTCGCCAGCGCAACGGTGTTGTTTTTCAGCACCTGGCGGTCAATCGACTGCACGCCAAAGGCCATCTGCGGCTGCTGGTCGATGAAAATAATCTGGCTGTTATGTGGCGTGAGGACTTCAAGCTTAGCGTTGGACATGCGTTCACCCATAGAGGTTATGTAACGGAATTTTCGCCAATTGGCGCGGAGCAAAAGGACGGTCAGTGCAGGTTTAACGTCCTGCTGCTGGCTGTCTGGTCGCAGTGTAGGGCGACGGGCGAAGGCAAACTATTATCTCTGCGTATAACTATACGAAGGTATAGGTATCCCTCTGTATAACTAGACGACGCATTAACCCGCTCACCATAATCCGGCTTATTCGTGCCCTGTTATCTGCGGCACTTCCTGTCCCGCACTACGTCGGACAACCCCGTTGAGGAGGATCTATGGTTACGCTGGGTAAAGCAGAACTGATACTGACCCATGGCAAATTTCATACTGTTGACCGCAGCAATCCGGTGGCAGAAGCGGTTGCGATTCGTGATGGCAAATTCGTTGCGGTAGGCACACTGGCGGAGGCGATGGAGTATCACTGCGACGGCACTAAAGTGATCGATCTGAAAGGTCACACCGCCGTGCCGGGCCTGAACGATTCCCACCTGCACCTGATACGTGGTGGTCTGAACTACAACCTTGAGCTGCGCTGGGAAGGGGTTCCGTCGGTTGCCGATGCGCTGCGGATGCTGAAAGAGCAGGCGCTGCGCACGCCGTCACCGCAGTGGGTGCGTGTGGTAGGCGGCTGGACCGAGTTCCAGTTTGCCGAGCGCCGGATGCCGACGCTGGATGAGATCAACGAGGCGGCCCCCGATACGCCAGTCTTCGTGCTGCATCTTTATGACCGCGCCCTGCTCAACCGCGCAGCGCTGAAAGTCGTCGGCTACACCAAAGAGACACCGAACCCGCCGGGTGGCGAAATCCAGCGCGACAGCAACGGCAATCCCACCGGCCTGCTGATCGCCCGTCCCAATGCGATGATCCTCTACGCCACCCTGGCCAAAGGACCGAAACTGCCGCTGGAACAGCAGATCAACTCGACCCGTCAGTTTATGCGCGAGCTGAATCGACTGGGTCTGACCAGCGCCATTGATGCGGGCGGCGGCTTCCAGAACTATCCCGAAGATTACGAAGTGATCGCTGAACTGCATCAGAAAAAGCAGATGACGCTGCGTATCGCCTACAACCTCTTCACTCAGCGTCCGGGTCATGAACTGGAAGATTTTGAGAAGTGGACAGACATGCTGACGCCAGGTCAGGGCAGCGACTATTTCCGTCACAACGGCGCAGGCGAAATGCTGGTGTTCTCGGCCGCCGACTTCGAAGATTTTCTGGAGCCACGTCCGGACTTAGCGCCTGGCATGGAGGATGAACTGGAGCGCGTGGTGCGTCATCTGGTGGAACATCGCTGGCCTTTCCGGCTGCATGCAACCTATGACGAGTCGATCAGCCGGATGCTGGATGTCTTTGAGAAGGTCAACCGCGATATCCCGTTTAATGGTCTGCACTGGTTCTTTGACCACGCGGAAACCGTTACTCAGCGCAATATCGATCGTATCAAAGAGCTGGGCGGTGGTATTGCAGTGCAGCATCGCATGGCATTCCAGGGCGAATACTTTGCCGAACGCTACGGTATTGAAGCCACCCGCCATACCCCACCGGTTCAGAAAATGCTGGAAACCGGCGTCCCGGTCGGACTCGGCACCGATGCAACCCGCGTCGCCAGTTATAACCCCTGGACCGCGCTCTACTGGCTGGTTTCCGGTCGCACCGTGGGCGGCATGCAGATGTATGACGTCAATGCCCGCCTTGACCGTGAAACGGCGCTGATGCTCTGGACACAGGGCAGCGCCTGGTTCTCCAGCGAACAAAATAAAAAAGGTCGGATTCAGGTAGGTCTTCTGGCGGATCTGGCCGTGCTGAGCAAAGACTTCTTCAGCGTGCCGGAAGAGGAAATTAAAGGCATTGAGTCAGTGCTGACGGTGGTGGATGGCAATATTGTCTATGCCGCCGGATCGTTCAGCGCGGATGCACCGCCCGCTATTCCGGTTCTGCCTGAGTGGTCACCGGTGGTGAATGTGCCAGGTCACTATCGCAGCGCTCCGCCGGTTGCGCAGAGCCGTGCGGGTATGATGCCCACCGTGCACCACTGCAGTGGCCCCTGCGGTGTTCATCGCCACTCGCATGAGATCGCCCGTGGTTCCAGCGTTCCGGTTGCCGAAGATAACGCCTTCTGGGGCGCGCTCGGCTGCAGCTGCTTCGCGTTTTAATCATGAATAACGCTATCACTCAATCGCCCCGCATCAACGCGGGGCTGTTCTTCCTGCGCCTGACCGGCAGCCTGCTGCTGTTAAAGGTGCATGGACTGCCGAAAATTCTGCATTTCAGCGAAGAACTGACGCGTATAGAAGACCCGTTTGGTCTGGGACCGATGATGAGCCTGCTGCCAGCGATAGTGGCAGAAGTCATCTGCCCGATCTTTATTATTCTCGGCTGGGGTACCCGGATTGCCTGCCTGCCGATCATCGCGGTGCTGCTGGTCGCGATGCTGGTGGTACACCCTGGCTGGTCACTGGCGGAAGGCCAGTTCGGCTGGCTGCTGCTGATTATCTTTACCACGCTGGCGCTGACCGGGCCTGGCGGCTGGCGAATCGGCGCGGTGAAACATCAGGGGGTTCGTCATGGCGCAGGTTAATGATATCCACCAGCTGGAGCAGGAGCAGCATGAGGTCCAGGCCGCTGGCGAGATTTCGCCGTTACAGCCGCTACGCAGGCCGGTGTTCCGCATGCTGTGGATCGCCACCGTCGTCTCCAATATCGGTTCATGGATGAACGATGTGGGTGTGAACTGGAGCATGCTGACGCTGAGTGCCGATCCGCTGGCCGTGGCGCTGGTGCAGGCGGCCAGCAGCCTGCCGATGTTCCTGTTCGCGCTGCCATCAGGCGTGATGGCGGATATCGTTGACCGCCGCAAATATCTGCTGTTTTCCCAGCTATGGACCTTTATCGCCGCCTGTGGACTGACGGTGCTCGCCTGGACCGGCCATGTCACTCCCGAGGTGCTGCTGGTGGCAGCCTTCTTGCTGAGCGCCGGTGCCGCCATGAGTTCACCGCCATTTCAGGCGGTGGTGCCGGATCTGGTGTCGAAACCGGAGCTGGGCGCGGCCATTGCCCTTAACTCACTCGGTATTAATATCAGTCGTGCCATCGGCCCGGCGCTGGGTGGCCTGATCCTCTCGTTCACTGGTCCCTGGATGGTCTTCCTGCTCAATGCGCTATCAGTGCTGGGCGTCACCTGGGTGCTCTGGCGCTGGAAGGCGGAGCCGAGCGTGCAGCGCCTCCCGCCTGAGCACTTCTTTCCGGCGGTGCGTGCCGGACTGCGCTACGTTCACGCGGCACCGGTGTTGCGTAATGTGCTGGTGCGAACCTTTGCCTTCTTCCTGTTTGGCAGTGCGGGCTGGGCATTGCTGCCGCTGGTGGCGCGTCGTGAACTCGGCCTGGGCCCTGGCGGCTACGGCATCATGCTGGCCTGTATCGGTGTTGGCGCGATTACCGGCGCGGTGCTGTTGCCACGCCTGCGTCGTCGCCTGAGCTCCGATCGCCTGATGGTACTCGCCAGTCTTGTTTTCGCCCTGACCATGCTGGCGCTGGCTTTTGTACGCCACTTCTGGCTACTGAATGCGTTTGAATTTTTTACCGGATTTGCCTGGATTGCCGTGCTCTCGACGCTGAATCTCGGCGCACAGCGCAGCGCCGCGAAATGGGTAAAAGCCCGCGCGCTGGCGGTCTATCTGACGGTGTTCTTCGGCTCCATGACCGCTGGCAGCGCACTCTGGGGACAGCTCGCCTCGCACTTCAGCATTCCGCTGTCGCTCTGCATCGCCGCACTGGGCATGGTGCTGGCCAGCAGCACCGTCTGGCGCTGGCGTCTCGACCAGGATCCCGACCTCAATCTCGATATGATTGGTGATGGCGTTAACGCGCCCGCACTGGATATTCGTCACGAACGCGGCCCGGTGATGGTGAATTACGAATACCGTATTACTATTGATGATGCACATGCCTTTACCGTCTGCATGCAGGATATGCGTCGGGTCAGGCGTCGCGGTGGCGCCATCAACTGGTCACTGTATGAAGATATTCTGCAGCCCGGCATTTTCGTTGAGACCTTTGTCGTCGGCTCCTGGGTTGAGCATCTGCGTCAGAAAGAGCGCTACACCATCAACGACAAAAAGATAGAGCGACGGGTTTTCGCTTTTCATCAGGGTGAACATTCACCCGAGGTTCGCTATCTGGTGGCGCCAGCGTGACTGGCACACCATCTTTTCATCCATCACGTCATACAGAGGGCAATACCATGAGCACCTTTAAAACGACCGACGGCACACAGATCTACTTTAAAGACTGGGGCACCGGTAAGCCGGTTCTGTTCAGCCACGGCTGGCCGCTGGATGCCGATATGTGGGACAGCCAGATGAACTTCCTGGCGGAGCACGGTTATCGGGTTATCGCCTTTGACCGTCGTGGATTTGGTCGTTCTGATCAGCCCTGGACCGGTAATAACTACGATACCTTTGCTTCTGACATCAACGATTTAATCACCCATCTCGACCTGCAGAATGTGACGCTGGTGGGTTTCTCAATGGGTGGCGGCGACGTCACACGCTATATCGGCAGCTATGGCAGCGATCGCGTCGCGGCACTGGTGCTGCTGGGTGCCGTCACGCCAATCTTTGGCAAAACGGCAGACTACCCGCAGGGTGTCGATATGTCGGTGTTTGAAGGGATTCGTGATGGCCTGCTTAAGGATCGCGCGCAGTTTATCAAAGAATTCGCTACGCCGTTTTATGGTACCAATGCCGGACAGACCGTTTCTGATGGCGTCATGACGCAGACGCTGAACATCGCGCTGCTCGCTTCGCTGAAGAGCACTGTTGATTGCGTCACCGCTTTTGCTGAGACCGATTTCCGTGCTGACGTAGCGAAAGTGAATGTGCCGACGCTGGTGATTCATGGCAGCAACGACCAGATCGTTCCGTTTGAATCCACCGGCAAAGTGGCGGCGGAGATGATTGAGGGTGCTGAACTCAAGGTTTATGACAATGCGCCGCACGGTTTTGCGGTGACGCATCAGGATCAACTGAATCAGGATCTGCTGGCGTTTCTTAACGCACAGTGATGCAAAAAAAACTGCGCGGTGGAAGCCGCGCAGTTTTCGCCTTAACGGGTTGGATGATTCACTTCGTTGGGACGCAGATCGAATAACAACACCTCCGCTCCTTCACCGTGACTGAACGACAGGGTTTTCTCATTGCGAACCCGCGCACCGTCACCGGCATTAAATTGCAGGCCATTTACCCTGACACTGCCGCGCGCCACATGAATATACGCATAGCGGTCGTCCGGCAGAGTGATTGTCTGCTGCTCATCCCCCTGGAACAGTCCCGCATAGATGCGAATATCCTGGCGCACCCGCAATGCCCCGTTTTCACCTTCCGGCGAAATAATCAGTCGCAGATTACCGCGTTTATTCGCTTCGCTAACGGAGACCTGCTGGTAGCCTGGCGGACTATTTTTCTCTGCCGGCACCACCCAGATTTGCAGAAAGTGAACATCCTCGGTACCCGAGTGGTTGAACTCACTGTGAGTCACACCGCTACCGGCACTCATCAGCTGCACATCCCCGGGAACAATCACAGAGCCGGTGCCCATAGAGTCTTTATGCTCCAGCGCGCCCTCCAGGACATAGGAGATAATCTCCATGTTGCTGTGAGGATGGGCGCCAAAACCGCGACCTTTGGCTACCCGATCATCATTGATCACCAGCAGATCTGAAAAGCCCGCCTGCTTTGGATCCCAGTAATTTGCAAAAGAGAAGGTGTGACGTGAATTCAGCCAGCCGTGATCGCCCACGCCGCGTTGCTCTGACAATCTTTGCTCAATCATATTCTGCCCCTTCGTTGATTCGGGAAGTGCGAATGCCCTTCGATGGAAACAGCATATAAGTAAACCAGGTAGTCACACAATGGCGTGAACTGGCAATGACTGTCGCATTTTAGTAGACAATAAAGACGAGGTTATAGCGGGGCCAGGTTTTGCGGATTAATCCTTCAGCTACTGGCTCGTACCACCAGCTCACCCTGCATGATCACACATTGTGGCGGAGAGTCTGGCCGGATGATTTTTTGCAGCACCAGCTCACAGGCACGACGGCCAATCTCCCGGGAGGGCTGAGCCAGAGTCGTCAGCGGCGGCGATACCATGTCGGCCAGTTCACTGCCGTCAAAACCCACCACGGCAATCTCCTGAGGTATCCGCAGACCCGCCTGCTGTATCGCCGCCATGGCACCCGCTGCCAGCGTATCGGAAACCGCAAACACGGCGTCCGGTCGTGTCTCGCCCGCCAGCAGCTGATTCATCGCGGCTTTTCCGGCGCTGAAGCTTAACTCACTGGCGTAAGCGATGGCCTGCCATGCCAGTTGTTGCTCTTTGAGTTGATGTGCGTAGCCCTGCTGACGCAGGCGGGCATATCGGTAGCGGAGGTCGTGATTGATCAGCGCAATGCGCTGACGTCCCTGTCCGGCCAGATAGTGCACCACTGACTGCGCAGCGACGTCATCATCAATCCCGACGCAGGAGATCTGGCCATTATCATCATGTTCGGCGCACTGAACCCAGGGTGCCCTGCCTATCAGCTGGCTCAGCTCCGGCAGCTTGCTGAATGCATCCATGGTGATAATGCCATCCACCATCTTGCCGGAGAGCAGTTGCAGGCTGGATCGCGAACGGGCAATATCGGCGCCCGAGTTACACAACAGGATGCGATAGCCATTTCTCTCCGCCTGCTCCTCAATGCCTTTGACCACCTCTGCGCAGAATGGGTTAGAGATATCGGAAACCAGTACCAGAATCATCGAGCTGCGCGCCGTACGCAGCTGGCGCGCCAGCAGGTTAGGCTGATAGTTGCTCTCTTCGATTGCCTCAAGGACTTTCTGCCGGTTAGCCGGTTTTACGCTGTCGCTGTTATTCAACACACGGGAAACGGTGGCAACCGAAACACCCGCCATCCGAGCGATTTTCTGAATAGACATAGCGATCCCTCTTTTTTAAAACTCACCCACAGAAAACCTTTGAATCCATGCCGCCTCAGACGTCGCGATCCAGACCCAGCTGATGGCGCACCGAAGGGGCGTTCTCTGATAAAGCAAAATCATCAAAAGCGCGGTCAGCCACCGGGATAATATGCCGGCGGATAAATTCCGCCCCTTCACGCGCCCCGGTCTCGCCATCCTTCAGACAGCACTCCCACTCCAGCACCGCCCAGCCGTCATAGTCGTACTGGGCAAGTTTGCTGAAAATGCGGCTGAAGTCGATCTGGCCATCGCCCGGCGAGCGAAAGCGTCCGGCGCGCGCCAGCCACGGCTGATAACCGCCATACACTCCGCTGCGTCCATTTAACTGGTACTCCGCATCCTTAACGTGAAAAGCTTTGATACGCGGATGATAGAGGTCCATGAACTGCAGATAGTCGATGTGTTGCAGAAGAAGATGGCTGGGATCGAACAGGATATTGCAGCGCGGGTGGTGATTCACTTGCGTCAGAAATCGCTCAAACGTGACACCGTCATGCAGGTCTTCGCCGGGATGAATCTCATAGCAGAGGTCCACACCGTGATGGTCAAAGCTGTCCAGCACCGGCAGCCAGCGGCGCGCCAGCTCAGCAAACGCCTCATTAAACAGCGCTTCATGGTGCGGCGGCCAGGGATAAAACCAGGGCCAGGCGAGCGAGCCGGAAAAAGTGGCATGTGCGCGCAGGCCGAGTTTTTCAGAAGCAGCAGCCGCACGCTTTAGCGTAGCGATGGCCCAGTCGGTGCGCCGGGCGGGATCGCCTCGCAGCGCGGCAGGCGCAAAATTATCAAAAGCGAGATCGTATGCGGGGTTCACGGCAACCAGTTGCCCTTCCAGATGCGTTGAAAGCTCACTGATCTCCAGCCCGAAACCGGCCAGTATTCCCCGCACCTCGTCGCAGTAAGTCTGGCTGACCGCTGCCTGCTTAAGGTTGAAAATAGCGGGCTGGTGGCAGGGGATCTGCAGTGCCCGGTATCCCAGCCCGGCGGCCCACTCCGCAAGCCCCGTCAGCGAGTTGAAAGGCGGCTGGGTGGTAATGAATTGAGACAAGAAGATGCCGGGTCCCTTAACTGTTTTCATCTGTGACTCCTGAGTTCAGTTACCGCTTAATCACGGTATTTGAATGAGAAGAAGAAAATAATCGCAATCACCGCAGCCGCCACGGCAGGGATCCACCAGAATATCGCCCAGCTCTCTGCGCTGGCGTTACCCGCCACCAGCTGATTGTAGAGCGCACCTGAGATTTGCGATCCCAGCAGCATGCCGATGCCGTAGGTGAACATCACCACCATGCTCTGCGCCTGCCCCTTGACCTTTTCACCGGCGATCCGATCGGTGTAGATGAATCCCACCACAAAGAAGAAGTCATAGCAGACGCCATGCAGCAGAATGCCCAGATAAATCAGCGTGCGCGTCTCATCACTCATGCCCAGCGCAAACAGTGCATAGCGGACAAACCACGCTGTCATCCCAATCAGCAGCATGACTTTCACGCCAAGACGGCGGAACAGCAGTGGAATGATCAGCATGAAAACAATTTCAGACATCTGACCCAGTGACATCAGGGTGCTGACTTCCCGGATACCGGCATCCGCCAGCCAGGAGGCGGTAAAAGCGTAGTAGGTGCCGAGCGGAATAGAGATCAGGGTGGCACATACAGCGAAGACCAGGAAATGACGCAGTCGCAGCAGTGCGAAGGCATCGGCGCAGAAGAGATCGCGAACTTTTAACGGCAATCCTTTGGCCGGAGCCGGCGTATGTGGCAGCGTCAGGCTGTAGATCGCCAGCAGTACCGAACAGAGCGCCGCCAGCTGGAACACTGCCACGCTGTCAGCAATGCCCGTTACACCGATAAAGATCCCCGCCACGATCCAGCCGATGGTGCCGAAGACTCTGACGATGGGAAAGCTTTTCTCGCTGCTGGCGAGGCTGTGAAAGGCGATATTATTTGAAAGCGCCAGCGTCGGCATAAAGCAGAGCGTATAGCCAAACAACAGTGCGATCAGCTGCGCCCCATTCTCCGCGATTAGCGCCTGGGGCACGAACCAGAGAATCGCTGCGCCCGCAAGGTTCATCACCGCCATCACTTTCTGCGAGGGAAAAAAGCGATCTACCAGCATGCCGAGCACAAACGGCGAGAGAATTGAGGCGATAGGTCCGGCCGAAAACGCATCCCCAATCAACAACGGCATGTTGTGACGAGTCATTACCAGCCCCAGCGTCACCGACCAGCTGCCCCAGATAAAGAACTGCATAAACATCATCAGAGAGAGGCGCGGCACCAGCAGCTTATGCTGCACCTGCTGGCCTGCTCTCTCCTGCACTGTTGCAATCATGGGAACCTCACGAATAAGTAATCGATTACATTCTGATTGCTCACAACGTAAACGAATGCAGCCCTCGGTTCCTTCGCCGCGATCACAAATTATTAACTCTGCGTTATCACTCTGGAAATAACAAGACGATGCCGGACGGGCCGATCAACGACTGGCATTAACTACCCGCGCTTTACGGAAGCGGTAACGCTCATACAGCACCGAGTAAAGGCCGCCTGCCACCACCAGAATCGCACCCATTACCGTAGTGGAGGTTGGCAGATTGCCGAGCAGCAGATAACCCACCGCCACTGACCAGATTAAGGTGGTGTAGTCGAACGGGGCCAGCAACGACGCTTCAGCATAGCGCAGGCTCAGAGTCATCAGAATCTGAGTAATACCGCCCAGCAGCCCACATCCCACCAGTAACGCCAGCTGATTGCCATGCGGCACTTCCCAGCCGCCTGGCAGCGTGACCAGCGATGTTAAGGCCGTGGTGATAGCGAACCAGAAAGCGATGGCGCCCGGCTTCTCTTTGCCGTTAAGAAAGCGGATCTGCACCAGCGCACAGGCGGTACAGAAGGCCGCCATCAACGCCAGCAGAATACCCGCCGATGCAGAAAGGGAAAATGTTGCCTGGCGTGTCAGTGTGAGATGCCCGGAGAACATCACCAGAATGCCACTGAAACCGGTAAAGACCGCGACCCAGCGATAGTGACGCACTTTTTCGCGCAGAAATAGCGCCGCCAGCAGCACGGTAAACAGCGGCGCGGCATAGTTGATAGCCGTGGCGTCGGTCAGAGAAATGTAGAGCAGCGACAGATAACTGAAATAGAGTCCACCGGTTCCGGCCAGCCCGCGCACAAAATGCCCCCGGATATTGCGGGTGCGAATGCCATCCAGCACGCTGCCCTGCAAGCGCAACCAGATTAACAGCGGCACCAGTGCCAGCAGCGAGCGGAAAAATATTACTTCGCCGACCGGTATCGCCCCATCGAGTTCTTTTACACAGGCCAGCATCAGCGTGCTACTTAATGCAGCGGTGATCTTCATCGCTATGCCAGCGGAAGCGTTCATACGATTTTTGTTCTCTCAAAAGGGAAAATAAGCAGGGGAATCAGCACACTCCTTATCCATATTGTCATAATGTCGTACACCAATCTGCCGCGATTACCCTTCAGACGGCATTTTATCTTTTTTTGCCGCAGCATCACGGCATGAAGAGGCATGTAGTCCCGTTTCCCGGCTGGTACACTCTGCCTTCTGCCCTGCTTTATGGGCCTCTTCTCTTAAGGAACGGGAGTCACCGATGTCCACGCTGCGTTTACTGTTATCTGAATCCAACGATCCCTGGTTTAACCTGGCGGTAGAAGAGTGCATTTTCCGCCAGATGCCGGCCACCCAGCGGGTGCTGTTTTTGTGGCGTAATGCGGAGACGGTGGTGATAGGGCGGGCACAGAATCCGTGGAAAGAGTGCAACACCCGACGCATGGCCGAAGATGGCATCCGGCTGGCGCGTCGCAGCAGCGGCGGTGGCGCGGTATTTCACGATCTCGGCAATTGCTGTTTTACCTTTATGGCCGGCAAGCCAGAGTATGATAAAAGCGTCTCGACTGAGATCATCCTGCGCGCACTGACTTCGCTTGGCGTACCCGCGGAGGCCTCTGGCCGTAACGACTTAGTGGTGAACACCGCTGACGGACTGCGCAAAATATCCGGTTCAGCCTACCGTGAAACGCCGGATCGCGGTTTCCATCACGGCACTATTCTGATGGATGCCGACCTCTCTCGCCTGGCGGATTACCTTAATCCGGATGTGAAGAAATTGCAGGCGAAAGGGATAACCTCAGTGCGCGCCAGAGTGACCAATCTGGCGGAATTAACGCCGGGTATCAGCTATCAGGCGATCTGCTCCGCGGTGACGGACGCATTTTTCAACTATTACGGTGAGCGCTGTGAGCCAGAGAGGATCTCTCCCGACGCCCTGCCCGATCTGCCGGGTTTCAGAGAGCAGTTCGCAAAGCAGAGTAGCTGGGAGTGGAATTTCGGTCAGGCACCCGATTTCTCGCATCTGCTGGACCAGCGTTTTGTCTGGGGTGGTGTGGAGATTCATTTCGATGTAGAACGCGGCGTGATCAGCCGCTGTCAGATTTTCAGCGACAGCCTCAACCCTGCGCCGCTGGAAGCGCTGGCGCAGCGGTTGCAGGGTGTGACCTATCGGCCCGATGCCCTTGAACCGGTGCTGAATCAGCTTATTGCGGATTTTCCGGAGCAACGCGCGGAGCTGACAGAATTGCAGCAATGGCTGGTCGCCAGCGTGCGCTGAACATTTTTTTACTGGCCCGCGCGGATATCTGGCGCGGGCAAAAAACATCGCGTAAGCATCTGGCAAACCATAAACGCAAAAAACCCGCACAAGGCGGGTTTTAATTAATTATCAATATCAGGCTTATCTGCTGAGGCTGTTGCCATCACGCGTTGATAAGCACTATTGATAATTAAGGCTTACATAGGGACAACGTTTGCCGCTGAAGGACCTTTAGCGCCGTTTTCAATAGTGAATTCGACCTGCTGACCTTCGTCCAGAGTTTTATAATCGTTGCTCTGAATTGCAGAGAAATGTACGAATACATCTTTGCTGCCATCCTGAGGAGAGATAAAACCGAAACCTTTACCAGCGTCAAACCATTTTACTAAACCAGTCATTTTATTAGACATCGATAATTCCTTAATTTATGAGCCACTAAGTGGCGAAGATGGCCTGTCTTTCAGAAGGTAACTTACCAGGCTTTTAGGAGGAGACTCATGAATAAGGGTATCTTGTGATATCGCTTGCACTGAGGACTGCTTTACTAAAACTGCTTTGATAAGGTCTGTGTTCCAAACCGATGACGCTATTAAGCCACGCCTCACCGACATTAGCAAACATTATTTTAATTTACTTTTAACATCCAGACGTCCGGAGCGCCCTTGTTGATTTTCCGAGCATTTTGAAATATCAGGGCTGACAGAATGATAATTTTCGCTGAACGGTCAGAGAGTAAATAATAATGCGGTTAATTATTGCTGAAAAATAATACGGCGGCCCTGTACTAATAAAGCGCAGCGATAAACATTATCGCTGCGCCCTGCTTTATAGAACTCAGGCCAGTTGAGTCTGCTGACGGGCAGCATGTCGCGCCGTGAGCACAAAGACCATCAGACCGGCCACGCCCAGCGCAACACCCACCCACGCGGTGGAGATCCAGCCATAGCCCAGCGACACCGTCAGGCCCCCAAGATACGCGCCCATCGCATTGGCAATGTTCAGCGCCGAGTGATTCATCGCAGCCGCCAGGGTTTGCGACTCATTGGCGACATCCATCAGGCGAATCTGCAATGACGGCAGCAGCACTGAGCAGGTGCCGATCAGGAATGTGGCCAGCAGGCCAGTTGCCACATGCTGAACCAGCACCGGGAAGGCCAGCATCACCAGCACGTTCCATAACAGCGTCCAGCCAATAATATTCAGCACCGGGCCATCAGCCAGACGGCCCCCCACCAGATTACCGATGATCATTCCCAGCCCAAACGCCACCATCGCCCAGGGGATCAGCGAGGGGGAGATGCCAGCAATGTTAATCAGTGTCGGCGCGATATAACTGAAGATAGCGAACATCCCGCCAAATCCTACCGCCCCCACCAGCAGGGTCAGCAGCACCTGCGCGTTTTTCAGCGCGCCCAGTTCCCGCAGCGGATGCGCATCCACATCGCCAGGCGTGTAAGGAACATAGCGGCCAATCAGCAGGCAGGTCAGCAGTCCAATTGCGCCCACAAAGGTGAACACCACGTGCCAGCTAAATAACTGCCCTATCCAGGAGCCCAGCGGTACACCAATCAGGGTCGCTACCGTCAGTCCCAGCATCAGTGACGCCAGCGCGCGGCCACGACGTTCAATCGGCACCAGCGAAGCGGCCACCAGCGACGCCACACCAAAGTAGGCGCCATGAGGCAGCCCGGTCAGAAAACGCGCCACGAGCAGGCCGTGATAGCTGTCGGCCATCGCGCTGGCAACATTACCGATACTGAACAGCGCCATCAGGATCAGCAGCAGCGATTTACGTGCCATTCGCGCCGCCAGCACCGCAATAAACGGCGCACCGACCACCACGCCCAGTGCGTAACTGGCGATGGCGTTGCCCGCCTGCGGCTCGGTAATCGCAAGGGAGCGTGAAACATCTGGCAGCAGGCCCATCATGATGAACTCACCGGTACCGATGCCAAAGCCGCCCAGCGCGAGGGCCAGTAATGCCCAGCGGACAAAACCGGCATCGTCGGTTTTATGATTTTTTCTTAACAAAATTGATTCCCAATGGCCAGAACTGAAAAAACTGAAGTGAGGCGGAGAGATAAAGCAGAGCGTGTTCCCGTCCGGTTTAAGCGGGCAGACTATAAAAAGTCAGGCTGCGCTTAGCAACCCATTTATGTGATCTGGCGCACAGTGAAGGCTGCGGTAACATGGGTCTTTATCCGTGCCACTCTGGCGCATAGCGACCTGTTTAAGATCACAATCCGGAAAGCTACGCAGGCCTGAGTCGTGAATCTCTGTTTAACTGACCTCTCAGCGCTTCTTTTGCATAACAGGAATCAGCAGATGACGACCAGAGTTATCCTTCTTACCGGTGCCAGCGGGCGAATCGGGCGCACTTTCTTTGCGGCCAGCCAGAACAACTACCGTTTTATCCTGACCGATTTACGTGAGCCGGATTACACGATACCCGCACCCCATCGTTTTATTGTGGCGGATCTGTCACAACCTGGTGCGGCGGAGAAATTACTGGCTGAAGAGCCTGTCGATACCGTCATCCACCTCGCCGGTATCCCGGATGCGCAGGCCAGTTTCGACGATCTGCTGCCCGCCAATATTCTCTCTACGACCTGGATACTCAAGGCAGCAGCTGAGCACCGCTGTCGTCGTCTGGTCTTTGCCAGCAGTGCGCAGACCATTGAGGGCTACCCGGCGGATGTCCAGATACATCCTGGCATGGCTGTCTCTCCCGCGAATCTGTATGGCGTCACCAAATGTTATGGTGAAGCACTTTGCGCCTTCTATGCCAGCCAGCACGGCTTGAGCTGTGTGGCATTAAGAATCGGGGCGTTTGAACCTGCACTGGATAACAGCCTGCATAATGCACGGGATTACAGCGCATGGCTGAGTCCGGAAGATGCCGTCAGATTGCTGACTGGCGCTGTCGAGGCAGAGAAGATCACCTTCTTTATTGGCTACGGCATTTCCGATAACCGCTTTAAGCGCTTTGATCTGACACAGACGCGAGAAGTGCTGGGCTATACGCCATCTGATAACGCATTCAGAGCATTTGCGCCAGGTGAGCTGGATTATTAGCCCCTCCCCTGAGCCGTGATCGCTTTCGGTCCCGAGTCGGCTCGTTATTCTTCACCTCCGTTGCCGCCGGTCCCTTCGGCGGCTGCTTGAGCCCTCAACTGAGACAACGCCCAAAAGAAGGCAGCGCATGAATCGGCCAAATCAGTGCGTGCCGGTATTTACCCGGCGACCTATGTCTTTCAGCTGGGAATATTTTTCCAGCAGCTGTGGGCCATCATCCAGGCTCATGGCAAACATCCACATATAGGTCATCACCGAATAGATGTGACCCGCATTGGTCCCGCCACGGTTCGACATTACCGCAATGGTGACAGCAAATAGCAGCGCTGCCACGCTACCGATGGCCAGATAACCCCAGGCTTCCCGATCGGAGAGACGGATCCGCAGGCTGGCCAGCACGCCATAATGACGGTCCAGTGACGCAGCGTTAGCGTTGCTGACAAAGCTCACCTCTTTCTCCAGCCGGTTATTCAGACGACCAAACAGCACATCGTTTTTGCGGGTAAATCCCGGCAGGAAACAGGCGAAGAACTGCAGGATCGCCAGACAGCCCGCGCCGGTCCAGAACTCGATAGCCAGCAGCATCACCGCGGCGCCGGTCATAGAGGCCAGCGAGGTAATCAGCACCGGCAGATGTTTCTCAAAAAAGTCGACAAACTCGCGTGACAAGGCCACCCGCGCGGCAATGGTGGAAGCGCTCTGGTTTTCGTTACGCTGTGCCACAATCACCGGCACGGCCAGCCCGGCGTAAATACGGGCAAAGGTGCGGGTATCGACGCTGCGTCGTGCCGCTCCGATGGCCCACATGGTAAACACCATCACCGCATAGAGCACCGCATGCCAGGTCCTGCCGGAGAGAATCGCATTAATAGCGAAGCCCGCCAGCAGCGGATAGAGGAGATACATGACATTTTCAGCCACCACCAGCAGCAGCGTGAGGAACAGCTTGCGGCTATGGCGACGGCCGAGCATTTTTAATGTCAGAATAGCGCTGCGGGGTTTTGCTACCGGCAGGATCGTTTTTGAGGAATGCATAGTTTCTGTTTCTGATATCATGAGTCTTGAGCGGTTGCTCAAGAACGAAAAGCAGTCTATTTGAGCAGTTGCTCAAAGTCAACGTGACACTCATTGAGAGAGAGATGAAAGAGTCAGCTGAAGCACTGAGAACCAAAATCCTGGATGCCGCGATAGTGTTATTTATCGAGAAAGGGATCGAAAAAGTGACCACTCGGGAACTCACTGAGTCGGTGGGCATTTCACGCAGTCATATTTATCACTATTTCAGCAACTGGCAGACGCTCTGCCTGGCAGCGCTTGAACGCTTTATGCACGTGGATTTAGAAAATTTTGCTGACTCCCTGACTCTACTCACACCCCGCCAGAGGTTGCTGACGCTGTTCGAAAGTCATCTGCCGAGCGCACCGGATGCAACCTGGCAACTTTATGCTTCATTCTGGCAGATGGCTGCGCATCACGAAGCCTATGCCGCGCTGGCAGAACAAATGACGGCAGCGTGGCAGGCGCTGGTGGAGGAGATAATTCGTGACGGCGTCACAGATGGAACGCTGCGTTGTGCCGATATACCGCGCACCGCCCGGCAAATCAGTGCGATGCTTAACGGCTATGCCGATTTGCTGACCATCAATCCGTCGGAGAAAAAGGCAAGCGAAGGGATGGCTGACTTAACGCAGTTTATTGATCATCTCCTGTCGTAACGTGGATCTGACGCGTTATAAAGGCTTTAACAACGCCAGATTTTAATTAAATGTTAATAAAAGGTTTATTATTTTAATTAGTCTGCGCTTTTAACCCGCTATAAATGCAGCTTCTTCAGTCAAACTGACTTATGCTTTTTCCATCTGAAAAGGCCCCTTTTTGATAGCGTTTTGCCCCGGAAACAGCTATTTACACAGATTATTATCATTGACTTAGCACGCTCCGCGCCGGGTAAGCTGGTGTTTTTACGCCACTTATTAACAACGGACTAGCGAAGCGGCAATAATGTATACGTTCAAAAACTCACCAAATGATTGATTCCTATAGCAAAGCATCTGTTATCTGCCGATAAAATTAAACGTTGAGTCGGACCTTAAAAACACCTATATTGGCCGCGCTTAAAACACATACCCCAATTTAAATACATTTATTCAACTGCGACGCTACGCCCGTCCCGGTTGTAGGAGAGATATGATGACGGATAAAGTCCGTATTGATAGTTTGAATGCACAGAACTTAAACGCAACCAATGAAACCTATTTAGCCCGTCAGGCTGAATTTGAATCAAACGTTCGAAGTTATCCTCGCAAATTGCCGTTCGCGATTGCGAAAGCACAGGGTGTCTGGATCACAGACGTCGAGAATAATCAGTATCTCGACTGTCTTGCAGGTGCCGGAACGCTGGCATTGGGTCATAACCATCCAGACGTTCTGCAGAGCATTCAAAATGTCATTACCAGCGGCTTGCCGTTACATACTCTTGATTTAACCACGCCGTTAAAAGATGCGTTTTCTGAGTACCTGCTCTCGTTATTACCGGGTCAGGGCAAAGAGTACTGCCTGCAGTTTACCGGCCCGTCGGGCGCGGATGCCGTTGAAGCTGCGCTGAAACTGGCGAAAAAACATACCGGTCGTTCCGGCATCATCAGCTTCTCTGGTGCGTATCACGGCATGACCCACGGCGCGCTGTCTGTTACCGGCAACCTGTCACCGAAAGAAGCCGTCGACGGCTTGATGCCGGAAGTGCAGTTCATGCCTTATCCGCACCTCTACCGCTGCCCGCTGGGCATTGGCGGTGAAGCGGGCGTGAAAGCGCTGACCTACTACTTCGAAAACCTGATCAACGACGTTGAGAGCGGCGTTCGCAAACCGGCAGCCGTCATTCTGGAAGCAGTTCAGGGCGAAGGCGGTGTTAACCCGGCTCCGGCTGAGTGGCTGCAGCGCATCCGTAAAGTGACCAAAGAGCATGGCATTCTGCTGATCATCGACGAAGTGCAGGCGGGCATTGCCCGTACCGGTAAATTCTTCGCCTTTGAGCACGCCGGTATTGAGCCGGACATCATCGTGATGTCAAAAGCGGTCGGCGGCGGTCTGCCACTGGCGGTACTTGGCATTAAGAAAGAGTTCGACGCCTGGTCTCCTGGCCACCACACCGGCACCTTCCGTGGCAACCAGCTCGCAATGGCGACCGGCCTGACTACGCTGAAACTGCTGAAAGATAACAACATCGCTGACAAAGTCGCTGCACAGGGCGAATGGCTGAAAGGCAAACTGGGCGAGCTGCAGCAGCGCTACCCGGTGATCGGCAACGTGCGTGGTCTGGGTCTGATGATCGGCATTGAGCTGGTGAAACCTGACGAAGCCGCTGATCACATGGGCAGCTTCCCGGCAGACGGCGAGCTCTCCGCGCTGGTACAGAAAAAATGTTTTGAGAACGGCCTGATTCTGGAGCGTGGCGGACGTCACGGCAGCGTATTACGTCTGCTGCCGTCCCTGCTGATCACAGATGCAGAACTGGACGTGTTTATGGATAAATTTGAAAACGCCCTGCTCTCAGCTGGCGTGAAACCAGTTTGAGTGGAGTGAATGCAATGTCCCGGTTAAACCCGATTCTGGCGGCCTCAGCACAGAGTACCGAGGCCTACCAGCAGGCGATTGCCCAGAGTAGCGCGGCCGTCGTGAAGTGGCTGGAACAACCTGAGATGTATCAGGGAAAAACCGTCGCAGAGCTGCGCGAGCGCATTAAGCTGGACTTCAATCCTCTGGGCCTGGGCAACCAGGCCGCGATTGAACGCGCCATTGAGTACTTCCTCAAAGACAGCCTGTCGGTTCATCACCCGCAGTGTGTGGCGCATCTGCACTGCCCGAGCCTGGTTATCAGCCAGGCGGCGGAAGTCCTGATTAATGCCACCAACCAGAGTATGGATTCGTGGGACCAGGCACCTTCAGCCACCCTGATTGAGATGAAGCTGATCGAGTGGCTGCGCATCCAGGTCGGTTATCAGTCCGGCGACGCAGGTGTCTTTACCAGCGGCGGCACCCAGAGCAACCTGATGGGTCTGATGCTGGCGCGTGACGCCTGGTTTGCCCGTCAGGGTCATTCTGTTCAGCAGGATGGTTTAACCGGCGATCTGAAGAAGATTAAAGTCTTCTGTTCAGAGAATGCGCACTTCTCGGTTCAGAAGAATATGGCGCTGCTGGGTCTGGGCTATCAATCCGTGACGCAGGTGAAATGCGATCGCTTTGCCCGCATGGATATGGATGACCTGCGCCACAAACTGGCAGCCTCCAAAGCCAACGGTGAAAACATTCTGGCGATTGTTGCCACGGCGGGTACTACCGATGCTGGTGCGATCGATCCCCTGCGCGAAATCGCGGCGCTGGCGGCCGAAGAGAACATCTGGGTGCACGTCGATGCGGCCTGGGGCGGCGCGCTGCTGCTCTCAGAAAAGTATCGTGACTATCTGGATGGCATTGAGCTGGTCGATTCTATTACCCTGGACTTCCACAAGCAGTTCTTCCAGACCATCAGCTGTGGTGCTTTCCTGCTGAAGGAAGCGCGCCACTATGAGCTGATGCGCTACCAGGCGGCCTATCTGAACTCTGAGTTTGATGAAGCGCAGGGTGTGCCGAATCTGGTATCCAAATCCCTTCAGACCACCCGCCGTTTCGATGCACTGAAACTGTGGATGGGCCTGGAAGCGCTGGGTCAGAAACAGTATGCCGAAATCATCGATCACGGTGTGACGCTGGCACAGCAGGTTGCACAGTACGTTGATGAGCAGCCTGCGCTGGAGCTGGTGATGAAACCGCAACTGGCCAGCGTGCTGTTCCGCTATCGTCCGGCGCATCTGGCGCACTTCAGCAGTGCAGATATCGCGCTGCTGAATCAGCGTATCGGTGATGCCCTGCTGGAATCGGGCCGCGCCAACGTTGGCGTGACCGAGTTCGATGGCGTGACCTGCCTGAAGATGACCCTGCTGAATCCGACAGTGACGCTGGAAGATATCAAAGTGTTGCTGACATTGGTGGAAACCACGGCACAGCAGCTGGTGTAAATAGTGGCGTCAGGATCACTATCAGAGGCGCCTCCGGGCGCCTTTTCTTTTTATGTTTTTATCCCTTTCATTCATCGGTGAGGCCACAGCGCCTGTGCGCTGGTTTGCCGGACACCTCCGCCTCTGCCCCTTTTGTGTAGCCCCTAGCCGATCTTGTATTGACTTACCCATTCAGCACAAAAATCCAGATACGCGAGTGTGATGGCTGAAGGATGTTTGTGCCGGACATAGACCAGATGTAAGGGCATCGAGTGAGTCGGATAACTGGGCAGCAGCCGCACCAGCTTCCCGCTCTCCACATCAGGTTTCACTAAAAAATCAAACAACAGCGATACCCCGGCACCGCTCAGTGCATAGTGGCGCAGGCCCTGCGTGTTGTTAGAGGAAAAAAACGGCTCAAACTTTACCTTCTCGTCTCCGGATACCCACTCAAAGGAACCACTGTTAAGCCCTTCCCAGCTGGCTATCGGACACGTCGCCAGCGCCGCCAGCGTCTGCGGATGTCCAAAGCGTTCAGCCAGTTCAGGCGTGGCAACAAACCATGCCTCGACATTCATAACCGGTTTCGCAATTACATCCTCGGTATGCAACTCGCCCAGCCTGAGTGCCACGTCAATGCCATCTTCAAACAGATCCACCACTCTTTCCCCTGAGTGGCAAAACACTTTGATATCAGGATAGCGTTGCTGAAATACATGCAGCAACTCCCACCAGATGGTGAAGTCAGGCGGCACCGATATTCGCAGCTTGCCCGCCAGTTTGTGCGCAGACCTGACCGTTTTGGTGGCCTCTTCCAGCAATTCAAGGCCAGGTCGCGATTGCTCAAAGAACTGTTGTCCTTTATAGGTCGGCCTGACCCCTTTCTTTGATCGCTCCAGCAACTGTACACCCAGTGCCCGCTCCAGCTCGTTCACTTTCCGCACCAGCGTAGAGATGGGGATAGCTGTTCTCTCGCTTGCCGCTGAAAAGCTGCCTGCCTGAACGACTGCAATAAAGAGTTTTGTCGCGTTGAGATCCATTATCTTTCCATATCTGGCAAACATGTACCCAATTCTGACCATTTACTTCTTATTTTCAACTATTAAACTCCCTGTTTTGGCTAAGAGAATAAAAATAAAACGGCCTGTAAAAAAATTCTTATTTTAACGAATAAGTCTGGCTACACCGTATCCGGATAAGGAAAAAGCGATGAAAAACCGTGTGACAGAAATTCTGAATATTCGCTATCCCATTATTCAGGCACCCATGTACTTTCTGACCAATGCAACGTTTGTTGCCGCAGTATCCAACGCAGGCGGATTAGGCATAATTGGCCCCAACGCCGGGCAGGATACATTGCCGGACTCTCGTTTCATGGCGCTGGAGCGCATGCGTGAGCAAATCAGAAAAACCAAACAGCTGACCGATAAACCTTTTGGAGCAACTCTGATCAATGGGCCGGATATGAGTTTCTGGCGACCCACCGCTGAAATGTTTGTTGAAGAGAAGGTGGAGGTCGTTTTAGTTAATGAAGTGCTTGATGCCGAAATATTCGATTTTCTGAAACAACATCGCATCAAAATCCTTTTTCGTGCGCTGACGCCTGACGTAGCGAATTCTCAGCAGGCTGAAAAGCTTGGCGCCGATATCATTGTCGCAACCGGATTTGATGAAGGCGGCACCGTGCCATCACGCATTATCGGAACGTTCAGCATCGTGCCTATGATCGCTGACAGTGTGAAAATTCCGGTGCTGGCGGCAGGCGGCATTGGGGATGTGCGTGGCGTGCGTGCAGCCATGGCGTTAGGTGCAGAAGGCGTCTGGATAGGCAGCCTGTTTTTAACCGCGCAGGAGAACCCGGCGGATGAGAAGGTTAAGCAGCTGATTGTTTCATCGAGCGCAGAAGATTTGCTACTTTTCCGCACCCTGCCCGCTTATTACCGTACATTGCCCACGCCGCTCAGCCCCAGGCTGGCAGAACTTGATGCGCACGGCGCTGACCGTGAAACCCTGTTCACTGCAATGAATGGCTACCACTCTTTATGGCAGGCGATGCGACTGGGCAATTTTGACAAAGGCGTCGTTTCGACAGGCACCGGCATCTCGATGATCAAATCGGTGCGAACCGTTGCAGCCATCGTCGCCGATCTGGCACAGGATTTCATCACTCAGCCGGAGAAACAGAAATCTGACGACACCGTTCTCAGTCTGTAATCTGTTTAAAGTTAGTGATGACTGCCGCCACCCTCGGGATCCGGTTGTCGGATGAGTCCGGACCGGGTCCAGCGTGCTGCCCGCAGTGTTCAACTGTGGGCCGTTATTCAGCTTTTTATCTTCGCAGCCTGCTGCCATACAGATTCAACCCTTTTCAGTCAAACAGACACAAGATAAAATAACAGCTTTTATTCCCTCATTTAGATTTCGTTTATTTTATAATTTGCATGACGCCTTTATTTCAGCAGAGTCTGGAAAACCGCATCGCGATCAATATATAAAGATGTTACTTCAGCCATAATTAATCAACACTCACGTTAAGTCACTGATAAAAGTGAATAACATATTACAGATAAGAATAGTTTAATTTCACAGGAATTAACGCTTATGCTCCTGCGTAAAATAGTTATCATTCTTCTCGGTATGATTATGGCTGCTGTCATCATTATTGCCGACAACCATGCTCATAAAGTTAATTGCCGTGATCAGGTTTTCAGTTTGCCATCATCGCAAAGTGAATGACCTTGTCTGAATCCTTCTCTCCAGCATCCTCTTTGGCTTCAGACCTGTTGGCGGTGTTGATGACGCGAGAAGGTCAGTGACGTTGATCCGGCTGAATCGCTTACGGAATAAAACCCTGTTACATCGGCCTGAACAGAGCGGCACGTTACGCCAGTGATATTACAGCTGCATTTCTGATAAGCAGGCTTGTTTGTTGCCCTTCCCGGCAGACCTGTCAGTAAAAAAGGCTGCATAACACTTATGCAGCCTGAATTTCCCGCTCAGCTTGCTTGCCGACACTTAGCGCGACGGTGGCTCATCCAGTAGCCGCAGATGATCATCTTTGTTCAGGGTCATCAACGCAACAATACTGACCAGCGCAGTCGCCATCACATACCAGGCGGGGATATCGGGATTACCGGTCTGTTTAATCAACCCGGTGATGATCAATCCGGCACAGCCAGAAAACACCGCGTTAGAAAGCGAATAGGCCAGACCCAGTCCGGTATAACGCACCCGCGTCGGGAACATCTCTGCCAGCATTGCAGGCCCCGGTCCGGCCAGCAACCCGACTACTCCGCCCGCGATAAACACCACCAGCGCTTTAAGCAGCAGCCCGGTGCTCTCTGCCTGAAGTATGTTAAGCAGCGGCAGAGAGAGCACCAGCAGCAATACCGCCGCTGTCACCATCACCGCACGGCGGCCAATCCTGTCACTCAGCATGCCGGCCGGGATGATGGTGGCAGCAAAGCCCAGGTTCGATATCACCGCAATCAGCAACGCCTGGTTAAAACCGGTGTGCAGCGATGCCTGCAGGTACGTCGGCATAATCACCAGCCAGGTGTAACCGGCCGCCGACCAGACCATCAGCCGACAGATACCGAGCAGGATCGTTTTCAGCGTATCGCCCAAGCTGGCGTCAACTTTTACAACGGGTTTTGCCTGCTGCTGAATAAACGCCGGGGTCTCCTCCATCTGAACCCGCAGCCAGAGCGCGATGACACCCAGCGGCAGGGCAAGGAAGAACGGGATGCGCCAGCCCCAGCTCAGCATCTGCTCCGGCGACAGCAGCAGTGAGAGCAGCGCTACGATGCCCGCGCCAGCCAGTAATCCCAGCGCCACAGTAAAAGATTGCCACGCCCCATAAAGTCCCCGCTTACCGCGTGGTGCAAACTCGGTCATCAGCGATACCGCCCCGCCATACTCACCCCCCGCGAACAGGCCCTGCAGAATGCGCAGACCGGTCACGATCAGCGGCGCCAGGATGCCCAACTGGGCATAGGTGGGCACCAGGCCGATAGCCGCCGTCGCCAGCGTCATCATGATCAACACAAATATCAGCGTGGGTTTGCGCCCGATACGGTCACCCATCCGGCCGAAAATGATTGCACCGAGTGGACGGAAGAAAAAGGCGATGGCGAATGACGCATAGGTCAGCAGAAGCCCGGTCAGCGCTGACTCCCCATCCAGCCGGAAAAAGTTCTGCGCTATCACGGTGGCTAGAAAGCCATAGACGGCAAACTCATACCATTCAATGAAATTACCTACCGAACCGGCAATCAGAGCACGTTTACGGCTGGCGGAGCTGAGCAGATTATCGACGGGCACAGACATGGCAGGAGATCCTTTTTGAGCATCATCAGTCGCTTATGATTAGCACAATCGCCGCACGCCTGCGCACTCTTCTGCCTGTCACGTTAACTCAGACACATAAATCTGCGCTTAACGCGCCACGGCATGCCCTTTTTCACCTTCACGCCTTGCACAACGGCTTTACGATTGTCAGGATGTGCGGCATTGAATGAATCAGGCGGATAGATGATGAACGCACAAACCTCAAAAGATCCTCTGCATGGCGTAACGCTGGAGATGCAGATAAACAGTTTAGTCGCGCAGTATGGCTGGGCGGAGCTGGGAAAACGGATCAACATTAACTGCTTTAAAAGCGATCCGAGTGTTAAATCAAGCCTGAAGTTTTTGCGGCGCACGCCCTGGGCGCGGGCTGAAGTCGAAGCGCTTTATCTCGCCTCGTTAAAAGAGGAACCGGCCTCCCGCGAAGCAACGTCTGAAGAGGCGGATCAAGCACCCGCAGAAGATCCGTGGGGCAACTGGCGCGGTAACCAGCCGGAGTAACGGGCAGACAACGCGGCAATAAAAAAGCCCGCGCAGGATAACCTGTGCGGGCTTTTTTTTACGTCAGGTCGCTGTTACAGCGCCATGTCGTGCTTCGCTGAAGGCGCTGCCTGCTCAGGCTGTGCTGCTGGCGCCTCGGCTGCTTTGCCATCCATGTTGATAACCGGCGGCGTGGTCAGTTGCAGAGTCGCAGCGGTGTCATTCCATACCTGCTGCAGCATCGGCACGTTGTCATTCAGTTTCTGACCGTAGCCTGGGATCATCTTGTGGATCTTAGCCTGCCATTCCGCTGACTTAAACTCTTCCGGGAACAGTTTCTGCATCACGCTTAACGCGATAGGCGCAGCGGTCGATGCACCAGGAGAAGCACCCAGCAGTGCCGCCACGGTTTTCTGCTGATCGGTCACAATTTCTGTACCCAGTTTCAGCACGCCACCTTTGTCAGCATCTTTCTTGATGATCTGTACGCGCTGACCGGCCTGAATCAGTTTCCAGTCCTCTTTCTTCGCGTCCGGGTAGTACTCTTTCAGCGCTTCGAAGCGATCTTCTTCTGTCAGCATCACCTGGCCAACCAGGTATTTCACCAGGTCGAAGTTATCCATACCCACGTCGGTCATTGGCACGATGTTATGAGTAGTGGTGGTGCTCAGCAGGTCAAACAGTGAACCATTTTTCAGGAACTTGGTTGAGAAGGTCGCGAACGGTCCAAACAGCACGACGCGTTTGCCATCCAGATAACGGGTATCCAGATGCGGAACGGACATCGGTGGTGCACCGGTAGACGCCTGACCGTAGACTTTCGCCAGGTGACGATCGGCAATCGCCTTGTTTTCGGTTACCAGGAATGAACCGCCGACCGGGAAGCCTGCATAGTTTTCCGCTTCCGGGATGCCGGTTTTCTGCAGTAATTTCAGCGCGCCGCCGCCAGCACCAATAAAGACATATTTCGCGTCAACTGCACGCTCGTTGCCGTTTTTGGCATCTTTAATGGTGACGTGCCATGAGTTATCACCGTTACGTTTGAAATCGGTGACTTCAGACGAGGTTTCCAGACGGAAGTTGTCATTCTTCTTCAGGCTGCCGATTAGCTGACGGGTAATTTCACCGTAGTTTACGTCGGTGCCAACTGGCGTCCAGGTTGCGGCCACTTTCTGCTGTGGATCACGACCTTCCATCACCAGCGGTGCCCACTGCTCGATCTGCTTGTGATCGGTAGAGAACTTCATGCCCTGGAACAGCGCGGTTTTCTGTAACGCCGCATAGCGTTTAGTCAGGAAGTCGACGTTGTCGCCCCAGACGAAGCTCATGTGTGGCGTTGAGTTGATGAAAGAGCGCGGATCGTGCATCACGCCCTCTTTGATCTGCGAACTCCAGAACTGTCGTGAAACCATGAAGGCTTCGTTGATTTCCAGCGCTTTCGTCACGTCGATCGAGCCGTCTTTACGCTCAGGCGTATAGTTCAGCTCCATATTGGCAGAGTGACCGGTACCGGCGTTGTTCCAGCCGTTAGAGGATTCCAGTGCCACACCATCCAGCTTCTCAACCATGATCTGTTTCCAGCCAGGCTGCAGCTCTTCCAGCATGGTGCCCATTGAGGCGCTCATGATGCCGCCACCAATTAACAGGACGTCGGTTTTTTCTGGTGAAGTTTCAGCATGCAGTGCTGAAGAAACTAACAAGGCCGCGAGGGAAAGAGTGGGAATAACTTTCTTTGAATTCATCATTTTAATCTACAGCTCAGACGGTACTGGTTAAAAAAAGTCCTTAAAGTTTAAAATAATGTTATTTGTGAGTTAATGTGAAAATAGTTATAAAATTAAAAATAGCAATTTAGCCTTAATTTAATTACAAAAGGCTTACCGAATTGCTCACATATTTTAACCACACATTAAGGGTGTCCTTTGAATTATACAATCCCCTAACACAAATATTGTTCTCCGGCGATTGCCCGCGCGAAGACCGCTAAAACTGTACTGATGCGGTCAGTTAGCGTATGTTTCCGGGCGATCTCCCACCCGTGCTGAACGCCAATGACAAGCCAACCACAGAACCGACATGCCGTGACTAAACGACCCATGAAACTCAGTACCCTGACCACCCTGATGATGACCGCGGTTATCGTCACCGTGCTGCTCGCTGTCCATCTGCTCTATTTTGTGCAGATCGATAACTTTGCTCAGTCGCATCTTAAAGATAAGGCGATGGCAGTGGCACGCACTCTGGCAGACAGCCCTGAAGTGCAGCGTGGGTTACTGTTACCGGACGGCAGCAGCCAGATTCAGCCACTGGCTGAAGCCGCGCGCAAACGCAACGGCCTGCTGTTTGTGGTGGTGACGGATATGCGTGGCATTCGCTTTTCACACCCGAACGCGGCGGTGATTGGCAAACATTTTGTCGGCAACGATATCTATCCGGCCCTCAGCGGGCGGGAAAATGTGGCGGTAAATCACGGCGTGCTGGTAGAGGCACTGCGGGTATTTACCCCGGTCTATAACGCAGAGCATCAGCAGATTGGTGTGGTGGCGATCGGTATTGCGCTGAATGATGTGGCGGCGCAGATTGCCAAAAGCCGCTGGAACATTGTCTGGACTGTCTTATTTGGCGGCCTGGTGGGTCTGCTGGGGATTCTTATTCTGGTCAGGCGCCTGAAGAGCATATTGCTCGGGCTGGAGCCGCACGAAATTTCCAGCCTGTTCGAGCAGCGTCAGGCGATCCTCAATTCTATTAAAGAGGGTGTGATTGCGGTAGATGATGAGTCACGCGTCAGCCTGATTAACCACGCGGCGCAGCAGCTGCTGCATGAGACCACCCGCAAGATGCCATTAAGCGGCGATCTGATTGCTGAAGAGAGCGTAATGCACCGCCATCAGCAGGATGCGCTGCATGCGGGCAAAGCCTGGCACGATCAGGAGCTGACGCTGGGTAATCGCATCCTGATCAGCAATACCGTGCCGGTTCGCAGTCGTGACCGCATTATCGGCGCGGTGACCACCTTCAGGGACAAGACCGAGATCAGCCAGCTGATGCAGCGTCTGGACGGCATGGTAAACTATGTAGACGCGTTACGTGAACGGTCCCATGAGTTCATGAACAAGCTGCATGTCATTCTGGGCCTGCTGCATATGAAAAACTATGCGCAGATGGAAGAGTACATCCTGAAAACCGCCAACGCCTATCAGACGGAGATTGGTTCGCTGCTGCAAAAGATCAAATCGCCCATCATTGCGGGTTTCCTGCTCAGCAAAATCAACCGGGTGACCGATGAAGGCCATCAGCTGATTATCGATGAGGCGAGTTTTCTGCCCGACTGCGGCAGCGAGGAGCAGAGCGCGGTACTGATTACGGTGCTGGGCAATTTAATTGAAAATGCGCTTGAGGCGCTGGACCCTGAAACCGAAGGGGAGATCCACCTCATGCTGCATTATCAGAATGGCTGGTTAGCCTGTGAAGTGAGTGATGACGGACCCGGGATCGGCGGTACGCAGCTCAGCGCCATTTTTGAGCGTGGCGTCTCGTCAAAAGGCGAAGATCGCGGTGTCGGATTGTTTCTGGTGAAGCAGCAGACCGAAAGCCTGGGCGGCAGTGTCAGTGTCGAGTCGGAACCGGGTGTATTCACCCAATTCTTAGTACAACTTCCGTGGGAGAGAGGAATGATTACCCAATGATCAATGTGTTAGTTGTCGATGATGACGCCATGGTAGCCGAGCTGAATCGCTGTTATATCGGGCAGATCCCAGGCTTTACCTGCTGCGGCACCGCCTCAACCTTACAGCAGGCCAAAGAGCGGCTGGCGCAGGCCGAACCTCAGGTTGATCTGATCCTGCTGGATATCTATATGCAGCAGGAGAACGGTCTCGACCTGTTGCCGGAACTGCGCAGCGCAGGACGTCCGGTTGACGTGATTATTATCTCGTCAGCAGCAGATGCCGCCACCATCAAAACCTCACTCAACTACGGTGTGGTGGATTATCTGATCAAGCCTTTCCAGTTTGCCCGCTTTGAAGAGGCGCTGACTGGCTGGCGACAGAAAAAATCGCTGATGGATAATCATCAGTTCTATCAGCAGTCGGACGTTGATCAGTTGTTGCATGGCAATCCGCCGGGGGCCAGCGAGCAGAAGCGACTGCCGAAAGGATTAACACCGCAGACCCTGCGCACCCTGTGTCTGTGGATCGACGCCCACCCGGGTACCGAGTTCTCCACCGACGAACTGGCAACCGAGGTGAATATCTCCCGCGTCTCCTGCCGCAAGTACCTGATCTGGCTGGCGCAGATTAATATCCTGTTCACCAGCATTCATTATGGGGTCACGGGCCGTCCGGTTTATCGCTATCGCCTGCAGCCGGAGTATCACACTTTACTCAAACAATATTGTCAGTGAACCAGCCGGTAATCGGTGTCCAGTAACTGAAAAGAAAAGTGACGTTGTGACGAGCAGATCACCTGCCTGTCACGGGTCACAAATATCGCTTCAATGCCCAGTTGCTCTGCCAGGCAGGCAATGCCCTGTTCAACGCCGAGGCCGTAAAGCAGTGTGGTGTAGATGTCGCCATCCAGTGACCGGTCAGAGATCACAGTGACGCTCAGCAGGTCATTATCCAGCGGATAACCGCTACGCGGGTCGAGGATGTGGTGATAACAGACGCCATCCAGCTCGAAATAACGCTCATAGATACCGGATGTCACCACCGAGCGATTATTCACCCCGATCACCCCGATCAGCTCATCGGCCTCACCAAACGGTTTTTTCAGGCCGATTGCCCAGCCCGCCTCTTCTGGCGGCGCACCCACTGTCTGCACATTTCCGCCCAGATTAATCAGCGCACTGCTGACCTGCTGCTGGCGCAAGAATGCCTGCACAACATCGGCGATATAGCCTTTGGCGATGGCGCCCAGGTCAATCTCCATCCCCGGCCGGGCCAGCATGACACTGCGGCTTGCGTCATCAAGAATAACGTCATGCGGATTCGTCAGCGCCATGCGCGCCTGAAGTTCTGTCTCTGATGGAACACGGTGGCCCTGAAAGCCGATTTTCCAGCACTTCACCAGCGGGCCGATAGCCAGATTAAACAGGCTGTCGGGCAGCAGGCTCACCGCATGCGCGCAGGCGATCAGGTCAAACACCGGCTGACTGACGACCACCGGATGCTGCCCTGCCGCGTGATTAATCGCCATCACTTCCGACGCCGCGCGGTTAACCGTGAAGAGATTCTCCTGCTGTTTAATCAGGCGGAAGACCTGTCCGGCCAGGGTCTGATTATCGTCGAAGAGTTTGAGCAGGATGGGTGAACCCATTAAGACAGCGGAGTAAGCATAGACACGCGCATCAGTTAACATAGGCGACTCTGCTTTAAAAAGAAAAGAGCGGCATCCGCAGAGCGCGGATGCCGGAGACGACCCTTAACGTAGGGCGTAAGCGGCGGCGTTACCACCGGCCAGAATGCCGAAGATAATGATATCGGCGACTGCGTTACCGCCGATGCGGTTCGCGCCGTGAATGCCGCCAACCACCTCGCCACAGGCCCAGGCGCCGTTAATCACCTGTTTCTGGCTGTCCAGCACCGCGGTGGTGGTGTCGATGGTGACGCCGCCCATGGTGTGGTGTACGCCCGGTGCAACACGAATCGCGTAGAACGGTGCTTCACTCAGAGGATGACGCAGCGCGGTCTGACGACCGAAGTCTTCATCTTTCTGCATGATAACGAAGTTGTTGTAACGGGCCAGCGTGGCTTCCAGCGTATGATGCTCACTCATGTTGAGTTTCACCGCCAGTTCTGCCACGGTTGGCGCGCTGACCACAAAGCCTTTGGCGATATATTCGTCAGCCGCTTTGTTATTCATCCGCACCTGCTCGTCAAACACAATCCAGGCACTCTTCTCTGGCAAGGCGATAATCTGCGCCGAGACTTTATCGCGGGTTTCCATTTCGTTGTAGAAGCGCTCACCCGCCTGACTGACCAGGATAGCACCGCCGCCACGAATGGATTCGGAGACCAGATAAGAGGTGGTCTGTTCAACCGTTGGGTGAATCTGGATTTCGCCCATATCCACGGTACCGGCACCAATTTTTTCCAGCATGGCAATACCGCTGCCGGTGGCGCCTTTGTGGTTGGTGGTGACAAAGCCATCGAGTTCAGGGCGATATTTCACTACCAGTTCACGGTTCGCACTGAATCCGCCAGTCGCCACAATCACGCTTTTCGCGTTCAGGATACGGCTGTCGTTGTACTCATCGACCACTCTCACACCCGCTACCGCACCGTTCTCATAAAGGATTTCTGAGACTGAGGTTTCCAGCAGGACTTCGATGTTGCGGCTGTTGATGTTTTTAACCAGACCGCTGATCAGGAAGCCACCCACCGCTGAACGATCCGCCGGACGGTGGGTACGATCGATGCTCATCCCGCCGGTAATGGTGATGTCGTTAAGCTCAATGCCGTGATTCGCCAGCCACTCGATAGCCTCCGGCGCCAGCTCTACAAACTCACGTAGCAGCACCGGATTATTTTTAAACTGACCGCCTTTCAGCGTCTCCTCGTAGAACAGCTCTTTGCTGTCTTCGATGCCTTTGAGTTTCTGGAAACGGGTTTCCGCGGCGTTCATGCCCACTGAAGCTTTAATGGTGTTACCGCCGATGGTCGGCATCTTCTCGATGATGACCACGCGCGCACCTTCATCGTGCGCCTGAATCGCCGCCGCAAGACCGGCGCCGCCGCTGCCCACAATCACCACATCGTAATTCTGCGGTGCGTTAGGGTTGCCGCCCTCTTCAATCACATGCTCTTTGCTGGAGGTGGTCAGCGCGCGTGAAACCGCTTTTTTCAGCGCCTCACTCTGGGTAGTCGCACCGGTAATTGCATCGACGTGTGGGCTGTTGGCCACCAGGATGCGGCTACGCAGGCTTTCAAAGGTGGTGGTGAAGTCCACATCCAGGGTGTCATCCGGCACCAGCGAGATGTCAGTGATACGGTCAGTATCCAGCGTAACGTTGATTTTCAGTTTCAGCGCTTCGGCTTCGACTTTTTCCTGATAGACGCCCGCTTTGTATTTACGGCCCGATTCACTCATGTCGCGGATCATCGCATCGACCAGGGAGAAGCGCCACAGCGGTTCCGGGATCTGCAGCTCTTCGCGTTTGTTGCTGTCGATGTAGAGATCGAGGTGTTCGTTATTAATGATGCGGTCAGCCCAGTTCGGGTAAGCGATGCAGGCTTTACCAATCGCCACCAGATCGTAGCCTTTCTCCAGCGCCAGCTCGGCATCGGCTTTATTGACGACGCCGCCAACGCCAATCACCGGCACTTTTGCCAGCACAGGCGAACGCATCGCGACGAACTTCTCAATCAGCGGCGTCGGATCCTGGGTATCGACAATGGACGGACGCAGCAGCTGACCTACCGAGAAATGGACGTAATCGAGTCCACGCGCCGCCAGTTTTTCCAGCAGATAGAGCGTGTCGTCAAAGCGAATGCCGGGCACTTCGATCTCTTCCGGCGAGAAGCGATAGCCGATGATGAAAGAGTTATGGGCGAAGCGCTCAGCCATCTTGTGGGTGATTTCCAGCACTTCCAGCGGGAAGCGTGCGCGGTTATCGCGGCTGCCGCCCCACTTGTCATCGCGCTGGTTAGAGTTCGGTGAATAGAACTGCTGAATCAGGTAGGTGTTAGCACCATGAATTTCGACGCCATCGAAACCGGCCTTGATAGCGCGGTTCACCGCATCACCAAATTTGGTGATCATGGTTTCGACTTCTTCGGCGCTCAGCGCCAGGGGTTTGGTTGCCCCTTCACGCGGTGCCGCGATGGCGCTTGGCGCAACCGGCGTTTTGCCACCAATCAGCTCCGGTTCCACCATACGGCCGCCGTGATAGATCTGCAAAATGGCCGTAGAGCCTTCAGATTTAATCGCGTCCGCAATGCGTTTCAGACCAGGGATTTTGTTGTCGCTGTCGATAGCAATGGCACCCGGAAATGCCGGGCCACGGTTGTCAATGAAGCAGCATTCAACGATCACGGTTCCGATGCTGCCTGCACGTGCGCGATAGTACTCGACCAGCTCACTGGTGACCGTACCGTCATAAAAGCCGGTACAGGTGGTCATCGGTGCCATTACCAGTCGGTTTTTCAACACAGCGCCATTAGGCAGGGTCAGTGGATTAAGGATAGGGGTGAGAGATTTCATTGCGATAAACTCCAAGATTTAAAAGTCTGGAAATTTTTTAGCGGACGCAAATTATCGCTTAATTAAGTGGTCCGATGTCATGAGACTAATATACCCTTTTCTTTGCTTTCATAAGCGATAAATTTACTTTTTTAACTTTTAAATGATTTAGAGTTTTTATTTGCCGAATGCATAAAGTGAAGTTATATTAATTGTTAATCATGGGTAACCAAAAATCAACCATTCGTTTACATAAAAAATAAATCGTTTATCATCATGTGGTTAAAGCAAGGCATTCAGTTTGCGTGAGCTGGTGATTTGTCGACCAGCTTCACAGAACCGTCAAAATGTCGATGCCGTAAATATAAATAAAAAATAAATGTTAAAAATGGGGAATAATGAATTAATTTCTTTGATCTGGATCAAAATCTATATTTGCAAAAATCGCATCATATTTACATGGATTTAAAAATGCAGCTCAATAGCTAAGCAGTCGATTAAAAAATCAGTGCATCGCGGTTTATTCACACTATTAAGAATAAGAAAGAAAGTCATCAGTGAAGGTCCGGGGCGCAAATCGCATTCTTCTTAACTTGCAGATAAAATACTATGAAACCACTCTCAGCTGTAACTGAACCCCCAAAAGTCGCACCTGCGGCGCCGGGTAAAAAGAAAGCTATCATGCTTGCTCTGCCGGTGCTCGTTGCCGTGTTGCTGTTGCTGGTGCCCACACCAGCCGGACTCGAACCCTACGCCTGGCACTTCTTCGCCATCTTCGTCGGCGTGATTGTCGGATTGATCTTTGAACCCCTGCCAGGCGCGGTGATCGGCCTGACCGGCGTGGTAGTCATCGCGCTGTTCAGCCAGTTTCTGCTCTTCAGCCCGGCTGAACTGGCTAACCCGAAATTCAAAGTCGCCAGTGAGTCGTTCAAATGGGCGGTAAGTGGGTTCGGCAACTCCACGGTCTGGCTGATCTTCGGTGCCTTTATGTTCGCCGCAGGTTATGACAAAACGCAGTTTGGTCGCCGCCTGGCCCTGATTCTGGTGAAGTATCTGGGTCGCCGCAGTCTGACGCTGGGTTATGCCATTACCTTTGCTGACCTGCTTCTTGCGCCCTTTACGCCGTCAAACACCGCGCGCAGTGGCGGTACCATCTACCCGATTATTGCCAACCTGCCACCGCTTTACGGCTCTAAACCTAACGACCCGAGCGCCCGTAAAATCGGTTCCTATCTGATGTGGGTAGCGATTACCGCGGCCTGTATTACCAGCTCCATGTTCCTCTCTGCGCTGGCACCCAACCTGCTGGCACTGGCACTGGTAAAAAGCATCGTCGGTTTTGATATCTCATGGGGCATGTGGTTCCTGGCCTTCCTGCCGCTGGGTGTGCTGCTGATTCTGACCATGCCGCTGCTGGCTTACTGGTTCTACCCACCTGAAGTTAAAATCAATGATGAAGTGCCGAAATGGGCCATCGCTGAACTGGAAAAACTGGGCAGACTGACCCGCAATGAAATCCTGCTGCTGGTGTTTGTGGTCTGCGCCCTGCTGATGTGGATTTTCGCCACCTCGTGGATCGAACCGGCCATGGCGGCGCTGCTGGTGGTCGTTCTGATGCTGTGGACCGGCGTACTGACCTGGAATGACATCACCAGTAATAAACCGGCCTGGAACACCTTTGCCTGGTTCGCCACCCTGGTGGCACTGGCCGATGGTCTGGCCCGCGTCGGCTTTATTACCTGGTTAGGTAAAGAGGGTGGCATGCTGCTGCAGGGTTATGACCCACAGGTTTCGGCCGTGGTGCTGTTAATCGCCTTCTTCCTGCTGCACTACCTGTTTGCCAGTACCACCGCACACACCACCGCGCTGTTACCGGCCATGCTGACCATTGCAGCCTCCATTCCGGGCATCAATATGCCGGTCTTCTGCCTGATGTTGTGTACCTCTCTGGGTGTGATGGGCATCATCACGCCATACGGTACTGGTCCAAGCCCGATTTACTACGGCAGCGGTTATCTGCCTACCAAAGACTACTGGCGTCTGGGAACCATCTTCGGTGCCATCTTCTTAGGCTCCATGATGCTGATTGCCTATCCGTGGATGGTGTGGTTGTTCTGACGGATACAACATGCAGATCAACGCGTTATAAGATACCATTCCTGCACTTCCCCACCGCACCCGCGGTGGGGAAGCATAATAAACAATTAATTCGCCTATGATGTTGCACCCCGCAGCCTGTCCGCGGAGGTTCAGCCGGTCATTAAGTGAGAAAAAATGTCGAACAAGCCTTTTGTCTATCAGAACCCTTTCCCGCTGTCCCACGAAGATACCGAATACTATCTGCTGAGTCGTGAGCATGTCTCCGTCTCCGAGTTTGAGGGTCAGGAGATCCTTAAAGTCGATCCACAGGCACTGACGTTACTGAGCCAGCAGGCGTTCCACGACGCCTCTTTTATGCTGCGTCCGGCCCACCAGCAGCAGGTCGCCTCCATCCTTGATGACCCGGAAGCCAGCGACAATGATAAATATGTCGCCCTGCAGTTTTTAAGGAACTCTGAAATTGCCGCTAAAGGCGTGCTGCCAACCTGTCAGGATACCGGCACCGCGATCATCATGGGCAAAAAGGGCCAGCGCGTCTGGACCGGCGGCGGTGATGAAGCTGCGCTGTCACAGGGTATCTACAACACCTATATCGAAGATAACCTGCGCTATTCGCAGAATGCCGCTCTGGATATGTATAAAGAGGTGAATACCGGCACTAACCTGCCAGCGCAGATCGACCTCTACAGCGTGGATGGCGATGAGTACAAGTTCCTCTGTATCGCCAAAGGTGGCGGTTCCGCCAATAAAACCTATCTCTATCAGGAAACCAAAGCGCTGCTGAGCCCGGGCAAGCTGAAAAATTACCTGGTAGATAAGATGCGTACCCTCGGCACCGCAGCCTGTCCGCCCTACCATATTGCGTTTGTCATCGGCGGCACCTCGGCAGAAAGCACCCTGAAAACCGTGAAGCTCGCCTCAACTCACTATTACGACGGGCTGCCCACTGAAGGCAACGAGCACGGTCAGGCGTTCCGCGACGTTCAGCTGGAGCAGGAACTGCTGGAAGCGGCGCAGCAGCTCGGTCTGGGTGCGCAGTTTGGCGGCAAATATTTTGCACATGATATCCGCGTGGTGCGTCTGCCACGTCACGGCGCCTCCTGCCCGATCGGCATGGGCGTCTCCTGCTCGGCTGACCGTAACATCAAAGCGAAGATTAACCGTGAAGGTATCTGGATTGAGAAACTGGAAGCCAACCCAGGCCGCCTGATCCCGGAAACACTGCGCCAGCAGGGCGAAGGTGAAGCGTTGCAGGTTGATCTCAACCGCCCAATGGAAGAAATTCTGGCGCAACTGTCCTCTTATCCGGTTTCAACCCGCCTGTCACTGACCGGCACTATTATCGTGGCGCGCGATATTGCACATGCAAAACTCAAAGAGCGCATCGATAACGGCGAAGGATTACCGCAGTACATCAAAGATCATCCGGTCTATTACGCTGGCCCGGCGAAGACGCCTGAAGGTTATGCTTCTGGTTCACTCGGCCCGACCACTGCCGGTCGTATGGATTCTTACGTGGATCTGCTGCAGGCGCACGGCGGAAGTAAGATCATGCTGGCCAAGGGCAATCGCAGCCAGCAGGTGACGGATGCCTGTCATAAACATGGCGGCTTCTATCTCGGCAGCATTGGTGGTCCGGCAGCGGTGCTGGCGCAGCAGAGCATCAAAAGTCTGGAATGCGTGGAGTATCCCGAGCTGGGAATGGAAGCGATCTGGAAAATCGAGGTGGAGAATTTCCCTGCCTTTATCCTGGTCGATGACAAAGGTAACGATTTCTTCCAGCACATTGAGCGCGCGCACTGCGCGAAATGCGTTAAGTAACGAAAAAGACCTTTAATCGAACTGCCTCCGAAAGGCAGGACGCAGGAGATTTTAAAAATTTCCCCGGCTAATCAGTTTAAGGTTGGCCGGGGAACTCAACATAAATTCGCAACTCTTTTATCTGACAACTTTTCCCGGGATGGCTAACCCCCCTTCAGAACTCACGGGAAAGTGTCAAATATCCGTTGAATCGGACAGAGCACTCATCGTTATTTAGTATGCTGGAGACAATATATACATTTTTTGCGCCTTTCACATTGGTATAGGTGTATTTAACCGTCAGGTTCATTGCGCCGTTATTGTGGTAAATATCGAAGTAATCTTTGAGCAAGAGACCTTTACCTGTTATAGCGTCTTTCTGCGCAAACTGATGCGCTAACGCATCGGAAACGAGGGAAAGATTTAGCACTTCAACTATTGTTTTATCTCGCTCAATCCCATTAACACCTTCTTTGGTTATAGCAGATAAGAGCATCTCCTCGGCATAATGCCCCCGAGCGGCGCATTCACTGCCAGATGTATCTGCTGTGTAACCAGCGAACGGTAACAGAGCCAGGGCCAGACTCAGCACATAATGATTAATCACCGCACCACCTCCAGAATTGCGCCGTAATCTTTACTAACCAGTAAGCGTGTTGATGGTCCCATAATTATGCAGCCAGCAGAGGCAAAACCTCTGATGCCGTGGCGTTTGTCTCCGTGCATCCTGAATGTACCCATATCACGCTCATAAGCGTTGACGCTGAGCGGAACCAGGGTAATTGTGAGCGGGCCTTTGCTGGTTCCGGTACTGCCGATTCTCCAGGTTCCTCGCGGGATTGGACCCATACCACGAACCTGCTCGCGATCAGGATTATTTTTGTTTGTAAGAATACCAGAGTAGCCTGTTTCAATTAACTTGCCATCGCGATATAACTCACCCGTACTTTGTTTATAAATCCATTTAGCCATTGTGATTTCCTTATGCTGTTTTCTGCTCTTCCAGGCTATCGGTGTGTTTAATATTGCCATCTGTATAATGCCAAGCTATTTGTTCATAACGCAGCCCGACATGCTCTACGTGACCGTGCCTTTCAAAATCCGGGTCTTTGGTATCGAACATAACCGTCACGACGTGACAAACCTTCACACACTCGAGTTTCGTTACGAAATACTCCTCTTCCTGACCGTTGTAATTGATGCGGTAGAAGCTGAACACTGCTTTTGCTAGCGTTTCCCCTGTTGTTAGCGCTTTATACAATTGCGGCGATGCGCTATCAATAGTTTTTTCAAAAGTATAAGCCTCATGTTGCCGCGCGCCTGTCACTGCACCTGTTGTGTCGTCCGTGGGAATAAATAAATTATGCTGCATCCCAGTTACCTCAATGCTTCCTTCGCGTTCAGTGACATCGACAGAGCCTTTTATTAACTTCCCTTCTTCATCGTAAAGCCACAGATATACTGGTATAGCCATTTAACACACTCCTTTGTCATATGAAGAGTGATAGTATCCTCCGCCTGCACTCCCATTATGAAATGCTGAATGATATTTAATTAATGGCAATCAATAAAAACGCATATATTTCTCCCTTTTCGGTCTGCTCACGCATCCTATCTTTGCCCTCAGGACACCCTCTTTTACTGTAATCTGAACTTAACCGGGCTGAAGCTATTGAGACGCAGGCTGATGCGTTCAGAGTTATAGTGAGGATCCCAGTGTCTATGACCTTTCTCTGCACAACTAATTCTATCTGACTCCTCCAGAATGAAGTCCTGGGATTGAAGCGTGACGAAAAATCTTTTAGCTATCGCGTTATTAAAGCAGTTTCACTTACCCTAAGGACTCTGCACCACATCTGCTGCCCGAAGCTTTTAATGATAATTTGTGATCTGGATCTGCAACCGCAGTTTGATATGAAGCACGGGTGAATCAGCCGCTGATAGCCGCGTAAATGCCTTGACTGACATTTATTAACTCGCGCCGTGGCGGGATTTTCTGAACGACATTCGGACATGACTTCAGTACTGAAGGGGTAAATTATCGGAGAGAGTTAACGCTTTTCGCCGCAAACATAAAATACAGCTACCTCATTGCCCTCTTTTGATTAACGCTGCCACCGGTGCAGTCACGCTGTAAAATACTTACGACCGGCCATTTTCATGAGCGATATTTTCAGACGGGATAACTACATGGCGTATCATCGGCGTTCAGCCTTCAATTTGGTATTTGGCAGTTTTTCAGATAAATAATTGATGAGTAACGGCGTGGGTTTAACAGGCTAATTAATAATGAGCAGAGATTCGGCGACCAACAACCTTGCGCCAACGCCATAACGGGCAGCAGTTTCACGTTAGCCATCCCTCTTATTCCGGGTAATGTCTGACTACCGTAAACTGTAATACAGGAAAAGAGCCTGGACTCTTCCCTGAACTGCGTCTGATTAAGTTGAGTTTCCAACTTTTTGAGGCGGTTTTTTAGCCCCGCAGCAATCGCTGCAACGCCACATCAATCTGCACATCACCTTTGGTGAGTTCGATGATCTGATACTTAATTGCCGGATTTTCGATCAGGCCGACCAGTGTCGCCGCCACATCTTCGCGCGGGATCTCACCATACGGAATCGCCAGATCGGCATGAACCCGACCGGTACCCGCTTCATCGGTCAGCGTACCCGGTCGCAGGATTACCCACTCCAGCTTACTCGCCACCAGCTCCGCATCCGCCAGACGCTTCACCCGCATGTAATTCTCAAATCCCTCTGAGGGTGTTTTGCCGCGACCCGCATCCGGGAAAGCGGAAACCAGCATAAAGCGTGATACTCCCGCCTGCTCTGCTGCGGCAACCGCCAGCTTCAGTCCTTCTCCGTCGATGGCATTGGTCAGCTCGATCCCGGCACCGCCCGCACCCGCCGTGAAGACAGCCACATCGTGACCGGTCATCAGATCTGCCAGTGCCATCACGCTCAGCTGCTGAATATCGCCAGCCACCGGTTTAGCACCAGCGGCATGCAGCGTCTCTGCCTGCTCCGGTTTGCGGTGCAGCGCCGTCACTGTATGGCCTTTACTGCTCAGCTGACGAGTCAGCTTTTGGCCCACTTTGCCCGCTGCGCCGATAATGAAACATGTCGCCATAGGATCCAATCCTCCATTTACTGATTGAGTGCCAGAGTATAGTTATCAGTCAGAAACAAAACAGGCGCCTGATGCGGCGCCTGCTGGGTTATTGCGGGATCACTTTTTCTGCTTTCAGCTTATCAAACAGCTGAGTAAAGGAGTCGAGCGTGCTGCGATAGCCGGTGAAGCCCGCTTTACGGCTCTTACTCATATCGGTAAAGGCTTCCATCGGACGTCCCAGGTCGGCATCGGTATGCCACCAGGAAGCCAGTCTGTTGACATCCGATTCACGCAACTGATGCTGCTCTGCAATCGCCTGCCATGCACTGGCGGCTTCCTGCATGCGATCTTCCAGCGGCATCATCTGCGCCGGGTATTCCGCTGCTTCAATGCCGAAATAGTCAGCCAGTTTTGGCCACATCCAGTTCCAGCGGAACACATCGCCGTTTACCGCATTGAAATCCTGATTAGCGGCATTAGGTGAGGTCGCCGCCCAGTGCAGCTGCTCAGCCAGCAGGCCCGCATCGGTCATATCAACGACACCGTTCCACTGCTCAGGTGAGCCAGGGAAGATAAACGGCCAGCCCTTCTCTTTACACAGCGTTGCGTAGACCGCCAGTGTCTGACCCATATTCATCGCATTGCCCACGGCATAACCGATGATGGTGTGCGGGCGATGCACACTCCAGCGGTAGTCAAACTTCTCTGCACCAGCGAACACTTCATCTTCCTGCGCGTAGTAGAAGTTATCGACCGGCTGACGGCCCTGCTCTTCACGGAACGGCGTGACTGGCACAGCGCCTTTGCCGTAAGCTTCAAACGGACCCAGGTAGTGCTTCAGTCCGGTTACCAGCGCCACGTGCGAACCCTGTAAGCGGTCGCCGAGTGCTTCAATCACATTTCGCACCATGCCGCCGTTAACGCGGATATTCTCTTTTTCATTTTCCTGACGCGCCCAGACGCTAAAGAACAGCGCATCCGGTTTCACTGTTTTCAGCGCGTCCCGGACGGCATCCGCATCGGTCAGATCGGCCGTCAGGCTGGTGACACCTTCAGGTACCGCGCCACGTCCGCGTGACAGACCGCTGACCTGCCAGCCTTCCTTCTGTAATTTATCTGCCAGTCCGCGACCAATAACGCCACTGATGCCCACAATCAAAGCATGCTTTTTCATTTGATTTCTCCTCATTTTGCGTAATGCTAAGCCTAATAGAGAATTCAGTTCTTATCTCTGGCATTTATTCACAGCATTCTCAACCTGAGTTCATTAATCGATGCACGATCATCGCCTCAAAGATATTCTGCCGTTTGTTGCCAGCGTAGAGTGTGGCAGTTTTACCGCCGCTGCGGAGCGTCTGCACGTGACCGGATCGGCGATCAGTAAAAGCGTCAGCCGCCTGGAGACACGATTAGGCTCGCGACTGCTGGAGCGCACCACACGGAGCCTGCACCTAACCGACGCGGGCAGCGCCTATTACCAGACCTGCCTGCGTATTCTGGAGGATCTGGCCGAAGCCGAAGCGGTGCTGGCGGCACAGCGAACGATTCCTTCAGGTCGCCTGCGCCTGGCGGTGCCCACCACCTATGGCCGCCTCAATGTGATGCCGCTGCTGATGCCCTTTTGTCAGCAACACCCGGAACTGGCTCTGAGCCTGAGTTTCTCTGACCGCTTTGTTGACCTGTTTGAAGAGGGCGTGGATGTGGCGGTACGGATCGGCGGCGCGCCCGACCTGCCTGCTTCGCTTGGCTGGCGTAATATGGGCCGCGAGCAGATGCAGTTCTGTGCCTCACCCGCTTATCTGGCACGTGAAGGACGACCTGAAGATGAGGCGGCGCTGCTGAACCACCGCGCCATCCTTTATGAGCGTGTAGATGGCAGCACCAAACCCTGGCTGTTCACCACCGAAGATGGTCAGCCGCACTGGCGCGAGGTGCCATACCGGCTGGCACTGGGCGACGTTGATGCCCAGCTGCAGGCTGTCATCGCCGGGCTGGGTGTGGCACAAATGCCCTCGTGGCTGATTCAGCATGCCGTGAAACAGGGCGATCTGGAGATAATTTTGCCGCAGTTGCAGCCCGAGGGGCTGACGCTGAGCGTGGTGTGGCCACGCCGTAAACAGTTCCTGCCTAAGGTCGATGCACTGTTATCGGCGCTCACCGCGCTGGAAATCCGCTAACCCACCCTGCTATCTGTTTATCGCGGTTGGGATGTTTCATCCTGACTGCGATCATTTAATCTTTCTACACGCTGATTTCCCCCTGTTCTGCCCTGCCTGAACCGCCAGTAACTTATCAATCTCCCCTATAACCCGCTTAAATTTAATGTTTTTATTTTCGCCTTGATGGAATCCCATCAAAATAAAAATGGCGGAAGGGTTGAGCTCACATAATGAAAACTAAGTTTCAAATATAATTTAACCCGAAATAAAAATATCAGTAGGGTGATGTCTTCTTCATGTTCTGACGTTTTGTCTTTGCCGTTATTACCAGGAGTATTCATGGAAAAAGAACTTTATATCTCGTCGAACCCGGCATCCGGTCCAAATAGCACCACCCGCACCGAGCCTTTTGTGAAGATTATTGCGCTGGTCGCCACCCTGGGTGGATTGCTGTTTGGTTATGACACCGGTGTGGTCTCAGGCGCGTTGCTGTTTATGCGCGGCGATCTGCATCTCACCCCATTTACTACCGGGCTGGTCACCAGTTCCCTGCTGTTTGGTGCAGCCTTCGGCGCGCTGGCAGCCGGTCATCTGGCTGATGGCCTCGGCAGACGACGCATTATCATTGCGCTGGCGCTTATCTTCGCTTTTGGCGCTGTCGGCTCGGCGCTGGCGCCTGATGTCACCTGGATGATCGCTTCTCGCCTGTTCCTGGGCTTTGCCGTGGGGGGTGCTGCCGCGACCGTGCCGGTCTACATCGCAGAAATCGCCCCCGCCAATAAACGTGGCCAGCTGGTCACCCTGCAGGAACTGATGATCGTCAGCGGTCAGCTGCTGGCGTACATCTCCAACGCCACCTTTAACGATATCTGGGGCGGCGAAAATACCTGGCGCTGGATGCTGGCGCTGTCGATTGTCCCCGCTGTTCTGCTCTGGATCGGCATGATTTTTATGCCTGAAACCCCGCGCTGGCACGTAATGAAAGGCCGCAGTCAGGCAGCGCGCGAGGTCCTGGAAAAAACCCGTGCCGCCGAAGATGTCGAGTGGGAGCTGGAAGAGATTGAGGAAACCATTGAAGAGAACCGTCAGCGTGGCAAAGGCCGCCTGCGCGATCTCGCCACACCCTGGCTGATGAAAATCTTCCTGCTGGGCGTGGGTATTGCCGCAATCCAGCAGCTGACCGGGGTGAATACCATTATGTATTACGCCCCCACCATGCTGACCGCCGCCGGACTGAGCAACGATGCCGCGCTGTTCGCCACCATCGCCAATGGCGTGATTTCAGTGGTGATGACGCTGGCGGGCATCTGGTTAATCGGCAAAGTGGGACGCCGTCCGCTGGTGTTAATCGGACAGATGGGCTGCACCTGCTGCCTGTTCTTTATCGGGCTGGTCTGCTGGCTGATGCCGGAATACCTCAACGGCACGGTCAACCTGCTGCGGGCTTATCTGGTGCTGGCGGGCATGCTGATGTTTCTCTGCTTCCAGCAGGGCGCATTGTCACCCGTTACCTGGCTGCTGCTGTCGGAAATCTTCCCCGCCCGGATGCGTGGCATCTGTATGGGTGGCGCTGTCTTCTCACTGTGGATCGCCAACTTCGCCATCTCCATGGCCTTCCCGCTGTTATTAGCCGCATTTGGTCTGGCCGGAGCCTTCTTTATATTCGCGGCTATCGGCATCGGCGGTTCTGTTTTTGTTGTGAAGTTTATTCCCGAGACCCGGGGAAGAAGTCTTGAGCAGGTCGAGCACTATTTCTATGCGCTTTATAACGGCAACGGCAAAAAATAGTGCCTGAAACGTCTGTATTGAATAATCCACGGCCCGCGTCATTACGCTGACTACCCGATTGCTATTAACACTGTACCCCTACATTCAAGGAAATTGTTATGAGCCTGAATATTCCCAACGCGCGCTTTTGCATCAACCGTAAAATTGCGCCCAGCCTCACCCTTCCGCAGTTTTTTAAACTGGTCAGCCAGCTCGGTATCCATAATGTCGAACTGCGTAATGATATGCCCAGTGGCCGCGTCACCGACGATCTCAGCGGCGACGAGGTAAAAGCCCTGGCGCGTGAGTCAGGCATCCGGATTGTGACCATCAATGCGCTTTATCCCTTTAATCAGCTGAATGAAGAGGTGCTGCAACGCACCCGCCAGCTGTTAAGTGATGCGCAGGCGGTCGGCGCTGAATCGCTGGTGCTCTGCCCGCTTAATGACGGCACGCCGATCAGCGCTGCCGACACTGTCACTGCGCTGAAAACCCTGGCCCCGCTGTTCGCTGAGGCAGGTATTCAGGGGCTGGTGGAGCCGCTGGGCTTTCCGCAAAGCTCGCTGCGTTCGGCTACTCAGGCTCAGACGCTGATCCATGAAGCGGGTGTGCCATTCAGATTGCTGATCGATACCTTCCATCATCATCTGTTTGAAGATGCGGAACAGACTTTCGAACAGGAGATCGATATTCAGCAGATCGGTCTGGTTCACCTTTCCGGCGTCACCGACCCGCGCCCGGTTAATCAGCTAACCGACGAAGAGCGCATCATGCTCAGCGCGGAAGACCGCTTGCGCAGTAAGCAGCAGGTCGAGCGACTGGAGAAGATGGGTTACACCGGCCTTTACGCCTTTGAGCCGTTCTCCTCAGTGATGAACAGCTGGCAGGAAGCGGACATTGCCCGCGAAATCCGCGACAGCATCCAGCTGTTAAACCACTCAGCTTAAGGAATTATCATGACTATTAATATTGGCGTCATCGGCACCGGCGCAATCGGTCGCGAACACATCCGCCGTTGCAGCACCGTGTTACAGAATGCGCGCGTGGTGGCGCTTAACGATATCAACCGTGAAAACTGCCAGCAAATCGTTAACGAGCTGACGCCGGAAGCGCGTATTTATGACAATGCGATTGATCTGATTAACGATCCGCAGGTCAATGCCGTGCTGGTCACCTCCTGGGGCCCGACGCATGAAGCCTTTGTGCTGGCCTGCATTGAGGCGGGTAAAGCGGTGTTCTGCGAAAAACCGCTGGCGGTTACCGCGCAGGGCTGCATGAACATTGTGGAAGCAGAAATTAAGGCAGGACGTCAGCTGGTGCAGGTCGGGTTTATGCGCCCTTATGACAGCGGCTATCGCGCACTAAAAGCGGTGATCGACAGCGGCGAAATTGGTGAGCCTTTGATGCTGCACTGCGCACACCGCAACCCGGAAGTGGGCGACAGCTATACCACCGACATGGCGATCACCGACACCCTGATCCACGAACTCGATGTGCTGCGCTGGCTGCTGGATGATGATTATGCCAGCGTGCAGGTGATCTTCCCGCGTAAAACCCGTAAGGCGTCGTCACATCTGCGCGATCCGCAAATCGTGCTGCTTGAGACCACCAAAGGGGCGCGCATTGATGTCGAAATCTTCGTGAACTGTGAATATGGTTACGACATTCAGTGTGAAGTGGTGGGTGAAAGCGGCATTGCTCGTCTGCCGGAGCCGGTCTCTGTGCAGCTTCGCAGCGCGGCTAAGCTCTCCACCACCATTCTGACTGACTGGAAAAAGCGCTTTATCGATGCGTATGACGTGGAGTTACAGGCATTTATCAACAACGTCATCAGCGGTGAGATGACCGGTCCCTCAGCCTGGGATGGCTACGCCGCCGCGGTGGCCGCTGATGCCTGCGTCGCGGCCCAGACTTCCGGTGAGATTGTGCCGGTCACTATGCCAGCAAGACCGGCTTTTTATCGCTGATAGCAACGCTGCACGGCGGGTTCCGCCGTGCATTTCCCCCTCCGTTTCATCTTTTCCAGCGGCTCTTCACGCATCATCGGTAACCGAATAAAGCCGCCAGGCAGGACATTGAGTCATACCGGCCTGAGCGCGCAGCACAGCCCACTGTTAACTCATTATCACGGCGCAGTTATCACAATTGCCACACGCCGATTTTGCGCGCGTCCCTGTGCACTATTGTTACTGGTAACCGGTGCACTCATGCCTAATCCACGTGTGATAATATTTTCGCGCGGTATAGCAGCCCCTTCCGCCCACTGTGCCGCGACTGCGTTAGCTCTTTTTAGCGACAGCTGTTGGTTATAATCCGGTTTGCCGTAATTATCGGTGTGCCCGTCAATTCGCACATGCTTAATACCGGTCGACGCCAGGTTTTTTGCCATCCCCTGAATGTTACTTTTGCTGGAGGGTGTAAGTTCTGATTCGTTTACACCAAACAGGATCTTATCTGATAAGCCTAATCCCCAGCCTTCCCTATTTTGAGTGAATCCCGCACGCTTCATCGCTGCGATCTGCGCCTCACTAAAACGTTCTTTAGACTGACAACCGACCAGCGCCAAAATAAGCAGCATCAGGGAAATATTTTTTTTCATCTTTAAGCCTTATTTGTTCGCTTATTTTTGTACATATTCATGTCAGCGCGTTCGAGAATAGACTCAACCGTATCGCCGTGTTGTGACCAGGCGTAGCCAATGGTAACCGAGGTATTTATCGGCGTACCTTCTGCAAGGATGATTTTTTCCATGATGAGGTCATGGATGTCCTGCATGAGTTGCTGTAATTGCTCCTCACTGACCTGACTGCTCACCAGCATGGCAAATTCATCCCCACCTAACCGGGCGACTAGATCCTGTTCAGATGCCAGTGATAACAGCCGTGCTGCTATCGCTTTTAATACCTCATCCCCGGCGGCATGGCCCCAGTTATCATTGATACTTTTAAAGCGATCGCCATCAAGAAAGAGTAAGGCAAAACGCTCCTCAGCATATTGCTGGTCGAGAAGCCGGGAAAGGTGAGCAGCAAACGCGCTGCGGTTTGCAAGACCGGTTAACGGGTCCTCCAGCGCTTTGGCTGCCAGCGAGCGATTATCTCGGATAAGCGAAGCCTTCAGCGATTGCATTTCCCTCAGCAACGAATTGAGATCATCTGAAAATAGCTGAAACTCACTCGTCGTGCTCTCCGGTATACGCAAGGAAAAATCACCGGAATGAATCACATAGTGAATCGAGCTGGTAATGTTGCGCAGTGTAGCGAGCATACCCCGATGCAGAAATTCACTCAGCAAAAGGGAGATAATCAGTACACATAGCATACCGCTGGTCAGAATCATGAAGGAGTATCGAATGAAACTCACCGCGCCGGTCACGGTGCCTTCCAGCGTTAATGTACCGACAGCAACGTCAGAGTGAATGATACTGACGTTAAGCGGTTTAAGATAAATCCACTCACGTAATAACCGCGAATACCAGCCCGTCTGCTCCTGCTGAGCATGCCAGTTGACCAGAACAATGTGATCTTTAGTGACCAGTTTCGCAGACGCGTACATCCCTTCATTGCCGAGCCGTGCAATTTTATTGTGCGCATCGTAACTGTCGGAAAAAACGGTCGCAGCGGTTAGCGTGGTGCTGAGGGTTGCGCCGATTAATTCAAGGTTTCGCTTCTCGTAATTTTTAATAAATAGCAGCGACGTCGAAGAGAGCAACAGCCAGCACAACAGTAATATCACCGCAGCGTTGATGGTGCTTATTTTTCGCAGTTTATTGCGTATCGATGATTTGTCATTTCTTAATTTATCGAATTTCATTTTATTCGCTTCTCTCGCGGGACAGCAAAAGCACGTCCGGACTCACCCTGACACCGCTTCTGGCAAGCGAATCAAGGTTAACGGAAAAAAGCGTGTGGCCCGGATGAAAAATCAGGCAAAACGCGGCGCCCCGCGTGCAATCCGCATTGTTCTCCGCGAGGGTAAGGACGGCTCTGCCCTTAAACTGCTGAATCAGGTCCACCTGCTGTTGTGACGTCTGATCGCCGAAATAGACGGCGTCGCATCTGTGCGACGGCAGGTCGCCTGCGCTGGCAAGATAAACAACGGTGAATGTGGCTGCCGCAGAGGAGGCATTGTCCGGCAAGGAGAGATGCCGGGCTGAAGAAAAAATACATAATTGAGGCGGTTGTTTTAAGCCCGTCCACTGGGTGAAGCTGATAATACCACTGACGATATCATTGGCTTTGCCATCTTTTATTTCGGCACTGGCAATATGAGGAATAAGCAGCAGCAAAATAAGTCCCGTATAAACGAGTTTGCAGATGTGGCGTATGAAAAGCAGCACATCGACGTCATGATGAATTTGATATTTATCGATCATACTGCGTTCCCAAAAATTCTACGCATGGCAGGACGCCTTAATAAGCGCGGAAATATTAGCATAGCGGTGATTAAATTTGTACTTCTGGTTTGGTTTGCCACATACCCTGTTGTTGTACTTTTATCTGGCGTAAGAATCACTGTGCTATCAGTCAAAATAAGGTTTTAAAATTTCTTCGGTCCAGTGCATAAAGGCTCTGACACGCCGCGACAGATTTCGTCGGTGCGCGACAACAAAAGAGGCACTGAGCGGCTCAGGACACAGATCGGTAAGGACTTCAACCAGCGCACCGCGCTCAATATAGGGCGCCAGCGTGGAGTAACCGCCCTGAATCAAGCCCAGCCCGGCCAGTCCCGCCTCATGATAGGCCGGTACGCTATTTACCCTTATGGCGCCGGGTAACATCAGCAATTGATAGCCGTCATCCGCCGGATACTCCCAGCCATCTGGCTTCGAACCAAAGCTCCGCTGGTAATGGACCATCTGGTGTCCCTGACTGAGAAGGTCATCAATCGTCTGCGGTATCCCAAAGCGCGCCAGATAGCTGGGACTGGCGGCATTAATCATGCGTAGTTTCCCCAGCGGGCGAGCAATAAGCGTGTCATCAACGATTGGCCCCAGACGAATAACACAATCAAACCCTTCATGAACTAAATCAACGCGCCGATCGGTACTTGAAAGCTCGATCTCCAGTTCAGGGTGTGCCTCCAGCAACTGAGGCAGCGCGGGGATTACCACGCATTGTGCCAGCACGGCAGGCATATCAACGCGTATCCTGCCCCGCAGTGACATCCCCTCGTGAGAGAACATGGACTGTAATTCTTCGGCTTCCGATAACAGATCGCGGGCGCGTGAGTAAAAAGCCCGTCCATCTTCCGTTAACTGCACTGTTCGCGTGGTGCGATGCAGAAGTGTCGCGCCTGTCTCCCTTTCGAGTTCGCGCACCACTAGTGAGGCGCGTCCTTTCTGAATACCCAGGCTTTCAGCTGCCTGAGTAAAACTCTTCATTTCCGCCACGCGTGCAAAAATAATCAGCGCCTCAAGGTTTTTCATTCATTGTTCCCCTTCAGAGTAACAGTGCGTTATTTCTTACGTTATTTATCACCATATTAATGGGTAATAGACTGCTTTCACACCGCGGATATTACAGAACGCGATCTGAACGTTATGAAGGTGAACCGTCTTTCTGAAAGGCTCAACGCCGTTGCGAACTGCCATGCAGATTTGTGTACATAAGCACTGTCTCAGAACACTGCCGGTTCCGCGGCAAACATGGCTCAGGGTATCGGGAAGCACTCAGTGAAAAGGTGGTTACTCACCACTCAATCCGTTAACCCGAAGGAAGAGTTGAAAACTTAGCCCCCATTCCGGATTTGGTGCACGCCAGTCGCGCTGCCTTACGCTGGATTTTACCCCCTGTCAGGAAGGAAAAGAGAAATGAACAAAGGTTATTTAATCGCTCACGTGACCGTATCGGACCCTGTCGCATACGCTGACTATGCCAGAGCTGCAGGCGAAGCCATGCAGGCGTTTAATCCGAAGATCGTTGCCTGGTCAGGGCAGTATGAAAATCTGGAGGGAGAGGCGCATGAACGGCATGTGGTATTTGAGTTCGAATCTTTTGCCGAAGCCAAAGGTTTTTATGAAAGCCCTGCGTATCAGGCTGCCAGGCTGTTGCGTGCAGGGGCTGCGCACGGGACGTTTGTGCTGGTTGAAGGGGCAAGCCTTTAAACACTTCACCGTCATGTGCCGATGCTGACTCCAGCGAACCAGGCTCCCGCAGGATGTCATCAGCATGCAAAGTGGTGCCTGAATTAACCGGAGAACGCGGCGTTTAATGTTCTGTGAATTGATGCTATGCCGGTAAGGTAACGTGCAACAGGCAAGGGGGTGGCTGTGTCTGACTTTATGACTTCCGCAGATCGCTTCCATCCTCTTCTGCTTTCATTAAAGCAGCACGGATGAGGTTTTTCTTACAGACGCTCACTTTCGGGGCAGGCGCAGGCCAAAGATATTGTGCCCGTTCTCATGCCGGTAGTAAGCACTTCCGCCATGTAAAGCGGCGATGGCGCGTACCAGCGACAGTCCCAGCCCGGTTCCGACCGTATGACGGACGTTATCGCCCCGCCAGAAGCGTTCAAATAATTTTTCAGGCTCCTCCAGCGCTTCGCCCGCGTTCAACACCTCAATCTCAACGTAGTCAGCGTGATGACAGGTACTGACCTGAATCGTGTCTTTTTCTGGCGAATAACGAATGGCATTGATCAACAGATTACTCATCGCACGCTGGAACAGCATTTTATCCGCGGTGAGGCTGCCTTCGGCGCTCAGCTCAATGAGCTTCTCCTGCTCTTCCGCAACCGGTTCAAGAAAGTCGATCAGCGATTCCAGCGCGTCCTGCAGCAGGAAGTCCTGTTTATTGAGTCTGATATTGTGGTGCGTGGCGCGAGCCAGGAAGAGAATGTTTTCAGTGAGACGCGACAGACTCTCAAGCTCTTCAATGTTGCCTTCGAGCAGCGTCTGATATTCAGCGGCTGAGCGTTCATGACCCAGCGCGACCTGATTCTGGCCCAGTAACACATTAATGGGCGTGCGGATTTCGTGGGCCAGATCGTCGGCAAACTGGGTCAGACGGATAAAGTCCGTGGATAAGCGCTGACGCATAGCGTTAAGTGCATTGCCAATCGGTAGCAGCTCCTGCGGGATAGCCTGAAGCGGCACGGGCTGATTTAACCGGTCACTGGCCGTTTCTGCCACGATCTTACTTAACCGGCCGATCGCCCTTAGCCCTCTGCGAATCAACAGCGGACTGACTGCGGCGCACAGCAATATGGCCGCCAGTGAAACCAGAATGCTTTGCTGGCGATAACGCTCCAGCATCAGTGCTCGCTCCCGCGCGACCCGGGCAAGCGTAATAGTTACCGGCCCGAGCGAGGAGTTTGCCTGCAGGCTTAACGCCGACGCTTCCGTCTTATCCGCATTGATCCAGCGGTGCAGCTGTTTCTCACTGGGTGGCGTACTGACCGGCGTGGGCGAGATCGCGGGCAACGTTATCCCGGTATGATTAATACTGACGTTTTGCTCATGCTGCGAGCGGATGCTGAGAATGTCCTGATGGATATCGACCATCCGATTGAAGTAGAGCGGCAGCGAGCTGGGATGGGCACCATCTTCAAGCAGTTGTCTTAACTGCGCCGCCCGATTAATCAGCGTTTGATCGTCCCGCCAGACCAGTTCACTGCGTAAAGCTTTATACAGAATCAGGCTGATGCCGCCACAGGCCATCGCCATGATAAGCGTAAAAATCGCGGTCAGCCGCAGCGTCAGAGAAGGGCTAGTCACCCTCGCCTCCTTTTTCTGACAGGCAATATCCCATGCCCCTTACCGTAGTGATGAGCTTTTGAGGAAAGGGATCGTCGACTTTACGGCGCAGGCGGCGGATAGCAACATCGACGATATTGGTTTCACTGTCGAAATTAACGCCCCATATTTCGCTGGCCAGCAGCGTCCGCGGCAGAATCTCACCGTGACGGCTGGCGAGCAGCCATAACAGCATGAACTCTTTGCGCGTCAGTGCAAGAGTGACACCGTCACGTAGAACCTGAAAGCGCGCTGAGTCCAGCACCAGATCGCCCACCCTTAGTACGCTACTGTGCGGCTGCTGCTGCCGGAGCTGATTCCTTACCCGAGCCAGCAACTCCGCAAAAGAGAACGGCTTAACCAGGTAATCATTGGCCCCCAGTTCCAGCCCTTTCACCCGATCATCCACCGAGTCTCTGGCAGTCAGGCAAATTACCGGAATCTGACTGGCGGTACGCAGGGTTTTCAGCACCTGCCACCCATCCATCCCCGGCAGCATAATATCCAGTATCACCAGGCTGTAGGGATGTGACAGCCCCAGATGCAGGCCATCCCGGCCGTCTGCGGCGTAATCCACGATATAGCCCGCTTCTTCCAGCCCCTTACGCACCCAGGCGCTCGCCTTCTGGTTATCTTCAATCAGTAATAGTTTCATCGGCGCAGTTTGCCATGAAATTTATGACCGCCACAGTGTTTCAGCGCCAGATGACAATATGGTCATCTTTCTGACAGGCAGAACGAACAACCGTACAGGTATAACAGCGGGGTGATTAACACCGGAGTATCAAAAAATGAAAAAGAGTCTCACTGCCCTGGCCCTCACTACGCTGCTTGCCGTTCCCGCGGTCACCTTCGCGGCCAGTAAAAATCCGCTGAGCGTTCACGTGCTGAACCAGCAGACCGGGCTGCCGGCCTCAGAGGTTGAGGTAATGCTTGAGCAGAAACAGGGAGAAAGCTGGAAAGTACTGAATACCGCCAATACTAATCAGCAGGGTCGGATTGATGCCCTTTGGCCAGCAAAGCCCTTTGAGGCGGGAGACTATCGGGTGATTTTTAAAACCGGTCACTATTTTGCGGCACATCAACAGCAGAGTTTCTTCCCCGAAATCCCGGTGGAGTTCCATATCACCAATACCACGACCACCTATCACATTCCGTTGCTGCTGAGCCAGTACGGATATTCCACCTATCGCGGGAGCTGAGATAAATGAAACGTTTACTGCTGGCATTGATGCTGACAACCGGACCTGCCGTGGCGCTCGCTGCTGAGCCAGCCTCCGTCTATGACATGACGCAGGCGCTGAGTAATCAACTGGCAACGGAGGCCTTGTCCGCCTGCCATAATATGAATCGTCAAGGCGTAGTCGCCGTGGTAGATCGGGGTGGAAATCTGGTCACGCTGATGCGGGATGACAACGTGGGGCCGCACAACACTCAGGCGGCATGGCGTAAAGCGTTTACTGCGCTCTCCACCAAAACGCCAACCAGACAACTGACCATAAAGGCGCAATCCTCACCGGAAAGCGTCAACCTGAATACGGTTAATGAGCTATTGCTGCTTGGCGGCGGCGTGCCGGTGCAATATCGCGGCCAGTGGATCGGCGCTATCGGCATGGCGGGCACCGGCGGCGCGGAATCCGACGATCAATGTGGGACCGAAGCGATTAACAAAGTGCTGGGTAACAGCAAGCAACCGTAATCATGATGAACGCGCGGCGGGTATATTCCTGCCATACATGGGGAATAAACTGTTCCCCGTGTTGTTTAGATAAGTCGCCGCAAGAACGACTGCTTTGTGCCAGGAACGGACATTGTATATTTGAATACTGCGATAAATTTTTGATAATTATGCATATGCATTAAAAAGACAATTATCGGAGTGGCCTGTTAACAGTTCTTATGCAGATTACGATAGCCTCCTGGCGTTCTTCCGATATGACGTTTGAAGGCCAGAGAAAAAGAGGGAACAGATTTATATCCGGTTAATCTGGCTATCTCAGTAATACTTAAGTGATGCTTTCTGAGTTCAGCGCATGCCAGCTCCATTCGCCATGACGTCAGATAATTCCCGGGCGTTGAACCGGTAAGCTGATGAAACCTACTGGCGAACGCACTGCGGGACATAGCCGATTTTGCAGACAGACTTGCCAGCGTCCAGTCTGCAGATGGAGAAGAATGTATCAGTGTCAGTGCGGGTCCTATTTTCCTGTCACCGAGGGCATTCAGCCAGGATGTCCCTTTCTGATTAATCTCTAAGTATTCCCTCAGCATCTGCACCAGAACAAGTATTGCCATGCTACTGGCCACAATGTCGTGTCCGGGACGAAGCGCTGATGTTTCATGCGAAAGCAAAGTGATAAGGGCGGTGAGTGCAGGAGAAGAACTTTCCTCTCGTCGTGAAACCAGCACCTGAGGCAGATGTTTTAAAAGCAGCGGGCTGGAAGCCTCCTCAAATACGAATCTCCCCCCAATCCCCTCACTGATAAGTTCTCCCTGTCCGTAGCGGACCACACCATCCGCTTCACGGTGAGAAGAGAAAATCTGCCGTCCGTCACTTACCATCAATGCCGGACTTGAGCCACAGCAGTAAGCGTCACCCGAAGTCAGAAGATAGAAGTCCCCTTTTTCAAGCAGCAGAGGCTGCATTCCGTCCATCCAAAGCCAGAATTTCCCCTCAAGCACAGTGCCGAACTTAATGTGTTTATAAGAGGGAAACCGCATTGCCCAGGGGCCACGTGCTTCCATACGGGCCGTAAGGATGGCCTCTGCCTTCAGAAGTGAAAGAATATCAGACAACGGATCCATAACTTCCTGGACGAATGAATAATAAAAAAGGGATTTCTATAATAAAAGAAAGCGTTTGTCTGCGTCATTATCATTTGAAGCTTAACGGAGAAAACAAAATGAAATACGCAGAACTGGGTAAAACTGGGATTTATGTTTCACGCATTTGTCTCGGGACGATGACATTTGGCGGGGCGGATAATGCCGCCGGTAATGCCATCGGCCGCCTGACGGGCAAAGAGGCGGACATTATCGTTGGTGAGGCGCTGGACGCCGGCATCAATTTTATTGATACCGCGGATATCTACGGTATGGGGGGCTCTGAAAGCGTGCTGGGCGAAGTGCTGGCACAGCGACGCAGTCAGGTTTTTCTTGCAACAAAAGCGCACAGCAGAATGAATGCGGGCGCAAACGATGCAGGGCAGTCGCGCTATCACCTTATGCAGGCGCTGGAAGCCAGCCTTAAAAGGCTTAAGACCGATCACATTGACCTTTATCAGGTCCACAATTTTGATACCGTAACACCGATTGAAGAGGTTCTGCGGACACTGGACGACATGGTGCGTCAGGGCAAGGTTCGCTATATAGGCTGTTCGAATTATGCCGGCTGGCAGATTGCCAAAGCTTTGGGTATTTCAGGTGAACATAAGCTGGAGAAATTTGCCAGCGTACAGTCTTTTTATTCACTGGCCTGCCGCGACATTGAACATGAACTCCTTCCGGCAATTAAGGATAGCCAAACCGGACTGTTATGCTGGAGCCCTCTTGCAGGAGGCCTGCTTTCAGGCAAATTTGACCGCAGTGGTAGTCATGAGGCCTCTGCAAGACGCGCAAAAATTGAATTTCCACCCGTTGATAAAAGCCTGGCATGGGACATCGTGGATGTTATCAAAACAATTTCTGAAAAACACCGCACTACTCCTGCCAGCATCGCAATAGGCTGGCTGCTGTCTTCTAAGCAGGTGACGAGCGTCATAGCAGGTGTGCGCAATGTGCATCAGCTCAGAGATAACCTTAGCGCGCTGTCTGTTAATCTCAGCGAGGAGGAAAAAGAAATGCTGGACAAGGTCAGTCATCCGGGTACACGTTATCCCGGATGGATTCAGTCATATAATGCCGCGAGCCGCTATCCGGCAGGCTTTCCTGATACCGGGCCTAACTGGATATTAGGTGAATCCCCTGTTTAACACGGGCTCAGAGCTATAAAAATAACTAAGCTTTTAATAACTTTGCTGAGTCCGGGTTCCTGACGGGCTCTGCTGACTCAGGCAGTGAACATTATGGTTAGCATCTATTGCTGTTAACATCTTCAATTTAACTCACTCATGCTGTTAGTTCCTTACGCCGGCTGAAAACTTTCGTAGAGAGTAAAATTTTATCCTATCAAACTATTATTAAGTATAATCTAATATAAAAGCTGATTGACATGGTAAGGCTGAATATTAATGTTCTTCATATGCATCTATTTGTTGCATGAAAAAAGGGTCTATATTTAAATCGCGTCAAAAATCCAGAGTAAATAATACTTTAAATATTGCCATTATTTATTGTGGCAAATAATTCTACTCATTGTTTAATGATATGATTCTGTTAAAAATTAAATGCCATTTTGGTCAAACTTAGAGTCGGCTGATTTGTTCGTAAGGAACGCGATGTCTCGCAGCGTTGCTTTTGAAAAAGTTCTATAAGTTCAAGTTAATTTTTATGCGAGTAAGTTTTATGTATTTCTTAAAGTAGAGTTTTGTTGGAGTGTTACTCTTAATTTTAAGTGAAATTTATTTGTCTTTTATGTGAAAAGAATATAAATTGAAGTTAAGATTGTAACGCTGGCAGTGTTGTAGATTACTTACTATAGTTTGATAGTGACGAAACCTGTTAAAGTAAATACGATAAAATATGAAAAAATTAACTATTACTGAGTTTGCAAAGAAAATAGGTGTAGGTGTTGCAACAGTTGATCGGGTGCTTAATGATCGGGGTGGAGTATCGCCGGCCATGGAGAATCTAATACTCAAGGCCGCCCGTGATGCGGGACTTAAGCGTATTCTGCCGGAAAAGCATAGACCCTCCTGGCAGCTTGAGGTCCTATTGAGCAGTAATAAATCTTTTTTTTTCGAACAGCTTGCTAAAGATTTTTCCATGCTGGCGGATAACTTAGGCTATCGCAGAATAACACTTCATAAAACTTTATTCTCTGAAGCTTCTCCGGAAAAAATGGCAAAACACATTGAAGCCAGCAGTAAAAAAATGGACGCTTTGATTATATTTGCACATGAGAGCCCACTTATTTATGAAATGCTGACCCTGTGTAAATCTCGCGGTGTCCCGGTAATAACCCTTGTGGCAGATTTACCAGGATCTGATAGATTGTGCCACGTAGGAATTGATCAATATAGCGCAGGCCGTACATCAGGCTTTGTACTTGGTGGTATGCTACCATCACATGGGGACGTGGTGATAATTAGCGGCCGTACGCAATACGCAGTCCATCGTCAGCGTGTCGATGGCTTTATTTCAGTAATGCAGAAATTTTATCCTAAAATCAATGTGCGCGAACCTATTTACAGTCAGGATGAACGGGAGCTTATCAGTCTTTTATTAAACCGAACCCTTGCATCTGATAAAGATATTGTCGGAATTTATAATACAGGCATGGGTAACACTCAGGTTAGTGAGATTTTGAATGATTATAATCTTAGAGGTAAAGTAGTTTACGTCACTCATGAACTTTACAATACAACACGGCAATTACTCGAACAACGAGTGCTGACATTGACCATAGATCAAAATACGTTGAGGCATGCTCAGCTGGCAATAACACTGGCGCTACATTATCTTGAAATGGGTGAGCAGCCTGATGAATATAAGTCAGGAAAGGTTGATTTTATGCTGTACACTCCTGAAAATTATAGGTGATATAAAATTGGTTACGATTGATTCAGAATAATGGCCCCCTCATTAATACTCTTAATCTTCCGCTGGTTGGTAAAACCCCTATAACTCTGAATGTCGGACCGCAACGAGCTGTCGCAGATACAATATGTTGTAGTTTTCTAAGCTACTATCGATACTACACATAGTAGATTCAAGATAAGCGGCAAGCCAACACCAGGCCAGGGATTCAGGAGTTTTCAGCCACTGCACGTCTTCGGCCCCCTGCGGTTTTTTTTTGCCTAAAGCGGGTTATTTATCCTGCAGATACCGTGGGATCCGTCCGGAACGCTGCCCGAGATACGCTTGCTATCTTGCCGATGCCTTTTATCATTAAGCTCAAACGGCGGCTGCTCCGGCCGGCCACGATAAGAGCAAAAGCCACTGAATACCTCTTTGAACCGCCTGCACGGCGGTTTTTTTATTCTTCTCTCGGCGTTACGTGATCGGCAGCACATGGTTTGTGCCGTTCGCTTTTTTTTTAGCAAGGCTTACAGGTGACAGCGTTCGCTGAACGCCGGATTTTCCGGGATGCATAACCTTTTCTGCCCGGCTGCTTCCGCAGCTGACCCACTCAGATGGCGGTTTTTTGCCTGTCGCCTGCATGTGCGATAGGTATGTTATGTCTATTTTGGCAAAACTACACTGTCATCGTACATTTGACGGCCGCTTTTCGCTCAAAGCGGACCTTGCAGCACGTATGTCCGCTTTGTGCCAAAGTTACGTAAGGAAGGAATTAAGCCATCCCGTAGGATGGCTTATGAGATACTGTTACTGAGATGACAGACCTCAGAAATGCGCCGACAGCACGCCGTTTACAGACATATAAAAGAAGCACTTAAAGGAAATTTTAACCAGCGTTTGTGCGGAACACGCTAACAGCGTCCCTCAGATTAGCGGCTCGACTTGCAAGTTCATCAGCAGACGATGCTGACTCTTCAACGAGCACGGCATTCTGCTGTGTGACCTGATCCATCTGAGTAACGGCAATATTTATCTGCGATACCCCTGCACTTTGCTCTTCTGAAGAAGATGAAATTTCTCTCACCAGCTGTGCTGTCTGTTCAATCGCATCCATACTCTCCTTCACTTTTTCACCTGCATCCCGGGCCATCGAAATGCCCTGCTCAGCATTCTCCACAGACTTTTCGATCAGTCCTTTAATTTCTTTCGCCGCGCCAGCCGAGCGCTGTGCCAGCGACCTGACTTCCGCCGCAACAACGGCAAAGCCTTTACCGTGCTCACCGGCCCGGGCAGCTTCAACAGCCGCGTTTAACGCGAGAATATTCGTCTGAAACGCAATCCCATCAATGACAGAAATGATTTCCTTAATCTGCCCTGCACTGCTGCTGATTTTCTCCATGGAACCCAGCACTGATTCCATTGCCTGACCGCCACGCAATGCCGCGCTGGTAGCCGAGCTGGCCATTTCTGCAGCATGGCGGGTGTTTTCAGCATTGTTGCCGATGATCGAAGAGAGCTGTTCCATACTGGCGGCTGTTTCAGCCAGTGATGCAGCCTGTTCTTCCGTCCTCGCAGAAAGATCGCCGTTACCGCGGGCAATCTCCTCAGATGAGGTGGCAATGGTGACGGCATTAGATTTAATGTTTTCTACCGTCACCGTCAGGCGCTGACTCATCTGCAGTAATGCCTTAAGCAGACCGGCTGTTTCATTGCGTCCTGTCACGGAAAAAGATGCTGTCAGATCGCCTTCTGCTACTTCAAGCGCAAGCTTTGACGCGGCACCGATAGGTCGTGTAACAGAACGGATAATGATCAATGCGAAAAAGACAGAAAGCAGGACCATAAAGAGAAGAACGCTCAGCAAACCATACTGTGCATTCCGGTGGTCCGTAATCTGCTGGTTCAGCATGTCATTCAGTTCATTACCGCCCGCAATCGCGTAGGTGCTGAATCTGTTAATCGCGCTGGTAAAAATTGCGGCATAGTCCTGAGGATTCTGATTCGTCATACTGCGGCTAATAAATAACGCCCCTGCAGTTTTCAGGGCATTTTGGGCTTCCTGCACGGCCGCGTCTGCATCGGCACTGAATTTCTGCTTCAGCCCTGTATCAGACGAAAAAAGCTTCTCTGAGTCCTGAGCAAACATATCCAGATTATAGGCACCCGTGCTGATTAATGATTCCATACGGACAGAGTCAGCCTCACTAACGGCTTCTTTCCTGGCAAGCAGTGAAGTCCCGAACGCACGAATTTTACCCAGACTTTCGGTAAGCTCAGGCAATGATGAGAAATTGCTGATAATCAGGCGGTACGTACTGATATCTGAATCAAGCGACAAACCGTAAAAATCCAGCACGTCGCGGTTTGTGTTAAGAAGTTTGCGGATGAGTTGCGCATGTGCGTCAAGACTGGTCGTTTGATTCAGTTTCGAAGCATCAATGTCCTGCTGCAGCGCGTCCCACTGTGCACGCACCCCATTGATTTTTTCGATTAAACCCGCACTGCCTTCTGTCTGCGCCATCTCTTTCTTGATGGCATCGGTGATAGTAACAATGTCATCTCTAACACTTAGACGCGATGAGGTGGCAGGATTTTTTTGCGCAATAGCGAGGGCTGTTTCAGCGCGATGGCGCTGTATCAGATTCAACAGGGCAAGGATTTTGTTTTCAGCAGGCACTCCTGTTACTTCTTTCTGCTTGTCCTGAATATATTTATTACCTTCTGACACAAAAAGCACGGTAGGAACTGAAAAAAGAACAAGGCAAAACAAGCCCAGAATTGCAAACTTAGCGGTAAGATTAATATTGTTAAGAATATTACTCATTTTTACACCCTGCTGAATTAATTTTTATAAGAACACAAATAATGCAGATTAAAAGCATCTTAATCATCATTATCGGTTAACTATTCATTAACTTTATAGCAGGCGTAAGAAAGAGAATATTTAGGTTGAATCGCAACAAGGTCTAACCTGTTACCCAGTAATTAGACAATACTGATGTTAACAATTACCTCATAAGAGGTAGGAAAGATTGTTAATATCAACTTCTCTCTTAACGAATTTTATACATGATTCATGTCCACTTTATGCCAGGAGCGGACGTTCATGATTTTAAAATAAGCATAAAAGTGCATACGATTTCAGAAAGCATTAACTGCCTGGTACAGATTACAGAGACAGGCCGGACTCACCAATAAAATCGACAAAGCAGCGTATTCTCGGTGAGAGATACCGGCTGGCTGGCCAGAGTGCCGAGAAAACCCCCTGCCTGGTACAGCTACCTGGCAATACCTCTTTCAGTTGCCCCGTGTTCAAAGATTCGCGAACGACAAAACCGGGCACATAGCAAATCCCCATACCTGACAGGCTCAGGCGAACAGAAGCCTCTATATTATTTACGGTCAGTACAGGGGCTGTCCTCAAGTCAGTACCCGGGCACATACCGCGCAGTTCCCAGGGCTGGAGCAGCCCAGTTGAAGGAAAACGAAAAGAAATGCACCTGTGCATCGTTAAATCCGCTGGCGAGCCGGGCACGCCATACTCATTCAAATAGTCAGGGCTGGCGCAGAGCACAAAACGAAAATCACCAACCTTTTTAGATTTCAGTCGGGAGTCCGTCAGTTCACCGCTTCGTATGGCTATATCAAATCCTTCATCAATGATGTTTACCAGCCGGTCGCTGAAATCGAGATCGAGTTCTACATGAGGATAACGGCGGGAAAAGTCCGGCAGAAGAGGAAGGATCAACCTGTAGCCAATGACAGGAAGTGAAACCCTGAGCCTCCCGGCAGGCTGCGCTAAGCTGCTCGTCAGTTCTGACTCCGCCTCCTGTAATTGCTCAAGGATATGCTGGCAGCGGATTAATAAAGCAGCCCCCTCCGCTGTCAGACTCACGTTTCTTGTACTGCGGTATAAGAGACGTACGCCCAGTTTATGCTCAAGTCTGGCGACATTCTTCCCGACCGCTGAGGCAGAAATCCCAAGCAGCCTTGCGGCCTGTACAAAACTCAGCGTCTCCGCTGTCCGGACAAACGAAGTAAGAGAGGTCAGACTGTCCATTGATTATAAACTTAATGTCCATTAAGAAGAGATTTTCAGTGTATTTATTCACTCTGATGTCTGCAATAACATTACTGAAGTTTGTTAACCCATCCGCTTTTCGGAAACATAAGGTCACCCAATGGCAACTTCAGCCAGAACACCCAGTTCAATGGCCAGGAATATGGCAGCCTTTTCTGTCTATCTGGCGGCTATATTGCTGCCGTTAAGCTTTACCGGTGGTGTAATCTCCACGCCGGCAATACAACAGGCTCTTGGCGGCTCGCCTGCCGCGCTGTCATGGCTGACGAATGGATTTATGCTGACTTTCGGCAGTTTTTTGTTGTCAGCCGGTGTTGCTGCGGATGTTACTGGCAGAAAGCGCATTTTTACCGCAGGCTCAGCCCTGTTTTGCCTGAGCAGCGTTATGATCTGCCTGACACAGGATATCTTTATGGCTGGGTTGTTCAGGTCACTGCAGGGTCTTGCGGCGGCCTTGATATTGGCCAGCGGCAGCGCCGCACTGGCCCGTCTCTATGAAGGTCCGGACAGGACACGGGCCTTCAGCATACTTGGCACTATGTTTGGCGTGGGCCTGGCGTTCGGCCCTGTGTTGATGGGTTTCATTACGGATGCTTTGGGCTGGAGATGGTTGTATGCCATGTTAGCTCTGCTTTCAGGCATTGTACTTTTGACCGGTGCTGCGTTTCTGCCAGCATCAGAAGAGAGCGGACATCAGAAACCAGACGGCACAGGATTAATCATGTTTACTGCAGCCCTGATGTTATTTACATCAGCGGTGATGCTTATACCTGCCTTTGGGTTTTTATCGTTTCCCACACTCGCCCTTTTCATTTCCGCCATGCTGCTTTTCAGCGGGTTTGTAGTGCGTTGCCTGGGGGTTGAAAATCCTGTTCTGGATATCTCTCTGCTGCTGCGCCCGCGCTTTGCCGGCGTTCTGCTACTGCCGATAGCAACATGCTATTGCTATGTTGTGCTGCTGATTATTATTCCGCTGCATTTTATGGGCGGTGACGGGATGAGTGAGTCCCGGAGCGCTTTTTATCTTATGGCGCTGACGTCTCCAATGCTGGTTTTCCCTTCCATTGCCGCACTGCTGACAAGGTGGTTTTCTCCAGGAACCGTTTCAGCTGCAGGACTTATTATTGCATCAGTCGGGCTGCTTTTCCTCGGATACGCACTACCGGGTAACAGCAGTAATTTTCTTGTGCTTTCACTGATTATGACCGGTACCGGCGCTGCGCTTCCATGGGGACTGATGGATGGTCTGGCACTTTCAGCTGTATCTGTGGAGAAAGCGGGCATGGCCGCAGGCCTCTTTAATACCGTTCGCGTTGCCGGAGAAGGGATCGCTCTGGCGATGGCGTCAGCATTTTTAAAAGAAATGAATGATTTGAATCTGAAAAACACCGTTCACGGGTATGCGCCAGAGGTCATTCACCAGGCTGCCGCATGGCTGGGGGGCGGCAGTACTGAGCAGGCCGCTGCGATGTTACCCGGTATTTCACGATTATTGCTTCAGGACAGTTATGACACTGCGTATACGTTTCTTTTTAGAGTTCTGGCTGCTGTCACGCTGATTTGCGCGCTGATGGTCTGGATCACGCTGGGTCGGCAGAGGCAAGGCTGTGCTGCAGGCAATACGCTGGCCAGAGATGAGTGAAAAATCGTGATCGAATAAGGTCGTAAGCGTTCATTTCATCGCATCCGCTTTTCGCTCATAGCGCGCATTATCCGATGTCAGACCACTCTATGCCAGGAGCGGACGTTGTTGAGTTCACACAGCATGAATTCATGAAAACAGGAACGTCATATTTTGTCTTGATTAACGCGGGATGAAAGCTCCTCATGGCTCTCTTTTCGTTCACTGTAGCGATCGGCAAGGTAACCGGTCTGTCCCTTGAGTATAAGGGTGATTTTAAACAACTCTTCGGCGACATCGACGATACGATCATACCAGGACGAGGGTTTCATTCTCCCGTTCTCATCAAATTCCTGCCATGCTTTGGCCACTGAAGACTGGTTGGGGATCGTAAACATCCGCATCCAACGTCCCAGAATTCGCATCTGGTTCACGGCATTGAAAGATTGCGAACCGCCGCATACCTGCATGACCGCCAGAGTTTTTCCCTGGGATGGGCGAACGGCCCCTTCGCTTAAGGGAATCCAGTCGATTTGTGCCTTCATCACGGCACTCATTGCCCCATGCCGCTCCGGGGAACTCCACACCATCCCGTCACACCACCTGACCAACCCGCGCAACTCGGTGACTTTTGGGTGCGTATCCGGGGCGTCGTCCGGCAGGGGTAAACCTGAAGGGTTAAACAGTCTGACCTCCGCTCCCATCGCCTCCAGCAGGCGACCTGCTTCCTCTGCTGTAAAACGACTGTAAGAACGCTCTCTTACCGAGCCATACAGAATCAGAATGCGTGGCGGCTCATGGAGCTGCAGACGTTCAGCAATATGATGATCGAAGCAATCAGCGTTCAGGGCAGGAAAGTGCTCCATTTTTTCTCCTTCGGGTGGCTCTGGTGATTTCAAATTAAACACATATGATTTAACATATATGTATTCTAAAGGGAATGGAGTAATAAATGCTACAGCCTGTTCAGCTTTTTAAGATCCTGTCGGATGAAACCCGGCTCGCAATTGTCATGCTTCTCCGGGAATCGGGCGAACTGTGCGTATGCGATATATGTGCGGCTACCACTGAATCACAGCCTAAAATTTCCCGTCACATGGCTATCCTGCGTGAGGCTGAACTGGTACTGGACCGTCGGGAAGGGAAATGGATTCACTACCGTCTCTCACCCCACATGCCCGCATGGGCCGGCGAGACGATAACGACGGCATGGCACTGCCTGCGCGATGATGTGCGTGAACGACTGGAAAAATCCGCATGTACTTCCTGCTGACAAGCTTAATCACATACACATAAGCATATATAAAGGAGTCGGAAAATGTTTCTGGCAGGAAGTATCTTTATACTCACGCTGGTCCTGGTCATCTGGCAGCCCAGAGGCCTCAGCATTGGCTGGAGCGCAAGTATCGGAGCCGTGCTGGCGCTGGGAATGGGAGTCATCCACTTTGAAGATATCCCTGTCGTCTGGAATATCGTCTGGAATGCAACAGCGGCGTTCATTGCGGTAATCGTCATCAGCCTGCTGCTTGATGAGTCTGGGTTCTTTGAATGGGCCGCACTGCATGTTTCCCGCTGGGGTAACGGGCGCGGTCGCCTGTTGTTTACGTGGATAGTACTGCTTGGCGCTGCTGTTGCTGCGCTGTTTGCTAACGACGGTGCAGCACTGATACTGACACCGATTGTGATTGCGATGCTGCTCGCTCTGGGGTTCAGCCAGGGAACGACACTGGCATTTGTCATGGCTGCAGGATTCATCGCTGATACCGCCAGCCTGCCGCTGATTGTCTCTAACCTGGTAAATATTGTCTCGGCGGATTTCTTTGGCCTGGGCTTTACGCAGTACGCCTCCGTGATGGTTCCTGTGAATCTGGCAGCCGTTGCTGCCACGCTGGTCATGCTGCATCTCTTCTTCCGCCGCGATATCCCTGCCAGATATGACGTCTCACTGCTGAAGATTCCTGGCAGTGCGATTAAGGATCCTGCGACGTTCAGGGCTGGCTGGATTGTTCTGCTGTTCCTGCTGGTCGGTTTCTTTGTTCTTGAGCCGCTGGGGATCCCTGTCAGCGCTATAGCAGCAGTTGGCGCAGCGGTGCTGTTCGTGGTGGCAAAGAGGGGCCAGGCCATTAATACCGGGAAAGTGCTTCGCGGTGCGCCCTGGCAGATCGTGATTTTCTCGCTGGGTATGTATCTGGTCGTCTATGGCCTGCGTAATGCCGGACTCACTGAGTATCTTTCTGCCGTACTCAATATGCTGGCAGACAACGGTTTATGGGCTGCCACGTTCGGCACCGGCTTCCTGACTGCCTTCATGTCGTCGGTGATGAACAATATGCCGACGGTGCTGATTGGTGCGCTGTCCATTGAAGGGAGCACTGCGACTGGCGTCGTCAGAGAAGCAATGATTTACGCCAATGTGATTGGCTGCGATTTAGGTCCCAAAATTACCCCAATCGGGAGTCTGGCAACCCTGCTGTGGCTGCATGTACTGGCACAGAAAAACATGAGCATTACCTGGGGATATTACTTCCGGACAGGCATAATTATGACCCTGCCCGTGCTGTTCGTTACTCTGGCCGCGCTGGTATGGCGGCTCTCTGTCACTTTGTAATGAGATACTGATATGAGCAATATTACCATCTATCATAACCCGGCCTGTGGCACCTCACGTAACACGCTGGAGATGATCCGTAACAGCGGCAACGAACCAACAATTATTTATTATCTCGATACGCCACCGACACGAGAAGAGCTTACCAGGCTGATTTCAGAAATGGGGATTTCTGTACGTGCATTGCTGCGTAAGAATGTTGAGCCTTATGAGCGATTGGGTCTGGATGAAGATAAATTTTCTGATGCGCAGTTGATCGATTTTATGCTTCAGCACCCGATCCTGATTAACAGGCCGGTAGTAGTGTCACCATTAGGGACACGACTTTGCCGTCCCTCAGAAATTGTGCTGGATATTCTCCCTGAAGGTCAGAAAGATTCTTTCACCAAAGAGGATGGAGAAAAGGTGACTGATGAGGCAGGGAGACGGTTTAAGTAACCTGGCGAGTTCACATTAGCGGACACCGGGCGTCCGCTTCCCGCTCATAGCGGCCCTTCCAGAGCGCAGGTCTTCTGCGTGCAAAAGCGGAACTCGATGAGAGATGAAGAAGATCAACTATCACGTTGCTTTTCTAACCGGATGAAAGTGCCATCCAGATTTGCTTTATTACCCCAGCCGAGTTGCATGTAAAATTTTGCCGCACGGCTGTTTTCATCGGTTTCCAGCCAGGCAATTTCGTGATGTCTGAATAACTCCTGTTCCGCAAGCATAGTGAGTCTGCGACCTATACCTCTGCTTTCGTATTCAGGAAGAACAAAAAGACCATAAAGGCAGCCTTTATCCTTTAAAATCATTGAAAAACCGATAATTTCGTCATTATCACAGGCAACCCATGCACAATGGTCGTTTTTGATCATATCGCCCACGACGCTTTCTGTGATCCCCATTCTTCGCATTTCTTCGCGGCTCAGATGATTCTCCGTAACAGATGTTCGGACTGAGAAAATTCCATCAACATCAGAAAGTTGTGCTGGCCTTATACCTATACTCATAAGACTTACTCCATGTATGACAAAGCTAAATCCTGATGATAATGAATTCAGATCCTCTTAGGAGCCACAGAACCGTCAATGAGATGCCTGCTATTTATTTTCCGTTCCTCGCTCAAAACGCATTTTAACCAGCTTCTGCAGTTAACCCGCCCCTTTGCCAACAGACTCAGCCAGCAGGCCCGGAACGCTGTGCGGTCCGGGGATGTTAAGCTGTTCGATTGAGGTGTCCCAACATATTAAAATGCCACTGAAATTATATGCTTTGCGTTCCTTCAGCTGATGGCGAGACCCTGACCCGGAATGCAATAACCAGCGCGGCAGTAAGCATGATACAGGCAGCTGTAATGAATACCCCCGTCACCCCGTTGAGGCCATATATCAGGCCACCTATTGCTGCACCCGCGGCAATGGAGGATTGGACGGCGGCGACCACCATACCCCCTGCGCTCTCGGCCTCATCGGGAAGAGTCCGGGCGACCCAACCTGACCACGCCACCGGTATGCCACCAAATGCCAGCCCCCACAGCATTACCAGCGCTGTAAGCCCGGCGATTGATAACGGCAGAGTGATCATACCCAGTGCCGCTGCTCCAACCAGAGCAGGCATAATAATCAGCGTAAAACGCAGGCTGCGTTCCATCAGCCACCCTGCCGACAGTGTCCCGATAAAGTTAGCAACGCCAAACACCAGAAGTATTAATGCCAGCCCTTTTGCGTCTATGTGTGCGAGTCCTTCCAGCGCAGGCCGTATATAGGTAAACAGCGCATACTGGCCGGTGTGTGCAAGCACGCACCCCAGCATGCCCACGCTCACGCCCGGCCTCTGGAGCAGAGAAAATACGGATGCCGTCCTGGTCTTGACTACCGGCGGCATTCCGGGCAGCGTCAGCCACTGAAAAATAAAAGAGAGTGCGCCAACCGCAGCAGCGGCAATAAACGCGCTACGCCAGCCAGACATCTCGCCCAGATAACTTCCCAGCGGTACGGCAACAACAGTACCTACCGCGATTCCACTAAAAATGATCGACAGCGCCCGCGGTACCAGCCTCTCCGGCACTAGCCTCATCGCAACCGCCGCTGCCATACTCCAGAATCCACCCAACGCGATACCCAGCAGGATGCGCATTGCCAGCAGCATGACAATACCTGAAGAGAGCGCCACGAGCAGATTTGAGAAGATCATAAGGGCGGTAAAGCTCAACAACACGACGCGCCGGTCCAGCGCACGCGTTAATCGCGGTATCAGTAATCCGGCAAATAACGCAATCACCGCCGTCACTGTTACGGCCTGTCCTGCAAGAGATTCTGACACACCCAAATCCCGTGCAATAGGCGTTAATAAGCTGGCAGGCAGGTACTCTGCGGTGAGCAGGCCAAAAACACCCATGGTTAACGAAAAAACCGCAAGCCAGGCTGGCTGGATTTTCTCATCTCTTTGCACTCTTTCTTTGTGAACCCTGATAGAAGTTTCATCCGTCATTTCTAAGTCTCCTGGAAAGTCGTTTCAGGAGAAGAAGTCTATTCAGGCGCAGCTGGATGATCTATGCTCTAAAACCCTCACTTTTTTACCCAAAACCCGAAAAGGCATATGACTTCATCCTTCGCTCTGTCATCAGAACTCATCAGCGAGCTGCTTTCCGGTCTACGGCTATACGGCGTGCGATATCAGCGTATCCAGACGGGAGATACGTTTGGCCTGAACTTCGCAAGCAGGCCCGGTCATGCTTATCTGCACTACGTCGCTGTAGGGGAGATGGTGCTTCATAGTGCAAACGGCGAAGTTCTTACGCTTTCAGCCGGAGAGGCTGTATTTCTTCCCCACGGCGAACGGCATCAGCTTTTGTCGGCAACAGCCGCCGACGTGCTGGATATCGACAATATTGAAACGGCACCACTCGATGAAAAAGTGAGTGGGATTGATACCTGCCCGAGTACTCAGGAAACGCCAGGTGCTGTGCTGTTTTTTGGTTGTATGAAAATCGATCTGGGAAGCATGCAGCGGCTGGCGGATGTGCTGCCTGAAATTATGCATGCCGATGCAAAGGGGATTCAGTGGCCGGGACTCATGCATATCCTTGATGCGATGAAGCGTGAGATATGCTCCGGACGCGTGGGCTATGCAGGTATTCTCGCCAGGCTTGCCGATGTGGCTGGAGCGATGTTTATCAGAGGATGGGTGGAAGACGGTTGCGGCAATAGCCCTGGCCTGGCTGCAGCACTGCGCGATCCGCGTCTGGCTCAGGCCATCCTGGCGATTCATCGCGAACCGGGCCGCGACTGGAGCGTGGCAGAACTCGCCGCCGAATCGCATATATCCCGCTCCGCATTCGCCGAAAGGTTTCAGACCACCATCGGCGTCCCACCGCTACGGTATGTAACGGAAGTAAAGATGCATCTCGCTGTCCGCTGGCTGTCGTCAGAAAACATTACTGTCGACACCGCATCGCAACGGTTAGGATACTCCTCTCAGGCTGCTTTCAGCCGGGCTTTTAAGCGTGTAACGGGCAAGTCTCCAGGCGCGGTTCGTTTGCTTAGCTAATGGTGTTTTATCCCTGGCGGGGCTAGCAGTAATCGCAACGTAGCCTGACTTCCTTTGTGCTCCAGCAAAGGCAGCATCAAATAAATAAATCACATTAAAAACAGTATCCGCTTTTGGCATATACCGGTCATCAGCCCGATGACAGTTTACTTTGTGACAGGAGCAGACGTCAGTTCCAATTAATATAGTCAGCGCAATGCCTTTGAGAAACAGATAGCTTCTGTCCTGCCTATATATGGGCCGTAATTCTCAATAGGGACATAACCATTTTTCATGTAGAAATTTACAGCACGATAGTTGATGTGGCGGGTTTCCAGCCTAACTTCGATATATCCCATCTCTTTTGCTGATTTTTCAAGGAAAGTGAGTAAAGCACCACCAATCCCTGACTCACTTCGGTCTGAAAACATTCTTTTAAGCTCGGCTATATTTTGGGTAAAAGGCCGTATAGCACCGCATCCCACAGCTCTGCCTTGAGAATTCTTTGCTAATGCCCATAAAGCTTTGTCATCACTCATTGCTTGGGTGGTGAAATTGCTTTTGCCGTTATCACCAGTAATAGCGGCAAGTTCTGCTGATAGCATTTCGATTAAACGATGGGTTTCTGAAGAGAATGGATCAGATTTTTCTACTTTTATCATGGTTATACCCTGCAGGATGAGTGTGACCAACATAAAGCATCCTGCTAAGAAAAGCATCAGCTCAAAACGGGTAAAGGGATATCACTTATTCAAACCATCCCTGGGGTCATGGCTGCTCCTCACTCATAGCGGACATAAATCTGAACTTAGTCTGGCCCGCCTCATTGCTGTTGCCAGAAATTAATACAAAGGTAATACAGCTTGAACGTTAAACTGGAAGGCATACGGACATGATAGCAGTTTAAATTGCTCATCGGCCGAATAGGTGACAGCAATTTGTCGAAGCATTTTAATCATAACATGGCTGCAAAGATATGAGGTTCACAATCAAGATAATATAGTAAACAGGGACTTTTAAAACACAATTAATTTAAAAGCCATCCTATACTAATGCTTAAAGCATCAGCTGAAAAAATATTAGTTTTTTTTGCAGTTTCTCATTTTATAAAAGAAGCCGGAATGCGCATTTTCGATGATAAAACGATCATCGTAATTAGGACGTCTTACGAAGGTTATTCCGTTAACAGTAGCCTGCTGTTTAATACCACCCATGACACTTTCAAGCGCTGGGGATGCTACCTCATTACCCAGCATTTTCACTTTGTAGTTACTTCCATTGTCTTCAACGACAGCAGCTTTTGGCAAAAGCTGCGTCTCTGTATGAGAGCTGGTTATCCGGACATCACATAAATATGTCCCCAAGCCTAAACCTTCAGCTGCGGAACATAAACCGGAAAAACACAAAGCAATCATACAATAAACAAATTTATTCATATCTGTCTTCCAGGACTTTGGATCGTTAAAAAATCGTTATCGGCAAAATATTTTGTGACTTGAGGAATTGGTGATGTCATACGTGTATAGAGCTGATTTATGGATATTAATTTTTGTTGTGGGTAAGGTTGGATGAGCCGGGTGCTATGTTGGATGCAATGGTAACAGTCAGTCATTAAGAACGGAACGTCCGCTCCTTGCTCATTACGGACGTTCACCGCCTGTATCTTCTTTTTATGTTGCGATCCTTAATATCCTGGCATGATACGAACGGCTTTCAGCTCTAATGCAACATAACATCTGTGACCAGCATGCCGCGATTCAACCCGTTCCCCTGCAGAAGAGGCCGGGCGGGAAATGGATCGTTGGTGGTGCCGGATAAACTGCCATCACTCAGGCTGACACTATGCGATATCTTTTAAGGAAGATCGGGATTTACTGGTGCCGGTAAAAACGACTGATATGACTTTACCGGCTTTCGCAGTTCAGGCCTGGCAACTCGGTGTCTCCGCATTGCCTTGCTATCTGCTTAGTCTGTATGCATGAAGTCGCCGGGGTAATTAACCTCCGGCAGACCACGTTAACGGCATAGGGATAACTATTTAGCTCCACTCATCCCGGGAGAACCATCATGTCCTCCCTCATTCCCGCCACTGCCACCCTGCCCGCCGACGCCGCCAGGACCCGCATCGCCTCCGTTTCCGCCATTACCTGATCCGTCACCATTACCGCCGTTCCCTCCATTTCCTCCGTTTTCACCACCATTACCGCCGTCGCCGCCATTTCCGTTGCTGCCAGAACCAGCATTCCCTCCGTCTCCCCCGTTTCCGTCACCGCCACCGTCACCACCGTCGCCACCGTCGCCGTCTGCCCATGCCGCAGTGCTGAATATTCCGGCCGCCAGAGAAGAGGTTACCGTGAGTACGACCATGAAAGGTCTCAGTAATGCTGAGGTGAGAATAATGAGATATACAGCTTTCATGAGAAGGTTTTTCATATCATCCTCTGCGCTATGACTTATATGCCGCCGCCGCTATCACCGCCATCACCACCATCACCACCATCACCACCGGATGAGTTGTTCCCGCTTCCTCCGTTGCCACCATCCCCTCCATCGGCTCCGTTAGTGCCGCCATTTCCGCCATCTCCGCCATTTGAGTTGGAGCCTGTACCAGCATTACCGCCGTTACCGCCATCCCCTCCGTTTTCGCCCGGACCACCGTCCCCGCCGTTTCCACCATCAGAAATCAGTGATAAGGAATCAGGAAAAGGAATCGGGGAGGCCGGAGAGGCATAACCGCAGTGTGTAAAAATCACCAGTATCAGAGTGGAGCACCTTAGTAGGGTACGGTATCGTTTACAGATGTTCTGACTGGTCATTGTTACCTCCATCACCGCCAGCACCTCCGGGCGCATTGTCAGTTGAACCACCATCACCCCCGTTGCCACCATTGGCGCTACCCTGTCCATTTTTATGATGTTTGTGGTGTTTATGGTAGGGTTCAGTCGCGGCGCCTGCCCCATTTCCCCCATTTCCGCCGTTACCACCTGTAGCAGAACCGTTACCGCCGTTACCTCCGTTCAGACAGCCTGTACCGGGCACGCCGTCTTTACCACTTTCTCCATCAGGCGAACTGCCGTTCCCATCTTGTCCGTTCAGGCTCTCACAGGCAGACAGCTGAATAGTGTCCTGCGGGAGTGTCTGACTGAATACCGGCAGGGAAAGGAGCAGCCCTGCAGATAGTGGAAAAAAAATCAGCGTGTTGTGTAGCTTTGACATAGAAGTTTCATCCTTTAATTAATGGCCGCCTTCATGAGGCGACCATTTTTAGTTAGATTCTGCAGCCTGATTACGCACCGCCGCCATCACCACCACCACCATCGCCACCGCTGTCACCACCATCACCGCCGCCGTCACCGTCACCGGAACCATTACCGTTAGCGGAGCCGTTGCCAGTGCCGTTATCATTACCGCTGCCATTCCCGTTACCGCTGGCGCTGTTATTTCCTCCATCGCCGCCAGGGCCACCAGGAGAATTAGAACCAGAACCCCCGTTGCCGCCGTCACCTCCATTAGCATCGCCGACAAGTAAGAAGGTCTGTGGGGAGTGATTCGTAAACGGTTGGTTATGTAACGGTGCAGCGACTGCAAGTCGCGCCGCAGAGAGGACAAAAACAGCCAAAGCAAGCGTTAATTTTTTATGTCTCATAATCCATCCTTAAAGATAATAAATACATGAGATAATCGCTGGCCCACCCCATAGCTAATGAGCTATTTCATTAAAAGTAAATTATCTAAAAAATAAAAACTATGGAGTGTAATGAAACGTTTTTCGTTGTTTTATAATGTTTTCGTTTAATTTTAAAAAAAATTTTCGGGGATGCTATTTTTTAACTAACTAGTTAATAGCTAATGACATTAAAGGCTAATAATTACTCTGCTAACAATTTACTCTTTTCATGAAATAATACATATTGCATTTTTATTAAGGCACTTTTTTCATAAGCAGGGAATGACAATCCTGAACTCAAAAAAAAGCAAAAGCATATATCATTTTCTATAATTCATCTGACTTTTAAGAGGTATGGTAAGGGGACACTGTTTAACCACTCAGAATTAATTTTCCTGAACCTCAGAAATCCGTAATTTCAGGAAGCACTACCCTAACTGCTGCAGGCGGGACCTCGCGGGGCTGAATAAAGGTGAAACCCGTAACGCGCAGATGCATGCGATATTTATGCACCGGCTGGAAGAAATCAGGGCCCGAAATCCGGCAAATCAGAGCTGCATGTTGCGCAGTAAAGTAACTGCCCCGCTTCCCATTGATACAGACCGCCTGTTTCGACGGTGTGCTGTTATGCGGCGGAGCGGGCTAAAGCCGCCCCTGTAAACGCCTGTCGTCAGACATATCCCATCATTTTCAGCAGCGACTGCACCTGATTCATCGCTTCGCTGCGATGGGTGACGCCCAGCTTCTGATAGAGATTGCGGATATGGGTTTTGATGGTGGTGGAGGCCACCGCCAGCTCACCAGCGATTTGATCGTTGCTGTAGCCAGAATAGATCAATCCCAGCACCTGCCATTCACGCTGCGTCAGCGGACTGGTTCGGATCAGCTCCGGCACGTCAGGATGGTTAAGCAACCGGCTGACAAAGCCTTCATCGAAATGAGCGAACTTGTGACGGTGATATTTATTGATCTCCAGCAGGATGCGCCGGGCGCGGTGGCTGTCCAGCTCATTCAGGGTATTAAGCTGGATCAATTGCCGCAACTGCTGCGCCATCATCTCGCCTTCAATCACGAAATGGCTGATAAAACCGGTGCTTCGCGCCAGTTTCAGCGCCTCTATCAGGACACGCTGCGCCTCCGCTTTGCGGTCGGTCTGCCAGTAGATCTGATTCAGCAGCAGCAGATTACGGTTTAAATCACTCATCAGGCGCAGGGCACGGGCATTCTCATTCAACTCCTCCAGCACCACTTCCGCCTGACTGACATCACCCAGCAGGATCTGCGCGCGGGCGATGTTCCGCCACTGCCCCTGCAGAAAATGGTTATTGGCAAAGGCAGGTTTAGGCGTCTGCCTCATCCAGTCGCGGGCGTTCTGGCTGTCGCCGGTCAACTGCCAGTAAATGACCCGGACTTTGTCGGCATTGGCTATCCAGTCGCTGTGCCAGTTGCCATTGTTCAGCAGGTTTTCCAGCCGGTTCAGGTAGCTGCGGGCGTTATCCAGATTGCCACGTGCCAGTGAGCACTGCACCAGCAAACCCAGACACTGAATCTGCTGCTGCGGCTGGAAACCGTTCAGTACTTTGATGCCTTCCCGGGCCGCCTGCTCCGCCTCTTCCAGCCGTCCCCAGGCCCACAGCAACTGAGCGCGGATGCGCAGCAGAAACTCATGCAGCGGGAACTGCGCCAGGTGCTGTTCGTCGACCAGCACAAAGGCGCGGCTCTGGATCTCATAGGCTGCCTGCAAAAAGCCCTGAGCAAACAGAATCTCGCTCTGCTGAATCAGGCTCCAGAGGGCGTAGTGCCACACTTCATCGCGCCGCGCCATCTGTTCGGTCTGCCGCATCAGTTTGAGTGAATCATCCAGCTCGCCTTTGCAGTGCATCACTTCACCATGCACTGAGGTTGCCACAATGCGGCTGTAGTGACGGCTCGCTGGCAGGGTGTCGAGCGCCACTTTCGCCAGCCGCTCCGCTTCATCGGTATTGCCATCGTTAATCGCCACCTGGGCGCGCAATGCATTAAATTCACCGCGCAGTGCTGCGTCGATCTCGCAGCGGCTGGCCTGTTCAAAACGCGCCAGCAGACTGTCGACTTCGGAGAAGCGATGCTGACTCTGCATCAGCCACGCCTGCAGCAGTACCAGCATTGGATTTTCCAGCATCATCTCCCACGGCAGTGCTTTCAGGGAGTTCTCCAGCAGCGGCAACTCGCTCTGATTAAACAGCGTCCACGCGTGCTTCAGCAGCACGTCCCGCAGCATGGTGGCGTCGCCAGAGGCGAGCGCATGATGAATCGCCTCGCCGGGAAAACCCTGCGCCATCCAGCTCTCTGCCGCAGCCCGATGCAGCGCGGGCAGTTCCGCCGCCAGTTCCCACTGGCAGCGCTGACGCAGGAAGTTACCAAACAGCGGATGGTAGCTGAACCAGCAGCCTGAATCGTCCATGCGCTGCAGAAACAGACCCTGACGCTCAATCTCTTCCAGCCGCATCTGGCCGTTCTCTTCGCGGGTGACACAGGCGATCAGTTCATCGTTCATTGAACGCAGCAGCGCGGTTTTCAGTAAGAAATGGCGGGTAGGCAGATCGACGTTATCCAGAACTTCCTCAACCAGATAATCGGAGAGGTGGCTGGCATTAATGCCAGAGAGACGCCGGGCGGAATGCTGAGCCGAACTGGCACCCTGTCGCGCCGACAGTACGATCAGTTGCAGCGCAGTGGCCCAGCCCGCTACATCATCACAGAGTCGGCTGCTCTCTTCGCTTTCCAGCGGGGCCGCCAGTCGGCAGTCAAAAAACTGTCGCGCCTCCTGGTGGGTAAAAGCCAGCTGCTGGCTGCCCAGTTCAATCAGTTGCTCACGCACCCGCAGGTTGGCGATACCGAGTTGCGGCAGGTTGCGTGACATCAGAATCAGCGTCAGATTTTCTGGCTGATGGCGCAGGAAAAAGCGCATCGCGTCGTGAATCACCGGATTGGTGATCAGATGGTAGTCATCAACGATCAGCCACAGCGGCTGCTGCCACTCCACCAGCTCGATAAAGAGCTGAGAAAACAGCGCATTGAGATTGACATACTGCCGCTTCTGCGCCAGCAGTTCACTGCGCGGACAGCCACCGTGGGTGGCCTGTTGCAGTGCAGCGATCAGGTAGTCGGCAAAGCGCTCCGGCTGATTATCGCCCTCATCTAAAGAAACCCACCCCAGATCGCTTTTCCCTGCCGCCCACTGCGACACCAGTGTGGTTTTACCATAGCCCGCCGGACTGGTGACCAGCACCAGCCGATAGTTCCCGGCAGCGGTGAGCTTTTGCAGCAATCTCTCCCGAATCACAGTGCCTTCAAGACGCACCGGGCGGCTGAGTTTAGCGGGTATTAACATGGGCGCGCGTTTCTCCATTTGTCGAGCGCATCATTATTTTACGCTTCGTAATTATTCCTTACACAGGTTCAGCATTTCGTCAGATGAATGCAAGCAAACCCATTAACTAATCTTTACAAAAGCGTGTGCTATCACACTCCTTCAACGATTTCGGATTAGCCTCATCCTCTCCACCCTCCCCATCCTCCTCCGCTAATTCTTTGCAGGAGGATGAGCGAGGGTTTCCGCGCGGGCAGACTGTCGCCACATTGATCCATTTTCCGTTTTACAGGACATCAACCATGACACAGCCCGATTTCAACCCGATTCAGTTCAATGCTGCCCTGACCCGTCAGTGGCAGCGTTTTGGCCTGCGCGATGCGCAGGAGATGACCACGACACAGTGGTGGCAGGCACTCAGCGGTGCGCTGGCCGATATGCTGGCCGCGCAGCCTGCTCTTCCGGACCCAACAGAACTGCGCCATGTTAACTATCTGTCGATGGAGTTTTTGATCGGTCGCCTGACCGGCAACAACCTGCTGAACCTGGGCTGGTATGACGCGGTCAACGAGGCCCTGGCCGCCTGGGATATCTCACTCACTGACGTGCTGGAAACCGAAACGGATCCGGCGCTGGGTAATGGCGGCCTGGGTCGCCTGGCAGCCTGTTTCCTGGATTCCATGGCGAATGTGGGTCAGCCCGCTACGGGCTACGGTCTGAACTATCAGTACGGTCTGTTCCGCCAGCGCTTCGAACAGGGCGCGCAGATTGAAGGCCCGGATGACTGGCAGCGCGACCGCTATCCGTGGTTTAACCACAACGCCGCGCTTAACGTGCGGGTCGGGCTGGGCGGTAAAGTGGTGACGGTTGCGGGTCAGCCACAGTGGCAACCGGCGTTTGAACTGCTCGGCGAAGCCTGGGATCTGCCGGTGGTGGGTTATCAGAATGGTATCAGCCAGCCACTGCGTCTATGGCAGGCGAAACATGCCCAGCCGTTTAACCTCAGTCGCTTTAACGACGGCGACTTTCTGCGCGCTGAACAACAGGGTATTGATGCTGAAAAACTGACTAAAGTGCTCTACCCCAATGACAATCATCAGAACGGTAAAAAACTGCGTCTGATGCAGCAATATTTTCAGTGCGCCTGTGCGCTGGCTGACATTCTGCGTCGCCATCATCGGGCCGGCCGCAGCATCGAAACCCTGGCCGATCATGAAGTGATCCAGCTTAATGACACCCATCCGACGCTGGCCATCCCGGAGCTGATGCGTCTGCTGCTGGATGAGCATCAGCTGAGCTGGGATCGCGCCTGGCAGATCACACAGCACACTTTTGCCTACACCAATCACACCCTGATGCCGGAAGCGCTGGAGTGCTGGGATGTGCGTCTGGTGCGCAGCCTGCTGCCGCGCCATATGATGATCATCAATACCCTGAACGCGCAGCTAAAAACGGCTGTCACCGCGCGCTGGCCGGACGATGAAGCGAAGTGGGCCAGACTGGCGCTGGTGCATAATAACCAGCTGCGGATGGCGAACCTCTGCGTGACCAGCGGGTTCGCGGTCAACGGTGTGGCGGCGCTGCACTCGAAACTGGTGGTGCAGGATCTCTTCCCGGAATATCACCAGATGTGGCCAGAGAAATTTCACAACGTGACCAACGGCATTACGCCGCGCCGCTGGATCAATCAGTGCAACCCGGCGCTGAGTGCCCTGATCACCCGGACATTGCAAAAACCCTGGCTGAACGATCTCGATGCCTTGCAGGGGCTGGAAGCCTTTGCGGATGACGCCGCCTTCTGCGCGGAATATCGCGCCATCAAGCAGCAGAACAAAGTCGCGCTGGCGCACTGGGTAAAACAGCGGACCGGCATTGAGATTGACCCTACCGCGCTGTTTGACGTACAGATCAAACGACTGCATGAGTACAAACGCCAGCATCTGAGCCTGCTGCACATCATTGCGCTGTGGCAGACGCTGGTCACCGATCCGCAGGCTAACCGGACGCCGCGCGTGGTGTTGTTTGGTGCCAAAGCCGCGCCCGGCTATGCACTGGCGAAAAACATCATCTATGCCATCAACAAAGTGGCCGAGGTGATCAATCAGGATCCCCGCATCGGTGACCGGCTGAAAGTCGTGTTTATTCCCGATTACAACGTCTCCGTCGCCGAGCGGCTGATTCCCGCCGCCGACCTTTCTGAGCAGATCTCCACCGCCGGTAAAGAAGCGTCCGGCACCGGAAATATGAAACTGGCGCTGAATGGCGCACTGACCATAGGCACACTGGATGGAGCGAACGTCGAGATCGCTGAGCAGGTTGGCAGCGAGAACATCTTTATCTTCGGGCATACCGTGGAACAGGTGGTGGCGTTAAAAGCAGACGGTTATGCCCCGGCGCAGTGGCGCAAGAAAGATTCGCAGCTCAATCAGGTCTTACTGGCGCTGGAAGATGGCACCTTCAGCCAGGGCGACTGCCACGCCTTTGATGCGATGTTGCAGAGTCTCGGCCCGGAAGGCGGTGATCCCTATCTGGTACTGGCTGACTTCCAGCCCTACCTTGACGCACAGGCGCAGGTAGAAGCGCTGTGGAGCGATCAGGAGGCCTGGACACGTGCCACCATCCTCAATACCGCACGCTGTGGCATGTTCAGCTCCGATCGCGCTATCCGCGATTACCAGCAGCGCATCTGGCAAGCGAAACGCTAAGGAACGCCATGAAAACAGATCCGGTTATGGACGATTTCTCCCGGGCGGGCATCGCCGCTGAGTATATCAATGCACACGGCAAGCCACAGGCGATCCCGACCCTGACCCGCCAGCGTTTGCTGGCGGTGATGCAGCCTTCCCATCCGCTGAGCACGCCGCTGCCACCGGTGGTGATTTTTCGCAGCGGCGATCTTCTGAGCCTGTCACCACAGCTCGCTGACGATGCCCACTGGCATCTCACCAGTGAAGCGGGTGAAATCAGCTCAGGTCGCTGCCAGCCCGCTCAGCCGCTGCATCTGCCGCCGCTGCCAGAAGGCTATCATCAGCTGACGCTGCAACAGGGCGCGCAGCAGTGGTCGTGCCGGATAATAATTGCCCCGGCCCGCTGTTATGAACCCCCGGCCCTGCTGGCAGATGAGTCATTATGGGGCGCCTGCGTGCAGCTCTATACCCTGCGCTCGGCGGAGAACTGGGGAATCGGCGACTTTGGCGATCTGCGCCGGATGCTGCCGGAGGTCGCTGCACGCGGCGGCGCGTTTATCGGTCTTAACCCTATCCATGCGCTGTTTCCCTCCAGCCCGGAGAGTGCCAGCCCTTACAGCCCCTCGTCCCGGCGCTGGCTCAATGTGCTCTACATCGATGTGGGCGCAGTCGCTGACTTCCGGCAGAGCGCTGCCGCTCAGGCCTGGTGGCAACGTCCGGAAACAGAACAGGCGCTGGAACAGGCTCGTGCAGCAGATTGGGTGGATTATGCGGCGGTGACCCGGCTGAAAATTGACGCGCTGAGACTGGCGTGGCCGCAGTTTACTCAGCGTGACGCCAGCGATCCCGAGGTGCAGGCGTTTAATGGATTTATACGTGAAGGAGGCGAGAGTCTTCAGCATCAGGCGCTGTTTGATGCGCTGCACGCCGATCAGATAGCACAGGATAGTGATCGCTGGGGCTGGCCGGTGTGGCCGGAGGCGTTGCAGGATCCCGGCAGTCCGGCCGTGCAGGCCTTCCTGCAACAGCACGCCGATCAGGTGCGCTTCTGGCTCTGGCTGCAGTGGCTGGCCGCGAAGCAGTTTGCCGACTGCTGGGACATCTGCCAGCAGCAGCAGATGCCGATTGGACTTTACCGCGATCTGGCGGTGGGTGTTGCGCAGGGTGGCGCAGAGACCTGGAGCGAGCGCGATCTCTACTGCATGGAGGCCAGAATCGGTGCGCCGCCCGATATTCTCGGCCCGCGCGGCCAGGACTGGGGATTGCCGCCCATGGATCCGCAGGTGATGCGTCAGCGCGCCTGGGAGCCGTGGATCGCCCTGCTGCGCGCCAACATGCGCCACTGCGGCGCACTGCGCATTGACCATGTGATGGCGCTAATGCGACTGTGGTGGATTCCGGCCGGTGATAGCGCGATGCACGGTGCCTACGTGCACTATCCCATCGACGATCTGCTGGCGATTCTGGCGCTGGAAAGTCAGCGTCATCGCTGCATGGTAATTGGCGAAGATCTCGGTACGGTGCCGGAAGCGATTGTCGATAAGCTGCGTGATGGCGGGGTCTACTCCTATAAGGTGCTCTATTTTGAGCAGGAGTCAGCCCACAGTTTTCGTCCGCCCGCCGAATGGCCACGGCAGGCAATGGCGGTCGCGACTACTCACGATCTTCCGACGCTGCGTGGCTGGTGGCAGAGCGATGATTTGACCACCGGCGCACAACTCGGCCTCTATCCCGACAAGGTGGTGCTGGCCGGGCTATATCAGGATCGGCTGCGGGCGAAGCAGGCGCTGCTGCAGAGTCTGCATCGGGTTGGTGCCCTGCCGAAACGTGCCGGACGCGATGCACCTCGCACCGGCATGAGCAAGGCATTAAACCGGGCGATGCAGCGCTATCTGGCTGACAGTCACAGCGCCCTGCTGGGACTGCAACCGGAGGACTGGCTGGATATGGCGGTGCCGGTCAATATTCCGGGCACCAGCGATGAATATCCGAACTGGCGACGCAAGCTCAGCGCCACGCTGGAAACGCTGTTCAGCGATCCTGCCACTGACACGCTGCTGCGTGATCTGACGGCACGCCGGAAGCGACTACTGCGCAATTGAAGGTCAACGCGCGACTCAGACTCGTCTCTGACGCAGCCTGTTTTACATAATTTTCAGTTATTACAGCGTGCGGGCCGGCAACGGCTCGCACTCTGCTACTGTAATCAGCGCCTCTCAACAGTGATAAGATCACCCTGAGCACGAGCGTCTGAAAAAAGCACACCGGATTCTGTTCAGGATTTAATGAACTTAAGAATTTATCTTCGCCCAATCCTGAGATTGCTTTAACAGCAATGCCCAGTCGTCAGGTGGATAGCCGTTATGCAACATTCCTGAAAATACTTTATAGGCGTCACGCTTACTGCCATAAGCACGTTTGGTCTCAGCGTCATTCATCCATGCAAGGATGATGGTTTTATGTTGCTCGCTGAATCTAAAGAACAAACGATACTGCATCAAAAACTTTGCACGTAACCAATGCTTATTTTGTTCTCCCAGCGTATCGCCCTGGCGAAACTTTGCCTGATGTGGATCGGCGCAAATCTCACTATTGATAACTTTAAACACAGCGGCTAAAAGCTTAGTCGTCGCTTTTCGCTGGTAACTTTCAGGATATTTAGCCCTGAGTAACTCCACTTCATTGGTCAGCGCAATCAGCTGCGATTCAAAACAGGGATGAACATAAACGTGCCATCCATTTATAACCGTGCTGTCTTCCATACTTAATTACTCATCGTCCATGAGTGGAGCATCCAAATCAACGTCCATACCTTCGGTCAACGATGTAATGCGAGTTAATAATCCTCGATCCAGCGTTTTAATATTTGCAGGTGTGTTGCGTATGTCAGCAGCAAGAAAACTCAGAAAGCTCGCGATCACTGGATCATCATCAGTCACCGTTTCCTGACGGGTAATAAGGACTTTGCCGCCCGGCAGAACAGCGTATTCGATATTCTCACCCGGTTGCAGATTCATCGCATCACGAACTGCGGCAGGGATAGTGGTCTGGCTGCGGGCTGTCAGTTTTGATGAAGCACGCAGAGAGATGTTTGCATGAGTCAGAGTTCCCATTGCGGATTCTCACTAGAAAAAACAAGATAGCGCAACAGTAATGCAAGTGCATTGGCAATGCAAATGCATTGATCGCGATAAGAGCGAATGTTTTGTTACTAAGTCTTCATTAAAAGTTTCTGATTACGCTTTTCCGTATCGACTGAAAAATTGGCACCCTGTTTTATTTCCTGCCAGACATCAAACTCTTCGCGACTGATAAGCGCAGCAGCAGAGCCGCCCCGCGGGGTGATAATCACAGGCTCACCCGCCATCACGATATCCATGATTTCAGTAAGATATTTTCGGGCCTGTGTTGTCGTGTAACTTCGCATTTAGCCTCCAGAAAAGTCATCCCTGAAACAGCTTAGTTAGCCTATATTCATCAAACGCTATTGCCCACAGCATGACTTACGCAATGCGTAAAACCACGCAAAAAAATCATGCAATCAGGATCTCTGCAACAAAAAAAGGTGCGCCGCAGCGCACCAGATGGAACAACATCAGTATTGTCGGGGCAGCTTCACCCCTTGCCTTTAACACTACTGATAAAGGTCTGCCGGGCAGAGGTGGAACCCAGCCGCTCGGCTTCATCCAGCAGTTTCAGCGCCTTATCGATATTACCGCTGTTCACCGCCTGTCTGATCTTCTGGTTAAAGTAACTCTCGGTGTCGCTCATGATCGGTTCCGCACGGGCTTTTGGCGCGGGCGCTGCGGCGGGTGCAGGCGCCGGTGCTGCGCTGTACGCTGCCGCAGGTGCGGTATTGCCGACGGTCACCGCGCTCGGGCCGGATGAACCAAACAGCGGCCCGACCAGAATGGATGAGCCGGAACTGGTCTGCATCTTCAGCTTGATTGTCCCTTCCCGGCTGTGGCGGGCGACGGGATCGGGAATATCCGGTACCGCATGACCGGTGCCCTGGGCGTAGGCCTTGGCCGGGTCAAGCAGCGTGGTGGTTTGTGTCAGATCGCTGTCGGTGGTGAACACCAGCAGGTAGATTTTTTGCTGACCCAGCGCCGGGGTTAATTTCATCACCCCTTCCAGTCGATCTGCCGCCATCACGCCCGGCTTCTGATAGGTAAAGTAGCGGCTGGGGAACCAGGCCGCAGGACGCAGGTTTTCATCCAGCACCAGCACGTTCGGTGCGAAAACCTGACCGTTCGCCACTTCACTGCTCAGCGTCAGCGTCAGTTCGCCGATATTGGCGGGCAGACTGTAGGCCGCGACCGGACCGGCAATGTGTGGCGCATTCAGCGTCTGTCCGCTGTTAGCAAGTTTTGTGGTCTGTGTCTGAGAAGCAGACAGCGGTTGCCAGCTCAGGCGTTGCAGTGTCTCGGGTGCCACAACCGGTGCGGACGAGAGATCCTGCGGCACCAGATTGACATCCGCCAGGGCGGGAAGCGCGTGTCCTGTCAGTAACGCCGCACTCAGGCAGAGTGCAGCCAGTTTTTTCATTTTCATTATGTCTACCTTATTGCAGGTCGCGGCGTGAACCAGGCAATGGCACACCGCGACCAAAGAGATCCATCAGGCGCAGGCGCGCCTGTCAGAAAAGGTGCTGGCTTACCACCAGATTTCCATCTGCGCGCCGAAGGTCACTTCATCGTCTTTACCACGGCTGTTGGTCAGGATGCCGTTGCCGCTGGTGTCCGCAGAGGCGAAGGTGGTGAGATCGCCTGAGTTATCTTTGTTGTAACCCCACTTTTCATCCCATTTGGCGTAGGTCGCGAACAGACGCAGAGCCGGACGTGACCAGATGCTGTCGCCCGCCTGCCACTGCTGCGCCAGCGTCACTTTGTACTGGCCGTTGCGCTCGTTAGCCTGCTGTGATTTGACGTTGTCGTAGCCCAGTTCCAGCAACGTGCTCATAATCGGCGTCCATTTGTACATCGGACGCACACCCACGGTGTACCACTCGGTGCCGCGGTTGTTGTCCAGATCGATGTTCTGGTACATAGCGACGTACATCAGATCCCAGCGTTCGGCCAGCGAGATCGCACCGTGGTCGAGGATGCGGTACATGTCACCATTGTTATTGAGGCTGGTGCCCTGCGGCACGCCTTTGCCCTGAGAGGTCAGCGCATCGGTGGCATACTGCAGCACGAATTTGTTATAGCCCTTCAGCATGCTCTGGGTATGTTCAGCAGTGAACATCCAGCCATCTTTAGAAGCCCCCTCTTCCAGACGGTAGTCGTCACGGGCATTAGCGCGACCGTAGTCGACACCCAGCTCCAGCACGCCGTTGGTGTTGGTTTCCAGACCGGCCAGACGCACATCAAACACGTCGTTGGCAGTACTGGTGGCGAAGTCACGGATACGATCGCTGGAGAAGGTGTAAGAGCCGCCCGCTTCAGATGAACGGGTTGCGGCGAAAGAGAGTTTACCGAAGCCGAGATCGACATCTTCCAGACCGGCACCCGGACCGGAAATATCCCAGTAGTAGAAGTCGATCATATGGACGTCATGACGCTGATAGAAACGCTTACCGGCCCAGATGGTAGAGCCTGGCAGCGCATCGATCAGGTTTTTACCTTTTACGTTGGCTTCACGGAAGGCGGGCGATGTGGCTTCCCAGTCATTCTGCTGTGCCACGGAGTAAGCCACGTTGGTGTCGAAATAGAAGCTTTTGTCGCCCTCTTTCCACACTTCCTGGCCTAATTTCAGTTCGGCGTAGGTTTCACATTCGTTGCCCAGACGGTATTTACTTTGGGCACCGGTGGCCTGGAAACATTGCTGTTCACCACCGCTGCCGGTCCAGCCAATGCCGGAACGGGCGTAACCGGTAAAATCAACCGCCATCGTCGGGGCGGAGAGGGTTCCCACCGCGACGGCAACGGCGATGGGAAGTTTGCGCAGAGTTAACATTTTCTATCTCCTGAGGTCATTGCTTTTATTGTTTTTGGCAGGGCTATACACCCGGCTCCTGATACAGCCTGCGGCACGCGCTCCCGTCCTCGCGGAACAGGTGACAACGCTCGGGCGGCAGGCCAATACCGAGGATGGCGCCCTCTTTTACCAGCACGACGTCCTCCTGGCGGTAAACCAGGTTCTGACGGATAGCGGGAATCTCAATGTGGATCTGTGTTTCATGCCCCAGCTGTTCCACCACCTGCACTTCCCCTTCCAGGGTGACGTCGGCGATATCGCTGGAGAGCAGATGTTCCGGGCGAATACCCAGTGACATGTTGCTGCCGACCTGCACACCGGCGCTGTCAACCGGCAGCCAGACCAGCTGCTGATTCGGCAGCCGCACCTGAACCTGATCGATGGCGGTGGCGGTCACTTTGACCGGCAGGAAATTCATTTTTGGTGAGCCGATAAATCCGGCGACAAAGCGGTTGGCGGGATAGTGGTACAGCTCAAGCGGCTTACCGACCTGCGCAATGCGTCCGGCATCCAGCACCACGATTTTGTCGGCCAGCGTCATCGCTTCGATCTGATCGTGGGTTACGTAAATCATGGTGCGCTTCAGGCGCTTATGCAGACGGGAGATCTCAATCCGCATCTGAACGCGCAGCGCGGCGTCAAGGTTCGACAGTGGTTCATCCAGCAGGAAGACGCGCGGTTCCGCCACCAGCGTGCGGCCAATCGCCACGCGCTGACGCTGCCCGCCAGAGAGGGCTTTAGGACGGCGATCGAGCAGATGCGCCAGTTGCAGAATCTCCGCCACCTGATTAACCCGCTGCTGGATCTCCGCTTTTTTCACCCCGGCAAGTTTGAGGCCAAAAGACATGTTCTCCGCCACCGACAGATGGGGATAGAGCGCATAGGACTGAAACACCATGCCGATGCCGCGTTCGGCGGGCGGCACTTCATTCATGCGCCGGTCGCCGATTAACAGCTCGCCGCTGGTGATGGTCTCCAGTCCGGCAATCATGCGCAGCAGCGTCGATTTGCCACAGCCTGATGGGCCGACGAAAACAACAAATTCCCCTTCACGAATAGTGAGATCGATATCTTTCGACACCACCGTATCGCCCCAGGCTTTCGTGACATTGCGTAACACAACGCTCGCCATGATCCCTTCCCTCTTAGCTGCATAGTCGTGTCTGCCCAGCGGCAGACGAGTTCCGGGGCTCACTATGCGAGAGGAAACTGACGGTAACATCCTCCACCGCACTGCAATCCGCTGGGGGAGGAGGCGGGAGGAGGAGAAACGCGGGCTGACGCCGCGGCCCGCACGCTGCCGCGCTTTTTTGTGATCGCTAACGCAGACCCGCAGGAATTTTTGCAGCGTAAGCGCCCGCTTAAAGGGCTTTTTGCCAGCGCGATCACAGCGGCAGGTCGAGGGGCGTAGAGCAGAGGAGGATGAGAAGCCGTGGCGGATAAGCACAATGATGCCGGTAAAGCATTCACCACTTCCGCTAACAGGATGGATTTATGACGATGAAAACCGGAGCAAGAATTCTGGCCCTTTCTGCCCTCTCTGCCGTGCTCTTTTCGGCAAGCGCGATGGCAAAAATTGAGGAAGGTAAACTGGTCATCTGGATCAACGGTGACAAGGGCTACAACGGCCTTGCCGAAGTGGGTAAGAAATTTGAGCAGGAGACCGGCATCAAAGTCACGGTCGAACATCCTGACAAAATGGAAGAGAAGTATCCGCAGGTCGCGGCGACCGGCGATGGCCCGGATATTATCTTCTGGGCACATGACCGTTTCGGCGGCTATGCGCAGTCAGGCCTGCTGGCTGAGATCACGCCGGATGCCAGCTTCCGCGAGAAGATTTTCCCGTTCACCTGGGACGCGGTGCGCTTCGACGGCAAGCTGATTGGCTATCCGATTTCCGTTGAGTCGCTGTCACTGATCTACAACAAGAAGCTGCTGCCGAATCCGCCAAAAACCTGGGAAGAGATTGCCGGTCTCGACAAGCAACTGCGCGCCAAAGGCAAAAGCGCCATCATGTTTAACCTGCAGGAACCCTACTTCACCTGGCCGCTGCTGGCCGCAGGCGGGGCTTACGCCTTTAAGCTCACCGACGGACATTATGACGTGAAGGATGTCGGCGTCGATAACGCCGGTGCTAAAGCGGGCATGCAGTTCCTGGTCGATCAGGTTAAAGCCAAAACCCTGAATGCGGACACCGATTATTCGATTGCTGAGGCCGCCTTTAACAAAGGCGAAACCGCCATGACCATTAATGGTCCGTGGGCGTGGGGCAACCTCGACAAGAGCGGTATCGACTATGGCGTTACCAAATTGCCAACCCTGAACGGTAAACCGTCGAAAGCTTTTGTCGGCGTGCTGAGTGCCGGGATCAACGCCGCCAGTCCTAACAAAGAGCTGGCGAAAGAGTTCCTGGAGAATTATCTGCTGACTGACACCGGTCTGGATGCGGTCAACAAAGATAAGCCGCTAGGTGCCGTGGCGCTGAAATCTTTCCAGCAGACGCTGGAAAAAGATTCGCGTATCGCCGCCACCATGAACAACGCCCGTCAGGGTGACATCATGCCGAATATCCCGCAGATGGCGGCATTCTGGTATGCGATGCGCACCGCTACCCTGAACGCGCTGGGCGGTCGTCAGAGCGTCGACGCCGCACTGAAAGATGCTCAGGCCCGTCTGAAGAAGTAATTCTCCCCTTGCAGCCGGGGCAACCCGGCTTGAGTGACCGTTAAGGAAAACCGCATCATGTCAGGAAAACCGAAAACGCGCAGTGTGCTGTTGAAAAGCGTTCTCATCGGGATCTGCTGTCTGCTGGTCGGCTATCTGCTGGTGCTGATGTACGCGCAGGGCGAATATCTGTTTGCGCTGCTGACGCTGATCCTCAGTGCGACCGGACTGTGGATTTTTGCTAACCGTCGCGCCTATGCGTGGCGTTATGTCTATCCCGGCGTAGCGGGAATGGCGCTGTTTGTACTGTTTCCCCTTGCCTGCACGATTGCCATTGCCTTTACCAACTACAGCAGCAGCAACCAGCTCACCTTTGAACGGGCGCAGCAGGTTTTGCTGGGCCGCACCTTCCAGTCGGGTGAAGCAGTCAGTTTTTCTCTGTTCCCGGCCGGCGATCGCTGGCAGCTGGTGCTGAATGATGGCAAAGACTATGTTTCACCGCCGTTTCAGTTTGGCGCTGAACAGACACTGAAAATGGCCCCTGCCGCACCACCTTCAGGTGAACGGGCAAACTTCAGAGCGATCACGACCCATCGTCAGGCACTGAGTCAGATCCGGGCTGAACTGCCGGATGGTCGTCAGTTACGGATGAGTTCGCTGCGCCAGTTCTCCGGCACCCAGCCACTCTATAGGGTTGGCACGCAGGATGAGCTGATCAACCAGCAGAGTAACGCGCGCTATCGTGCTAATCCGCAGACCGGTTTCTACCAGGCGATTAACGCCGACGGCCGTTGGGCGAACGAAACCCTGAGTCCCGGCTTTACCGTGAATACCGGCTGGAAAAACTTCGTGCGGGTGTTTACTGACGAAGGGATTCAGAAGCCGTTCCTGGCGATATTTGGCTGGACGCTACTCTTCTCGCTGATCACCGTGGTGCTGACCGTCGCGGTGGGCATGGTGCTGGCGTGTCTGGTGCAGTGGGAGGCGTTGCGCGGCAAAGCGGTCTATCGGGTAATGCTGATTCTGCCCTATGCCGTGCCGGCGTTTATCTCGATCCTGATTTTCAAGGGGTTGTTCAACCAGAGCTTTGGTGAAATCAACGTGATGCTCAGCGCGCTGTTTGGCGTGAAGCCCGCCTGGTTCAGCGACCCGACGCTGGCGCGCACCATGCTGATTATCGTCAATACCTGGCTCGGCTACCCGTACATGATGATCCTCTGCATGGGCCTGCTGAAGGCGATTCCGGACGATCTCTATGAAGCCTCGGCGATGGATGGTGCGGGACCGCTGCAGAACTTCTTCCTGATTACTCTGCCGCTGCTGCTGAAACCACTGATGCCGCTGATGATCGCCAGCTTTGCCTTTAACTTTAATAACTTTGTGCTGGTGCAGTTACTCACCAACGGCGGGCCGGATCGCCTCGGCACCACCACGCCAGCCGGTTACACCGATTTGCTGGTGAACTACACCTGGCGTATCGCCTTTGAAGGCGGCGGCGGGCAGGACTTTGGGCTGGCCGCCGCTATCGCCACGCTGATCTTCCTGCTGGTGGGTGCGCTGGCGGTGATTAACCTGAAAGCCTCGCGGATGAAATTCGACTAAGCGCCTGGCCCGACAGGCGTCATGGTTGCAGGCAGTCCGGACGCGAAGAGCGTGGAACAACCGGAACCTGGGAGGTGAGGATTGTGAGCACTGCCCGGGGTCAGACTGACAAATAAAATAGCCTGAGGGACCAGGCTCAGAGGAGTTGTTATGGCTATGGTACAACCGAAATCGCAACGGCTGCGTCTGTTCACCACGCATCTGCTGCTGCTGTTATTTATCGCGGCGATTCTCTTTCCCCTGCTGATGGTGATTGCGATTTCGCTGCGTGCCGGGAACTTCGCCACCGGCAGCCTGATCCCGGAGCAGATCTCGTGGGAGCACTGGCGTCTGGCGCTGGGTTTCAGCGTGGAACATGCGGATGGCCGGGTGACACCGCCGCCCTTCCCGGTGCTGCTCTGGTTATGGAACTCGATCAAGATTGCGGCAATCAGTGCGCTGGGCATCGTGGCGCTCTCTACCACCTGCGCCTATGCCTTTGCCCGTATGCGCTTTACCGGCCGTGCCAGCCTGCTAAAAGGAATGCTGATTTTCCAGATGTTCCCGGCGGTGCTGTCGCTGGTGGCGCTCTATGCCCTGTTTGATCGTCTCGGTCAGTATCTGCCTTTTATCGGGCTGAATACCCACGGTGGGGTGATATTCGCCTATCTGGGCGGTATCGCGCTGCATGTCTGGACTATCAAAGGCTATTTCGAAACTATCGACGGGTCACTGGAAGAGGCCGCCGCGCTGGATGGCGCAACGCCGTGGCAGGCGTTCCGGCTGGTGCTGCTGCCGCTGTCGGTGCCGATTCTGGCGGTGGTGTTTATTCTGGCGTTTATCGCCGCGGTGACTGAAGTGCCGGTCGCCTCGCTGCTGCTGCGCGATGTAAACAGCTACACCCTGGCGGTCGGAATGCAGCAGTACCTCAATCCGCAGAACTATCTGTGGGGCGATTTCGCCGCTGCGGCGGTGCTCTCCGCGATTCCGATCACCCTGGTTTTCCTGCTGGCGCAGCGCTGGCTGGTGAGCGGTTTAACCGCAGGCGGGGTGAAAGGCTAAAACGATCATCATTGTACGTTGCCACTACTTACACAACGCCTGTTGTGGTTGAAGGATTCGGCGGCCTGCGGGCCGCCTTTTTTATGCTAATCCGATTCCGACGCACGGCTGCCTGCCACCAGCGCCACGACCATGGCAGTGATCGCCTGTTCTCCTTCCGGTTTGCTGACATCGCCGCGTGCTACCGCACCTGCGATGGCATCCGCGCCCCCCAGCAAGCCCCACATGCCTGCTTCCGGAATACCGCTGCTGCCTGCCAGAGGGACAAACCAGCGCTGACAGCGGGCGATAAAGTCGAGCTGATAGTGGCGTTTGACGGCAGCCAGTTCCGGCGAGGTGCTGAGCGCTGACAGCAACTCCGGAATCTCACGCCCCTCCGTCATCACACAATCCACATAACAGGCCGCAAGCACTTCCGCTTTTTGTTGCATCACCATCGGCGCGGCATTCATCGCCGCTTCCATCTTTTCGGTCTGGCGGCGATCAAAATCGTCATACAATGCCGCCAGCAATCCATGACGGGTGATGAAGTGGTCATAAACCACCGGTTTACTGACCCCCGCCGCGTCGCCGACTCTGGCCAGCGTCAGTGCCTCGCTGCCTTCGGTTTGCATTATCTGCCACGCGACGTCTGACAACTGCCTGCGTCGTGCTTCGCGTGACAGACGCTTACGGGGTGTTTTTTCAACGGTCATGCTTTTCCTGATGGGCGAACAGACGCTGGCCCAGTTGATGCGCCAGCTGATAGTGTGACTCAGGATAACCTTCATCGCCGCTAAGCAACAGTTCACTGGTCACCACCGGCGCACCGCAATAGTCAAAGATGCCGTGATCAATCTGATTCCGCATGCTGGCGAAATAGCCGCGCCGCAGAAAGGTTCGGGTATCAGCCGCGCCAATCGCAACCAGATGCACGGGAAGATGGCCGAGGCGTTTTACGATATGGCCATCCTGCTCATCAAAGGCCCAGCCCGCGATGAAGACGCGATCTATCCAGCCTTTAAGCTGTGCCGGAAATGACCACCAGTAGACCGGATAGACCAGCACCAGCGCATCGGCACAATCCAGCCGCTGCTGTTCTGCCAGCACATCGGGCGGCGTCGGTGCCAGACCGTTGAAATGTCTGTGATCGCTGAGCGTAAAACGTGGATCAAACCCTTCTGCCGCCAGATCGGCCTTTTCAGCCGTATGTTGGCCTGTCGCGATAATGCCCTGCGCCAGCTGGTCCGCCACGCGATGGGTGTGAGCGTCCTGATTGGGATGGGAAGTCACTATTAATGCATGCATCGTCGTCACCTTACCTGATTAGTCATTAAGCTACTAAAGGTAAGTTACTATTGGTAGGTTATCAAGCGGCGACCGTTGATCGATTCGCTGACCGCACTTACTGTTTAAACGCAGATGTCGCCAGCAAGGCCTGCTCCAGCAGAGGGTGATCGAACGTAAAGGGAAGGTGCGCCAGGCTGGCGGAGGGGAAATGGATCTGCTGCGCAATCTCTCTTACCCTGTCCGCGTTAATCGCCGCAGGCAGCGTCAGAGGCGAGTGGAAACGGCGCAGCAGCGCCAGCAGTTCAGGCTCCACCTGCTTACCCTGCTGTTCAATCCAGGATTGTACCAGCAAGCTAAAGCCGACCTTTTCACCATGCAGCCAGTGATGCAGCTCCGGGTGGTGAGTCAGGCGATCGTGGATGATGTGGGCAAAACCGGGGGTTGCCATCTCATCCTGAATACTGTTGGCCAGCCCCGCCAGCACAATGTTGGCTTCAATCACTTTCTCCAGCGCCGGGGTGACCTGCTGCCTGATGTTATCGGCCACCGCCGTGTCTCCCCAGCGTTTCAGCACCGTCACCGCCTGCCAGGCGGCTGCGACTTTAAGATCCAGCGCCAGCTGGTGCGGCGTCTGTCGCTGATAAGGCTCAAATTCAAACCATTTGGCCAGCGCATCCACGATCCCGGCCCGCAGATAACGTACCTCGCTGCGGGCGATGACCTCGCTGTCCACCAGAATCCGCTCCGGCATGGCATTCAGTGGCTGGCTGCGCAGATGGCCGCCGCGCTCATCATAGATAATCGCCAGCGGAGACCAGGCGGCACAGGTGGCGGCCAGCGTGGCGAAGTTAACCAGCCGGATATCCGGCAGCGCATCATTGACCGCTTTGGCGCAGTCCAGCACCCGCCCGCCGCCGACTGCCAGAATCAGGGTAGCGCCGTGCGTCTGCACCTGCTGTTGCAGGGCAGCAATCGCCGCATCGGTACACTCACCGGTCAGGGTGTCGAGCTGCCAGCGGATCCCCGCCCGTTCCAGACTTATGCTCATGTCAGGATTCACCGCCTGCCAGGCCCGCGGCGAGGTGAAGATGTGAATATGCGAGGCAAGCGGCCGGATAATTTCTCCCACCCCGGCCCGCAGCCCTGGCCGTTGCAGATAGCCTTTCGGCGACATCACGCGAAACATGGTTGCTCCTTATCGACGATAAGCCAGCGAGCGTACCAGCCGGTCGCCGAGTTTCTGAATAAGCATCACAAGCGCCAGCAGCACCACAATGGTGGCCGCCATGATTTGGTTATCGAAACGCTGATAACCGTAGCGAATCGCCAGATCGCCCAGCCCGCCACCGCCAACCACGCCCGCCATCGCCGAGAAGCCAATCAACATCACAATCGTCAGGGTAACGCCCGCCACCAGCGCGGGAAGCGCTTCCGGCAGCAGCACACGGCTGACGATATGCCACAGGGTACCGCCCATTGATACCACCGCTTCTATGCGGCCGCGGTCGACCTCATCCAGCGCGTTCTCCACGATGCGGGCAAAGAAGGGAAATGCCCCCAGCGTAATCGGCACAATGGCGGCAGTGCTGCCCAGCGTGGTGCCGACCAGCAGACGGGTAAAGGGGATCAGCGCAATCAGCAGCACCACAAACGGCAAGGCGCGTCCGGTATTTACCAGCGTATTCAGCAGCAGTGAAATCGCGCGATTGGGCAGAATGCCTTTTGGCCGGGTCAGAAACAGCAGCACGCCTACCGGCAGCCCTATCGCGACCGTGAACAGGGCCGCCAGCAACACCATATACAGTGTTTCGCCAGTGGCGTTCAGCAGCAGTTCCTGAAACCGCTCACTACTCATGCTACGCATCGGGTTAACGCCTCATGCTGATATTTTTCGATAAACGCCCGGTCTGCTTCGCCATCCTTCAGCAGCATTTTGCGCAGGCGTCCCTCTTCACGTCCCATGATCTGGCTCAGGCTGCCGCTCTCAACCAGCTGGCCATTCTCAAGTAGCGCCGCCCCGTCACAAATCCGCTTCACCACCGCCATTTCATGGGTGATCAATACAATGGTGATATTGAGCTGCTGCTGAATATCGGCCAGCAGATCGAGAATCGAAGTGGTGGTTTCGGGATCCAGCGCGCTGGTCGCCTCATCGCACAACAGATAACGGGGTCGGGCGGCCAGCGCGCGGGCGATGCCGACGCGCTGTTTCTGTCCACCGGAGAGCTGCGACGGCCAGGCCGCAGCAAAGGAGGCCAGCCCTACCAGTTTCAGCAGCGATGCGACCCGCTCGCGACGTTCAGCCGCAGGCACACCGGCAATCTCCAGCGCCAGATCGACGTTGTCCTGCACGTTGCGCGAATGCAGCAGATTGAAGTGCTGGAAGATCATCCCCATCTGCTGTCGCTGCTGACGCAGTTGCGCCAGGCTCATCGCAGCGAGATCCTGCCCGTCGATTTCAATCAGGCCGCTGGTGGGACTCTCCAGCCGATTGAGGCAGCGCAATAGTGTACTTTTGCCCGCTCCGCTCCGACCGAGGATGCCAAAGATGGTCCCCTCTTCGATGGTGAGTGAGATGTCGTCTAACGCTGGCGCGGATGCGCCAGGATACTGTTTGCTGAGATGACTGAGTTTAATCATGCTGCTGGTCCGCAACCGGAATCACTGAGCCCTGATAATTTTTACGGATAAACTCCGCTACCTGCGGCGAGCGCAGATCTTTCGCCAGCTGTAACACGCGGGGATCCTTCGCCAGTTCTGGCGTCGTTACCAGCAGGTTGGCGTAGGGATTATGTGCTGCAGACTCCAGTCCCAGCGCATCTTTCGCCGGGGTCAGACCTGCTTCCAGCGCGTAGTTGCCGTTGATAATTGCGGCATCCACATCATCCAGCGAGCGTGGCAGTTGCGGCGACTCAATCTCAACGATCTTAATTTTCTTCGGGTTATCACTGATATCTTTTGGCGTCACCAGCGTCGAACCCGTTTCACCCTGCGCGTTGAGTTTGATCACCCCTTTGTCCTGCAACAGCCAGAGTGCGCGGCTCAGGTTAGTGGTATTGTTCGGTACCGCAATGCTGGCCCCTTCAGGTAGCGCCGCTAAACTTTTCACTTTCCGCGAATAGATACCCAGCGGCTCGATGTGAACACTGGCGGCCACGGCAAAGGTTTTCCCCAGCGCCTTCTCCTGATCTTTCAGGTAAGGCAGATGCTGGAAGTAGTTGGCATCCACATCCCCGGCGGCCAGCAGCTCATTGGCATTCACGCCCCCGCTCAGCTCAACAATTTTGAGATCCAGTTTCGGATCCAGGGTTTTGACATACTCCAGGATTTCCGCATGGGGCAGCGGATCGGCCGCTACGCGCAGCGGCGCGGCCTGTAAACTCTGGGCAATCAGCAGTGAAAGACCGGCAAGGGCCAGAAAGCGCTTTTTAATCATCATCATTTATCTCTTATCGTTATCAGTGGGTATTGTGTTCGGGGTAGAAACGCTGGGCAACTTCCGGATGCGAACGCAGCCGGCCTTTAAGGTAGTTCCAGCCCACTTCGCGCAGCAGCGGATTAAGCGGATCGCTGCTCGGTCCCTGTGCCAGTTCAGCCAGCTGAGGAGGCAGTTGATAGATCGGCACCACGGCGTCGAGTTGTGCGCCCAGGAAAAAGGCGATGGATAAGCGTTCGCTGCTCTGCGGTGGCGACACCACACGGTGCACCGTTGCGCGAAGATAACCGTTGGTTGCCAGCTCCAGCAGCTCGCCAATGTTCACCACAAACGCGCCCGGCAGTGGTGAGGCATCGATCCAGTTGTCCGGCGTCACTTCCACCTGTAAGCCCGGCTGATCGTCCTGCAGTAACATCGTCAGGAAGCCTGAATCTTTGTGCGCGCCAACACCCTGGCGTGATTCGCCCTCCGTGCGGCCCGGATAACGGATCAGTTTGATATGTTCGTTGGGATAGTCGCCATAGAGGTTATCGAAGGCGTTGCGCGGCAGATTCAGTGCCCCGGCAAAGGCGCGCAGCAGCTCCAGCGCCACCGCTGTCATCTGCTGCTGCCAGCGGGTGACCACCGTTTGCAGTTCAGGTAAAGCTTCAGGCCACTGATTCGGCCCCTGCATCCGTTGCCAGGTGGGTGAATCGGCGGTAACGGGCAGCGCTTCCCGTTCCGCACCAATATCAAACTGCTCGCGATAGTCAGGCTGGCTGCGGGTTATTTCAACCCCCGCCAGGTTATAGCCGCGAAAATGCGGCGAGTTCGCCATCGCCACTGCGGATTTATCCGCCTGTGGCAGGGCAAAAAATTTCCGCGCGACGTGCTGAACCTCATCTAATAATTCACGGTCGATGCCGTGATTGATTAAATAGAAGAAACCGACATCACGCGCGGCCTGGCTTAATTTTTCCAGGACCTGTTGCTGCTGCTGTTGATTACCTGACAATAATGCGAAATCAATTACCGGCAATTCTGCTGTGGTTAACGCGCTCATGATTGACACTCTGTTGGCATGGAATCGCTTTACACTGCCATTTCATTTATGCGTTAACTACCAACTAATCCTGCTATGTATATGCGACGGATGGGAATATCCCACCACGCCGCGGGCTTTAAACCCGCAGATTACTCTGCGCTCCACGCCACGAATGCCGGCGGTAACCATGCCGTAATCTCAGGCAAAGGCTGTTGATAAAGCGCAATCTCGACAAAACAGGTCTGCGCGCTGCACCCCTGGCCGAGTCGCGAACTGCCGCTATCCTGGGTCAGCACATTGGGATTGCCGTGTTTATCCAGCGGCTGACCATCCTGCTGATCGAGCGGGTCATACCAGGCGCCGGTCGACATCTGTACGACACCCGGCAGGATATCCTGCGTCAGATGCACGCCCGCCAGCAGCGCGCCGCGTCCGTTAAAGACTTTTACGATGCTGTTCTCCTCAATGCCGCGCGCAGCAGCATCTTCAGGATGCATCCAGAGTGGCTCACGCCCGGCAATTTTGGTGGCCCGGCTGACCCGTCCATGATCGTACTGACTATGCAACCGGGTCCGTGGCTGGCTGGAGAGCAGATGCAACGGCCACTGCTGCTTTTCCTGCTGTTGCGCCTGGTATTCCGGCGCATACCAGCAGGCAAATCCGGGCGCTTCGTCATACCCGAAATCGGCCACGTGCTGAGAAAAAAGCTCGATTTTCCCCGACGGCGTGCTGAGCGGGGCTGACTCCGGGTTATCACGAAACGCTTTTAGCAGGATCTGCGGCGTCTCCGGCGCGGGATACTCCACCACTCCCTGTGACCAGAACGCCTCAAAGGGCGGCAGTTCGATGCCCTGCGCTGCCGCGCGTGGCCGGGAATCTTCATAGAGTGACTGAAGCCACTGGCGCTCATCCCGTCCCTGCGTAAAGGCGTCAGCAAAACCGAGCCGCTGCGCCAGGGCGGCAAAAATTGCGTAATCCGATTTTGCCTCGCCAAACGGCGCCAGATGCTGCGGCATGGCGATGATAAAACCGTCGTTGCTGGCACTGCCAATATCTTCACGCTCCAGCGACGTGGTCGCAGGCAGCACGATGTCGGCAAATTTTGCCTGCGCCGTCCAGAACTGCTCATGCACAATTACAGTGTCCGGCCGCTGCCAGGCGCGTATCAGCTTGTTGATATCCTGATGATGATGAAAGACATTGCCGCCCGCCCAGTAGACCAGCCGGATGTCGGGATAGACCCGCTGTTGCCCATCAAACTCATAGTGCCCTCCGGGATTGAGCAACATGTCGGCGATGCGTGCCACCGGAATCGTCTGCTGCACCGGATTATGACCGGCGGGCAGACGAGGCCCGGAAAACTGTCGCCGGGCGGCACCGGCCAGATTGGTTGAGGCGTAACCAAAGCCCAGCCCGCCGCCGGGTGTGCCAATCTGACCCAGCAGAGCGGTGGTCGCAACGGTGGCCCAGAAAGCCTGCTCGCCCTGCCGCGCCCGCTGCACTGACCAGGCAATATTCACCATCGTTTTATGCGCCGCCATCTGCCGTGCCAACGCACGGATCTCCGCGGCCGCCAGCCCGGTCAGCGGAGCGGCCCATTCTGGCGTTTTAGCTATCCCGTCGCGTTCACCCAGCAGGTAGGCGGCATAGTGGTCAAAGCCCACCGTGTAACGTTCTGTGAATGGCGCATCGTAAAGAGATTCAGTAATTAACACCTGCCCGATTGCCAGTAACAGCGCCGTATCGGAGCCGGGCTGTATCGCCAGCCACTCCGCATCCGCCACCCCAGCAAGATCGTTTCTGACCGGACTGATGTTGATAAACCGGGTGCCATTCTGCCGCAGCGTGGATAACCAATGAGAAAGCGCATGGTCATTAGCCCCGCCGCCATTGACCTGCGCATTGCGCAGCGGCAAACCCCCGATAGCCACAAACAGTTCGCAATGCTCCGCCAGAACCGGCCAATGGGTATGGTGACGTTGTAACTCATCCAGGTTACCAATGATGTGCGGCAGCGTGCGTTCACCGGCCGCAATGCTGTAGGTGTTGGTGCTGGCGGTGTAGCCGCCATAGTGGTTAAAGAAACGATGAAGCTGGCTCTGGGCATGATGGAAACGTCCGGCACTCGACCAGCCGTAAGAGCCGGCGTAGATCGCCTGATTGCCGTGCTCTGTTTTGACACGCTCCAGCTCCTCCGCCACCAGCTGCAACGCAACATCCCAGCTCACCTCCACAAACGGCTCTTTGCCGCGCCCGTTGCGGGATGCGCTTCTGCTCTGGAGATAACCGAGCCTGACGGCCGGATTTTTGACCCGGGTTTCGCTTTGCACCGCGCCCGGTAACGACTGCCCGATCGCAGAGGGATTACGGTCCCACGCCACCGGCCTGACCGACGTCAGCTTGTACCCATCGGTGGTGACGTGATACGTGCCCCAGTGCATAACGGCTAAATCATTCTTTTTCATGGCTCACTCGCGTCGGATACGGCGCGAGAGACGCGTACCCAGGGTTTGCAGTAGCTGGACAATGACAATCAGCACCAGCGCAGTCGAAATCGTGGCAAAGGCATCAAAGCGCTGATAGCCGTAAGTAATGGCGAGGTCGCCAATACCGCCGCCGCCCACCGTGCCCGCCATTGCCGTCGCACCCAGCAGGCCGATAGTGGCGGTGGTCAGAGCTAACACCAGCGACGAGGCGGCTTCCGGTATCATGAAATACCATATGGTCTGCAGCGTGGTGGCACCCATCGCATTGGCTGACTCCAGAATGCCCTCATCCACCTCCAGCAGCGCATTCTCCACCAGCCGTGAAATATAGGGCGCGATAAATATCACCAGCGGCACAATGGCCCCCGCCGTACCGATGGTGGTGTTCACCAGCAGGCGCGTCAGCGGCAGAATAGTGATCAGCAGAATAATAAACGGCAGTGAACGGATGATATTCACGATCGGGTTCAGCAACTGATGTACCAGTCGATTCGGCTGTATCCCACCCGGACGACAGATCACCAGCACAATGCCAAGCGGCAGGCCCAGCAGCGAACCAAAGCCCAGCGACAACGCCACCATGATCAGCGTGTCCTGCATCGCCGTCAGGAACTGATCGCCGGTAACGGCGGTTTCAAAGAGTTCTGACATCACTGATTTTCACTCCGGTCGCGATGAGAAACTGGATGGCCGCCTCGCGTCGGGCGGGCTCGCCTTTGATCTGCACAATCATGAAACCCAGAATGGTACGCTGTACTTCCGTCATGCTGGCGAACAGGATATTTACTTCAACCTCATGTTCACGGATCAGGCGATTGATGATCGGCTGTTGTGCCGTGCTGCCGACAAACTCCAGCCGCAACACGTCGACAGCCGGATGCTGGCTTAACAGCGCAAGGGTCTGCTGTGGCAGACGATCGTGGATGACGGACTGCACAAAGCTGGCGCTCACCGACTGTTGCGGTTCAGCAAACAGCGACAGGACATCGCCCTGTTCAACGATACGGCCCTGCTCCATCACCGCCATCCGGTTGCAGATCTTCTGGACCACCGACATCTCATGGGTGATCAGGACAATGGTGATGCCGTAACGCTGATTAATCTCCTGTAACAGCAGCAGAATCTGTACCGTGGTCTGGGGATCCAGCGCGGAGGTCGCCTCATCACACAACAGAATCGCGGGATTGGTTGCCAGCGCGCGGGCAATTCCGACGCGCTGTTTTTGTCCGCCGGAGAGTTCATCCGGGTAGCTGTGGGCTTTGTCGCTGAGGTTAACAAACGCCAGCAGCTCCGCCACGCGGGTGGCAATAAAATCTTTATCCCGGCCCTGTAAAATCAGTGGGATGGCGACGTTGTGAAACACCGTTCGGGCATTGAGCAAATTGAAGTGCTGGAAGATCATGCCAATCTGCTTTTTGACCTGAATTAAGCGCTTTTTGCTGATCCCTTGTAACGCTTCACCCTGCACCTCAACCGAGCCGGTTGTGGGGGTCTCCAGGTGATTAATCAGGCGCAGCAGCGTACTTTTTCCGGCTCCACTGGTGCCGATGACGCCAAAGATGTCACCCTGGTTGATGCGCAGATTAATCTCCTTCAGCGCCTGCACTTCTGCACCGTTACGCGCAAACGTTTTGCTGACATGGCGAAACGCAATGGCTACCTGACTCATTTGAAATAATCTGGCAGCAGATAGCCCGCATACTGCGCATTTCCGGTGATATAGCTTTTAAATTCTGCTGAGTGGTAGCCGGCAATAATGTCACGGGCAAACTGAGCCTGCTTATTTTTACCGGCTACCGTCACCACGTTTATAAACTGGCTGGTTGCCGCTTCCAGTTTCAGTGCCGAATTGAGTTTCATGCCACTGGATACCGCGAAGTTGCCCTGAATGACTCCATAGTCAACATCGGGGAGTGCACGCACCTGCTGAGCGTTATCCATCTCTTTAAGCACGATTTTGTAGGGATTTTCCGTGATATTTTTCTGCGAAAAAGTGGCAGCATCGCTATCGGGGCTGATTTTGAGCCAGCCGATGCTCTGGAGTAACAGCGCCGCCCGGTACTCATTTGAGGGCTGATTGGGCACAGAGACCGTGCTGCCCGGCGCGGGTTGAGTCAGCGTTTTCACGCGCCCAGAGTAGAGCCCCATTGGCGGGGTCGGCACCTGCACAATCCCAACGTTATCAATGCCAAGCCGCTCATTAACCGACTTAAGATAGACGGGATGCTGCATGATATTGGCGTCAATCGTCCCGCGATGAACAGCATCATTAACCTGAATTCCATCACTGAAATCTTTATACTCCAGAGTATACCCCTGCCTGATTAATAAGGGCGCGACGCCTTTTTCAAATTGCTCTTTATAAGGCCCTGGATTAAATCCAATCCGTATTTTCTTCTGGTCGGCTGCCTGAGCGGCAGAAATAAAAAGGCTGGCGGTGGTCAGCGCCAGAATAATTCCCCGGGATGTGATCTGCATTGTTTGCCCTGATTCATTATTGTGAGAGCGATCGATTTAATCACAGCCATCGCGGAGAGGAACAGGCAAAACCCAGCCCCGACTTTGGCTTATTTATGCTAACGATAGTCACATGCTGGATATTCGAATCCTTGCAAAGAACAGCGTTATTTCTGCTAAAGATTTTAATGTCAGCTGTGTCATCCTTCTTCGCTTAACACTGTTTATTGCGGGAGAGATATGGCGGAGTTTGCAGCTTCAGAGATGGTCGCAGGGCTGGAAGAGAACCTCTTCAGCATGCTGGAAAAGCAGGCAGCACAACTGGATGATGCGCTGTTACCGCTGATCGATCTCTCCTCCGGCAGTCCACGTCAGCCAACGCCGCCCGCGGTAATCGCTTCATTACAGGCTGCGGCAGCGAAACCGGAGAACCATGAGTATCCCTCGTTCTGGGGCAAACCCGCGCTGCGCCGTGCTATCGCAGCCTTCTACCAGCATCACTACGGCGTCACGCTCGATCCTGAAACTGAAGTGGCGCTGTTCCAGGGCGCGCACATTGGCGTCAACGGTTTTCCCCGCGCCCTGCTTAATCCGGGTCAGGTGTTAATTTCTACCGATCCCTGCTATCCGCTCTACCGCTCAGCGGCCCGTCAGGCAGGTGCAGATTTTTATGGCATTCCGCTGGAGGCGCGCAATGATTTCCTGCCCGATTTCACCCAAGTGCCAGACAAGATCGCGGCGCGTGCCGGTCTGCTGCTGCTCAATTATCCCCATAACCCCACCGGCGCACTGGCGACAGCCGCGCTGTTCGCCGACGCGCTGGCCTTCGCCCGCCAGCATCATGTTCCGCTGATTCATGACTTCGCCTATGCCACGCTGGGCAGTGAGTCGGGCGAACAGCCGCTGAGTCTGCTGGCACAGCCCGATGGCAAAGCCTGGGGCGTGGAAATCTACACGCTGTCAAAAAGCGCACTCATGGCAGGCTGGCGGGTGGGATTTGCGGTGGGAAACGCCTCGATGATTGCAGCATTTAAAAAACTTCATACTCATAGCTACAGCACGGTGTATGGCGCGGTGCAGGATGCCGCCATCACCGCGTTGTCGCTGCCCGCTGAACAACTCAGCTTGCTGGCAGAGCATTACCATCAGCGGCGCAGAGTGATTTTAGCCAGGCTGGCAGCAATGCACTGGCCGGTTCGCGCCCGTCAGGGCACCTTTTTCCTCTGGCTGGCAGCGCCAGCTGGTTTCACCGGGGAGCAATTCGCCGCCCTGCTACTGGCCCAGTGTCATCTGCTGGTGGCACCGGGTAACGGGTTTGGCGCAGCGGGTCGTGATTATATTCGCATCAGCCTGACAACCGGGACGGAGCAATTACTGCAGGCGCTGGATCGCATCGACGAACTGAAACTGTTTAAGTAGCGCATCAGCACCGGGAAAACCAGTTCCAGATATAACCAGAGCACCAGCCGCAAGCTATTACCAAATGTTCAGACCCGTAAGCAGGCGTGAATAAGTTCACTATGCTGGGTTTGTCAGTAAATGCAGTTATTTCGGCTGAAAACTTGCAAAAACTTACAATCGTAGTCTAGAGTTTACCGGCTGCGGTTTCTGCCGCTTCACTTAAAAATTATTCGGCTTCTTATAGCTTTCATTTCCACGGTTTCTTCTGAACATTGTTTGCGGCTGCGAAAGCTATAAGACTCCTTCATTGATGCACCTGAGGAGAATATGGACACCAGAAACTCATCGTCTGAACACCCAAAGAAACATTTCTGGAACAGGAAGCCAAAAGAGCTGACTGTTGACGACATTACCGTAATAGACAACGACATGCTGAAGCGTGCAGTTGGCGCAGCTGCGTTAGGTAATGCGATGGAATGGTTCGACTTTGGCGTATACAGCTATCTCGCCGTGATCATCGGCAAAGTCTTCTTCCCGGATGCCAACAACGCGGTGCAGCTGATCGCCACCTTTGGTACGTTTGCCGCGGCCTTCCTGGTCCGTCCGATTGGTGGCCTGGTATTTGGCCCGCTGGGTGACCGCATCGGACGGCAGAAAGTGCTGGCGATGACGATGATCATGATGTCGATTGGTACGTTCTGTATCGGTCTGATCCCGGCTTACTCTTCAATAGGCATCATGGCACCGATTCTGCTGCTGGTGGCACGTCTGATTCAGGGCTTCTCAACCGGCGGTGAATATGGTGGCGCAGCGACCTTTATCGCGGAGTACTCTACCGATAAACGCCGGGGCTTTATGGGCAGCTTCCTGGAATTCGGCACCATCGGCGGTTACCTGCTGGGTGCCAGCCTGGTCACGGTGATGACCACCGTGATGTCGAATGAGGCGATGATGTCCTGGGGCTGGCGCGTGCCGTTCTTTATCGCCGCGCCGCTGGGCCTGTTTGGTCTCTATGTGCGACTGAAGCTGGAAGAGACTCCGGCTTTCCAGCAGCACATGGAAAAACAGGAAGCACTGGAGCAAAGCAAGCCGCGTCTGACGTTGATGCAGATGCTGAGCAAATACCGCGCACCGATGATGAAATGTATCGGTCTGGTGCTGCTGTTTAACGTCTCTAACTACATGCTGACCTCGTACATGCCGAGCTATCTGACCGGCGTGCTGGGTCTGCCAGAGTTAAGTGGCCTGCTGCTGGTGATGGTGGCGATGTTCGTGATGATGCCGCTGACGCTGCTGTGGGGTCGCTGGACTGACCGCATCGGTCGTCGTCCGGTGATTGCCTTTGGTGCGGTGGGTCTGATCCTGCTCGCCATCCCGAGCTTTATACTGATCGGGTCCGGTAATATGTGGGCGGTATTTGGCGGCCTGATGATTCTGGGTGTATTGCACACCTGCTTCAGCGGCACTATGCCTTCGACGCTGCCTGCGCTGTTTACTACCGATATCCGTTACAGTGCGCTGGCCATCGGCTTCAACCTGTCGGTATCGCTGTTTGGGGGTACCACACCGCTGATTACCGCGTGGCTGGTGGATACCACTAAAAACAATATGATGCCAGCTTACTACATGATGGGCGCGGGCGTGATTGGCCTGCTCACCATTCTGACGGTACGTGAAACAGCCCGTCAACCGCTGACCGGTTCATCCCCTGCGGTAGCGACCAAAGCGGAAGCGCATCGCCTGATCGACAAGCTGCGCAAGCGGCACAAGCCATCAGCGACCACCGCGAAATAACTGTTCTGACACCCTGCTCTGCAGGGTGTTTTTTTATCTGCCATCCGATCTGTTTACCCAGCTGATTTAACTGCCCTGAAACGCGCCACTTTCGCCCGATTGCCACACAGCGCCATGCTGCACCAGCGACGGCGATGCGCTTTGGTGCGATCGTAAAACCACAGTGTACAGGCGGGATGTTCACAGCCACGGACTCTGCTGAAATCCTCCTGCGCCAGCAACATTGCAGCCTGTTCCGCAACCTGTCCCAGCCGCTGCATCACACTCTGGCCCGCATAAACCCGCCTGATTTTTAAGGCGCCCGGCTCCCCGTTCATTTGCAGATGGCTGGTCGCTTCACCCAGCCAGGCGTTCAGCGCCTGAATATCAACGCCCTCTCCCGCTTTGTGCTGCTGCACGTTATCACGAATGATCTGACGTAAGTGACGCGCTGCTTCCAACAGCGCACCCGGTTCATGCTGCGGAGCCGGGGCATCTGGTGCCAGTCCGGCCTGGTGTAGCCAGGCTTCAACATCCTGATCGGTTTGCCAGAAGTCGTGCGGCTGGCCTTCCACGATGGCCACGGTATTGATGAAATCCAGCGCCGGATGATCGGCCAGAAACCACGGTCCCTGGGCGGTGTGTGATTGCGTTTCCGCCATGATATTGCCTCCCTTGTTAACTCTGCTGATGCCACTGTAACCGACAAAGTACTATTTGAATAGTTACACCGCATCTTTTGTAACCATTATAAATTGATTTGACAGGTTACATTCTGGCTGCATAATGACTCTTGGTAACCCCATAAATATCATTTAACCAGTTACAGGAGTTCAGCATGCGTGATCAATCCATTTCGTATCGTTACCAGCAGGCCGATGGCGTCAATATTTTCTATCGCGAAGCGGGCGATCCTTCCCTGCCGGTACTGCTGCTGTTGCATGGCTTTCCCACCTCTTCACATCAGTTCCGCAATCTGATCCCGCTTCTGGCCGATAAATTTCATCTCATCGCACCCGATATGCCGGGCTTTGGCTTCACTGAAGTGCCTGCTGAGCGCAACTATTCCTGGACCTTCGACGCGCTGGGCCAGACGCTGACCGCCTTTGTCGATGCACTGGGGCTGGAACGTTATGCGATGTATGTTTTCGACTATGGCGCACCTGCCGGTCTGCGACTGGCACTGGCTTACCCCGATCGCGTCAGCGGACTGATATCACAAAACGGTAACGCCTATCTGGAGGGATTAGGAGAGGCCTGGGCGCCGGTCCGCGCCTACTGGGACGATCCCAGCGAAGCAAATGGTCAGGTGATCCGTGACGCCATCCTGACGCTGGAAGGGGTGAAGTGGCAGTATCTGCATGGGGTGAGCGATCCGCAGCAGATCGCCCCGGAAACCTATACCCTGGATACTCTGCTGATGGAGCGCCCCGGTAACAAAGATATTCAGCAGGCCCTGTTTCTCAATTACGCCAGTAATCTGAAACGTTATCCGGAATTTCAGGCTTTCTTTCGCCAGCAGCAGGTGCCAACGCTGGTGATCTGGGGCAAGCACGATCCGTTCTTTATTCCACCGGGCGCAGTGGCCTGGCAGCGGGATAATCCACAGGCGGTGGTCGAGATGCTGGATAGCGGCCACTTCGCGCTGGAGACGCACACCCATCACATTGCGTCGCGCATCCGCGAGATGTTCAGTGGCGACTGACCCGCTGCGCGCAGAGGCAGGCTATTCAGCGCTGCCTCTGCATACGTGCAGGTCATTCATTGCTAAAGCGGCCAACGGTGCTGGCCGCGCCCAGCGCATGGCCTTTTAGCTGTGCAACCAGCTCTGCCTGGGTTAACCCCGCTTTCAACTGACCCACCGGCAAATCGGTGGCGATCAGCACAAAGTTATAGTGATGCAGCCCACTGCCTGCAGGCGGACAAGGACCATAATAGTGCAGCGTCCCTGGGGTATTTTTTCCGCCGGTGTAGTCCTTGCCCTTTGTCAGAGCCCCCTGCGCAAATGACGAGCGGCTGGCGGGAATGTTATAGGCCACCATGTGGGTAACGCCGAGCCCTTTGGCCCCGACCGGGTCGGTCATCAGAAGAGCCAGACTGCGGGTGCCCGCCGGAATCGCAGACCAGTTCAATTCGGGAGAGATATTCTCACCGGTACAGGAAGGATTACTTTTATTGGCACCGGCAAACTTTTTATCCAGTAGCGCATTATCGCTGAAGTCTTGTGATTGCAGCGTAAATACCGACGCCGCCAGCGTGGTCATTGGCAAAATGGCCAGCACCGTCGCGCAGAGTAATTTTTTCACCAGCCACTCCTTATCAGATTACTCAAGAGATTATGTTCCGTATGGATTGCGTCACAGCCTGATTACTATAACGGCTTTAACGCGATTGACCCGACTGACCGCCTGTTCAGGGGTAAGGAAACGGCAAATCTATGATCTCCGTCGCGCTGGCTGAGAGAGCTGACGCGTTGCCCTGTGACGCATTACCCGATATAAGTTAACGCGTCTGGCTGAAGTTTCGCCTGAATCATCGTCACTGTCACCGATAAGTGGACACTATGCAGATTGAAGATCTCCGGATTTACGTTGCGGTAATGCATGCTGGCAACTTTACTGCAGCAGCTGAGCATCTGATGCTATCGAAACAGTATGTCAGCCGCCGTATGGCTGCGCTGGAGGCATCATTAGGGGTACGACTGTTGATCCGTAACACCCGTAAGCTGTCTGTAACGGATGCAGGTTTACTGTTCGCGCAACATGCTCAGCGCATTCTGGATGAGATTCAGGAAGCGCAACTGGCAGTGTCAGAGCAGCAGCAGGCGCTGCGCGGCACCTTCCGAATCAATCTGCCGATGTCCTTTGGCATGAGCCACCTCTCCCCCCTGATTGCCGAGTTTCTAAGCCACCATCCGTCATTGCAGTTTCATATTGAGCTGGCTGACCGCTATGCCGATGTGATTGGCGAAGGCGTTGATATGGCGATTCGCATCGGTACGCTGGCTGATTCCACGCTGATTGCCCGTCCGCTCGGCGAGCTGAAGCGGGTTATCTGCTGCAGCCCCCGCTATCTGGAACGGGCAGGCGTGCCGCAGCAGCCAGAAGCCTTGCTGCAACATGCCTGTCTGCGCTACGGACGTGAAGGTCAGAATGGCTGGGAACTGCAGGTCAATGGTAAACCCAAGTGGCTGGCGGTTCAGGGCCCGATGGTGAGTAACAATGGCGAGGTCCTGCGTGATGCCGCACTGGCAGGCTTAGGACTGGTATTGTTACCCGCCTTTATTGTTGAGACAGCCCTGCAACGCGGTGAGCTGGTGACCGTGCTGGACGACTATCTGCCGCCCCCGCTCTCCCTGAATGCGGTTTACCCGCAGCACCGTCAGCGCAGCGAAGTAAACCGCCAGTTACTGGCCTTTCTCCAGGCGCGTTTAGCGTCGTGACAGCACTAAAGTTTTTTTAATGCCGCAAAGACTCTGGCGACAGCGACGGCACCCGGATCAGACACGCCGTTGAGGTTAGCACTGTTAAGATAGGATGATCGGCCCGCTTTTGCTTTCCCCATGCTGGCGGTTGCATCACTGCCCTGCTGTGCCGCATCAGCCGCCTCTGCCAGCGATTTACCCGCCACCAGCACCTCGATTGCCGGTTGCAGCGCATCAATCAGCGTGCGATCTCCTGGTTGTGCCCCGCCATACTGCTTCATCTTCTCCAGACCCTGTTGCAGGGCCGCGGGCAGCGCATCGCCTTCGGCCAGCTGCTGCGCAGCAGCGGTGAAAAAGATCGCCATCAGTACGCCGCTGGAGCCGCCCATCACCGTCGCCAGTCGCTCACCCGTCACCGCGAGCAGATCGGGCAAGGCATTTAACGGCAGCTGATTATCTGTACATTCGCGCTGGATCTGGCGTGCGCCAGCAGCAAAGGTCGAACCGGTATCGCCATCACCGACCTGCGCATCCAGTTTGTTCAGCTCGCTTTCGCTGGCGATCAGGGTTTCACAGATGCTGTTAACAAACGCAGCGACGGTCGGGTTATCTGAGGGTTGCGCCGGATGCGCTGTTGCCTCTTTTGTCGCGTTAACCGGCTGCAGCGGTGCGACTTTAACCGCCTGAACCCAGCCGGTGACCTCAACCGGCGCGCAAATCGCCTCCTCGAACAACGGCGTCAGCGTCATGGAGGTGACGGAAAAGCCCTTCATGTCCAGCGCGGTCATCAGCGGAGCCGGGCCAATCAGATAATCACTGCCCCGGCTGAGCGGCGACTCAATCAGGTCACGCGTGACCAGACTCATCTCCAGCGCGGACATGCCGCCAAGATTATTGATTAACAGCGCGCGTGGCTGATCGTTGTCCGGCATCACTTTCTCCAGCAGGTGCTGCACAATCTGCTGACTGTTTTGCGTCTGCATGACGTCAACACCCGGTTCGCCGTGAATCCCCAGCCCCATTTCAACGCTTCCGTCTGGCACCCGCTGGCCGGTCTGTTCATCCGGCAGATGGCAGCTTGAGAGCGCAACGCCCATGGTGGCGATAGCACGACTGGCTGCCTCTGCTGCCTCGGTCACCGCCGTCAGGTCATCACCCCGCTCTGCGACGAAGCCCGCCACTTTATGCACCAGCAACGTGCCCGCGACGCCGCGTGGCTGAGGGTTATCGGGCAACGCAACATCATCACCGACAATCACCATATTGACGCTGAATCCCGCTTTGCGCGCTTTTTCTGCCGCCAGACCGAAGTTGAGGCGATCCCCGGTGTAGTTTTTCACAATCAGCAGACATCCCGCCTCACCGGTAATATTGATGATGGCGTTGTAAACCGCGTCAACGCTGGGGGAAGCAAAAACATCGCCACAGACGGCAGCTGTCAGCATCCCTTTGCCGATAAAGCCGACATGGGCCGGTTCATGGCCTGAACCACCACCGGAAATCAGCGCGACCTGCTGTTTTTGCCAGTCATTACGCATCACGATGCGAATGCGCGGATCGACCTGCAACCGGACCAGATTGCGCCATGGGCTGGCGTAAATCATGCCATCTAACGCGCTGTCAACGAGATCATCCTTTTTATTCATTACGAATCGGGTCATGTCTTATTTCCTCATAGGCATGCAGGTTTGCTGATGACCCAGTGTTACATACCACTGACGACAGTGAGAAATCCATCAACAGGTCTGTAGCCTGATTTCAGACATACCGCACGAAAACCAGCTGACACAGGCGCAATGATTTTTACTAATTGATTGATTTTTATCAAATGTCTTTACCTGAAAGTGAGAGGTTCTGCGCAGAACATGAACCGGGGATCACGGATGGTAAAAATTCATTTGTTAACAGAGGATGTTTTAATGGCCCAACGTATGATTCTCAATGAAACCGCCTGGTTTGGTGCTGGTGCTTTGCGCCATTTGCCGGAAGAGGTACAACGTCGCGGGATGCGAAAAGCACTGATCGTCACTGACAAAGCGCTGGTCGCGGCGGGTGCGCTGAAGCGGGTGACCGATCTGCTGGCGCAACATCAGCTTGACTGGGCGGTGTATGATGAGGTGGTGCCGAATCCTACCATTCGGGTTGTGCAGCAGGGTGTTGCGGTGTTCAGAGAGTCAGGTGCCGACTACCTGATCGCCATTGGCGGGGGCTCACCACAGGATACCAGCAAGGCGATCGGCATTATTATTAATAACCCTGAGTTTGAAGATGTCCGCAGCCTGGAAGGCGTCAGCCCCACCCGTCATCCGTGCGTGCCGATCATCGCCATCCCGACCACGGCAGGCACCGCCGCAGAAGTGACGATTAATTACGTCATTACCGATGAAGAGAATCGCCGTAAGTTTGTCTGTGTCGATCCCCATGACATTCCGAAAGTGGCGATCATTGATGCGGAGATGATGGCGAGCATGCCAGCGTCGCTGAAGGCTGCGACCGGTATTGATGCCTTAACCCATGCCATTGAAGGCTACATCACACGCGGAGCCTGGACCCTGACCGATATGCTGCACCTCAAAGCCATTGAGATTATCAGCCAGTCACTGCGCGAATCGGTGGCAGGAAATATTGAGGCGGTTGAGCAGATGGCGCTGGGACAATATGTGGCCGGTATGGGTTTCTCTAATGTCGGCCTTGGTCTGGTGCATGGCATGGCACACCCGCTGGGCGCCTTTTACAATGTCCCGCACGGCGTAGCCAATGCCATTTTGCTGCCGCAGGTGATGGCGTGGAATGCCTCAGGCACTGGCGAAAAATATCGCGACATTGCCCGTGCAATGGGTGTGAAACAGGTTGAGTCATTGTCGCTTGATCAGGCACGGGAAGCGGCGGTCGCCGCGGTGCGTCAGCTCTGTCGCGATGTGGGTATTCCCCGCTCATTGCGTGAAGTGGGCTTAAAAGAAGCGGATATACCTGCACTGGCACAGGCCGCGCTGGATGATGTCTGCACCGGCGGCAACCCACGTACGCCGGACCTGGAGGACGTGATGGCGTTATACCGCCAGAGTTAAAGCGCATATCCTGTAGTGATGCACTGCCGATAACAGGCCCGTCCTCGCTGGCGGGCTTTTTTACGTCATGGCAACGCTTAATCCGGGAGCCTTCGCCAGAGGTTGTTGAGTCTGGCTGACGGCATCAGCCAAGGTTTTAGCCGCGTTTATCCTGCCTGGTTTCAGCCTGAAATCGCCCGCTGTTACGGTGAAGTTCAGCGAGCGAACCAACTGCCCTTACCCATGATTTCTTTAGATGCTAAACCCTGATTCACTTGATCTGGATCACAAAAATCCGCATCATGCGCAGCGAAAACCTTAATGACGCTGCGGAGATATCAATGACACTGTACCAGGGTATGCTAATTTTCTATGCCGTTGTTGCATTGATCGCTACGCTGATCACGTTCTTCATCGCCAAAGATAAGCTGAGCATCAAACTGCTGAGCGCCTTTCTGGTGGGGGCCACCTGGCCGATGAGTTTTCCTGTCGCGCTGATGTTTGCTCTGTTTTAATTGACATTATCCCCTTAGATACCACACTCAGGTAAGACGTCCCTGACCTGCAAACCGCCGATCACCGACGTGGCCTTGTTCATGACGGTTAATAAGGAGCGGATATGCGCGTTATCAGTGTGATGATTCTGGTTTCTCTTCTCAGTGCCTGTAGTGCCCCATGGCATGCTGAAAAACCGGTTCCGGCGGCCGAAACCCGCCAGCAGACCTGCCAGCCAGGCTCCAATCCCAGCCAGAACGACTGCGGTCATTTCCCTGAACCTGAATTCCATTGATCCTGTCACAAGGCGATCGCTGCTGTGAGATCTCAATTACGCTATTTCATCGCATAACAAGGCTTTACACGCTGCTAACCGGTCAGTAAAGTAGCGCCCAGACATCAATTCTGATGCGTAAGCGTTAACGTCAACCAACGCCCCCGCAGCACTGCTGCATGTGATGATCCCTGCCATGATGCCTGTACAACACCCAGCTAAACCTCTCGCTGCGTATTCCAGCGCCACATTTTTTTTGTTCGTCCTGCTGCTGACCGCGGCTAATCTTCGTGCGCCCATTACTGTCATCGGCCCGGTACTACAGGATATCCGCCAGACCTTTGGCCTGAGTGTCGGTGAAGCGGGTCTGTTTAACTTTATTCCACTGATGCTGTTTGCCCTGCTCGCCCCACTGGCCGCCTGGCTGGGAAATCGCGTCGGGCTTGAGCGCAGTTTATGGGGCGCGCTATGCCTGATCACTGCCGGTTCGCTGTTGCGCTGGCAGCCTGCTGAAGCGGCGTTGTGGAGCGGAACGCTGTTGCTCAGCGCAGGTATTGCCGCCGCCAACGTGCTGCTGCCGCCACTGATTAAACGCGATTTCACCGCCCACACCGCTAAATATATTGGCCTTTATGCCGCCACCATGTCGATTACTGCCAGCCTGGCATCTGGCATTGCCGTTCCGCTGAGCCAGCTTTCAGCGGCAGGCTGGCGACTCTCGCTGGTTGTCTGGGCGCTACCGGGGCTGATTGCGCTACTCGTCTGGCTGCCGCTGTTACGTCAACGGCGGTCAACCGCAGCGTCCGCCGACGCGCCCGTTGCATATCGCCATCCGTGGCGAACGGCAGGCGGCTGGCAAATCGCACTGTTTATGGCGCTGCAATCGCTGGCGTTTTATACCCTGATTGACTGGTTTACGCTGTTTGCCCAGGATAACGGCTTCAGTCAGGCCCACGCAGGCTGGCTGCTGTTCTGGTATCAGGCAATTGCGATCGTCGCTAACCTGGGCTGCATGGTGGCGCTGAAGCGCGTAAAAGATGCCCGGCTTACCGCGTTCATTGCTTCAACAGGCATTTTCCTCGGCATGCTGGGCCTCTTGCTCAATCCGCAGTGGGCCGTCATCTGGCTGACACTGGCCGGACTGGGCGCAGGCGCATCACTGGTGCTCTGCCTCTCACTGTTTAATCTTCGAGCCACCCATCACCGTCAGGCGTCACAGCTGTCGGGCATGGCACAGTGTGTCGGATATGCGCTGGCGGCACTCGGCCCTTTGTTCTTTGGCGTGCTCCATGAGCAGAGCGGTAACTGGACGCTGCCCTTCAGCGTGCTGGCAATGCTGAGCCTGTTACAGATGCTGCTGGCTCCGCTGGCAGCGCAGTCAAAACCCATTAGCTGAAAATGCGGCGGAGCCGTTAACAATAAATGACTCGCCGATCGCGGATGCTTAGCATCACGGGTCGGCGGGAATCGACGGGAGAATGTGCGTGTCTGAACTGAATAATGCTCTGCTGCAGGAGATCCTGGATCAGGTGCGTCCGCTGATCCATCAGGGAAAGGTGGCTGACTATATCCCTGCGCTGGCGGATGTGGCTGCCGATCATCTGGCAATAGCGGTTTGCCTGCGTGATGGCACCCTCTTTCAGGCGGGCGATGCTGAGATGCGCTTTTCGATTCAGTCGATCTCCAAGGCACTCTCTCTGACCGTAGCACTGACCCGCTATGAGGACAGCGAAATCTGGCAGCGGGTCGGCAAAGAGCCTTCTGGCCAGCCATTTAATTCATTGGTTCAGCTGGAGCTGGAACAGGGCAAGCCGCGTAATCCGTTTATTAATGCCGGTGCGCTGGTGATTTGTGATCTGCTGGAAACCCGACTGACCGCCCCGCGTCAGCGAATGCTGGAAATTGTGCGCCAGCTGAGTCAGCAGTCCGATATCAATTATGATCGCCACGTTGCCCGCTCTGAGTTCGAACACTCGGCCCGCAATGCAGCGATCGCCTGGCTGATGAAGTCGTTTGGAAATTTCGATAACGATGTCACCAGCGTGATGCAGACCTATTTCCACTACTGTTCGCTGTCGATGAACTGCGTTGAGCTGGCCCGCACGTTTATCTATCTGGCGAATCAGGGCAAAACGCTGGATGGCAGCCAGATGATTACTCCACGTCAGGCGCGGCAGATTAACGCACTGATGATCACCAGCGGGATGTACGACGGCGCAGGCGAATTCGCGTGGCGGGTCGGGATGCCCGCAAAATCGGGCGTGGGTGGCGGGATTATTGCCATTATCCCAGGTGAGATGAGCATTGCCGTCTGGTCGCCTGGGCTGGATAGCGCGGGCAATTCTCTGGCCGGTACCGCTGTGCTGGAATTGCTGACCGAGAAGCTGGGGCGATCGATATTCTGAGTCTGAGCGCGCAAGTCACAGGCTCGCCATGATGAAATGCGGCGGGATTCCCATGATTTCAGGAAGCTGATTTTGCATTTTCCGTGTAGTGCGCTGGCGATTTGAGTCGTCAGCGATAATCAGAACTCAAAAAATTAATTAGTGCGAAATCTGCGCCAGATCGTCTTCATTCAGACCAGTCATCTGCATAACGGTATTGCGATCCATTCCACTCTTCAGCATGGTTCGGGCAATTCTGAGGCTTGCTCCACGACTACCTTCTGTACGTCCCTGTTCAATACCCTGTTCAATGCCTTTCTCAAGCCCTATCTGCTCAAGCTGTTGTGCGATAGTCATAAGTGCGTTCTCGTGTTGGGGCACACGCTGTGCCAGCTCCCGTACAAAGGCTTTGGCGTCCGATGTTTCACCCGCCTGTACAATGTAGTGTACCAGCGTTATCACCTGTGATGAAGAGTGATAGCCAGCCTGCAAAATGGTTACCAGCCTGTCCATCATTTCAGCCAGATCACGCTGCCGGATATGCTTCTGCAACAGGGTCAGAGCCGCCATGCTGCGATGTTGCATGATCTCATCGTCAGGAATCACCGTGACATCGACCAGCGGAAAACTACGGCTGTAAAGCCTGTCCGCCAGCGCCGGGGCATCGAACTCATCCAGCCACCGGGTCGAATAGGGATAGGGAGTGCGTCTGCCAGTGTAAAACAGGATGGGAATCACCAGCGGCAACCGCTTATGCCCTGCTTCAAGATGGCGTTGCATGGCAGCCACGGCATAACGCATCAGCCGAAATGCCATATGTTTGTCTGGCACAGATTGATGCTCAATGAGTACATGGATATATCCATCGCCAGCGGTTGTTTTAAGGCTGTAAAGCACGTCGCTAAAGTACTGCCGAAGGTCATCCTCGACAAACGACCCCGACTCCAGTTTCAGCGTGCTGAGATCACAGCATATGCGCAGCTCTGGCGGCAAATGCAGCTCCATGAAATCCCGGGCAATATCCGGCTGAGTCAGAAATTGCCGGAAAGTGGCATCATGAGGCACAGGCGTGCTGTTCTTCTTTTTCACTGGCCAGAATCCTTTCTGTTCCTGAAGCGCTTACAACGGCTGATTCAGCCAGTAAAAGACGCTAATTCCTGTAGCGCACGAACGTTTAAAGTCCTGATGGAAATAACGAAATTAATACCCTGATGACTAAAGCGCGTAAAAGGCTTTTCCTGAAATCTACGAGGTTGCTCTGAATATCAACCCATGTCGGGCATTAAAAACTATTCCATCTGACTCAGCTCACCACATTAATTGGCTCGCCCTGAATAAAGGCCGCGATATTGGCCATCACGCCAGCCACCAGATTCTCCACGCCGCTGCGACTTGCCCAGGCGATGTGCGGTGTCAGCAGCAGAGTTGGCAGATCCGCCAGCAGCGGATTATCCGGAGCGGGCGGCTCGCTGCTCAGCACATCCAGCGCCGCACCACCAATCAGCCCCTGCTTTAACGCGGCAGCAAGATCGGCTTCGTTAATCAGTCCGCCACGTGCCGTGTTTATCAGCAGCGCCTGTGGCTTCATTTTATCCAGCGCCTCGCGATCAATCATCTGGCGGGTGCTGTCACTCAGCGGGCAGTGCAGCGAAATGATGTCGCTGGTCGCCAGCATCTGCTCAAAGCTGATATAACCGTCACGCACCCTTTCACTGCCTTTTCGCTCGGCGTACTGCACCTGCATTCCCAGCGCCTGGGCCAGCCTGCCGACCGCCTGGCCGATGTCGCCTTTGCCCGCGATGCCCAGCGTGGCACCGCCAATATCCCCTATCGGCTGATGATGCACACAGAAGTGCTTAGCCTGGGGCCAGTCGATGCGGGTATTGCTGGCATAAGCCATCAGTTGACGGCGCAGGGCAAAAATCGCGGCTATCACCGCCTCTGAAACGCTCTGAGTTGAATAGCCTGGAACATTACTGACCACGATGCCGCGTGCGCGGCAGGCATCAAGATCGATACAGTCATAGCCCGTCGCTGCGACACAGATAAAACGCAGTTCAGGCAGTTGTTGCAGTGTGTCAGCCCGCAACGGCACCTTATTGGTGATAGCGACCGTTGCGCCCGCCAGCGAAGACACAATGTCTTCAGCCGGAGTCTGCGCGCGCATCTCCCAGTCAGCCTGCTGTTGACCGGTCGGCAGGGGTACCGGCAGCGTGTCACCATCCAGCATTACAATTTTCATTTTTTATTCCTTCATCAGGTTTGGTTAAACCGCAGGCGAATGATTAATGTTATTTGTATGTGCACCGCGAGTAACAACTAAGTTAAATGATGCTGAAATTAAAGTGAAAATGTTCAAAGAGTGCGAATTTTTTCGGAACAAATGCCACTTTATTTAACTCTTTTATTCCCTTCGCGTTACACTGCCGCCCTGAATTCTGACCTCATACGACCGTTGAAATCATGCCGGGATCTTCACTCAGACAACGATTCACCGCCGGTATTGCGATACTGGCCGTGCTGCTGTTGTTTGTTGCACCGATGATCTCAAAGAATCTCGCTGAACATCATGCCAGGATGCAAGGCGCTTCGATCATGAGCGCAGAGATGCCGATGATGGATCATCACAGCGAGATGTCGATGGCTGATCACGGGATGATGATGGGCCCGGGCTTTGCCTGTGGCTACTGCGATCTGCTGGTGCATGTTCCGCTGATGCTCTGGGTTTTTATCCCGTTTATCTGGTGGATGTGCCTGATCAGCCGCGCCCCGCCGCCAGCGGCTATCAATCCACCCCAATGGCAACGGCTGTTGCGTCTTCATCGACCGCGCGCGCCACCCTTTATCTCGTCACACTCACTGCTTACTAATCCGATTGCGTGACAACGTCACCTGATCGTCTTTGTCTTTTGAAAAGTGTGGAATGCTATGTCCTCTTCTCAGGAAATGTCCCCTGCACCGCGCGGCACGGTGTTTAATCTCTTTCGCCGCCTGCATTTTTATATCGGCCTGTTTATTGCGCCGTTTATTTTTGTTGCGGCACTCACCGGCACGCTCTACGTTCTGACGCCGCAACTGGAACAGGCTATCTACCATGATGCCCTGACCACCGACGCCCAGGGTGAGGCCCAACCGTTGTCCGCCCAGATTGCCGCTGCGCGAGCCCGTGCCGGTGAATCAGCACGCATTTACGCTGTGCGTCCGGCACCCGGCCCGCAGGATACGACCCGCGTGCAGTTTGCCGAGCCACAGCTTGGCCCATCGGAATCACGATCGCTGTTTATTGATCCCTACACCCTGCAGGTGAAAGGCGATATGACGGTGTATGGCACCAGCGGTGTGTTGCCGCTGCGCATGTGGCTGGATCAGCTGCATCGCGGCCTGTTGCTGGGTGATTTTGGCCGAAACTACAGTGAACTGGCAGCCTCCTGGCTGTGGGTCGCCGCGCTGGGTGGGATTGTCTTATGGTCCGGCACCCGGCCGCCGCGCACCCGCAGTAAAGGACGGAGCGGCTTCGCGGCAACCCGTCACTGGCATGTCACGCTGGGGCTGCTGCTGACAATCGGACTGGTGTTCTTTTCAGTAACCGGACTGACCTGGTCACAGTGGGCGGGCAATAATATTGAAAAGATGCGCAGCGACTTTGGCTGGAAAACGCCGCAGGTCAATACTGCACTGAACGGTAACGCGCCCGCTGAAGCCGCCGATCCCCATGCTGACCATCGCGGCGCGATGGAAGGGATGACGATGTCCGGAATGACCATGCCAGCGAAAACCGCTGCGCCGGTGATTCTCAATCAGCCGAATGCCAGCTGGGATCAGGCGCTGGCAGCGGCGCGTCAGGCCGGACTGCACGCAGCGAAACTGGAACTACGCCAGCCTAAGAACGCTGAACAGGCGTGGACGGTTTCGGAGATTGACCGCAGCTGGCCAAGCCAGGTCGATGCGGTTTCAATTAACCCGACTGATTTTAGCGTGGTCGACCGCGTTGAGTTCGCCAGCTTCCCGCTGGTGGCGAAACTGACCCGCTGGGGCGTGGATGCGCATATGGGCGTGCTGTTTGGCCTGCCTAATCAGCTGATTCTGGCGCTGTCTGGCTTTGGACTCTGCACAATGATTGTGCTGGGCTACCGCATGTGGTGGATTCGTCGCCCGGCTGTTCCGCAGCTCAACCCCTCGCAGACGCTGTTATCCGCCTGGCTGGCGCTGCCGCGCTATGCGCAGGGCACCAGTCTGATAGTGATGCTGGCGCTGGGATATGCCCTGCCCGTTATGGGTATCAGCCTGCTGGTGCTGGTGCTGCTGGATATTCAGCGCTGGCGCAGCGCACAGCGCGCCGCGGTCGTTCGCGTGGATGTCGCCCCGGACAAGCAGTCGCCGCTGGCCATCGTCCAGTCGCGTTTTGCCGGGAAGCGCAAAGAGATGCGCTATTTTCTGCGCAGCGTGACGGTGCTGGCGCTGATTGTCATTACGGTGATGGCGAATGCGATGATTGGCGGAGTGATTGATCAGTATCAGATCCCCTTCAGTCACTGGTCGCTGACCATGTATATCACCCAGGCGATGATGATCCTGCTCTACTCCACGGTCTTTACCGGGCTATTGTCGATTCCACTCTGGTATTTCTTCCTCGGTGAGAGCGACGAACAGGGCAAGTAAGCTGGCAAGACGCCGAACACTCTGTTATTCAAAATAACTGACGAAGCCGGGCAAAACTCCCGGCTTCTCATTCTCCGCCTGAGGTCTATGATCGTTGTTATGAGTCACTTTATTTGAGAGCAAATCATGAACATTGTGCGAGCTAATCCTGAACAACTGTTTGAGTACGGTCCTTTTACCGTCCGTCGCCAGCGTCCTGGCGAGGCGTTAAGCCCGCTGGTCAGTGTTGATCTGATGTCGCTAAAACTCGATGCCCGGATTCCGATGCAGCAGCATCAGGATGAAGAAGTTTTCACCTACCTGTGGCGTGGTTCGATGCAGCATCAGGACAGTAATGGCGAACGTACCCAGCTCTCTGCAAAACGCGTGATGGTGGTGAACGCGGGTGATGGCGTTCAATACGAAGAGTCGGTGCCGTTATATGAAGCGGAGCTGTTACAGGCGGTTATCCGGCCTGCACAGCAGGGCGGTGAAGCGATGACCCAGGTGCTGGAGCGCGATCAGGGCATTATGACCAATGGCTGGACCGAACTGGCCGGGCCGGAAGAGTCTGATGCGCCGCTGGAACTGCGCCAGGAAGTCTACATCTTCGACACACTGCTTGAGCGCAACCATACGCTGGACGTGCCGTCGATGCCGGGCTTTGTCGCTTATCTCACCGTGCTTGAAGGGATTATTCGCGTCGGCGATCTGCGACTGAGTCGCGGTGATGCCGTCAGCGGGCTGGATTCCAGCATTGAGATCGTGGGCGATCGGGATGCCAATCTGGTCTGCTTCCTGATAAAGCCCGATAATTTTGCATAAAAAAGCGCGGGAACTTCCCGCGCTCATCTCTTGCTTTAAGCAGATTAAAGCGTGCTACGTTGCTGCATCGCCTGAACCCGTTTATAGGCATGATCGAACTGACGTACATCATCGCGCAGCCAGTGGCGTTGCGTCAGCGGAGCATCATCCAGCGCCTGCGGCAGCGGCACACCCGCCAGCGATCCCCGGCAGCAAAAGGCGCGCGCCAGCGTTGGGGTGGCAATGCCGATATAACGGGCAAATTCAGGTAATGTCATCAATGCTGTACTCATTTCCCACCTCCTGTAAACACAATCTCCCCTGCATTTTCAGGCCAAATCCTGAATGCTTTTATTGATCTGAAACATAGATGTGGTACTAATCTTCTGCCTGCTAATGAGAGCGTTCACCGCGTCTGACGCAAACCGAGAAAGAAGTGAGGAACCCGTGCGCCATTATGGATTGATGATTGCCCTGCTGTTTTCCGGCTTTGCCACCGCCCACACCCTGACCCCTGGTCAGCCTGTACCACCTGTCTTCGTTGCCGATAAAGGCGAAATGGTGCTGAATCAGGGCGACATAAATTATCAGCGCTGGAACAGTCAGACTCTGACCGGAAAAGTGCGTCTGGTGATTCATGTGGCGGGTCGTCTCTCAGCGAAGGATCAGAGTGCACGATTAATCGAAGCCATTCAGCAGGCCAGCCTGCCGCGTGACCGTTTTCAGACCACCACCATCGTGAATACTGACGATGCGCTGCCTGGCAGTGCCATTTTTGTGGTGCGCAGCATCGCTTCCAGTAAAAAAGCGGCACCGTGGCAGCAATTCATTATCGACAGCAGTGGCGTAACCGCGCACAGCTGGCATCTTAAGCCGGAAAGCGCGTCCGTGGTGGTGATTGATCCGGCAGGCATTGTGCGCTTTGCTAAAGATGGCGCATTATCTGCGGAGGATGTCGCCAGCGTGATGAAACAGCTGCGCGCATTACTGGATTAATTCACGCATAATGTCCGTCCGGCTATCGCCGCAAAACGCGGAAGGCTGCTGAATTCTCCGACATTTTTATTATCGTGAACTACTCTTAGTTGTAATGGATTAACCCGCCGTTCTTTGAAAACCTGCCAACTATGCTATGGCAGTCGGGGACGATTATTGAAGATGGCATCGAATCATTCGACCTGCTGTGACTTCCTCTGTAGATAAGGACAGCCATGATGACGGTCTGTGCAGAACAACACGTCAATTTCATACACAGCGATGCAGCCAGCCTGTTGAACGACATTGAGCAACGGCTTGATCAGCTTTTACCGGTTGAAAGCGAACGTGACTTAGTGGGCGCTGCCATGCGCGACGGTGCGCTGGCACCAGGAAAGCGTATCCGTCCACTGCTGTTGTTGCTGGCAGCGCGCGATCTGGGCTGCAACGCCACGCCTGCCGGCCTGCTCGATCTCGCCTGCGCGGTAGAGATGGTGCATGCCGCATCACTGATTCTGGATGACATGCCCTGCATGGATGATGCGCAACTGCGTCGCGGACGTCCGACCATTCATTGCCAGTATGGTGAACATGTCGCGATTCTGGCCGCGGTGGCCCTGCTGAGTAAGGCATTCGGCGTGGTCGCTGCGGCAGAAGGCTTAACGGCAACCGCCAGAGCCGACGCTGTCGCAGAGTTATCCCATGCAGTCGGCATGCAGGGGCTGGTACAGGGGCAGTTTAAGGATCTCTCCGAAGGTGACAAGCCACGCAGTGCTGACGCCATTCTGATGACCAATCACTATAAAACCAGCACCCTGTTCTGCGCCTCCATGCAGATGGCCTCTATCGTGGCTGAAGCCTCAGGTGAAGCCCGCGAACAGCTGCATCGTTTTTCGCTTAATCTTGGTCAGGCTTTCCAGCTACTGGACGATCTCACTGACGGCATGGCCGACACCGGTAAAGATGCCCATCAGGATGAGGGGAAATCAACGCTGGTGAATCTGCTGGGACCACAGGCGGTTGAAACGCGACTGCGCGATCATCTGCGCTGCGCCAGCGAGCATCTGTTATCGGCCTGCCGGGACGGTTATGCCACACACCATTTTGTTCAGGCCTGGTTTGAGAAAAAACTCGCTGCCGTCAGTTAAGGATGCTGCATGAGCCACTTTGCGGTCATTGCACCGCCCTTCTATAGCCATGTGCAGGCGCTTCAGCACCTTAGCCAGGCCTTAATCGCACGCGGACACCAGATCACTTTCATCCAGCAGACGGACGTTAGCGCGCTACTCACCGATAGCCGGATCGGCTTTTTCCCGCTGGGTTTAGCCTCGCATCCGGCGGGCAGTCTGGCACACACCCTGCAACTGGCGGCGCATCCTCTCGGCCCCTCAATGCTGAAACTGATCAATGAGATGGCCCGCAGCACCGATATGCTCTGTCGTGAACTGCCCGTGGTGCTGAGCACCCTGGCGATTGATGGCGTGATCGTCGATCAGATGGAGCCTGCCGGTGCACTGGCGGCAGAAGCGCTGAACCTGCCTTATGTTTCGGTTGCCTGTGCGCTGCCACTTAACCGTGAAGCGGATTTCCCGCTGGCCGTGATGCCGTTTGACTATGCCAGGACCGATCAGGCACGGGAACGCTATCGCACCAGTGAAAAAATCTATGACTGGCTGATGCGACGTCACGATCGGGTGATCGCCCGCAACGCTCATGCGATGGGATTAGCGCCACGGGAAAAACTGCATCACTGTTTTTCACCGCTGGCGCAGATCAGCCAGCTGATTCCGGAACTGGATTTTCCCCGCCAGGCGTTGCCCGATCATTTCCATTCGGTTGGCCCGCTGCGTACCACTGAACCGGCACCCGCCGCGTCGCAGCCTCGCTACTTCCCGCATGATGACAAACCGCGCATTTTTGCTTCCCTCGGCACGCTGCAGGGACATCGCTACGGCCTGTTTAAAACCATCGTCCGCGCCTGCCAGGAGATCGATGCTCAGTTATTGCTGGCGCATTGCGGTCGGTTGTCACCTTTCCAGGCGGAGAAACTGGCGCAGGCCAGCCATGTTCAGGTGGTCGATTTTGCCGACCAGGCAGCTGCACTGGCTCAGGCCGATCTTGCCATTACGCACGGCGGCATGAATACGGTGCTGGATGGGATTAACCACCTGACGCCGCTGCTGACGATCCCGCTGGCCTTTGATCAGCCGGGTGTGGCTGCCAGAGTGGTCTGGCACGGTATCGGACGTCGCGCCTCACGCTTCTCCACCAGCCACTCCATGGCGCGTCAGCTCCAGACCTTACTGGCTGATGAAAGCTACGTTCAGCAGATGAAAACGCTGCGTAGCGCACTTCGTCAGGCGGGCGGAACCCCCCTGGCGGCGGACATTGTCGAACAGGCGATGCTGACCCGCCAGCCGGTGCTCACCAGGAGAGACTATGCCGCGGTATGATCTGATTCTGGTGGGTGCGGGACTGGCCAACGGGCTGATCGCCCTGCGCCTGAGACAGCAGCGGCCCTCCCTGCGCATTCTGCTGATTGACGCCGAACGTGAACCGGGTGCCAATCACACCTGGTCGTTTCATGCGGAAGATCTCACCGAAACGCAGCATCGCTGGATCGCTCCGCTGGTAGTACATCACTGGTCCGGTTATGAGGTCCGCTTTCCCCAACGCAGTCGCAGTCTGAACAGTGGCTATTTTTGCGTGACTGCGGAGCGCTTCGCGCAGGTCATCCGCGACAGGTTTGCGCCGGATCTGCTGCTGAATACCCGGGTTGCGAGCATCGCTTCACGCGCGGTCACGCTGGACGATGGCCGGGTGCTGGAGAGTGATGCAGTGATTGATGGCCGTGGCTACCAGCCCGATGCCGCGCTGCGCATGGGCTTCCAGTCGTTTGTCGGACAGGAGTGGCAGCTCAGCGAGCCACATGGCCTGACTGCGCCAATCATCATGGATGCCACGGTAGATCAGCAGGCAGGCTATCGCTTTGTCTACAGCCTGCCCTTTTCTGCAGACACCCTGCTGATTGAAGATACCCACTACATTGATAACGCCACGCTGGAAGGCGATCGCGCCCGTCAGAATATCCGCGACTATGCCGCGCAGCAGGGGTGGCAATTAGACCGCCTGCTACGCGAAGAGCAAGGCGCGTTACCCATTACGCTGACTGGCGACGTGGCCGCCTTCTGGCAGAACCGCGATTTGCCCTGCAGCGGTTTGCGTGCCGGGTTATTCCATCCGACTACCGGCTATTCTCTGCCGCTGGCGGTCGCGCTGGCTGACCGGCTGGCGCAGATGCAGACGTTTACCTCTGAGACCCTGCACGCCACCATTCAGCAATTCGCCAGTCAGGCCTGGCAGCAACAGCGCTTCTTCCGCATGCTGAACCGTATGCTGTTTCTGGCGGGTCCGGCTGACCAGCGCTGGCAGGTTATGCAACGTTTTTACGGCCTTCCCGAAGGTCTGATCGCCCGTTTTTATGCGGGAAAACTCACTTTGCCTGATCGGCTGCGCATCTTAAGCGGCAAGCCCCCGGTCCCCGTTCTGGCGGCGTTACAGGCTATTATGACTCCTCACCGTCAACAGGCGATGCAATGAATAGAACTACAGTAATTGGCGCAGGCTTTGGTGGTCTGGCTCTGGCAATTCGCCTTCAGGCGTCAGGCGTTCCCACCCGACTGCTGGAGCAGCGTGACAAGCCTGGCGGCCGGGCTTATGTCTATCAGGATCAGGGCTTCACGTTTGATGCCGGCCCCACGGTAATCACCGATCCCAGCGCCATTGAAGAGCTGTTCACCCTGGCGGGTAAAAAGCTCTCTGACTATGTCGAGCTGATGCCGGTGAAGCCGTTTTATCGCCTCTGCTGGGAGTCCGGCAAGGTGTTCAGTTATGACAACGATCAGCCCGCGCTGGAAGCGCAGATTGCCGCGTTTAATCCGCGTGACGTTGAAGGATATCGTCGCTTTCTGGCCTATTCCCGAGCGGTGTTTGCTGAAGGCTATCTGAAACTTGGCACCGTGCCGTTTCTGTCATTCCGCGATATGCTGCGGGCCGCGCCTCAGCTGGCAAAACTTCAGGCGTGGCGCAGCGTTTACAGCAAAGTGGCGAGCTACATTGAAGATGAGCATCTGCGTCAGGCCTTCTCTTTCCACTCACTGCTGGTGGGCGGAAATCCGTTTGCCACTTCCTCAATCTATACCCTGATTCATGCGCTGGAACGTGAATGGGGCGTCTGGTTCCCACGCGGTGGCACGGGCGCGCTGGTGCAGGGCATGGTGAAACTGTTTGAAGATCTGGGCGGCGAAGTGGAGCTCAATGCCAGCGTTGCCCGGCTGGAGACCCAGGAAAACAGGATTACCGCGGTGCACCTGAAAGATGGCCGGGTCTTCCCGACCCGCGCGGTTGCCTCCAACGCAGATGTGGTTCACACCTACCGCGAACTGCTGAGCCAGCACCCCGCTTCGCAGGCGCAGGGACGGTCACTGCAGAACAAACGCATGAGCAACTCGCTGTTTGTGATCTATTTTGGCCTGAATCATCATCACGATCAGCTGGCGCACCACACGGTCTGCTTTGGTCCGCGCTATCGTGAGTTGATTGATGAAATCTTTAACAAAGATGGCCTGGCAGAGGACTTCTCGCTCTATCTGCATGCGCCCTGCGTGACCGATCCCTCACTGGCACCGGAAGGCTGCGGCAGCTACTACGTGCTGGCGCCGGTACCGCACCTCGGCACCGCCGATATCGACTGGGCCGTTGAAGGTCCGCGCCTGTGCGATCGCATTTTCGACTATCTGGAACAGCATTACATGCCGGGCCTGCGTAGCCAGTTGGTCACGCATCGCATCTTCACGCCGTTTGATTTCCGCGATGAGCTGAATGCGTATCAGGGCTCGGCCTTCTCAGTGGAACCGATCCTGACGCAAAGCGCCTGGTTCCGGCCTCACAACCGCGATAAAAATATTAATAATCTCTATCTGGTCGGTGCAGGTACCCATCCTGGCGCGGGTATTCCAGGGGTGATTGGCTCGGCCAAGGCTACCGCAGGATTGATGCTGGAGGATCTGGCTTGAATAGTCCGTCACTGCTTGATCATGCCGTAGACACCATGGAGGTGGGATCGAAAAGCTTTGCCACCGCGTCAAAACTGTTTGATGCCAAAACCCGACGCAGCGTGCTGATGCTCTACGCCTGGTGCCGTCACTGTGATGATGTGATTGACGATCAGGTACTGGGATTCAGCAACGATACGCCATCGCTGCAATCTGCCGAACAGCGCCTGGCGCAGCTGGAGATGAAAACGCGTCAGGCCTATGCCGGATCCCAGATGCATGAGCCCGCCTTTGCGGCCTTTCAGGAGGTGGCAATGGCACACGATATTCTGCCTGCTTACGCTTTTGATCATCTGGCGGGCTTTGCGATGGACGTGCATGAGACACGCTATCAGACGCTGGATGATACGCTGCGTTACTGTTACCACGTTGCGGGCGTGGTTGGCCTGATGATGGCGCAGATTATGGGCGTACGCGACAACGCCACGCTGGATCGCGCCTGCGATCTCGGTCTGGCGTTTCAGCTGACCAATATTGCGCGCGATATCGTTGAAGATGCTGAAGCGGGACGCTGCTATCTGCCCGCTACGTGGCTGGCTGAAGAGGGGCTGACTCGAGAGAATCTGGCCGAACCGCAAAATCGCCAGGCATTAAGCCGCGTCGCCCGTCGGCTGGTGGAAACGGCGGAGCCCTATTATCGATCGGCGTCGGCTGGCCTGCCGGGTTTACCGCTGCGTTCAGCGTGGGCGATTGCTACCGCGCAGCAGGTCTATCGTAAAATCGGTATGAAGGTGGTTAAGGCGGGTTCACAGGCGTGGGATCAACGCCAGTCCACCAGCACGCCAGAGAAACTGGCATTGCTGGTGGGGGCATCGGGTCAGGCGGTTACTTCCCGGGTGGCGCGTCACGCTCCACGCTCCGCTGATCTCTGGCAGCGCCCCGTTTAACGCCATGACGTTCTCGCAGCGTCGCCTGCAGTTTTGACAGCGGCGGCGCGTAAAGAAAGCCAAACGAGACACAGCCCTCTTTGCCTCGTACCGCATGATGCATGCGGTGCGCCATATAAAGCCTGCGTAAATAACCCCGGCGCGGAACATAGCGGAATGGCCAGCGCTGGTGCACCAGGCCATCATGCACAATAAAATAGAGCAGGCCGTAGAGCGTCATACCCGCCCCGATCCACTGCAACGGCCAGACACCCGTGCTGCCCAGATAAATGAGCAAAATCGACAGAGCGGCGAACACTACAGCATAGAGGTCGTTAACCTCAAACCAGCCTTTATGCGGTTCATGATGTGACAGATGCCAGCCCCAACCCCAGCCATGCATTATGTATCTGTGCGCCAGTGCAGCCGTTATCTCCATTCCGATAACAGTGACCAGAACAATCAGGGCATTCCAAATCCACAACATAGTTTCTCCCGAACATGCATCCTGCAAAGTGGCGCAGAGGTTCAATTTTAACAGAGATTGGGGAAAACAGCGGGTCGGGTTGTGCCGGTTTTAACGATAGCTGCAGGAGATGGCACGGATAATGATTGTGTCAGCGCTCAGGGTAGAAACATGTGGCGCATTCAGCATGCATCACACCGTTACCACCTGTAATGCACCGTCTGAACAACCTAGTTATAAACCAGGTTAAAGGTCACCGTGCTGTCCGCTTTGCCCGCCATAACCTGCCCGTCGGTCTGAATATATTGCGCGTTAAACGCCATCGACTTCGTCTGATTGGGTGAGGAGATCGTCGTCAGCACCGGCAGTTGATCGGTGGGCACATTCAGAGGGAGCCGCTGGCCTTCAGGAACCTGCAGGCCCGACCCATAGGTCAGGGCAATGCCCACACCTGAAGCAGAGTTGCTCTGTGGCGTCAGGCTAAGGGCATCCTTATCACCCGCAGTAGCCATACCGAAGAAGCCCACTTTAACCGCTGCACTGTGTTCACACATCACCTGAATCTGAAAACCTTTTTCACTTCCCGCCCGGCTACCGATACCGCTAAACTCTGCCTTACTCACTTTTCCCATCTCCACATTAATCACGGACTGGGAGGTGACAACGGCACAGCTGCCATATTGCACGGTAAAGCTGGAGAGGAAGATCTGCGGCTTATCATTGATCGGCTGACTACTGGCTGCACTATCCCCCACCTTTAAGCTGGCATTGCCAATATTCACCTCACCGACATTGGCCGGTTGATTGCCTGGATTAAGCGGCGATTGCTGGCCCGGGATTTTATAGAAGACCACATAGGACTGAAGTGTAATGTCATGTGCAGAATTCAACTGTGGGCCGGTCTGGGAATTACAGATCGAGCTGATTTTGCCCTTGCCGCTGGTATCAGAGAAGGTACCGGCGCACCAGGAGGGCTCCCTGAAACCAATAGCGAATCCGATGCTATCTACTCCCGGCACACGATATATTGGCGTATTATGACCGCCCGCAATATTCGTCTGTAAGCCGGACTCTTCGGCGTTAATCTCAAACCCCAGATCCTTGTAGTTATAGCCCTGCTCACCGCTGTTTCTATTGCAGGTAAAGGCATTACTGCTTTGCAAAGGCATCTGCGCCGAGATGGCCGTGCCATCGGCTGCGCCCGGCACATAGTTGACGTTTTGCACCTGTACCACAACCTGACTGATACCCTGACAGGACTCCTGCCCCAGCGCCTGCAAACAAACCAGCGCCGGGATCATCAGTATGATTCCTGTCATTAATCGCTGAACTGATTTCATCTTAAATTCCTGTGGATTACTGACAAACCGCAGAGACCAGCCTGACCGGGTTAGAGCCAGTGGCGGCTGGCAGGCGGAACGGTGCGCGACAGCTTTTCTGCCCTCCCTCATCCTGCCAGTTCACTTCGATGAGGCCCTGAGCCGGTACACCGCTCAGATAAAGTTCCCCTTTTTCGGCCACGATGCCGCTGGTACTGCTCTCTTTACCCGCGGCGGCAAGTGCGACCTGGCCAGCCGCACCGAAGGGCGGAAAAGTATCCTGCCAGGTAAGGGTGAACAACACCCTGTTACCTACGTGGGTGGCATAATCGGCCATCACAATCGCTCCACGCGTAGGGATAGCCTTTTGCCCATCCAGTTCGACGTCAACGTTGTCGGGCAGCGTATCCGTTTCCAGTTCGATAGCGTTTTCCTGGTAGGGCGAGAGTGAAGGCACAATCGCATAGCCGCGGCCATCAGTGACCACTTTGCTGCCGCTCTGGATGCCCACATCTGCCGTATCCGGTACCCGAACAATCGCGAAGGTATCGCCCAGCGGCTGGCTTAACGTAATGCCGTGTTCATGCGCGACGATCCCACCCGACAGGCCATAGTTAAACTGGCTGCTGTGCCGATCGTGACTGACCCCGACACTGACGCTGCCGCGACTGCCGCGATAGTCCAGCGAACCGTTGCTGTTCACGTTCTGTCCCTGACTGTCATGACCCTGTTGCAGGTTGTAGTGCAGGTTATCGTCCTGCAACGCGCTGCCCGACAGGCTGACCTGCTGAGACACATCGCCATCATTAGTGGCATTCATGCTGTAGCTGACGGAGCTGTCTGGCAGCAGTGCGCTGAAGGGGATGGAGACATTGAAAGAGACCGCACGGTCAGCTTTACGGGCACTGGTCGAGTCGTTGTAAAACCAGGCAATGCCCCACGAAATGGCGTTGTAATCGCTGTAGAAGCCCAGATGTAATGTGCGATCTTCATTGTCTGATCGCCAGTAGCGCTGCACATAAGCGGAGGCACTGAGGCTGCCATAATCACCGATACCCTGAGAGATCGAAATCTCCGAGCGACTGCGTTTGTTAGCCACATAGCTTGCGGGACTGGTCATCGCATTGGCCTCGCTGAAGGCATAAAAACCGCTGGAAGAGTAGCGATAGCTTGCCATGCTGAAGGTCGTATTGGTGGAGGCGAAATTTTTCTGATATTGCACACGCACCGACTGACCACTCCGGCTTTGTCCTTCCGGCATACGGGTTTTTGCCAGAGTCACATCGGTTCCCAGCGAGCCAAAATCACCCAGGCTTTTACCCAGGCCCGCCGCCACAGCGTGATAGTTTTGCGCAACCTGCAGGCCACCAAAGGCGGTAAAGTCATGCGGCAGTCCGTAGAACAGCGTGGATTGCACAAATTCAGGCGAACGCAGGTTGCTGCTGCCTGAGTAGTGATAACGACCGCCACTGACACCGTATTTCAGATGGCCCTGACGCAGCATATAAGGCACGGCAGAGTAAGGCTGAGTGAAGGTGCGCACCGAGCCATCACTTTCATGAATGGTAATCTCAAGGTCACCGCTCTGGGACGTGGGATAGAGATCTTTGATTTCGAACGCACCGGGTGCGACCACGGTTTCATAAATCATATAGCCGTGCTGGCTCACCGTTACCCGCGCATTGCTATGGGCGATGCCGTGGATCATCGGGGCGAAGCCGCGCTGGCTTTCCGGAAGCATGGTGTCATCAGACATGATCTGCATACCGCGAAACTGCACGCTGTCAAAAACATCGCCGGACGTATAGGTATCCCCTACCCGAAACTGGCTTTTCAGCGCCTTAAGATCCCGCTCCAGAAATGAGGTCTGAGACTGCCATTGACTGACCAGATCGTAGCGCCATGTGGACGTGTTACGCAGCCGCCATGCACCAAGATTGGCCCCGCTGCGCAGGCTGAGTAACGTCGAGTTCCAGCGGTCCCTGTGATTGCGGCTACTGCTGCCAGACAAGGTATAGTTCACAAAAGCAGCCGATACCCCCTCATCCCAGCGTGCTGGATCGACATAATCGCGATCTTTCACCATCAGCGCGATCTGTGGAATTGAAAGGTTTAACTGCTGATGCGCGAAATCAAAGTGGGTCGATGCATCGGGAATGAAATCGCCTAACTCTTCGATGGCCTCATCTTTCTTCAGATTAGTGAGGGCGGAAAAACCGTTAACGTTCACCCCCATCGCGGCCAGCTCTGCCACCGTCAGTTGCGGAACCAGCCCCGCTCTGCCTTGTACGAAGCTGACATCGCGGCTATCAATAACTCTGTTGTTGAGCAACAGCGTGACATGATAAGTGCCGGGTTGCTGTCCGCCCTCACGAGCAAAATAGTGGAGATCGGTGGCGTGATGTTGATCGGATGAGAACTCCAGTGCCGCCGGGTCAAAATAGTCATCCGCACGAGCACCACGCAGCGGGCAGAACAAAATCAGCATTAACCAGGGAGAGGCGTAAAGCGGCTTTGCGTACCTTCTCTTTCCTCTCTGAGCGTGCTGATTAACTTTCACTGATGATGGCCCCGGGTTTAAAACAAAATAAATTACAAATAACAACTAGCGCGTACGTTGTTCGGTAATGCCGCCGTAGTCGTTGATTGCAGACCAGCTCACTGCGCCGGAATCAGCGACGCGCCAGTGCCGATCTTCTCCAGGGCCAATCATGCCCGGATCCTGTATCTCGTGATGATTAACGCTGAGCGAATAAAATGAGACAAAGTAAGGCGTTGGGTTATGCGCAATCAGCTGATTGCCTTCATGGCGGAATGAGAGTTGCTGCCAGGCATCAGCCGGATTACCCGGCAAATCTTTTGGCCGATAAAAAAGCTTAAATTTCGATTTAATATTGACCTGAAGCTGGTTACTTTTATCGCGCGGCGTCGGTGAAATAGATTTCACATTCAGCCAGAATACCGATTCACGATCTTTCGGCAGGGGCATCCCCAGATAATTAATCCTTAACAGATTCTCTTTTTCCGCATCAAGCCGGAATAGCGGTGGCGTAACAATAAATGGTACCCGGGAATGATTATTTTGATCAAAGTTCTCTATCCAGGATTCAACCAGATACGGCGTATTTTTATCCTGATTGGAGACCGAAAGTGTTGCCTCCTTTTTGCCTTCCACAAAAATAACACGCGTCCCTCCCATTACCACACCCGCATGGGCAGCCATGCCCAGCATGCACGCAGAAAAGAGTGAAATAAGTCTTATTACCTTAAACATAGATATTTGTGCCATCGATATTTCGGAGGGGAAGCAGGGTTGCCCCTGCTATTAATTAATTATAAATCATCACAAAGTTAGAGACTGAGTTGGCAGCACCGACAGCGATCGGCGCACCATCACTTTTATAATCGGCAAAGAAATTTAAGTCCGCAGAACCGCCCTCGTTAGCCGTTACCAGGCTGACCGCTTTGGAGACGGATCCGATAGCAATCGGCGTGCTTCGGTCAGCTTCATAAAGTTTAATTCCTACGCCGGACGCGCCACCGCTGGTAACTTTCAGCAGGGAGTTGTCACCGCTATCTTTATCGCCATCAAACAGCACAGCCACGGTTTTAACTGATGAAGGACAATCCTTAACAGAGATAGTGAATGGCGTTTCTGTAGTTTCATTACGGCTTTCGAAATACGATTTCGCCCATTTACCTAAATCAACGCTCTGGTTTTTACTGGCGGTAGAAACGTCACAGGAAACATCGGTAATTTCGCCGGTAAATTTCACTTCACCACCGGCACCCTGTGTACCGGCTGCTGCTCCCGGATTAGGAGTAATCGGTGATGGGCCATCAGCAGGCGTTGCTAATGCTGATCCGGACACCATAAGGCCAGCCAGTGCCACGGGCAGAATATGTTTTCTGATATTCATCAAACCTGTCTCTTTTAATACATGCAAAGTGGCTGCAATGAGTCACCTGATGGATAAATATGCATTTATAGAAATGCGCCAACATAAAAACCCTAGGTTTATTATGTTGCCGCTATATTAGCCTCTCACGGCTATATAAAAATTAAACAAGACGTTCAGGTTCTTACACAGAAGAGATACATTAGTAGCCTTCCTTGATCTACATCACTTTAAGAAGGTAAAAAGATTATTTATTGAAAAAAATATTTTTACTAAGAAGGCACTTAATATAAACCTTAAATATATATTCATTCCAGAATGGGAATATATAAGTTGGCCGCCGGGAAAATTATGTAGCGCCGGAAATTCTCAGCGGTGATTAGCAGCGGCTCACCTCGGATTTTACATCATCTGCCACACCAGGTTTTCGACTTGCGTGATTTTCACTGATGCCGCGAACCAGTCAGCTCAGCTCAAAGCAAATCGTGACCTATGGGAGTACGAAAAGCGTGGCGTGCCGCGGTCATTAACTGACTGGCGGTGACGGTCGTGGGTAAGCGCATCAGAATTTTGCTCGCCTGCCAGTAACAGAGCAGCATGACCTCATCCTCCTCTTTTTCAGCCAGTTCATGCAGGCGGGCGCGCAGTGATAACACATCAATGGTCTGCTGCTCGTCAAGCATGTCAGAGATCGTCTGATTGATGACGTGATGGAGAGTTTTCCAGGTGAGATCGGTATGCAAAATTAACCTCTTCTAACGCTTATCAGCTCCGGGCAAACAAACAGCAGTGAAGCAGCTTAAATGGCTGCATCCTGCAAAAGATTGCACACTGCTGACAACTATAGCTGTTCGTGGGCGGCTACGCCGTGCCAGCAGTTGAAAATGCCAAAGTTGGCAATTCTAACGACTAATGGACCTGCCTGTCGCGTATTACACGCGACTCATCAGCTGATTGCTGTTTTTTGTAACAATTGCAGCTGATTCTTAACTGGCTGATGTCAGAGGGATTTGCCAGGGTAAACAGGTTTCCCGTCTCGTTAATGTTCAAGGAGTTGTCGATGAGTCAGCACGCAAATGTACTGGTATGGGGCCACGGCCCTGAGATATTTGAAGTCTTTCTGGAACCCACCTGTCCTTTTTCGGTGCGCGCCTTCAATAAATTCGACGCGTTACTGGCGCACGCGGGTGAAGAGAACATCACCCTGAAGATCCGTCTGCAATCACAGCCGTGGCACCTCTATTCCGGGCTGATAGTGCGCTATATCCTTGCCGCCGCATGCGAAAGTAAAGAGGCCGCGAAAAAGGTGATGCAGGCGGTGGCCGATCACCGTGAAGAGTTTGAGTTCACCGATCACTGTACCGGTCCGAACCGCGATGCCACGCCGAATCAAATCCTCGCCCGCCTGAAAGAGGTCAGCGGCGTAGATGCCAGCGCCGCGTTTGATCAGCCCGACCTGCAGAACGCCATTAAATGGCACTGCAAGTATGCCCGTCAGAACGGCATTCACGTTTCACCGACCTTTATGGTTAACGGTCTGGTACAGCCCGAAATCAGCAGCGGTGACGATATAGCGCACTGGGCAAGCTTTCTGATTCGTTAATCTTAGTGCGCGGCTGTGCCTGGCCGCGCCAGACTGAGCCTCTCCTTTGCGACCCCACTCACGCGCAAACTCAATATCCTGATAATTAAGCCTGTTTTCCCATGTGGAGGCCGGGTAAGCTGTACCGCTATCAGCAGCAGACGGTGGGATTAAAGCCGCTGCTGTTGTTCATCTTAACGGCACCGCTGGCCTGCATGGCGATAACCTGACGTTACGCCGGGCCCGCACGCCTAATTCATTGAGGATTTGCTGATGACGATGACGCTGCAACAACTGCAGGACAAATATCCGGGTGCCTTCACAGATGCATTTGGTGACTCCCCGGAATTAGCCAGCGAGCTCGCAACGCTGATTATTGCCGGTAAGAAAGTGGCCACCTGCGGGTCGTTGCGGAGCTGGCAGGATCAGGAAGCATTGCCTCAACCGGGCGGTTACAGCATTGTTCTCAACGGCGAACAGCAGCCCGTCTGCGTGATCCGCACCACCGGCTTGTTCCTGACGCGCTTTGATCGCGTGACGCCCGAGATGGCGATGCTGGAGGGTGAAGGCGATCTGAGCCTCGACCACTGGCGTCAGGAACATCAGCGCTACTTCGAGCGCGCTGGCTATTTTCACAGCGAAATGGAGCTGATCTTCGAGACGTTCCAGCTGGTCGAGGTAGTCTAAACCGGCACGCTACAGCGTGTTTGCCGCCATCAGCGCAAGTCGCGCAATCCCCCGCGCGGCAAGGTTATCAGCCGCCTGGGCTGCGCGCATGCCACTGGCACACACCAGTACCACACGCTGATTGACCGGCGGTTGCCAGGCCGCTATCTGCTGCGGCAGAATTCGCACCACCCGCTCGGCCACACTGACCGGTGCCTCTTCCAGGCTGCGCAACTCCACTATGCAATCATCCTCCATCAGCATGGCCCGATCGATAAAGGGCGTGCCGGGCGCGTCAGGTTCAGGTGCGTCATCAAAACGAAACTGCCTGATATGCCAGTCAACAAAGTCACAGTGGATCATGCAGCCGAGCGGCGATGGCGTCAGTTTTAACAATACGCTCAGCGCCATCTGTGCCTGCATTGCGCCCAGCGTCGCTACCGCCGGTCCCATTACGCCTGCCGTATTGCAGTTACCCGAGGCCGTGGGCAGCTGCGGGAACAGCGCGCGATAGCCAGGCGCACCGCCACAGAATCCGCCAACATAGCCTTTGCGTCCCAGCACCGAAGCGCAGATCAGCGGCAGGCCTGCCGGATAACAGGCGTCGGAGAGCTGATAAGTAATAGCGAAGTTATCCGCCGCATCCACCACCAGATCGATTCCCTCCAGCGCCTGCGGCAGTTGACTGGCGCTTAGCGCGTGTGGATGCGCCTCAACGTGGCAGTCAGGATTGCGCTGCGCCAGCGCACGCTGAGCGCAAAATACTTTCTGCTGGCCCACATCGTCGACGCCAAACAGCGTCTGCCGGTGGAGGTTGTGCAGTTCAACCCGATCGCCATCGTAAAGACGGATAAATCCCACACCCGCGCCTGCCAGTAACGGCAGCAGCGTCGCACTAAGCCCGCCCGCCCCCACCACCAGCACCTTTGCCCTGCTCAGCCGCTGCTGCCCCGCTTCACCAATCTCTGGCAACATCGTCTGTCGCTGATAACGCTCCATCGCTGCTCCTTAACTGAATTGTGCCAGACCAAAAATAGGCGTAGAGGCAGACGCCATGTCGCGCTGCTCCATCAATCCCGCCTGAAACGCCTCGTGTCCGCCGTGGATCGCAGCAGCAAAGGCACGGGCCATGCGCACCGGATCGCGCGCTTTTGCCACCGCCGTGTTGAGCAGCACGCCATCAAAACCCATCTCCATCGCCTGAGCCGCCTGGCCAGGTGCGCCAATGCCCGCATCAATAATCAACGGCACATCTTTAAACCACGCACGCATAGCGCGCAGCCCCTCGATATTACGCAGCCCCTGGCCGGAGCCGATCGGCGCGCCCCAGGGCATCAGCACTTCACAGCCCGCTTCCAGCAATTTTTCGCCGACAATCAGATCTTCCGTAGTGTAGGGAAACACCTGGAACCCGTCAGCGCAGAGAATCCGTGCGGCCTCAACCAGGGCAAAAGGATCGGGCTGCAGCGTGTCGGCATGGCCAATCACCTCCAGCTTGATCCACGGTGTGTCGAACAGTTCACGCGCCATCTGCGCCGTCGTCACCGCCTCTTTCACCGTGTGGCAGCCCGCCGTATTCGGCAGAATACGTATGTTGAGCTGTTGCAGCAGCGTGCGGAAAGCGCCGCCTTCACTGCCTTCCCGTCGCAGGCTGACGGTAATAATCTCCGCGCCTGACGCGTTGATCGCCTGATGCAGAATGTCCGGTGACGGATAACCGGCCGTGCCGAGCAGAAATCGGGATTGCGGAGTAAATTGATAGAACATGGTTAACCTCCCTGCATCGGTGACAGGATTTCGAGCTGGTTGCCCGCCTCAAGTTGCTGGCTGGCATAGCGGCTACGCGGTACAAACTCCCCGTTCAGCGCGGTGGCGACGGTCCGCGGATCGATCTGCTGCTCCGCCATAAGCTCCGCCAGCGTCGTTGCGCCGGTTTCAATCGTGCGGCCATTCAGTTCAACGCGCATGAGTCATCTCCTGAGTCAGTTGCAGCATAAGTTTTTCAGCCATGATCGGGGCCAGCAAAAAGCCGTGGCGATAAAGTCCATTGAGTGAGAAACGGCCATTTTCGTAGCGGACTTCCGGCAGGTTCTGCCGATAAGCAGGACGCAGACCGGTGCCACTCTCCACAATCCGCGCTTCAGCCAGCGCCGGATGCAGGCTATAAGCGGCGCTGAGCAGTTCCATCATCGCCCGGGCGCTGATCGGGCTGCTGTCGTGGCTTTCGACCATGGTGGCACCCAGCATGAAGTGGCCCCCGGTACGCGGTACCAGATAGCAGGGAAAGCGTGGGTGCAGCAACCGGACAGGACGTAAGAGTTGTACGTCGGATGTGTGCAGGATCACCATTTCGCCCCGCACGGCGCGCAGGGCTGGCTGCCGATCGGTGGCGTGGATGCCACGGCAGTCGATGATTTTGCCGCCGGGTTTACCGCTGTGAAAGGGGACGCCAGCCTGTTGCAGTTTGTCGCGCAGTTGCTGCAAGGCGCGGCGCGGATCGAGATGCGCCTCTGCGGTGAAAAACAGGCCGCGGGCAAAGCGGTTTTCCAGTGCGGGTTCAATGTCACCGGGAGAGACCCACTGATGCTGCTGCGTCATGCTGGCGAAGCGCGTGAGTTCGCGGCTGTCACGCGGCGGAGCCACCACCAGCGTGCCCTGCTGTTCCACGCCATCAACGCGTTTCGCCCACCAGCTGGCCGCGTGCTGGCCCCATTCGATCACCTGTGGCGGTGCGCTTTCTGCTTCACACCAGGGCGCGAGCATGCCGCCCGCCCAGTGCGAGGCCGCACGGCAGTCAGGCTGAGTAATAACTTCGACCGTTTCTCCCCGCTCCAGCAGCAGCGTGGCGACACAAAGCCCGGCAACGCCACTGCCGAGCACCGACCAGCGGCTCATGGTGTCCACCGGACAGGAAAAGAAAGATTCAGGATGAGATTTTTCATTTTGGCCTCGTTATCCGTTAACGAAGACCCGTGATACAGAGGGAAAAGGCAGGAACGTTGCGAATACGCCCCTGCGGCAAGTATCTGATGAGATACCCGTCTTCCTACGCCAGTATCAACTGGGTCAGGTTCTAAGGGTCGCTAAGCCGCGCGGTGCGCTATTAGCCTCTCAGTCTCTCTGGCGAGACTCCCCTGACGGGTTTAGTTGTAAGTTAAGCAGACAGCTTCGTCAAGCAGACTGCATGGAACCGGGTCAGAAAATCGGACTTAACCGGCAGAACCGAAATGCCAGTCAGTTGCGGTTGCCAGCGTCACAAAGGGGCCCGCCAGCGTCTGGTTGTGATGCGCAATAATCTTCTCCGCAGAGAGGTGGGGATTATCGACGGTGGTGTGCGCATCGTAAATCAGTACGACGTTAAAACCCAGCTCCGGGGCTGCCCGACAGGTAGTATCAACACAGAACTCCGTTTTCATCCCCGCAATCACCAGTTGCTTAATGCCCTTTTGCCTCAGCTGAAGCTGCAGGCCAGTATCCCTGAAACAGCTGGGATATCTTTTGGTGAAGACGACATCACTCTGCGGGTTGACCTGCAATTCCGGGATCAGGCGCGTCAGCGGGCTTTGCTCGTTAAAAGGGGAATCATCCGGGCCGATATGGCGTGCGAAAAAGAGGGGGACGGCAGAAGCCCTGGCTTTAGTAATAAGAATTGAGGTATTCGACAAGATCGAATTTGCGGCAAAGGGAGCCTCGGGACCATTAAAAAGGCCCTGCTGCATGTCGATAATTAAAAGTGCACTTTCAGATGTAACCATGACCTGTCTCCATTCAGTTTTAAGAACGGAGAACAGCTCCCCGTCCGGTTCGGCGGGGAGTGAGAATCTGTTGTGTCAGGTGCCTGTCACAGAGTCGCTCACGCCGCCGCCAGGGGCGGTGGTAGTGGTGACGGTGGTGAAAGACTGAACTGACATAAACATTTTCTGACCCTGAGTTAATGCGTTCGGTGAAGTCACCCTCAGAAGGATGGCGCTGGCATCTACATTACCCTGTACGCTGTCGCTTTTAAAGCGCCTGCAGCGATTGGGTTACCGCATCGGTTATTTCACGAATGCGCGGTTCGGCACGGCGATAGTAAGTCCATTTCCCGACTTTGCTGGCTTCAACCAGCCCCGCATTGTGAAGTGCTTTCAGGCATAACGAGGTGGCGGGCTGTGATAAGCCCGCCTTGTCCTGTATGAGGCTGGCACAGACGCCATACTGATCGAAGGGATAGAGCTGGGTATAGCCCGCAAACGCTTCGTCAGGATTTTTAAGCCACTTCAGCACTGCCACTCTGGTCGGGTTGGACAGTAACTTCAGGGCATTTTCGGGGGACATGCCGCCTCACAGAATATCAGGATGGGTAAAATGGATAGTCAGTATAGCCTTTCTCAGTGCCGCCATACAGGGAGGCGTGATCGACCTCATTCAGCGGATATCCTGATTTAATTCGCGCGGGCAGATCGGGATTAGCGATAAATGAGCGGCCAAAACCAAACAGATCGCCCCAGCCTTTTTCCAGCACATGCTGCGCTTTTTCAGCCGTGTAGCGACCCGAATAGATGATCGGAGAGCGGAATGTTTCCCGCAGTGCGATCCGGAAGCTCTCTGGCATCTCCGGGCTGTTGTCCCAGTCGGCTTCAGCAATGGAGAGATAGCCAACTTCCAGCTCGTTCAGCAGTGCTGCTGCGCGGATGTAGGTCGCGTGTGGATCACTTTCAACCAGGCCGAGATAGACGCGCTCTTCGTCGGTACTGGTAAACAGAGGCGCAAATCTGACGCCAACGCGGTGGCTGCCAAATACTGAGCTGACTGCCTCAACGACTTCTCGCAGGAAGCGCAGACGATTCTCAGCAGAGCCGCCATATTCATCCGTACGGAAGTTGGTGTGCTCAGAAATAAACTGGTTAATCAGATACCCGTTGGCGGAATGCAGTTCCACACCGTCGAAACCGGCCGCTTTGGCATTCTCCGCCGCGCGTCGGTAAAGCTCTACGATCTCTTTAACTTCCGATGTAGTCAGTGCGCGTGGCTCGCTGGGTGCGGTCAATATGCCGGCGCCGGGTCCGGTTTCAATAAATACCCGGACGTTATCGGCTGCAATGGCTGAAGGGGCAACGGGTGCCTGCTTGCCCGGCTGCAGTTCATTATGCGACACGCGGCCAACATGCCAGAGCTGGCAGAAAATCGTGGCCCCTTGCTGATGTACTGCCTCTGTAACCTTTTTCCAGCCGGCGATCTGCGCTTCGCTGTGGATCCCCGGCGTCCATGCATAGCCCTGCCCGCGAGGCTCAATCTGGGTGCCTTCGGTGATCATCAGTCCCGCGCTGGAACGCTGGCGGTAGTACTCCACCATCATCTCGCCGGGAATGTTGCCCGGTTGTTCACTGCGGCAGCGCGTCAGTGGCGGCAGTACAATGCGGTTACGAAGCTGAAGGTCGCCCAGACTCAAGGGGGTAAAAAGTGACGGCATGACAAAAAATCCTCTGATGTGTGAAGAGGCGACATTATATTTACACATTTAAATTTGTAAATGTGTAATCTGTGCTTTTTGTCCAGGGCGGTATCTGTGGTTTCTGGCAGAGGGTTACTTTCTGGGTGAGTGCTGACAGCGCGTGGGATTAACAGTCTCTCAGCGCAGCGCCTGACTGCGTAACGTCAGGAGGAGATCCTGCAGACGCCGCTTTCAGGCAAATTGCTTCGCCGGGACGGAGGTGATGCCTGCAGGATCATAAGAACATTAAGAAGCGTATTTTTCAGTGAACGCCTGCCACTGCTGGCGATAAACCTCCAGTTGACTGAGTGCGCCATCAATGGAGGGCTGTGCTTTGTTGTCAGGATTCGGCGTGGCACGAATCAAATCGGCAAAGGTGCTGAAGACAGAGTCCATATCACGTCCCGACTTCATGGCTTCCATCATCCCGGCCAGCTCCACCTGTGGCCGTGCGGTTGCGCTCTTAACCTGGCTGAGATAGTCACGTGCGCTCTCCTGCATGTCGCGTGTTCCATGACGTATGGCTAACGCCAGCGTATCCTGTGCTCCCAGCAACGTCTGACGTTCACGAATGGCGACTTTGACGCTTATCATCTCATCAGCAATGTCATTCGCCTGCTTCTGGTTATCGCCGGAGACATATTTTTCAATCAGTTTATGGAGCTTAGACTGCGTCAGGGTCAGCGCCATGGCTTCCGAGGTATCCGAATTATCGTACTGATTACGGCCCACCTGGCCTTCAGCCAGCACCTCATGGAGTGCAGCGGCAAACTCATCCATAGCGGTCTGCGTATTAGCAGCTGTCATACTCAGAAGTGGAGTAAAAGTTCTGGCGTCCCAGCTGGTGTAGGGATCGTTGAATAATGCATATCCAAGGTTAACGGACGGTCCCTGACCGGATGACTTTGTCTTTGCCAGTTCCTCTGAATTTTTAGCCTGCTGCTCTGCCGTAATGGGCTCAGCGATAGCCTGCACCAGGCGCGCTCTTGCCTCGGGTGAGATCACCACCACACTGGCAGGTAATTCTTTTCCGGTAATAGTTTCTTTAGTCGTGTTCTCAGATCTGTTTGTTACGGTGAGCGTGGCTAAATATCCTCTTGCCACCTCTGTTGTCACGCCATTGATTAACCCCATAATGCCCTCTACGGTTTGATTGGTTGAACAATTTATCGGCAAAATGTAACCAATCTTTACCGAAATCTTATTGCTGCCTGGGTTAAGACGGCTCAGGGCAAGTCTGGCTATCATCGCCGCTGCGGCCTGACTTTGATCCAGAAAAGGTTCAGAATCCCCAGGCTGACCAGCTAACGGCTCCCGGCAGCGTTTCAGACTTTGCGGGATGCACAGGAAAGTTTCAGAGCAGTACGCATTTATCCATTTCAGACAGGGTTAATTCAGAGGAGACGTCGTGAATAGTGCACTTCCATTAGACGCGCTTGGGCCACGCATTTGTATTATGGGTCCCTCGAACAGCGGAAAATCGACCTTAGCTGAAGCCATTGCTCGCAAAACAGATCTACCAGCAGTTCATCTGGATCAGCTTCACCATATTCCGGACAGTCAATGGGTGCCCAGAGCACCGGCAGAATTTCTTCGTTTGCATGCTGAGGCGGTGAGTCAGGAAAGATGGGTGATGGAGGGTAATTACACCAAATGCATTGAAGAACGATTCGCGCGTGCCACAGGCTTAATTCTGCTGGATGTAAAAGTGACAGTGGCACTTCTGCGCTACATTCGCAGATGTTATTCATCCACGCCGCGTATTGGCGGCCTGGGGATGGGCAGAGAGCCGATGAGCCTGGAGATGCTGAAATATATTATCCGTACTGCCCCGCAAAATCGAAAGCACCATAAAAAGCTTTACGACCAGGTCAGACTGCCAAAACTTCTGCTTCCTTCTCCCCGCGATGTTAAAGCCTGTTCTGACTACTGGGGATTAAAGCTAACGAATAATGATCGATGAACACAGGCTGCAGGAATAACGTCTGTTTTCCGTTAATGGGGTCGTTCTGACTCAGTGACTTTTTGAATAACAAAGAAGCACCACTGCCATCAATCAAAAAGCATTAAGCTCGTCAGAAGAGAGTCCAGCGATTCTACCGGCCCGGCATGATTTGTCTCGGAACGAATTGTGTCCCAGGGCATGGCGTCATCAGTACAATAATCACCTGTGCACTGCATATCGGCAGGCTCACTGAGTAAACCAACCGGAAGCCAGATATAAGGTCTGCCAAGCAACCGGTTAGGCACTGTGGAGCCACAGCTGGCGCAAAAATCGTTGCGATAACCGGTGAGTTTGCGCCATGACGCGATCTGGCTCTCACCGGAAACCCAGCTGAAGTCACTCTCTTTTACGATCGTTGCCAGGTTATAGCCGGTTCCGCTCTGTTTTCTGCACAAAGAACAGTGACAACGGTAATAGCGCGTGGGGGTTACTGATATTTCGAAAGCAACGGTTTCACACAGACATGCGCCTTTCATTTCATCATCCTGTTCACTCAGATTCCTGGTTTGTCTGACTACTTGCCTGATCATAGTGGTGTTTAAGTAAGGGGCTGCAGTAGCGCTACCGGAATCCTGTCATTTTAATGCCGCTCCGGCTCATTGCATGATCTTTTGCGGATTTGAGCCAGAAGCGGATACCCCCTCGTACACCTTCATCAGTATTAACTGCGGCTGAATACCAGTTTCAGCCCTGCCAGCGCAAAGCAGCAGGCTAATAGCGCATCGAGTCCGCGACGAATGCGACGGTAAAATGCGCCCATCACGGCGGTTGAGAACAGCAGAGCATAGCCGCCGAACACAACCACGCAAATCACCGCACAGCCGCAGATGATTATCGGCAGCGTGGCGGCGACCACATCCGGCTTCAGTGCAAACGACATAATGGCCACCCAGGTAAGAATCGCCTTGGGGTTGCCGATATGCATCAGTATCCCCTGACGGAACAGTCTGCCATACGCGACACGCTCATCGCTGGCTTTAAAATCGCTGGCCTCAGTGCGGCGTAACGCAGATTTGCCGGCTTTAAACGCCAGCCATAACAGATATAACCCTCCGCCAATTTTTAACACGATCAGCAACTGAGCGAAGGTGGCCAGCACAGTCAGCACACCGCAGGCGGCCAGCAGCGCCCAGAGCATCGAACCACTCACGACACCCGCAGCCAGCGCCAGTGCGGCCCCCCTGCCCTTTTTCATTGCCGTTCCCATTATCGCCATATTACTTGGCCCGGGACTGGCTGTTGCGACAAAGTAGGTGGTGAAGATCAGGATTAATTCGTGCGAAAGCGCCATGATGTCCTCTGCGATGGGTTGTTATTTATCTGTTATATCGGCTGACGTGCAAATTTGCTATCTCCTGGTTCGCTGCGGCTTCGTTTCTCGCTTTAAACGATCTGCGCAATCAAACGTTTTCCAGACATAGCTTTCTTCTGCGGGGATCGGCATCCTGCCGGAAGTATCATCAAAGGATTCGCTTTAAGGGACAACTCAGGGTCGTTTACGGTCATCCAGATGCAGTTGCAAAAATGTCAAATCCAGCCAGCGTCCAAACTTAGTTCCAACCTCCGTCATTCTGCCGGACTCAATAAATCCCAGTTTTTTATGCAGGGCAATGGATGCCGCATTTTCCGATTCAATCGCCGCCACCATAACGTGCTTCCCGGCTTCGCGAGCAAGCTGGATAAGCCCCTGCATCAGGGCGGCACCCGCGCCTTTACCTCGTGCATCTTTATGAACATAAACCGAATGCTCAACCGTATGACGATATCCGTCCCAGGGACGCCAGTCACCATAAGAGGCATATCCCAGCACGGTATCATCTTTGTCTGTCGCCACAATCACAGGAAAACCGGCCTGCTGGCGGCTGTTTATCCACGCGATGCGGTTAGCCACATCAATACGATTTTCATTCCAGATCGCGGTGGTGTTAAGCACCGCGTCGTTATAAATCTCTGCGATGATTTCAGCATCGCTCTCTACAGCCGCACGGATAATCATGGTGGACACCCCTTTGCTCACTCACTAAAGTAGATGAATTGTTCACTATGATACTTATCCATTATGTTAGATAAAATGTCCAGCAAAGAAGACAACCTGAACATCCGCATCGGTCAGAAGGTAAAAGAGGAAAGGGAAAAACGCGGCTGGTCACTTACCGAGCTGGCTGATAACTCAGGCGTTTCACGAGCGATGATCCATAAGATTGAGCGTGGGGAGAGCAGCCCGACAGCGGTTCTGTTAGCGCGCCTCTCAGGCTCGTTTGATATGACTATCTCACAGATGCTTGCTCAGACTGAAGTGCAAACCGGGACGCTGGTCAGGCATGAAAATCAGCCGGTGTGGCAGGATCCGGAAACCGGCTATCTGCGTCGCCACGTTTCACCGGGCGAGATGCCGGTCGATCTGGTCAGTGTCGAACTGCCGGCAAATACCGCTGTGCCGATGCCGGCAATCTCCTATGTTTCAAGACGCCAGCTGATATGGGTAATTGAAGGGACGCTGACTTTTGAAGCAGGTTCCAGCACCTATGAGATGGCTGCTGGCGACTGTCTGGAACTGGGCGATCCAGCTGATTGCGTGTTCAGAAATAAAACGACTCAGGGCTGTCGATATGCCGTTATCGTACTCCGGCCTGCCTGAGCAGGCAGACGGCATAAATCCCTGAGTAAATCGGCCATTAGCAGAGGGATGATTGTTACTCAGTCCGGCTATTGATCGCCTTTCAGGAATCAAATCGTCAGCCGGACTGAATCTGCTTAGGGAAAAATTATCTCCCCAGAATCTCTCTGCGGACAATCTCAGCGCCAGCACTTAACGCATGCAGTTTGCCATTAGCAACCTGACGCGGCAGTGGAATCATGCCGCAGTTGGTTGAAGGATAGAGATTTTCAGCATCCACAAACTGCAGCGCTTTGCGCAGCGTATTCGCCACTTCTTCAGGTGTCTCGATGGTATGGGTTGCCACATCGATGGCACCGACCATCACCTTCTTACCGCGAATCAGCTCGATCAGATCCATCGGAACCCGCGAGTTCTGACACTCCAGTGAGACAATATCGATAGCTGAACGCTGTAATTTAGGGAAGACCTCTTCGTACTGACGCCACTCTGTACCCAGAGTTTTCTTCCAGTCTGTATTCGCTTTAATGCCGTAGCCGTAGCAGATATGAACCGCGGTTTCACACTTCAGACCTTCGATGGCGCGCTCTAACGCGGCGATGCCCCAGTCGTTCACCTCATCGAAAAAGACGTTAAACGCAGGCTCATCAAACTGAATAATATCCACGCCAGCGGCTTCTAATTCTTTGGCTTCCTGATTCAGAATCTTTGCGAATTCCCAGGCCAGCTTTTCGCGGCTTTTATAGTGATTGTCATAAAGGGTATCGATCATCGTCATCGGACCCGGCAACGCCCACTTAATAGGACGATCGGTCAGCTTACGCAGGATTTTCGCATCTTCAACAAATACGGGTTTCTGACGTGAGACTTCACCCACCACGGTCGGGACGCTCGCATCATAGCGATTACGGATTCGAACCACTTCACGCTTTTCAAAATCCACACCGCTGAGGTGTTCAATAAACGTCGTCACGAAGTGCTGACGGGTCTGCTCGCCATCACTGACGATATCAATACCGGCACGAACCTGATCGTCCAGACACAGACGCAACGCATCTCTTTTGCCGTCAACTAACTCTTCATCCTGCAGTTTCCAGGGTGACCAGAGCACCTCTGGCTGCGCAATCCAGGAGGGTTTAGGCAAGCTGCCAGCAGTAGATGTCGGTAATAAGGTTTTCATAGCAGGTGACCTTCTATATTTAATTAATCAAAGAACGAATTCAGCAGACCATTGCGCGAGAAGTGTCTGATTCGGCTTAATAAAATGCGTCTCAGTAAACTTGCCCTGTTCGACGGCCAGGCGGCTGCGTTCTTCGCGATCGTAAACAATCCGGGTTAACGAATAATCCTGATGCTGCAGCGTGGGTTGATAGCACTGTCCCGCAGCAGAATTCGCGTTGTAAATTTCAGGGCGATAGATCTTCTGGAAAGTTTCCATGGTGCTGATGGTGCTGATCAGCTCGAGATTGGTGTAATCGCTGAGCAGGTCACCGTGGAAATAGAAAGCCAGCGGCGCAACACTGCCCTGCGGCATGAAGAAACGCACTTTCAGACCCATTTTTCCGAAATAGAAGTCAGTCAGGGAAGGTTCATCCTGCTGATATTCAATGCCCAATACCGGATGCTGATTACCGGTGCGCACGTAGGTGTTTTTGCTCGATACACTCAGGCAGATAACCGGCGATTTACTGAAGTTCTCTTTATAGACCGCTGAGTTCACGAAACTTTTGAAAATATTGCCATGCAGCTGACCAAAATCATCCGGCAGGCTGAATTCAGTCTGACCTTTGTTATGTTCTGACAGAACAACGCTGAAATCATAATCACGCACATAGGAAGAGAAGTTATTGCCGACAATCCCCTCGGTGCACTGACCGGTTTTATGATCCACGATATGCGTTTTTAAAATCTCAATCGCCGGGAACGTTTCGTCGCTGCTTCCGGGACGAAGATTCAGCTCAGCAGAAATAATCTCAAGTTCAACTGAGTAGCGGTCGCCCTTTGGATTGTCCCAGTGCGCCAGAGAGTTGAAACGATTGTCGATCATCACCAGGGCGTTGTGCAGGTTTTCCTGACGTTTTTCGCCGCGCGCTAAATTAGCGAAGTTAGTCGTCGCCCGCGTATTTTTCGAAGGATTATAGTTTTCGTCGAAACGAATGCGCTTGAGGGTAAAGGCTAAGTTGTTCATCGCTATCGGGTATCCTGGTCGCTGATATGCGTTGTTGCTTTTAAGGGTTATCCAGCGTGGCTATCCCTTTACAACTATTCATATGACTCAAAGTTATTAACAATTCTTACTTTATGCCTCAACACCCGGTTGAAAAAAAGTGATTAAATTTCAACGAACATGAAGGAAATTCATGTTGGGGCATTAAAGCGGGGAAATTTTCATGAGGCTGCGAGTCTTTTAACACCTGATGTAAAATCCGGGTGTAAAAAGCCTCGCACAAAGAGGGCTTAGCAAGAGATGTCAGAGGTGGAGTGATCTTTCGCCTCAACTTAAGGCGCGGAGGCTTTCATGATCCCATAATCAGGCACGCCAGCGTGCTGTTAGTCATTTAGCGGAAATCAATCGGTTCCCACCCGCAGAGCGTTAAACGCAGCATGGATGCAGCAGCTAATAAATCCCGGTCACAGCCAGGCAACACGACTAAATTTTATAAACGTTATCACACATCACTTTATGTGCGCCTGATTTTACCGAAAGCCTGCACGCTGCCTCTTTCATCAGTTTTCCCATCTCACTGTCGCGCATCGACTGCGTCAGGCGTGAAGCCGGACCGGTTAATGCCAGCGCCGCGAGCAGTTTGTTACCTTCACCAAACACCGGTACGGAGAATGCCGCGATATGCGGATCGCGGATACCTGACGTGAAGAGCGGGAGTTCAGGTACAGAGTCAAACAGAGGTTCATTCAGCCCCCAGTAACGAAGCACCTGCCCGATGGCAGAATTATCCAGCGGCAGATAAGTGCCGGGCAGACGTGTTTCACGCAGTCCTTCAGAGGGCTCCGCTCTGAAAAGACAGAGTCGTTGACCGTTTTCAATCACATACCATGTGGCGCTTTCGCCTGTCGCAGTCGCCAGTGCGTGAAGTTCAGGCTGAACGATACTGGCCAGATGAAAGGATTGTTCATAGAGCTTGCCCAGATAAAGCAGTCTTGGCCCCAGGGTATAAACGCCATTGTCGCGACGAATGACATAGTTCATGCGCTCAAGTGAGTTCATCAGACGATAAACTGTCGTTTTATGGTACCCCGAAAGCTGCGCCAGCGCGGTCAGCGTCAGTGATTCCTCACCAGGCCTGAAACAATCCAGCAGCGCCAGCGCTTTTTCTACGGCAATTACGCCTTCATTCCCCATCGGTACGTCCTCCTGTTTGCGACGGCAGGCAGTTTACCGCGCAATTTGTGATTCACATCGTATTTACATCACAAATGAATGCTTAACACTGGTGCGAACTCAATTAACATCGATATAGTAGTTTTATATTGTACAACTTAGTTGTGCCTGGTAAAACAAAGAGGATTAATCTATGCCCCATGCAGAGAATACCTTCATCAATCGCGACATTATCCGTATCGCACCAGAGCGCGTAAAACAGGCTGCTCAGTTTCAGGCGGCGATCCTTGCTGATGTTGCCGGACGACGCGGAACGCTGCACGGTCGCGTAAAACCTGTGTCCCCCACAATGAAAGTCGCCGGACCGGCTATCACTGTCGAGGTGAGACCGGGCGACAACCTGGCGATCCACGCCGCGCTGGCGATTGCCCAGCCGGGCGATGTCATTGTGGTCGATGGCAAAGGCGATATCAGCTGTGCATTAATCGGTGAGATAATGTCCACTCAGGCAGAAGCCTCCGGCATCGCCGGAATTATTATTGATGGTGCGGTGCGTGACGCAGATGCACTGAGCGCGAACGGCTTTCCGGTTTTCTCTGCGGGCCTGAATCCCTGCGGCCCGACCAAGTCCATTGCGGGACGGGTCAACTACCCTGTTTCTGTGGCGGGCGCAGCCATTCAGCCAGGCGATCTCGTCATCGGGGATATTGATGGCGTGGTGGTTCTGCCGCGTGAAGACGTTCCTGCGTTGCTCGAACTGGCCCAGAAAAAACTCGATTTCGAAACCAGCCGTATCGCAGCAATTCGTGATGGCGACCTTCGCGCGCCGTGGTTAGAGAAAGCCCTGCAAACCGCTGGCATGCTGGTCGATGGGGAGTCGCTCTGATGACAACCTCTTCTCCCGTGATCCTGGTGACGGGTAATGACCTGGCACCGCAGGCAGTAAACCTGCTTAGTGACTTCAGCATTGTTTATGCCGGCAAACAGCCCAGCGAAGATAGCCTGTTCCAGCTCTGCCAGCAGCATAATCCTGTGGCGATTATCGTCCGATACGGAAAAATCAACGCCCGCATTATGGATGCCGCGCCTGACCTGCGGGTTATTTCCAAACACGGCAGCGGCATTGACGTTATCGACCAAAAGGCGGCGGCTGAACGTCATATCAGTGTTCAGTCAGCCCCGGGGGCCAACGCAGCGGCCGTGGCCGAGCATACCTGGGCGTTAATTTTAGCCTGTGCAAAATCGGTGATACCGCTTGATCAACGCATGCGCCAGGGACACTGGGACAAATCGACCCATAAGTCGGTGGAGCTGGAGGGCAGAACGCTGGGTCTGGTAGGGCTTGGTGCCATAGGCGGTCGTGTTGCCCGTATTGGCCGTGCTTTTGGCATGAAGGTGCTTGCCTATGATCCTTTTGCCAGAACCTTTCCCGATGAGTGTGAATCCTCTTCACTTGACGACCTGCTGCAACAGGCAGATGTCATTTCGCTGCACTGCCCGTTAACCGAACAGACGCGCCAGATGATTAACGCTGAGAAACTGGCTCTGTTTAAAAAAGGCGCCATCCTGGTGAACACGGCACGCGGTGGTCTCATTGATGAAGAAGCGCTGTTAGCGGCGCTGGATAATGGCACTGTCGCCTGGGCCGCACTGGACAGTTTTGCCACTGAACCCCTGACTGCGCCGCATATCTGGCAGAGTGTTAAGAATGTGATTCTTTCGCCACACATCGGCGGCGTCAGCGATAACTCCTACGTGAAGATGGGCACCGTCGCGGCCAGTAACATATTAAGCGTACTGGCAGAACCACTGAAAAACGAAAGTCCGGTAGCCTGAACCGCCCTCTCCAGCCGATCAGACAGGTAACAGCGCTGTCTGGTCGGCTGGTTAATGGGTTTAATCTGCTGCATTAGAGCGTAATGCTTAGCTTTCAGGGTTTCCGATACGAATCTTATTCTGTTCTATGCCGTCCTGGCTTACTTGCCTTCGCCCACATAAATGGGTTTATTACCCTTCAATCGTTAACGACTCTTCTCGCGTATTGAATGAGGTGGCTGCCTGCAGCGGTTTCTTTGAAGTGTTAATTGTAGGGCATGTGTTATGAAGGATATGTCCGCTATGAGCAAGGAACGGATGACTAGCTTGCAGCAAGACGGGGGCAGGATTTATTGGGGTTATATCCACTGTTTTTTTGGATTATAACGCGATATCCGATGAGTTCAGCAAATGTCCTTCCGTTGATGTTTAAGTATAATGATAATGTTTATCAACAAAAGGATATTGTTATGTATGGGTTTATGATGATTCTGGCTGTTCTTGTACTCAATGCATGTACTACTTATTCACCTGTTAAAGTTGAACAACCCAAGCCCCTTCGACAAGATCGGCCCGTTTACCCATACTATGCGGCTAAGAACCGGATAGAAGGTATGGTTAAGTTTAACTTTGACGTTGATGCAGAAGGCAGGGTAAGTCAGATGAGAATTATCGAGTCTACGCCAGACCACTTGTTCGATGATGCTGTAATAACAGCCGTATCAAAATGGCGTTTTGAAAAGGGCAAACCTGCCAGGAATCTTCCCATGACTGTAAAATTAAAAGTGCAAAAATAGATTTAATTTTAAGGCTGCATGAATGAAAATTAATGACTGTAATTCAGGAGGTTATTATGGCTGAATGTTGTTCTTCTAAATATTAACATAAATTATTATCCGATGTCCGCTTCTGGCACAAAGCGGATATCTGCATCAGATAAAGTCCGATATGTGCAAAAGCGAAAACACAAGATACGGATTAATCCAGATCAAATCCTGATAGCATCTCGAACCGTATCAAACGTTTTTCCCGGGCAGATGTATTATTTTCTAATCTCGGCTCTGTACTACTGAGCCGGAATGACGTCGCCAGAGCACTACGGAAATCGCCGTAATGAACAGTGTCAGGAAAGCTGAAATAAGCAGCGTACCGCCTACGCCGTCCCGTTCCAGCAGCATGGCATAAGCAGAAGGGGCAAGTGCCGCGAGAAAAAATCCTGGTGATAACAGCATGCCTGTTTTGCGGGCGTAATGTTGCGGATCAAACAGCACGAGAGGAAGTAAGGCCTTCACGACCGTGCACAGTCCGTTCACGGCTCCATAACCCAGGACGAAGAGGGCTGTAGCCACAGGCGTAACGTACCCCGCAAGGCCGGTCATAAAACAGAGTGGCAGCAGGATACCGGTAATAAGGTTCAGGCGTAGTGCGGAGATTCGTGCGCCGGAGGCCACGTCCAGCAGGCGGGCACTCACCTGTCCCACGCCCCAAAGCATGCCGGCCAGGGCAGGCATGCTATAAGCGGCCAGTATCTGGGGGAAATGCGTAGACACGCCGGTGGAGACAAAGCTGAGCAGCGCTATCAGGGCGGCATACCACAGGCCGCTGATAAATCCTTTTCGTTCCTCTGCGGTCCCTGCCGCCGGAAGCTCAGATCGACCAGCAGCGGGAGGTTTTACCCGACGGCCTGCCGGAACGGCGGTCAGAAAAAGCAGGCCCACCAGACCCGCACACCCGTAAACGAGTAAGGCATGCCGCCAGTCGGTAATGTGCAGCAGGGCCGCGCCAGCAGTCCAGAACACAGCTGACGCGAGGCCGCCCAGCAGTGTAACCAGAGAGACTGCCCTTCGGGCCCCTGCACCTGCGGTTTCCACAAGCAGGGCAAACGCAGCGTCATACAAGGCAAGGCGCATGCCGACTCCCGTCAGGACCCAAACCGCAATCCATGCCACCGTGGAATGGGTAATCGCCATCAGAAAACACCCAATGGTTATGGCGAAGGTTCCCGCCATCATCATCATGCGTCCTCCGGTCCGGGCCATGACGGAACCGGTCAGCGGTGAAACCAGCCCCATAACCAGCATGGCAACGGTCAGACCAGAGAATGTCACCACGGGAGACCAGCCCGTCTCCGCCATGATGGCGGCTCCGAAAACGCCCGGCATGTAGAACGTAATACCCCAGTTAATAAGCTGTGTCATACCGATACAGAAAATGCTGAGGCCTGTCAGATGTCCGGCTGTCAAACTATGCTCTCCGCAAGCGTGGAGTCGCCCTGTCCAAGCGTGCGCTGCAGAATGACCGTATCGAGCCAGCGCCCGTGCTTGAATCCTACCGAACTGAGTGTGCCAGTGATGCTGAAGCCTGCGGCGCGGTGCAGGGCAAGGGAGGCAGTATTTTCGCTATTACCTACCACGGCCACGAGCTGGCGAAAGCCACGGGCTTCTGCCCAGGCTATCGCAAGGGATAACAGCATTTTGCCGTAGCCCCGCCCCTGACAAGTGGCGTCAATATAGACTGAGTCTTCCAGGGTAAACCGGTAGGCGCGCCGTTCCCTGTAAAATGACAGGTAGCAGTATCCCCGGACCTGCCCATCATCAACCGCCACAAACCAGGGCAGTCCTGCTGAACGCACCTTTTGCAGGCGGGCTGCCATTTCAGGTACATCTGGCGGTTCGGTTTCAAAAGTGGCGGTGCCATGTAATACGTGATAAGCATAAATCTGCTGGATAGCAGTAATATGTCTTTCATCTGCTTCAGTTATTTCCATCGGTATTGCTCTTTATCCGGTCAGAAACAAAGACTAACCCGGGTAAATAATTTCAGACAGGCCGCAGGACTTATCAGCGGTATAAGGAAAACTTTGGCATGGCAAACCTGAACCTTGATCACCTTGCTACTTTCAGGATGGTCATCAGCCGGGGCAGTTTCTCCGGAGCGGCAGAAGCACTCGGACTATCACAGCCTGCTGTCAGCCTGCAGATAAGACAGCTGGAGCAGGCACTCCATGTCCGGCTTATTGAGAGAACCAGCCGGGGGATAAGGCCCACTCCTGCCGGGCTGACTTTTTCTGAGCACTGTATGAAAATTGATTCAGTGGTAAATACGGCCATTGAATCGGTGTCTCTGCATTCAGACGACATCACCGGCACCGTTACTGTTGGCACTGGTGCAACAGCCTGTATTCATCTTCTGCCTCCCTTACTGCAACAGCTGCGACAGGCACATCCCCTGCTGAAAGTAGACGTACGCACGGGCAATACTTCCGATATTGTTCGGAGCGTAGGAGAGAATCGTATAGACATTGGACTTGTAACGCTTCCAGTAACCGGCAAATGCCTGAGCGTAAGCCCGCTGGGTACTGATGAGTTTGTCGTTATCATGGAAAAGGATGCATCAGAGCAGAGTGCGAACCCGCTGTCTCCCGACGCCCTTTTGTCACTGCCGCTGATTATCTTTGAACCCGGAAGCGGGACACGCGCCCTAATCGACGAATGGTTCCGGTATGCCGGGCATACTGCCAGCCCTGTGATGGAACTTGGCAGTATTGAAGCAATCAAAAGAATGGTACGTTCCGGTCTGGGCTACAGCATCGTTCCCCTTATGTCCGTTGCTGGTATGGAAGAAAGTCAGGGTCTCAGCCTTTACTCTGTGACGCCCTCGCTTCACCGGACTCTGGGGACAGTAATGCGGGAGGATCGGATTGTCAGCAGGGGCATAAGTGAAGTGCTGAAAAGACTAAACGCCAGTTTTGCAAAAGATGAAAGCAGATAAATATCACTCAATATATTTATCTGACAGATCCGGCCTGCTCAGCTCCGAAAAATATCCTTGCTGCTTAAGCCTCTGATGTCCGCTTCTGGCACAAAGCGGACCATCGTCCAGGCTTATGCCTGCTATGAGCGAAGAGCGATTACTCACAGATCCGGGGCTTGATAATAAAGCACTCTCGATTTTAATAAGATTTTTATTTACCCATCCATAAGCCCTCTCTCGTTACAGGCGTCATATTTGAAGAGTTCCCCCTTCATTTTTCCCTGCCATCGGTTTATAAACTCTACCGTGTCGGTTTTTATAAGATGGGCTTTGAGCGCGTCCTGATCTATCCATCGTTCTGATATAAGCAATCTTCCGGTCTGATAGTCCTCCACGACAGCGTTATATGAAAGGTTTCCATCACGTTGTCGAACGGCATTCGCCAATAACTTAAGTTCTCCCATAAATTGTTCCAGGACAGAAGGATCAATGTACATATAACCGGAAATGATAAGCATCTTATTTTTCCTTTAACTGACTGCTACTCGCCCTCAGAAAATGGCTGATCAGGTATGGGGTTATCAGAAGTTAGTCAGCACAATTTTGCCCTGGATACTTCCTGACGAAGCGCGCCGATGTGCGGCTGATGCCATGGCTAACGGATAGGTGTTGTCAATCACGACGTTGATAATGCCTTTTTCCAGTAAAAGCCCCGCTTCGGATAGCTGCAGACCACTTGAACGCACTTGCGTTGTTGACACAGTAATCCCTTTTTGAGCAGCCTCAGTCTGCCCGGTAAAACTCAAAGGATTCACCAGAAATAGTGCTCCGCCCTGTCTGATGCAGCTTAAAAAGCGCTCTATATGCTTTCCGCCAACAGCATCAATAACCAGATCGACGTTTTTCACTACATTCTCAGCGGCTACTTTGGTGTAGTCGATAAAATCATCCGCACCCAGTTCGCGCATAAGCACTTCATGACGGGAAGAAGCGACGGCAATGACTCTCGCACCCTTCCACTTCGCGATCTGAACAGCAATGTGCCCTACGCCTCCTCCTGCACCGTTAACCATCACCGTCTGGCCTTCAAGCAGAACCGGTTTATGGTTTAAAGATTGAAACGGATTGGGCGCATCATGGCCGACGTCGACAAGAAATTGCCACGTGGTGAGCAGTGACATCGGGGCACCCGCTGCCCGGATATGGTCTATTCCCTGAGGTTTTAACGCCACCTCTGATGCAGGAACGCTTACATAGTCGGCATAAGCTCCACTACCGGCCATTACCCCATCAGGAAAACGCACCATTGAATAGACTTCATCTCCGGTGCTGAATGCGGAAACATTTTCGCCCACGGCTTCGATAACTCCTGAAACATCCGTTCCCAGGATTAAGGGAAAGTGGGGTTCGGGCCGCCACTCAGGCGGAAGCGCCCGATAACCATCACGCAGATACAAGTCTGGTGGGTTCAGACTTGCGGCATGCACGCGCACAAGGACTTCGTCAGCCCCGATAGTTGGGCGGGGTGCATCTTCATACCTGAGATTCTCCGGGCCACCAAACGCATGTAGCTGTACTGCTTTCATCATTTCAGTCATGGCAATTTCACTCCAAAACAGATTCAGGTGCCAGAATATGACCAATTGTGATGATTGATAATGGGGCTGGATTTCGCTTTAATATTGCCATGAAGGAACAAATAATCTTTGAAAGACTAACAGGTCTGATTGCATTCGCTCGTGCGGGATCGCTCGGCAGCTTTACCGCTGCCGCTCGCTCGCTGGCAGTATCCCCTTCCGCGATAAGTAAAAGTATCCAGAGACTGGAGCAGCGTCTTGGCATCACATTGTTCACCCGAACCACCCGTTCGCTGGTGCTGACTGCTGAGGGTCGTGAACTGCACGAGCGCACGCTGCAGTTATTACGCGATGCTGAGGAGCTTGAGCAGGTCGCCATGCGATCGCGAGAGGAGCCAGCGGGAACATTACGCATTGCGGCATCGTTTCCCATTGGTGTTCATGTGATCGCGCCTCTCCTTCCGCAATTCTGTGCACTTCATCCTAAAGTGACAATCGACTTAAAGCTGAGTGATCGCGTAATTAGCATTGTTGACGAGAGTATTGATATAGCCATCCGGATCGGCGACCTCGCAGATTCAAATCTTCTGTCGCGTCGTTTGTCTCCATATCAAATAGGTTGTTATGCTTCGCCAGATTATTTGACCCGATGCCCGGAACCCGAACACCCCAATGATCTTATCGGGCATAAAACGGTTAATTTGCGATATCAAAATACGGGGCAGATTTTTCGCTGGCCGTTCCGGGTTGGCGAGCGGGAGATTGAAATTGTGCCATCATCTGCTGTCATCGTCGATGCAAGCGAGGCCGTTATCGCGGCTGTGGCGGCCGGTGCCGGAATAGGCATGGTGGCGAGTTTTATGGCTGCTTCCTGGGTTAAGCGCGGGGAGTTAGTGCCCCTTCTCACTGATTTTTCAGTAGAGCGGCATAATATTTCTGCGGTATGGCATGCGAGCAGGCGTTCAAATCCTGCTGTACGCGCCTTTATTGATCTCATGCTTAACAGTTCTGAACGCTCTTAAACTGGGTATTGTCAGTAAATCCCCAAAGGTAAGTTCTTTCCGCATCTGACACATAACAGACATCAACAACCAGCAGACTGATTCAGTTAATGACAGGATGTGGAATTTTTATATGGCAGAGATAAAGCCGGAAGAACCCGCCTGCAGAGGCGCTGATAAGCGTCTGCAGGCGGGATTACTTTATTTACTGACTGACGAAGCGCTATTTTCAACGTCGATGGTTAACTCTTTTTTGCGGCCCATGACCAGCACGGCAATGCCGCCGATGCCACAGAGGATAGCCAGTGGCACCATAGCCAGCGTATGGCTGCCGGTCGCCTGATTGATAATGCCATAAACGTTGACCATCACCCCACCGCCGATCAGATTCGCCATCGCACCGATAGCCGCCAGACCCGCTGCAGCGGTAGTCGATGACATCCATCCCGATGCCAGCGCCCAGAAAGGTCCTTTCATTGAGTAGGCTCCGATTAATACCAGCGACAGGATCACCACACTGCCAGTCAGACTATTGGTGATAAAGGCTGACAGCAGGCCACCTGCAATTAAGAACAGCGTTAACGCGGTGTGCCAGCGACGCTCGCCGCTGCGGTCAGAACTTCTCCCCCAGATAATCATCAGAATGGAGGCCAGGCCGTAGGGAATCGCATTGACTAAACCGGTGGTGAAGTTATCCAGTCCAAACGATTTAAGCAGTTGCGGAGACCAGACGCTCAGCGTTGAGCCCGCCGCAGACGCGCCTGCATAAATCAGCGCCATCACCCAGATATGTTTGTGACGCAGCAACTGCCACAAAGAGATATGACCTATCGCCTTCTTCTTCGCATTTTCGGCTTCGAGTGTGCTGTTCAGCCACGCTTTTTGTTCCTGATTTAACCAGCTGGCATTAGTGGGACGATTGCTCAGTAAAAAGAAGGCTGCAATTCCCAGAATGACCGCCGGAATACCCTCAAGGATAAATAACCAGTGCCAGCCACGCATACCGTACCAGCCATCCAGTGACAAAATCAGACCAGAAATGGGCGATCCAATAAAGTTCGCCGCAGGAATGGCCACCATAAAGGTAGCAATCACGCGTGCACGGTACTTTCCGGGGATCCAGTAAGTCAGATAAAGAATGACGCCAGGGAAAAATCCGGCCTCAGCGGCACCCAGTAAAAAGCGCAATATATAGAGTGTATTGGCACTTTCAACAAAGGCGGTACAGACAGAGATGATACCCCACGACACCATGATGCGAGAGATCCAAATCTTTGCGCCAATTTTCTGCATGGCCAGATTGCTGGGCACTTCAAACAGGAAGTAACCGACAAAAAACAGACTACTCGCAAAACCAAATACCGCTTTCGACAATCCTAAATCTTCGTTCATCTGCAACGAAGCCATCCCAATGTTGCCGCGATCAATAATGGCAATCAGATAACAAACAATCAGGAAGGGCAAAATGCGCCAGACCACCTTCTTGACGGTCTGCTGCTCAATATCGGCAGAGAAAGTCGGGATGTGCTGTTTTTCAGACATGATGATCCTCACAATTTTGTCATTGCTTTACGTGCAATCCGCAAAGCGCTTTGTTTTACCCTGTAAAACTTCAATGTACTGAGTAAAACCATTATCACGATAAAAATTCTTCCCCGCCGGAAGATGTAATGAGGTTGTGTTATTTGTCACAAAAAAGTATTCGTCAACCTTAGTTTATGTGACGAGTATGTCGTTACCGGGTGGAGTTCATCGATCTTTTCAATGAAGTGACGACAGAAGAACGGGAAAGAGTGAGGGGGAACAGAGTAATTTGAGCGCCGCTGTCGGGAAGTGAGGCCTTAGCGCTTGTGTGAAGGTATCAGCCAGCGTCTGAGAAGTTCGCAGCTGATGAAGCACTCGCCTGCCACTGTCGGACGGTCACATCATAAAATTCCCTGACCGATAACGGCGAGTTTCTCCTCACAGTATCCGATAACGTCATTATTCGCGGTGTTACGGTGAAAAGAGAGGGATGCTATGAAATACCAAATTACTGGCCTGAACGCCGGGCAATTTGCTCATCTTTTTGGACAGAGCGATGAATATCTGAGAAAACACCATGCAGTACGACAAACGGTAGAGTGCTATCCGGGTTATCCCGACAGAATCTCATTATGCGATATCCCGGTCGGAGAAACTGCTCTCCTGATTAATCACATCTATCAGCCTGCAGCCACGCCCTATTTTGGTACTCATGCAATCTATATATGGGAGGGATGCACCCGCCAAGGCATTTACATCAATGAATTACCTGAAGTCCTGCTAAGCAGAACGCTGTCATTAAGGGCCTATGACGGAAAGCATTTTTTAAGAGAGGCAGATATAGCTGAGGGGAAAGTTGCTGAAAAGCTCATCGGCCATTTTTTTGCCGATCCGAAGATTAGTTATATCCAGATACATAATGCGAAACGGGGATGCTATTCCTGCTGTGCAGAACGTTTTGAATGACGGTTTGTATTGAGAAGCCCTATCCGCAACAGGAAATTATTCGTCTCAAGGGTCGCTTCCGTATCATGACCCTCTTCTGAAGAGGGTACTAAGAATTATGTCAGTAATCCTGCCCTATCCAATATGGCAAAAGGAGTACCTGTTTCTGGAGGGTCAGACGTCATGAAGCGCGATACCCTTTTTTATACTGGCAATAAAATTATCACGGATTATATCCTCGTGGTTCGCGTTCCAGGCAATGCCAACTTTCCAGCTTATTGACTCACCTGTTAACGGAATAATAACCAGCTCCGGCGGTGCAATATGCATAACACTGTATGGCACAAGGGCAACACCCGTGCCCGCGATGACCAGCGCGACAATAGTTTGTATATCATCACTCAATTGAGTGGATGATATGAAAAGCGCGTTGTCATGAAGAAAGCGATCAATTTGCGCATTTAAACCCCGTCCTCGCTCGGCATGAAGTCGCAACAGAGGGCGTTTCTTCAGCCAGTCATCAGCAGGCAATGACGGTGAACTTGCAGGCGCAATCAAAACCAATCGATCGGTAAACAATGGCAGGTAATCCAGCGCTACAGGAGGCGGAACTCTGACAAAACCGATCTGGAGCTCATCATTTTGCAAAAGTTCGTACTGCTGGAAGGAAGGAAGATCCGTCAATGACATCTCTATCCCCGGACACTCCCGACGAAATTCTGCCATACAGCGTGGTGCAAGATAAAAACTTGAGAGACCGAACCCCACGGCTATATGCCCTTCAATCCCTTTTGAAACCCGCTCTGCATGATGCATAAATAATCGGGTTTGCCTGACCACTTTTTCAGCCTCTGGCAGCAGACATCTGCCACCGCTCGTGAGTGTGGCTCCATGACGCCCCCGCGTAAACAGTGACGTTTCCACCAGGGACTCAAGGAGATTAATCTGCTTGGTCAATGCAGGTTGCGAAATAAACAACGCCCGTGCCGCGTCGGCATAATTTCTTTTTTCAGCCAGTATCAAAAAGGCCTTAAGCAAGCGGATGTTCATTTTTTACATTCCAAAAGGTTATCGAAACCGGAAATGTTTTGATTATACAGTTATCAGCAATGGTTATGTAATTCAGTTTCGATTACTACCGGAGAAGTACCATGAGCAACCATACATCCTTAAAAGCTGCCACCGTGCAATTTCAGCATCTGGCAAATAACAAAAATTATAATCTGCTGATAATGGAGAAATTTATTGAACAGGCAGCGATTGAGCAGGTGAAAATCCTCACATTCCCGGAAATGTGTATTACCGGCTACTGGCATGTACCCAAACTCACCTCGGCTGAGGTAACTGCTCTCGCCGAGCCGATCGAGGGGAGTCCTTCCCTTACATTGATTCGTTCCCTGGCGATGAAACATCAAATGCTGATTGGCGCCGGGCTTATCGAAAGAGCCGATGATGGCCGCCTCTATAATGCGTATGTTGCCTGTATGCCGGACGGCTCAATGCACACTCATCGCAAACTCCACGCTTTTGAACATCCGTCAATCAGCAGCGGTGACCGCTTTACCGTTTTTGAAACGCCCTGGGGAGTAAAAGTAGGTATCCTCATTTGCTGGGACAATAATCTGGTAGAAAATGTGCGTGCAACGGCATTGCTGGGTGCAGATATTCTTCTCGCGCCACATCAGACAGGCGGTACCGATTCCCGCAGTCCTTATGCGATGAAACCCATTCCGCTGACGCTCTGGGCGGAACGGGAAACGCGAAGGGAAGAAATTACTGCTGCATTCAAAGGGGCAAATGGTCGGGAATGGCTGATGAGGTGGCTGCCGGCTCGTGCGCATGACAACGGCTTATTTATTCTCTTCAGTAACGGCGTAGGTGCAGATGATGATGAGGTGCGCACAGGTAATGCAATGATCCTGGATCCCTATGGAAGAATCATTAATGAAACCTGGGCAGCGGAAGATTTTATGGTGAGCGCTGACCTTGATTTGAGTCTGCTTGGAATGAGTACCGGACGTCGCTGGATCCATGGTCGCCGTCCTGATTTATACCATATTCTGACACAACCGCAGGGCTACGAACGTGATGCGATTAGCGCCCGATTTTCTGATGAGACGCCTTAAATAGGCTCGGCGACTGAAATCATCCAGTCGCGAGAAAGATTGTCAGGGCGCGGCATCGTGAAAACCTCGCCCTGACATTAAAGCTTAAACCAGCGCACTATTAATTTTAAAGACGCTGACACTGGCAAGCAACATTTCGGCCTGAGCCTGTAAGGCCTGCGCTGCGGCTGTGGATTGCTGAGAAAGCGCGGCATTTTGCTGAGTGGCCGCGTCCATATGTGTGACCGCCAGATTAACCTGATCGATACCAACACTCTGCTCATTACTGGCCGATGATACGTTTTCAATCAACTCGCTGACCTGATGAATACGTAAAATAATTTCCTCCATCGTTGTCCCCGCGTGTTGAACCAGTTCATTGCCCTGGCCGATTGAACTCACAGAACGTTCGATCAGGATACGCACATCCTTTGCCGCTTTTGCAGAGCGCTGTGCCAGAGCACGTACTTCGGCCGCAACCACCGCAAACCCTCGACCTTCGGTGCCCGCACGCGCCGCTTCGACCGCAGCATTCAGTGCCAGAATATTAGTCTGAAAAGCGATACCGTCAATCACCGTAATGATCTGGTTAATCTCGTTCGAGAACTGCTGAATCTCACTCATGGTGTGTACCACTTTTTCCACCACATTGCCGCCCTGACCCGCAATGGAGCGGGCATCCTGGGCAATATTGCTGGCATGATATGCGTTCTGCGCGTTGTTTTTCACCACTGAAGTGAGTTCCTCCATGGAGGCAGCGGTTTCTTCAAGTGCGCCAGCCTGCGCCTCGTTACGTGAGGAAAGTTCCTGGCTGCCCTGCGCGATTTGAATTGACGCAGAGGCGATGTTTTCCGTACCGGTACGTACACCAGAGACGATTGAAGTCAGGCTGCTATTCATTTCACGCAACGCTGTCATTAACTCTGCGGTTTCGTCACGTCCGTTTGGACGAATTACGGTCTGCAGATCACCTGAAGCCACGGTGCGCGCAATATTGACTGCTTCGCGTAATGGATGGGTAATGCTGCGGATTAACCAGACAGTTATCACTATGCCGGAAAGTAAAATACCGGCCATGGCGATCCATAAGGTCATACGGGTTTCACGGTACTGAGCAAGGTTTTGCGCTGTCAGTTGCTGATTGAGTTTTTGAGCATGTGCCAGCGTATGATGAACGACATCATCAATCATTTTGGTCGGCTCACGATCGATGCCATTGACCTGGCTATCAACCAGCTGGGCGCTGGCGAGGTTACGCGTGTCGTAGTTTTGCAACGCAGCGAGGTATTTTTGTCTGAGCTGGACGTGTAGCTCAATCGTCTGTTTCACCTGCGCCGTATCCATCCCAAGCTCGGGTTGAAGTATCAGCAGTTGATGGAGCAGTGCCTGAGTTTTGTCACTCTGCGTCAGAAAGGCCGTTTTGTATTTGTCAAAAACACTCTGGCCTTGTGTGCCGCGTAAGAGGGCATTTTTCCACTCCTGTACCTGAATTTTAAACTGAACCTGTGCATTACGTGCAGTATCAATGCTCTCTGCGACACGTGTTTCGCTTGCCATGATGTCAATATTTTTTTGCAGAGCCTGAGCATTCAGATTTATGCCCCTCAAACCGACAATCATTGTCGCCAGCAGCAGGATTGCTGCCATCACACTGAGTCTTTGCCCTATCGTAAAATGATTAAGTTTCATATTTTTTCCGTGGTGAAAACAATAATGCACCGGCAAATCCCGGTACAACGGTTATCGTCACGGTAAAGCATGGACTTTATGGCTGGGGGAAGATTGATGGCATAATTTCATGTAAATAAGCGTCTCTTTTAAGCTGACAGAGGCTGAAGAGAGGCCATGAATTAAAGTTTAAGCTGCTGGCTGCTCCGGTTTGAAAGGCACTATTGGTCGTTATCAACAATCAAGTCATCACAAATACTCGTGTTGTTAAAGCAGAAAAATGAGGAGAGTCAGCACGCTCGCTAACGCTATGCCACTATTAACTTGTGTAAGATCATGCCGGATATCAGTTTTGTGCGCTAAATAACGCAGGTAGCGTGCCTGATCATTAAATCCGCTCTATGCGGAATTGATAATCAGTCACTGGGCATCCCGTCAGCAATAGACTACTCAGAGATTTTCTTAATAGGATAACTAACGAGTGGTTTGATCTCTTTAAGCACAAACATACTCTGCATTTCTTTAATTCCTGGCAATCTGCGTACCACTGACATTGCAAAATCAGCATAGGAGTCCAGATCTGAAGCCACAACCTGTAGCAGAAAGTCAGCATCCCCACCGATGCTATAACAGGCAACCACATCCTCCAGGGCGGTCACTTCCTCTTCAAACTTTCTGGCCTCCGCTTCGCTATGGCTGTCAATGACGACCCGAATGAAAACCATTACTCCCAGCCCAATTTTCTTGCGGTCAAGAACAGCACGATAGCCCTGAATAACATTATCTTCCTCGAGCTTACGAACTTTGCGCCAGCAGGGAGATGCTGAAATGTTTATCTTCTCCGCCAGCACCTGGTTAGTTACCCGGGCATCGTCCTGTAAAATTTCGAGAATTTTCATATCTGTCGAGCTAAGCATCATGAGGGGAAACTCCTTTCTTTATGGAGGCGGTTTAGGGTTACTTTTACCTAAAAACAGGCGTTAAGTAAATAATATAGGTAACAATTTTCCGCTTTCCTGCTGCATAATATCTTTACTTTTCCAGCCTGTTATTACAAACAATATAAGGAAAAACTGAACCCTGATTTAATGCATATGATTCAATTTAATTTAAAGAATGCCGGGAGCCGATCATCTCTTGAAGAGAGGGTCATATAGAACACTGCGCGCACATGAAAATTAAACTTGTCATCTGCGTAGTTAAATTAATGCAATAATATCCGCCATGCAATAATTGAACACCCACCTTCAACGTTAAACCAACTGATAAAAAGGATGCATATCTTTAACCCTTAATTAAGATTTTTATATGACAACCATCGTTCAGAACCAGGCATTTTTAAACAACTAACGCTGTTCCCTTTTACCGAAGTGCATTTCAACAGGAATAACTATGTCAGGAACTACTGAAATACTATCTTATATTGCTGCACTCGGTTTAGCTGCTGCAATTCCGGGTCCGGGGATGACTGCATTAGTCGCTCGCAGCGTGAGTGGGGGCGCAATAACAGGCTTTACGATGCTGGCCGGTCTCATTCTCGGAGATTTGATTTATTTATCTGTGGCGGTATTTGGTCTGGCGGTGATCGCTCATACCTATACCTCTCTTTTTACGCTGATTAACTGGGCTGCCTCACTCTTTTTATGCCTGCTGGCATGGCAGTTTTGGTGCCACCAGCCTCAGGCAATAAATATCGATCAAAAAGCGACAAAACGAGAACTGGCATCAGCCTGGTTTTCAGGACTGACCATAACGCTGGGAAACCCTAAAACCATCGCTTTCTATCTGGCTATACTGCCTCTGGTTATCTCTCTCGATAATGTATCTTTTCAGATGTGGGGAGGACTGCTGGTTCCGCTTACCGTGTTAGTCCTTTTGAGTGTAGGAGCCGTTTTTATTTTTGCAGCCCTCAGAATACGCCATCTCCTGACCAGCGCTAAAGCGCAACGACTCCTTTTCCGTTCAGCCGGTACCATCATGATGCTGGCCGCGGCTGGAATGGTGGTAAAGACTCTTTAGCGTTCATTACCACCTCCTCTGCCTCAGGAAAATGGGGCCGGTCTCGTGGTCTTGATAGAAAATGATCAAGCTCTGGCCTGTTTATCAGGCAATAAGCAATAAATAGTAAAAGTGATTCCAGCCAGAAAAGCCTGAGCGTCAAAAGCAGCTATCTTCTGATAGCTGCTTTTTTGCCTTTCAGATATCCCATTTTTTACTGCTTATATTCCTGCTTCAACGTTTCCTGACTATCCACCAGGACCGCATTAGCGGCTAACCCTGTACTTCACATCTATAATTCAGTGACTCAGGCCCATGCGCCCGATCCGGCTAGCCGATTAATCAGTTTGGGGGTGGCTGGACGTCGTAGTGTCATCGATACATCAAAATTCACTCCCGGATGATACCGGCCGGGTTTAAGATGCTCATAATTTACAGAAATAAGGATGCCTCATGATCTTTTCTCTCAAAAATCAGGTTGCGCTGGTTACCGGTGCCAGCTCGGGTCTCGGCTATGCCTGCGCAGAAGCACTCGCTAAAGAAGGGGCCTGTGTAGTGATTAACTACCATAGCCAGGCGGAACCGGCCGAGGAGCTGGCTGAGAAAATCCGCGCCGATGGAGGCCGTGCAATTGCTGTCAAAGGAGACGTGTCTAAAGAGGCGGATGTAGAGAATCTTTTTGACCAGACGATCAGGGAATTTGGCAGGCTGGATATCCTGGTGGCGAACTCAGGACTGCAGAAAGATGCCCCGTCCATTGAGATGACGCTAGAGGACTGGAATACCGTTCTGGACGTGAACCTGACTGGCCAGTTCCTCTGCGCGCGCGCTGCGCTGCGGCAGTTCAAGCGGCAGGAGCATCGCCAGGATATCAGCAAAGCTGTCGGTAAGATTATTCATATGAGTTCGGTTCACCAGCTCATTCCCTGGGCCGGACACGTCAACTATGCCGCATCAAAAGGCGGCGTTGACATGCTGATGAAAAGCCTGGCTCAGGAAGTGGGTGAAGAACGTATTCGTGTCAATGCAGTGGCCCCCGGCGCTATCGCTACCGCCATCAACGAGGAAAGCACCCAGGGTGAAGCGGGCAAAGCGCTGTTAAAGCTCATTCCTTATGGACGTATCGGTGCGGCTGAAGATGTGGCGAATGCCGTCATCTGGCTTGCCAGTGATCTCTCTGATTACGTTCATGGCACCACGCTTTTTATCGATGGTGGAATGAGCCTTTATCCCGGATTCCGCGACAACGGCTGAGTGATGCGTCACTGTCCCAGGTGGATGGCCGACTGATCGATAGCTCGTTGATGGGAATGGTATCCGGAACGGGAAGTCCGGATTACGCTTTCCCGCCGTTCATAATAAAACGCCAGCGGGCTGGTGCGTTCAGTCCATGCCGCAACGGCTTCAGTAAGGTTGAACGGCAAGAGCATCGATTCAATCTTTACAGGCATCCGGGCTGATCAGACGCGTACGGCAGACCTCCAGAATTTCATCAGCAAGCCTGGAATTATCCGGGCAGGCACGCGAAAGCATCAGGGCACCCACAAGATGCGCGAGCGTATTGATCAGATCCGCACGCGTGACCTGTTCCGTTTCTAAAAGGGCAAGCTGTCGTTCAATTCCGGCCGCAAAGGTCTCGCGGATGGATTCAGACTGGCGCGCTGCATCGGTGCCCAGGGCCGACATGACACACCCCTTTGCCATATCATCGCGATGCTGGTGGGAAAGGTAATATTCAACGAACTTTTCCCGACTCACACCCTGAGTTTTTTCCGCCGATTGCGCGAAGCCGCAGTTCATCGCTTCGGCTAACAAATCGGCTTTCGACCCAAAGTGCTTATAGAACCCGCCATGCGTTAACCCTGCGGCTGACATCAGTTCAGCGACGCCTACCCCATCGTAACCCCGCTCACGAAAAAGTTCTGACGCCGTTTCAACGATTCGGTTCCTGTTTTCGCGAACCTGCTCTTTTGACACTTTCATCTTTTCCTCCTGAAACTGAGCTTAAGTATACATTGATGATGATCATAATCAAACCAGTTGACTTTAATGATTACGATCATCATCATTAAATCAGTTTACTGACCCGCTAATCCGCAAAGGAATAACCATGACGAATCAATCCTTATTTCAGCCCTATGAACTGGGATCTGTCACGCTTGCGAATCGCATCGTGATGGCTCCGCTGACACGTAACCGGGCAGGCGCAGGTCTGGTGCCAGGTGAACTGGCAGCGACTTACTACGCTCAGCGTGCCACAGCAGGGTTACTGATTACCGAGGCTACCCAGATATCAGCAGAGGCGCAGGGCTATCAGGATACGCCGGGGATCTACACGCAGGCCCAGATTGAGGGCTGGCGTAAAGTCACAGACGCAGTCCATGCCAAAGGCGGACGGATATTTGTGCAGTTGTGGCACACAGGTCGAATTTCACATGTCGATTTACAGCCAGAGGGTGCCGCACCAGGCGCGCCGTCAGCTATCCGTGCTGAAACCAAAACCTTCGTGAACAACCATTTTGTTGATGTTTCAGAACCCAGAGCGCTTGAGCTGAAGGAAATAAAAGGCATTGTTGCCGATTTCAGAAAGGCATCAGCCAATGCCATTACCGCAGGTTTTGATGGCGTAGAGATACACGGTGCGAATGGCTATCTGCTTGAGCAGTTCCTGAAAGATGGTGCCAATCAGCGCACCGATGAATATGGCGGTTCAGTTGAGAATCGTGCGCGTCTGCTACTAGAGGTCGTGGAGGCCGTGAAAGATGAGATCGGCGCAGCGCGGACGGGCGTTCGCATCTCACCGGTCTCACCTGCTAATGCGATTTCATGCAGCGATCCGCAGCCACAATATGACTACCTGGCAGAGCAACTTGATGCTTCAGGTATCGTTTATCTGCATGTTGTTGAAGGCGCGACGGGAGGTCCCCGTGATGCCTCACCGTTTGATTACGCTTCGCTGCGTCGCCGCTTTAAAAACACCTACATCGGTAACAATGGCTATGACCTGGCGCTGGCGTCTGACCATCTTGCACAGGACAAAGCCGATTTGTTCGCGTTCGGTCGCTCCTTCATCTCTAACCCCGATTTCGTCGAAAGACTTAAGTCGGGAGCACCTCTGGCCCCGCTTAATCCTGAAACACTGTATGGCGGAGGTGCGGAGGGCTACACCGACTATCCATCGCTTAGCGGTAACACTCTTTAGATATCACGGTTAACACTGCATCGCTAACGGCGATTTTTATCAGACAAATGAAGAAGATAAAATTATGACTCGTACTTCAGTCCTCATTACAGGCGCATCAACGGGTATTGGTGCTGTTTACGCTGAGCGCTTTGCACGTCGTGGACATGACCTGGTTCTGGTTGCTCGCGACAAATTGAAATTAGAGGCGCTTGCTGAACGGCTGCGACAGGAAAATCATATTTCCGTCGATGTGCTGCCTGCCGACCTCACGCTGGCGAGTGATTTAGCTGCTGTTGAAGCACGCCTCCGGGAAGACACGCGGATAGGCACTCTTATCAATAACGCAGGTATCGCTCAGTCCGGCACGTTTACCGAGCAGACGCCTGATTCCATTGAACGCCTTATCGCGCTTAACGTCACTGCCCTGACAAGACTGGCCACTGCTGCAGCACGCCGGTTCGCAGAAGCCGGAGAAGGTTCGATCGTCAATATCAGTTCCGTAGTGGGTCTCGCCCCGGAATTTGCAATGACGGTTTACGGCGCAACAAAAGCCTTTGTTCTTTTCCTCTCTCAGGGAATGAACGTTGAGCTCTCTTCAAAAGGCATTTATATCCAGGCGGTGCTCCCTGCAGGTACGTACACCGAAATCTGGGATCGTGCCGGTATCGACATCAGTAACGCCTCAAAAATGATGGAAGTGGGCGAACTGGTTGACGCCGCTCTGGCGGGTTTTGACCGCCGCGAGCACGTGACGATTCCGCCATTACATAAAGCTGAGCGCTGGGATGTTCTTGATGCCTCTCGTCAGGGTCTGCTCTCGGACATCAGACAGGAAGAGGCCGCAGAGCGATACAAAACCCTTTAGCTAAGCCCTGCTCAGCAGAACCTTTTACGGGTTCTGCTGAGCGGTAAATCGGCCATGAATGTCTTAATGGCCGCATGAGCATATTAACCGGCAAATCCTTATTCCATTATTTATTACGTTGCTCCAGGGAGCCGCTTTTTTGCTCAGCAACAGAGGCAGCTGAAAGTACGTCAGTGCTAAACATCAGAGGATAAACACCAAATGAAAACCAGGACGATGCGAGCCTTTACGTTTAAGCGCTACGGGAAATCACCTGAGCTGGGATTTGAAAATGTAGATTACCCTTCCCCCGCTGCCGATGAAATCCTGGTAAAAGTCTATGCCGTTGGTCTGAATCCCATTGATAACATGATCCCCGGCGGAATATTCAAACCGATTCTGCATTTTAAACTTCCGGCGACGCTGGGCAGTGATTTGTCAGGCGTGGTGATTGCAACTGGAAGTCGGGTGACACGTTTCAAGCCGGGCGATGAAGTCTTCGCCTGCATTTTCGACAGGGGAACAGTTTCACTCGCCGATTTTGCATGCGTACCTGAAAGTCTCGCGGCTTTTAAACCTGAAAATCTGGATTTCATTAAGGCTGCTTCGCTGCCGATGGTTAGCCTCACCGCCTGGCAGGCGTTTACAGAGAGAGCACATCTGCGACCAGGCCAAAAAGTGTTTATTCCGGCAGGTTCGGGAGGGATTGGCACTATTGCGATTCAGCTGGCAAAGCATCTTGGCGCCCGGGTAGCGACGACGACCAGTTCAGCCAACGTAGAGTGGGTGAGTCGGCTGGGCGCAGATGAAGTGGTCGACTATAAAAAGCAGGAATTTGAAACCGTGCTGAGTGGCTACGATCTCGTACTCGGCACGCTGCGGGGGGATTCCATTGAAAAATCCATGCAGATTCTTAAACCTGGTGGAAAGATTGTTTCTCTGGTCGGTCCATTAGACGTTAATTTCGCGCGAGCCAGGCAGCTGAATATCTTCCTGCGGATGATTTTTGCCCTGATGAGTCGCAAAATTATGCGCCTTTCAAAAAAGCGCGGTCTGGATTATTCATTTCTCTTTGTGCGTCCTGATGGCGATCAACTCACCCAAATCGGCAAACTTATAGAAGCAGGACATATCAAACCGGTAATCGACCGGGTGTTCCCTTTTGCAGAAACTCAGGATGCGCTTGACTGGCTTCAACGCGGACATGCAAAGGGTAAAGTCGTGGTTGAAATTCATCAGGAATAACAACCAGATCTGACGTGGGAAATAGTCATTAACTCAGGCGGTAGCGCCTGAAGCCAGGATGCGTGACCTGCTAACTAAGCATCTGCTTCCCAGACCCCGCTCTCGTTATGCACTCTGTGGTAATGTTAACGCCATACGGTTTTTGCTCTGAGGATTGCGACATGTCTCACTTTTATCAACTCACTGCCACCAGTCTGAATGGCCAGCTTATCCCGATGACCGACTACGCTGACAAGGTGGTTCTGGTGGTTAATACCGCCAGCCATTGTGGATTCACGCCACAATACGCAGGTCTTGAATCGCTCTATAAAAAGTACGCCGCGCAGGGGCTGGTGGTGCTGGGTTTTCCCTGCAACCAGTTCGGAAAGCAGGAACCCGGCGGTGCCGAAGAAATCGCGCAGACATGCCACATCAACTATGGTGTGAGTTTTCCGATGTTCGGGAAAGTTGAGGTCAATGGCACCTCAACGCACCCGATTTTCCGTTACCTGAAAGATGAATTACCCGGCGTGCTGGGAGGTCGTATTAAGTGGAACTTCACTAAGTTCCTGATCGGACGCGACGGCAAACCGATCAAACGCTTTGCCCCGACCACCACCCCGGAGAAAATGGAATCCGCCATTCTTGCTGCTCTTTAAGTGCGGTGTTTTACCATCTCACTGTCAATGACGGGATTACCAGTAAACTGTTTCTTTCCGCTCCACCTGGCAGCGCATTTAACTCATCGACGTCTGTTCAGGGCCAGAAGCGGACGTTACTCACTGTGAGAAGCAGAACGCATAGCAGCGCTATGCCCGGTTTTGTCAGTCAATCCGGATATAATTGCCAGAATCAGCGCTATAACCGAGAGTATCGCGCCTGCCCAGTCAGGCGACTGAAGACCAAAGCCGGCCGCTATAACTGCCCCTCCCAGCCATGCACCCAGGGCATTACCGAGATTGAAGAGGCCTATGTTAACGGCTGCAGCCAGCGTCGGAGCCCCTGCCGCCCGCGCTTTGTCCATCACCAGTTTCTGGATGGGGGACACGGTCGCAAACCCAAACGCAGCCATCAGAAAAATACAGACCGCTGACATGACCTGGCTGTGGGCAGTAAAGTTAAATACCAGCAGGACTACGGCCTGAGCGGCCAGGGTGACGTAAAGCATCGGCATCAGCGCGCGATCGGCATATCTGCCGCCCAGCTGATTACCGACAAATAGCCCCAGACCGAACAGCAGCATCAGCCATGCCAGGCTGCTTTCGCTGTATCCAGCCAGCCCGATCATCATGGGTGCGATATAGGTAATGGAGGTAAAAAATGCACCCGGCCCAAAGACCGTTATGCCCATCGCCAGCAGAACATTGACGTTGCGGAAGGCATTAAACTCGTGTGCGAAATTATGGTTCTCCGGACGGGGCTGATGCGGGATAAGCATACCGACGCTGATAACCGTAACAACTCCAATTGCGGCAATAACCATAAAAGCATCTCGCCAGGAAAGATGCTGCCCGATCCAGGTACCGACGGGAACACCAATAAGATTTGCTACGGTCAGTCCCATGAACATGAATGCAATCGCCCTTACCCGCTTAGACGGCGCAACCATATCGGCAGCAATGATCGAACCAATACCGAAGAAGGCGCCGTGAGTCAGCGACGTGATGATCCTGCCCAGAATGGCAATGCCCAGCGTGGGCGCAAAGGCCGTAACGAGGTTACCCGCCACAAACAGCAGCATCAGGAAAACCAGCATGGCTTTTCGGGGCACTTTTGAGCCCAGAATAATCAGGGCCGGCGCGCCGACAAAAACACCCAGCGCATAAGCCGTTGCCAGATTTCCGGCCACGGGAATAGTAACGTTGAAATCAGCGGCAATAACGGGAAGCAGGCCGGCAATGATGAATTCAGTCGTACCGATACCGAATGCACCAATCGCCAGCGCCCAGAGAGCAAGTGGCATAACAAATATCCTGTCAGTTAACCTATTTTTTTGTCTGAGCTGCGCATAACACGTGCCGGCTTTCGTTTAGAGAACCGGCACATGACACGGTGATGGCAGCAGGACAGACAGGATATAAGCTTGCTTAGAGTTGATAAACAGCCCTGAAATCGCCTGAGTGGTGACAAAAATTCTACTTAAGAGTGCCAAAGTATCCTTTTTCGGCTTTACTCAGCAGTTCATCGACAATAAGCCTGACCTTGGGGATCAGATGCCTTGTCCGGGGCCAGACAACGTTCAGCCCGACGGGTACGGGCATATGATCGGGCATAACAGCAACAAGCCTGCCCTCATCAATATGGCTGTTCACCATCGATTCCGGAAACTGGGCAATACCTGCTCCTGCGAGGCAGGCCTGAAGCATGGCGTCTCCGTCGCTTATCTGGTGTGCCGAGGCCGAGATAAACTTTAATTCCCGCTCCCCGGCTGGCCGCAGCCGCCAGGCAAGCGGCGCCCCCCGCCGGTACCCCATAATGCAGCAGTGTTTTTTTAGCGCTTCGACATCAAAGGGCTGACCATGCCGCTCAACATAAGCGGGAGATGCGCAGAGCATGAGGCGCTGCCGGCTCAGACGACGCGCAATCAGCTCATCGGTACTCTGCAGTTCGCCCAGGCGCAGTACCAGGTCAACGCCCTCCTCAACCGGATCAATCAGACGGTCGTTAAAGGTCAACACCAGACGCAGGGCTGGATAACGATTCATCACTTCAAGCAGCACCGGCATCATCAGATTGCGTCCGAATGATGCTGGCATGTCTATACGCACCGTTCCGGCAGGATTGTCCTGCCGCCGGCTGAGCGTATTTTCAGCCGAGTCCAGAATTTCCAGCGCAGAGAGGCAACTGGTGAGATAGGCCTCTCCGTCACTGGTCAGGCTTAGCTTACGGGTTGAGCGGTGAAACAGCCGCGTTCCCAGCCTCTCCTCAAGCCGCGCCACGCTTTTTCCGACGGCAGATTTTGTAATGCCCAACTGCTCCGCAGCTTCAGTAAAGCTGCTGGACCTGGCCGTTGTGACAAAAGTCGTGATTCCTCGCAAGGATTCCGCTGTAAAACCGGTAGACATAAAGTTGACTCTCTGGCGACTCATAGCGTGTTTATCGATGTGTAATTCTATACCAGGCTTAAGTCAGTTCGAAAACAAAGTGCCGGCACCTGTCGGCGTATCCATCTTAAAAACACGGGGAGCAGTCATGTCACAGACAAGACCTTTGAAATTTGTCTCACTGCTGGGCAGTCTTCGCGCGGAATCTTTTAACGCCGTCGTAGCCCGCAATCTTAGCCTGCTGGCGCCGGCAGGCGTGGATGTCAGCGCGCTCAGCTCTGTCGGAGAAATACCGCATTACGACGCTGACCTGCAGGCTCAGGGGTTTCCTGAATCGGTTGTGGAAATGGGACAAGCGATAGCGGCAGCAGACGGCCTGATTATTGTCACACCTGAATATAACTATTCTGTGCCGGGTGCCCTGAAAAATGCGCTGGACTGGCTTTCACGTCTTCCGGATACCCCTGTTGCCGGTAAGCCCGTCGCCATAATCACTGCGTCACCCGGTGCCATAGGTGGTGCAAGGGCGCAGTATCACCTGCGCCAGATTCTGGTCTTTCTCGACGGCAGAGTGCTTAACAAGCCAGAGGTCATGATTGGACAGGCCTCATCCCGGCTTGATCCAAAATCCGGCCACATAACGGATGCGGACACCCGTGACCATATTTCGGCTCAGCTTAGTGCGCTCGCGACAATGGCGGCCCGCCAGGGCTGATTAATAACATTACTCACATCTGAACAACCACAGGGAGAAAACTATGTCTACCAACGTTATTCGCGGTATGGACCATGTCGGCATTACCGTTTCTGATATTGATGAGGCTACCCGCTTCTTTTCTGACGCCTTTGGTGCAGAAGTTATTTATGACTCCGTCTCGCCTTCAGACGATGACGTAAAAGGCGAAGAAACGGAAAATATTCTGAACCTGTTCCCGGGAACGAAAATTACCACGGTCAGAATGATGAAGCTGAAGCACGGCCCGGGACTGGAACTTTTTGAAATGAAGGGGCCAGAGCAAAGTCAGCCCGTGCGACCCAGTGATTATGGCCTGCAGCATTTTGCTGTTTACGTTGATGACATCAACGAGGCTATCAGCCTGTTCGAGCAGGCTGGCGGGAAAATGTTTACTTCTCCTCAGCCCCTGATGTTTCCAACTGAGGTGGGAGAGAATAACTTTTTCTGCTACGGCCGCACGCCGTGGGGTAGCGTCATTGAACTGATTTCTTTACCTTCAAAGCTGCCGTATGAAGACCATACCTCTCTGCGCCGCTGGAAGCCCTGAGTGTAACCGGGTGCGCCAGCGCAGGCGTACCCGTAAATACTAAACGTCCGCTCCTCGCTCATAGCTGACTTGCCCACGAATAATCTCCGACTCATACCCTCGTACAAGACAGTTGCTTGCAGCTGGATTAGCGGGTTTCCAGGCGGCCCCTATAACGCCGCCCCGGCACGTATCACATACATGTCCGGGAGGGCCCACTTCTGGTTTCACTATGAATGTTGACACCTGCAACACCCTGCTCCCAAGAGTGTGAAAATCATCCCTGAAACCGATTAAGGTTCACAAGTTGTCGCAGCATCTCGATATGAATCGGTTTATCATTAAGCGCCGGTATGTAAGTAAACGATGTACCACCCGCATGCATAAAAATCTCCCTGTTCTGCTCATCAAGCTCCTCAAGCGTTTCTAAACAGTCTGATGCGAACCCCGGGCTGATGACATGCAGGCTTTTTATTCCTTCATTCGGTAGGTTTTTAATTGTCTCATCAGTAAAAGGCGTTAACCATGGCTCTCTGCCGAATCTTGACTGGAACGTCATCAATATTTTCAATGACGGCATATTGATTGCTTCAATGAGTAATTTTGTCGTTAACTCACATCTTTCCTGGTATCGGTCCCCCTCTTTGACAAACCTTACCGGTATACCATGATATGAAATTAACAATGCATCTGGAACGCCGTTAGCTTCGAAAGATGCCTGAACGGATGCTCTTAACGCTTCAATGTAGGCAGGGTGATCGGCATAGTCATTGATGAAATTTATGGAGGGTGTATACCGGTTCTTCATTATCTGCAGGTGACGGCTCACGCTATCCCAAACAGAAGAAACGGTCGAAGATGAAAACTGGGGATACAAAGGAATGACGATAATTTTATCGACGCCTTTTTCCAGTAGCCTGTCAATTGCACCACCTATACTGGGCTCGCCATAACTCATCCCCAGCTCGACGGGCATACCTGTCACTTCTTCAAGCGCACGGGCTTGCCTGACGCTGTAAACCATGAGAGGGGAGCCTTCCTCCATCCAAATCGAAGAATATAATTTCGCCACTCGCCTTGCACGTAATGGGATAATCACGCCATGTAGAATGGGGCACCAAATGATTCTTGGTAAGTCGACCACTCTGTAGTCATGCAGAAATTTAGATAAAAATTTCTTTACCGCAACAGGCGTTGGTTCTTTTGGTGTTCCAAGGTTAACAATCAAAACACCCTGTTTATTCGTCATCAGGTGGGACCCTCAAAGCCATTGTCACTAACTCACTCATGCCAGTCACTCCGTAGCAGCTTGTCTTAAAGGCCTCAATTTGACCTCATTTTGTAGAAATAATTGAAATGCAGATTGACTGTTTCACGGCTTATGATGCTATGAGTCTGATTGCAGCCATCGTTTTTACTCAATGATCATGATTTTAGGACAAATCATCAGTGAAAACATTACTTTCTCTATCGTCAGATTTAACCGGTGCGGAGCTACGCGACGTCATTATTGAAGTCGGCGTGTGGAGGAGTTAGCTGGAGGAGGTGAGAAAACCGCATCTGGATGCCCGCGCAGATGCATGCCTTAGGCTTGATCTTTTTATGCGTATAAGTGATAAAGGCGACTGACCTGCTCCCTGTTAATCCTTACAGCACGCTTTTAGCAATGTCTGTTACTCGCTCAAAGCGGACTGACACGCATCAACAGCTTACCACTGCTTTTACCAGGCTGGACGACGTTGCCTGAACTCGTTTCGGATATCGTCGTCAGCAGGCGAGCCGCGCAGCGGTGCGAGAGCAGAATTTAATAGTTACAATATACTAATGCGATTTAATAACAGGCGCAGGATTAGGCCGGCGAACCGGCCTGAGGCATTATCAGATGGCGCAATAAACGCGCGCTTCACGTGGCGTGTATATACCAAACGTCACCACGCTCAGTAAGCCATTAACAAACGTCTGCTGCACTTCAACCCGGTTAACTTTTTCCTGGCCGCCGCACACCTGCGCCGCATCAATGCTCTTACGCTGACCGATACCTGAAACAAAGAACGGCTGGCTGGTGGTTTTCGTCGCCGCGCCAACTTGATTCTGTTTCATTACGAAAGTCTGCTGCGCACAGCCGGTTAAACTCAGAGCCAAAAACGCCGCAACACAAAGCTTGTTCATAAATATCCTTATCGCCTGAAATGAAAAAAATGCTGAGTGAAATCATCACTCAACCAGCAATCAGGTTATCGACAACGAAAGCGGAAACATGAGAAAAATTTTTAAGTACCCCTAACGGATACGTTTTGCTGAATAGTACAGCAATAAAAAAAGCCCCTGCACAGCAGGAGCTTTTTATGTTTACCGCAGCGTTTCCGCTTAGCGAGTCAAATCGTAGAAGAACTTTTTGACGCCATCGAGAAAGCTTTTTGAATGCGGACTGTTCTTCTCGCCCGCCGCACCACCAAAGCTCTATTCCGGCTTACGCAGCAGCGACTTATGCTTCTCGCTCATAGCGGACCCTGGGCTGCCGTCAGTCCGCTTTGTGCCAGAAGCGGAAGTAGCGCATGAACTGTTATGGTAAATTTGAACGTCCGGCTTAATCAATTGAGGATAAGCAGAATGCTTCTGGAGAAGCTCAGATTGCTTGAGTGCAGCCTTCACGGCGACAGGCGCAATGATCCGGAGTGGCTGGAACTGATTCTTCATCCTGAATTCCGTGAAATCACCCGGTCAGGTGTGACGGTCGACCGGTCAGAGACCATTGCGTCGCTGCTAAGTGAAAAGGCTGCACCTTATATTCTCAGCAGCGATTTCTGTCTTACGGAGATGGGCTGCGGTTACCCTCTGCTTCACTATCGGACGTTTTATGCTGATGGCAGCCATCATGCATTACGTTCCTCTTGCTGGATTTGTTCGGATGAGGGCCAGTGGACTCTGTTTTTTCACCACGGAACGCCGGCTGCAGGCAATGCCGGGGTTCAGGGTTGAGTTGCACACTTAGGACAGAGAGAATGGGTTTATGCGGAAGATTATTGTTGTGCCATACGATGATAGATGGCCTGAGATGTTTGAAGCTGAAAGTTTACTGATAAAAACATTGCTCGGTGGAATGGCTAAGGATGTCCATCATATTGGAAGCACGTCAGTTCCTGGTCTCTCAGCAAAGCCCGTAATTGATATGCTACTTGAAGTTTCAGACATCAATGAACTGGATAAGTACCATTCAGCAATGGCCCACGCCGGGTATGTTGCTCGCGGTGAGAACGGGATTGCGGGGCGCAGATATTTCATTAAAGGTGGTGATCAGCGTAGTCATCAAGTCCATGCGTTTGCAGTCGGAGATATGCAGGTATTGAGACATCTTGCTTTCCGTGATTATCTTCGAAGAAACAAAGACATTGCAGAAGAGTATGCTGAGATAAAACACGCAGCTGTATTACTCAGCAGGAACGATGCTCATCGCTATAGCGCCCTCAAAGCGAAATTTATAGAGCGTCATCAACAACTAGCGCTAGCTGTCTGAGAACGATTGAGATTGAGTTCGTTGCCGGGAGGGTATGTTCAATAACGATGAATTCACTGAGTAGTCATCAGTCAACGTCTGCTGTTCGCTCAAAGCAGACCCTGACCTTCAGAGCAGCACGCTTTCTCCGAGCATCTATTAAACCAGTAAAACTCCCCTTACCCACCTCCGAACCCCACAGATATTGCATAAACTATGCCTGAAACCGGCGCGCAGTCCGGTCGTGGAACTCACTGCTTTGATGCTTTTTCCGCTAATTTCTCAGGAAACGGGTCAGTTATAAGTAGCGGAGGAAGCGCCGTATGGGTAGCTGCCAGTCGTGATAGCCAGGGCATAGGCGCAGTGTACAAGACACAAACCGGTCCCGTACAGTAAACGTGCGGAGGTTACTGCTATGCTTGTTTCAGCAAAATAAATTCGGGGTATTTACTTCAATCGCTCCTCAGGCGTTCGCCATTTGAGTAGTCGCTGAAGCGCAGTTTCGCCCTTAAGAACTCCTTTGCGGCCCTTAAACGTTCTCTCAACTGTTCCTGAAGTGCTGCATCGCATCTCTCAATGTCTTTTTCAGCATCCCTGAAAAATTGCTCGATACGCATATCTTCTGCCCATTTAGCCATGATGACCTGCAGTTCATTCACACTGGCTTTATGCGCCTCTTCCTGCTTACGGATAGCCTCACGTTTTTTATACTCGAACATCTGCTGCTCCATCCGAACCCGATGGGCTTCTGCACGTTCCTTTATTGTCTAGATTTCCTTTCTCAGGACAGGCAAAGCAGACTCTACAGATTTAATAATTTTCGGTATCTGACTTATCAGGCTGCAGGTTTTAGTTTGAGAGAAAACCTGGTGCCAGCCTTCAGACTCATAAGGTGAGTAGAGCTGCAGCCTGAATCGGCCACTCGGTATGTGCCGCCGACTGTAATAGCCCAGATGGGCTGAATTTTTACCGCGGGACCAGTTAATCATTCTTTCATCCCGTATATAACGCCCTTTCGCCTCCTTAACTGGCACCTCTTCCGTCATCTCAACCAGTGAGAAGCCTACACTTACGCCTTCTACGCTGATGATGCTGGGACCTGAGGGCCTCCAGAGCGCCGGATACAGATAATTGCAGGTTCCGTGTTCAGCGAAAGTGATATCTCTTCTCCGGAAGCAATCTCCCCGTTCAGCGAGCCTTACCAGGAATCCACGTCTCTCAGCTGCAGCAAAAAATTTCAACATGAAAGCTTCCGCAATATTCAGGCCCGTATCCGATATATTCACGTCAAGAAGCTTGCGCTTAATGAGTTTGTAATATCCCAGCTCAGTCACAGACGACTTCAACAAAATCTCTTTGCTGGCAAAAAACAGCATCTCGCCCTGAACTGGATGGGATGATGATTTCGACCTGCGCTTAAGCGGGATTATGGCTACATGAAGCCGGTTTTTTGTTCCCAACTGGTTTAAGCGGCATCAAATCATCCGGCTTGCCGATGTAGCCTTTAGTGTTTGCTTTCGGCGAAGGTAAGGGTGGAATGGCAGGAGGGTTTTCTTTAGCGACAGCGCGCCAGTATCAGTCCAAAGGCCTGGGAATCTGGAGTTCAACACATCTGGCATTAAGCGCCTGCTCGCTCACCTTGAGGCCCGCTGCTACGACGTCTGCCGGTTTTACGCAGACCAGCATATAGAGAAAATGTCTATCGTTTAAAGAACTGATTAGCGATGCCCATAACCTGCAATAACCGTTGATAAATTAGCTCAACTTAGCTAGTGTAAAAAATCGCCCGAGCCACAGTTGACAATATAAAATGGCGCTTATAGAGGTTAAAAAAGTACATTCCCTTATATTCATCATAACTGCAGTAAGTTGCAATAAATGACCTTCATTAATCAGATAAATTTATGATTTAATGGTTTAAGGATGTGCCCCCTAAAGTCTATTAATCAAATACTAAGTCTCAGAAAGTAATACGGCATGTAGCATTCGATGAGTCAAAAATCGATAGACAGCGATTCTATGACTCTAATAGTTTATGGATGTAAAACAAGCACAATGGAGACTTTGTCCGCATAATAAATTATTTGAGAGAAAAGCATTGTGGTAACAATGAGATGCAATGGTATAAAAGGCATTAAAAACTTAAAGTCGTGGAACTCATATTGCGATACACTTATCGTTTTAAATTTATAGCATTATGTTTAAAATACTATTATAAATAGTCTAATTAAGAATCATCGTAACATTTACGCTCGGTAATATCACTCAAAAACTTGTCAGAAGTCTAAAGGATCAGATTTATTCTACACTATTTTAAGCAAAAACTCCTTAACCACCCCCTAAATTTATGCGGCTATCTTTTATAACATTTAAAAACGGAGATAAAAATTACCATAGAAGATTATAATTATATTGGCGGACATGAACTCAAACCTAAATCATCTTTGTGGATTTATCCTAAACAAAAAAATACCTATTATATATGGAGTAATATAAATGCTGGAAATGACTTCCATTGAAAAGAGAGCTTTAAAAGCTTTAGATTTAAATGCTTTTCCGCTGAACCTATCAGAAATAAGAACAAATATAGAATCAATTTTATCGGAATTACAGCGATATGGCTTTTTTAATGAATACACAACACATAGTTATGATCATGTCCATTCTATGCTTGAAATGGCAGAATGGATCATACCTGAATCTTCAAAAGAGTTACTGACTCCAGCAGATTATCTTTTCTTGACTTTATCGTTTTATTTTCATGACCTTGGGCTTTTGATCAGCCAATTTGAATATAATAATAGAAGTAAAAACCAAGAGTTCAAAAATTTCCTAGCTGGCCGTAAGTCAGATGATATTGATAATATTGAATACATGAACAAACTTGATAAATTATCTCCCGAAGAAAAGGACAGGATACTTTATCAAGAATTTGTTAGAAGCACTCATGGCAAAAGGGTAAAATCATGGATTGAAGGAACACCATTAGATGATGATGATACATCATCTCAGATCAGAATCGCGCTCCATAACTTAATTGGCAAGCTTGACTCTTCTGCTCGTGAAGGATTGGCAACATTATGCGAAAGTCATACGTTGGATGATATATCAGATACTAGTAAATATAGTGTATCAATGCCATATGGTGAAACTGAAAATGAAACAGTTAACTTGCAATATATTTCCATTATTTTGAGGACAGTAGACCTTCTGCAGGTTACAAGAAAAAGAGCTCCATCTGTTTTGTTTAATTTAATAAATCCTAAAGACCCAATAAGCCAAATAGAATGGCAAAAGCAAAATGCTGTTAGATCTATAAGGCCAGCTCCAGGCAGGGATCGTGAAGGAAAAGCATCATTAACTGAACAATCCGACACTATTCAGGTATTTGCTAGGTTCGAGAAATCCGACGGATTTTTTGGGCTTACAAGCTATATTTCATATGTTAGAGCACAGCTTAATGCATGCCAAGAAGCATTAAACAAATCCGAGAAAGAACTAGCTAACCCACCTAAATTCCCATGGAAGTTTATTGATGATTCTAAAGTTGAGGCCGTTGGTTTCCTCACAAAATCTTTCGGATTTGAGTTGGATCAGCATAAGATTTTAGACTTGTTAACTGGGCATACTCTTTATAACGATACTGATGTTGTGATAAGGGAATTAACTCAAAATTCACTTGATGCAGTTAGATTACAAGCTACATTAGATCAAAAAAGTCCTGAACTAGGTAGGATTGATATCTCTTGGGATGAAGAAAGTAAAGTATTGGAAATCCAAGATACTGGTACGGGTATGTCACAGGAGGTTATTGAAAATCATTTATTAAAAGTTGGTTCATCCCGATATCAAGATCCTAAATTTAGAGAAAACTTCCCTGAATTTTCATCTATCAGCAGGTTTGGAATTGGGGTATTATCGGCATTTATGGTTGCCGATAATGTTGAGATCACTACCTGCAGCATAGAAGATGATAAAGCTAGGCAAATATCATTGAGATCCGTTCATGGTAAATACCTTATAAAATTACTAGATAAAGTATCACAAAAAGATGAAATTGCCGTTTACCCGCATGGTTCAAGGATAAGATTGAAATTGAGATCAACAGCAAACATAGGTAACATCTTAGATGTTGCCAAGATGTGGCTACTTTTTCCTAAATGCCAAGTTTTTGTCAGTATAAACAACAATGCTCCACAAAGAATAGGTTTCAAATCACCTAAAGAAGCTCTGCAAAATTATATTGATGAGTCAAGTTTTACTTCAACGCGGATGAGTCGAGAATATGAAATTACAGAAGTTAGTGATGGTGGTGTTACTATGGCATTCATCTTAGAAAGAGACGAGCTTTTCAATGATTGGAGTTTTACACAGATTGATAACACGAACCATTATAGGGAGGAAAAAGAAGATAAACCATTGGTTGGTATTTGTGTCGAAGGCGTTGGTGTCGAATTTACGACGCCAGGATTTAAAACAAACTCTATTATTTCAATAGCAAATATTGTTGGAAAAAATGCTCCTAAGACTAATGTTGCAAGGTCTGCTCTTGAAGATACTATTGAGTACAGAGATAATTTAGAAAAAATTTACAAGCTTTATACAAAACATATAATCAATGAGACAAAACGTCTATCAGAAACCTTAAATTTTTCGCTATCCCGGGCTATTGAACAAGCGCCCTACCTTACACTTCCTTTAACAATAAATATATCTAGCGCATCGAAACCTAGCATACTTAAAGCTGAGCTTGCTAAAATACCATACCTTTTAATTGAGGAACAAAATCAAAGAAAAAATATATCTTTTAGAGAATTAGAATTGAAAGAGTCATTTTGGACTATTAACTCACCTCTGACCAATTCTGTAGAGCAATTCATACGTGAAGCACCTAAGAACTTGAGTGCTTTGGCTATTTTTGAAAACCTTAAAGGCAGTAATTTTGGACTTCCAACAGGTGCCATTCTTTGTAATTTTGGGAGAAATGAACAAATCGACTCTATGGTGAGAGATGTTTTTGAGCCTGTTTTTATTGAAGCCAACCAAAATGCAAGAAGCATTATAGTAAAATGGGATAAAATTAAAGGAAATCCAAATTGGATAAACAGCGAGTTTATCATGAATGATATAGCCCGCTCTGATAGAAAGTTACAATCTTTATTTCATCAAGCAGACGTTTATTCTCGACGTCGACACATGAATGATTCAATATCAATATTATTCCATATTGGTAACGATGTTGAGGTAAAAAACCTTGATGATTACAGTGAATTCATTGCTGATAAGCAATTATATCTTAACCCAGAAGTACCATTATCTATTTATTTGAAAAAGATTTGGTTAACCCAAGATAAAAATAAAGAGATACAAATCTTCTCAGCTATAACCATATATAAAATAATTAGGCAATTCCAAATACAGAGCGAAAATATTTCTAATGAAACACTAAACAGAATACTTTCCAGTCAAGGGATTGAGTCATTATTAGAACATATCGACACAACAGAGTATCTAGACATTATAAATCAAACGAACACAAGACAATTTAACCCTTTCGCTTGGAAAAGAAGAGGATTAGATGCACAAGAGTCAGGAGATATATAATGCTGAATAGAGAGAGTTTTTTACTTGAACGATATAAGTATATTTTATTGCGAAAACAAACACTTAATGAAGCCACATTCAAAATAGCTGCAATATATCAAGTAATTATTATCACGCTGGCTGCAGCGCAATATAATATCATAAATCTTTTAAATACATATAAAATAGATAAAATAAAAGCTATTTTCTTTAGTAACTGTTTAATGGCAATGTTATTAATCCTAACCATCTTTACAGTAACGCTCTTAATTGGAGGTGTTTTTTCTTGGCTGAAATATCGAAATGAAGAATCGGATATTGAACAAGAAGCTTTTGGGTTGAGTAGAAAAAAACCAAAACTTACGAATGTGGTTAGATGGTATGAGACATATTTAGTTCTGACCATACTATTGATATTTATCGCCTCCTCAACCACTTACGTTAAAATAGTTTACCCAATGTTAAATCTATAGTTATCATTTGTAGAGGGGGGACCCTCTACAAATATAGCCTTTTTTTTGGTTGAGTATATTAGACACTTTACTTGCGGCGCTGGTTTGAGCAATCTCCCTACAATATTTAACTTTACTCTGTTGCGGCGATATACTGTTTAAATAATAAAAGCAATTTTCTTTAAGAAAAGACCTAAATTTCACAGTATGTACCAGTTCCCTTTCATTACTTACCGGCACGTACAATTTGTTAACCTTAACACGAAGTGGAGGAATATATTCGTTAGCATTGACCCTTTTGGCCATCTTCTACAATCTGAAGGATACTTACGACTAAGTTAGACTAACTTATTCCTTTACCGAGTATCTGGCTGTAGAGGGTAGTGACGATCCAGTAGTGGGTATTATCCAGCCACGGATAGGCTTCAGGGGAGCGATATAACCCTGTTGTGCACAGTAACGCATGACCATGTCACAAAGCGTATTTTCATCCGGCAGGCCCTAACACCCTAATCATCTTCCCTGCACCACTGAATAAACATATCCGGTGAGGAACAGAACCGTATAATGCTGTCTTACGAATGGCTGCTGTTAAAATGTGCCCTTATTACCCGCCATAATCAGGTGATAGATAACCCGAACGCTGACTCCTTCAAGAACCTCTCTCAGACGTGATGTTAAGTTGATATCCACCCGGGATGGTTCAGTTAAAAATGAGGGATGGTTGTGACCAAGTATTACAGCAGAGACATTGTGCTGAAGCGCACGACGGACAATTTCACGCGGATGAATTTCGACGCTTAAAATTGAGCCGTAAAAAATCTCTTCGTAGGCCAACATCTGGTGCTGATTATTCAGATACGCGACGGCTAACACCTCGCTAAAGACGGTGTCCGTAAGATAGCGGTAATTGATAGCCAGCTCTGCCTCCGCCAGGATCTGGCTGTAAGTTGCCATCGCATAGTTGCCCTGCGCATTCAGCACGGGAAGCCGGCTTAAAATGCGCACGTCGTCGCTTACGGTGTGAAGAGATGATTCTTCAAATTCTGAAGCAGGTGTGTTGACGTTCTGCTGTGAAATATTGTCTCTTCCATTTGCGTTCATGTGATGTTTCTCCGAGTTCATCGCCGTGAGTGCAGAACGAAAGCGCGGGCATCGGGCAGAACGCAGGGGAAAATGGCAAAGCCGTAGCCCGCAAGGACCGAGTGTAGACATTTAGCTAAGCGGCCCTTGATTAAGGCCGCCCGGGTGACAGATTTCTGAACGGTGGGGAGACTCGATGCGCAAAACAGGACAGCAGGAAATGAACAGGTCACAGCGCCGGACGGCGGTAGTGCGCAGGTTCAGTTATAAGCGGCCACGTCAGTTTTTGGCCAGTGAAGGCGCTAGCTTCAGCCCGCTACAGGAAAGGGTGCGAACGTTGCCATTAGCCCCCCCAACCGACAGGCCCGAAACGCAGTCTTTGGCGTTTCGATCCTGCCGGGAATCCGCGGAGCCGGAGGGGGATTTAAATTCAATCGATTATCTCCTCAAATATGCGCGACTTATACCAGTTGGCATTTGCTTATGAGCTAGCAGTTCATCAGGACCATAGAATGGATTAACATAATTTTTACATTGTTGACTTGCAGAGCATTGGCAACCATCTTAAATTGAGCTTATGCTGATTTAAGTTCATTATCATTAAACGGGTCGCGTGTACGCTTCAAGCTGGTCTGTTGCAAAATACGCCCTACAAGTTACCGGTTGCCTAAAATATAATAGACGGACTAATAACATAAAATTCTCGTGCTCTTTAATAAGGAAATTGAAATGACTCAACAAGAAGTTTTCGATTTAGCTTATAAGGCTCTGTCAGGCATCACTGACGACTGGAATGCTGCTTATTATGAAGATCTCAGTGGCGAGCTTAAGCTTCAATGGATTGAGCAACCAATTTTTCAGGCTCAAGCTTATTCCGCGTATACCCTTGGGGGCACGCCCTCTCACGCCATCGGCATCTCATACAATTTGTTATGGCAGTTATATTTAGATATCAAACATTACTTTGAGTACCTTGAAAGCGGAAAGGATGATAAGGCATTTAAATATTGGTGGGGTGAAGAGAAACATATTGATTCATTATTAACATTAACCACTAGAGAACAAGCCATACAGAATATATACATGGCAGCAGTTACATGGGTTTATTTTCATGAACTTGGACATTTATCTCAGGAGCACGGGGTAATAAGAAATGGGAATTCATCCAGATGTAACAGCACTTTAGTAGAGTGTGACATCCAGAACAGCAAAGAAATGAATGGGGAAACATCTATAGTATGGCATGTCACAGAGATCGCAGCTGATTATTTTGCTACATCAACGTGTGTTGCCGAGTTAATACGTCATTTCAATACAAAAAACGATTTACTGTTGGCAACTAATTACCTCATGACGGGACTGGCTGTCGTCCTGCATCGCTTCAATGGGCAAAATTTGTTTGAAGAGCAATCTATTCCATCAGGTACTCACCCTAAACCTTTTGTAAGACTGGAACTTATGATTCCTGTCATTTTCGAGATGTTATCGGAGCCTGATAGCGATGATAGGAAAAAACTCGTTATTGCAAGTGGTCGCGCCGCAAATACAGTGTCGCTTTATTGGATTCGTGCCCATACTGAGTTTGGAGGAATCCCAGATAACTACTTTATTCAGGGCATGCTATCTCGGCCCGGCGTGATTCCTTACATGAAGCACATTGTCAGAAAATGGGACGAGATAATGCCCCAAATTATCTCACTAAAAAGATTCGGAGAAAGTTGGCAAGAACTAAAATTCAGTCAAAATTTTAGGGAAACATTAAAAAATAGTTAACGCATTATTGTCTATTAAACCCACTTAAAGTAGCATGAACACTTTCACAGACTCCTAAAAAAATAAACCGGCGTAACAGCCGGTTTTTTTAAATCCCACATCAAAAGTGAAGGGTTATTTAATTACTAATTCAGGGGTATCATCTTTTCAATTTAAAATAAATTAAATAGCAAAGCCCTTCCCCTGAACTAATCGTGTTGGATCTGAGACGACCTAGATAGAGTATGAAAATTTCAATAGGCTGTATTGGCTTTAACCTTCACCATCCAAATTCTTTAACGTGCTTATATTACACTAAAGGGAGACCGAGATTGAATCATCAAGAAATGACCACAACCCGAAATTCTAGCAAGTTGCGCACCACGATTCTTAATGTAGTCAAGGTAAATAAAAATTGCATTATTCTGCCAATAATGAACATCTTTGCAGTAGGGAGCTTGAGGGATTTCGCCATCAGATCGCCATGTACGGAATCATCCTACATATTTGAAATTGTGCCATATAGCACCAGCACGGACATTGTAGGTAAGGATTACAGAGTTGAATGCTCAACTATTGGCTAGACCGGTAATTGGCCTACACCTTATTGGTTAATAATGAATTGTGTTGGTAATGTCCGCTTCTCGCTCAAAGCAGCCAGTTGATGCGCTAACATCACGTTTTCAATCAGTCACCGTTTACTGCGCTGGCGAACGTGTGCGGAACTTCCGCGATGTCTGTTCCTCTGGGCTTCCTTTCCTCCCATAGACTGCCGATTGGCATGCAGTTCTGTGCAGGATTTAATCAGGAGAATTTATTGCTGGCACTGGCGGGTCAGCTTGAAAGCGCTTATCCGTGGCAGACAAGAAAACCAGCGGTGTGGGCTGGTCGCTAAAGACCCTTTCAGAAGCATCGCCTGATGATTTTTCCAGAACGTGTAAGCGACGACTTCCTCTCTGCTATTTTTTGTCTCGAAAATAGTGGGGAGAGGAGACCGGTTCATAAAGTCACCTGGAAAACTTTAGCTCACTGCTCACGGTTGACATGACTCTCCGTAACAGGCATACCACTTTGTCAGTTTTGCCGTTAGTGAACAGGTGAACAACCGGGAACTTCCGCTATCGAACGATCTGATATTGTGAGTATCTGCGCTCGTCGTCAGAAGCGGAATAATATCGATATCGGTGGTTTAGACTGTTGAAGTAACAACTCAGGGCTGAAAGAGCAGGAGATTAATATGCAATCAGTTCACCTCATGGGTGACGGATACGAACCTCATGTGACACAGGAGGAAGGTAAACTGACCTACTCATTGCCTGTCGATTCTGGTTTTATCAGCTATGAATTTGCCTTTGAGATTAGCCGGCACGATCTGGATATTCTGCTTTCCGATGATTACAGACGTGCCGTGCTCGAAATTACTGCGCATACCTTGCTCCAGCGTTCGACGCTAAAAGGGTATGACCGCTTTATCCAGAAAGACTTCGATAAACTGGTCACAAATACCCTTCACTCCACACCCGATTTCCTGCAAACATTCATTTCTCAGATAAGCCATGAACATCACATTGTTATAGAGCATTACGTGAAAGAAATCATGGACCGGCGTTCTGCCTCACAATGAATACAATGAGTACTAAAGAACACATTTAAACTTTATGAAGTGAAAGCGACTGTCCCTTCAGGTGGGATATAAAGTGCAAAACAGTGTCCTGCGATAGCTCTACACCTGAACATTCAGATAAAAGGGAGGTTTTACAGAGTGAGTTGTGAGTTCTGTCAGGATCTATGTGTTAAATACGTTATACGGGAACCTCGTCAGTTGAGCCTGGCAATACGTATTGCACATAACGCAGTTAAAGAAGAGATCATTTCCGAAGTTTCAACCATCAATAACTGGAATCAGTACACCTTTTCTGAATGTGCTGAACAGATGATTTGGGGCGATATCGTTGATTACCATTTTGCATGTAATCATTGCGGAACCTCGTTCGTGCTGGGAGCTGAAACCTATCATGGCAGTGGGGGTTACTGGTCTCCCGAAAGTGAAAAACCAACAGAAATAATAAACTGAGGCAATGAATTGCCTTAAGCGGAGTTCCGCGAAGTCACTCAGGCCAGTTCATCACAGACGTTTGAGGGAATTCAGTAGCCTGTCTCGCACATAGATGTTGGTCATCAGCAACAGACTTCTTTTTGAGCCTGAAACAGAAAATCTTTCTGCTGTGGCGCGCGGTTTCAGAATATTAGGCGGGTTAATCAGGCGTTCAGGAAATGTATCCTTGCGGGAACAGGCGGCAAAGCGTTAAACGTAAGATCCATTACCTTCAAATCCGGAAGGTTATACCAGCAATCATATGCATCGACTAAGGCTCTTCTGACTCAAAAAACTGATACGACCCATCACGTCGGGCTTTGGCCTGGTACATCGCTTTATCCGCGTTTTCGAATAATATTTTGGCCGATGCCGTCCCAAAGCGGGCAAGGCTGATACCGATAGCCGCGCCAATGCGCACGTCCATATTATCAATGGCGAATGGCGCGTGCAGACTTTCAATAATACGCAGGGCAATGGCAGCGGCTGTATCGCGATTTCTGCACTTTGCCGCCACAACAAATTCATCTCCGCCCAGTCGCGCCAGTGAGTCGCCCGGACGCATACAGCGTTGCAGCCGTTCACTGACCTGCTGCAGCAAGGCATCCCCTGTCGCGTGGCCCATCAAATCGTTCACCGCCTTAAAGCCATTCAGATCGATAAACATCACCGTCGTATAGGCCTCATCATCCACCTTCGCCAGCATGCGCCCGACCTGGTCGTTGATCCAGGTACGATTATGCAGCCCGGTCAGCGTATCCAGCGTTGCCAGCTTCTCCAGATTGCGCATCCTCTCTTTGTCTCGCGTAATGTCGCGCGACACCAGAACTGCACCGATATTTTTGCCGGTAGAGGGATTGATGACGCCACAGGCTTTGGTGCCCAGAATGATGTAGTGGCCGTCACGATGCAGCTTGCGCACCTCAACGACGTCCGGCAGCACTCCCCCGTTGAAGATGCAGGCCAGAGCTTCAGAGGCGGGGCCGCGGTCATCGGGATGCAGGAAATCCACCACCAGCTGACCGACAACTTCTTCGGCTGTCCAGCCAATCATTTCGCTATAAGAGGGCGAGATTGAAACGTACCGGCCATCCGCGTCGCAATGGGCAATCAGATCGGTGCTGTTTTCAATTAACAGACGATACTCTGCCGCCGTGCGCAGCGCATCTTCCAGCGCTTTACGCTGTCCGGTCACATCAAGAATGAAGCCGTTATACTGCAGACGGGACGTGCCAGGCTGGCGATCCGGCAGGCCAGATACAATAACCCGACGCGTCTTGCCATCCAGACAGTTGATCGGCACTTCAATATGAAAAGGCGTCAGGAAATCAAGCGCGGCGGTAAGTTGCAGCGCGATCTTTGCATCGTCGTCGGCCTGTGCCAGTCTCAGCCATGAACTCAGCGTCACACCCTTCAGTTCAGGCATCAGACCAGCAGGGCTTTCCTGACTGGCGACGCAGATACCCTGGGCGTCTGTAGACCAGACAGCGGTAAAAGAGGGTTTGATCATTGTGTTCATGGCGGCCGACTCCGACGTAGCTGACGATATTAAACAGGCTCAATACTCGTCGCTACAGACCTGATTATAACCGTTAATGTCCGCCTGTAGCTGAAGGAGGATCCGGAGACAGGTTCACCATTGCGAGAATACCCGCCATTGACGGCGGCTGACGCTGCGCTTGTCCGTCTGCAGCTGCTGAGGTGCCGCCCTGCCCGCACAAAAGTGAGCGAACCCGGGATTCAGTGTCAGAAGTATGAGCCAGTGTTTATCGGCCGATCGGCCCAGAATCTTTAATGATGCCACCTCTGCCAAAAGCGCTGGGGTATGATTATGTTGATTAATAGCAACCGGATAATCAGGCGTAAAATCACCTTACTGTTTTAGTCGTCTCAATACCTTTTTGCAGCCCGCAGCAAACGCAGGCTGCAATGATCAACTGACCAGACCTGGATCAGTCTGCCGTATGTGTGTGATAGATCTTGCTGACCACGGTCCAGCGATCGTTCACTTTCAGCAGGTTAAAAAAATCAGTGAAACGGAAACCAGAAATGTCGTCAGTGTCGATGCGGGCACTGGCGGCAGTCCCAACAATATCTACGCGCACGATAGCCGCTTTTGCTTCGGGTGAAGGACGGAATGCGGTGTCGATGGTGTCAAACAATCCCTGAATTGGACCGCCGCTGAGGTTGCCGTCACTGTCGAGACCAAAAATGGTCGCCCTGTCGCTGAAAGCGGGCTTCATGAGCTCACTTTTCGCCTGCTTTCCTCCCTCGTTATACTGATTCAGCACTGCCACGATGGCGTTATAGTCCTGCACATAGGTCGTGTTATTCATCTGTTTTCTCTCCGTTCTGATTAACAAGGTATCCCTTCAGACACCCCGCTTTTGGGTGATATTTTCTGACACAGACACGTACCGACTCAGCGCGACATCAGCCTGCCGGGGAAGAGCAGGCGGGATAAAAGGCGAGCCACTGTGTCGATTTAATTCTGTAGTGAGCACTACGTAATAGTATTATTGTATAGTGATCACTATGTAATGTGTCAAGAGAATGATTGAGGCCGTCTATGAAAATACCTGACCAGCCTGCTGCCACTGAAAAGCCGAAAGGCCGGCCACGAAGCTTTGACCGTGATAAAGCGTTGCTGAAGGCGCTGGATCTGTTCTGGCGCAAAGGTTTTGAGCCAGCATCGGTTGCCGAACTTTGCGCCGCCATGGAAATCAACCCACCCAGCCTCTATTCCGCCTTTGGCAATAAAGCAAAACTTTTTCTGGAGGCCGTGAACTACTACGAAACGAAGTACTGGCAAGCCACCTGGTTGCGGCTTGAGGAGAGGCAGGATATTGGTGAAGCGATTGACGGTTTCTTTAGCGAAGCAGCCGATATTCTGCTCTCCCCTTCAGCGCCCTGCGGCTGCATGGTGGTGCTGGCAGCCATCAATGTTTCAGCAGAATCGACGGATGTTGTCAGGGCGGTTAGCGTTCTCAGACAGGAAGGGAAAGATCTGTTTAAAAAAAGGCTGGTCAGAGCGGTTCAGGAGAAGCAACTGCCCGCAGATACCAACACCGTCGCGCTGGCTACCGTTCTGAATACGCTGCTGGAAGGCATGTCGATAGAGGCGAAAGACGGTACGACGCTTCAGAGCCTGAAATTGATCGGCCAGCACGCCACCCGACTGCTTCACCCGCTCACAATCAGAAACTGAAAGCATGAAAAAGGTTAAAAGTTACTAGACGACCGGTCAGTTTTTCACTAGAGTGTGCACATTATGAAAAGAAACGTGACAGATATGCGGCAGCACATCATTGATGTGGCCAGGGCGATCATTACTCATAAGGGCTACAGCGCCGTCGGGATTTCCGAGATTGTAAAAGCGGCGGATATCCCAAAAGGCTCGTTCTATTACTACTTTCCGTCGAAGGAAGCGTTTGCAGAGGCGCTGCTGGAGCACTACTTCAGCCACTATTTGCTGGAAGTAGAGCATCAGCTAGGCGGAACAGGAACGGCGAGAGAGCGACTGCTGCGCTATTTTACCTTCTGGAAAACGACCCAGGGCGCAGACCTGCCTGAAAGTAAATGTCTCGTGGTCAAGCTGGGGGCGGAAGTCTGCGACCAGTACGATAACATGCGGCATGTGCTGGCAACGGGCACCCATGAAATTGTGCTCAAAATTGCTGCCTGCCTCCGGCTCGGTCAGGAAGATGGCTCCCTGCCCGCCGTAACGGATGCCACTGAACTGGCAGAAGAACTCTATCAGCTCTGGCTGGGGGCTTCCCTGATGGCGAAAATCCACGATCCTGACAAAGCGTTCAGTCAGGCAATGAACGCAACAACACGGCTACTTGGGTAGCCGGTTTTTTTTATCCATTTACTAGACGACCGGTCAACTATTAAGAGGTTTATATGACTGACAACAGTACCCGTACCGATTTATTCTCACCTGTTTCGATGGGCAGCCTTCAGCTGTCAAACCGCATTGTCATGGCACCGGTCACGCGTAGCCGTTACGGTGAAGAGGGTGTGCCTGATGAACTCCATGCTACCTACTATGCACAGCGTGCCGGGGCTGGCCTGATTATTTCTGAAGCCACCAACATCTCTCCGCAGGGACGCGGCTATGCCGCTACGCCGGGGATATGGAGCGAAGAGCAGGTGGCTGGATGGAAAAAAGTCACTGATGCGGTTCACGCTAAAGGCGGCAAAATCGTCTGCCAGTTATGGCACGTGGGCCGTTTTTCAAGCGTGGAACTGCAGCCTGAGGGCCAGCGTCCGGTTGCACCTTCTGCTATTAAAGCTGATGGACAGACTTACACCGTAAACGGTTTTGTGCCGGTATCGACGCCGCGGGCGCTGGAAACAGAAGAAATCCCCGGCATTATTGAGCAATATAAACGTGCAGCTGAAAATGCCCTGCGTGCCGGTTTTGACGGCGTTGAGGTGCACTCCGCCAACAGTTACCTGCTCGATCAGTTCCTGCGTGATTCCACCAATCACCGTACTGACGCCTACGGTGGCTCTATTGAAAACCGCGCCCGCCTGACGCTGGAAGTGACAGAAGCCATCATCAACATCTGGGGCAATGACAAAGTCGGTATCCGCCTCTCTCCGGTCACACCTGATGCCGGTAACACGCCGCCAGACAGCAATGTTATGGCGATGTACGGCTACCTCATTCAGCAACTTAACAGGTTCAACCTGGCTTATCTGCACTTCGTTGAAGGCGCGACGGCCACCTCTCGTGATGTGCCTGCCGATGTGGACATGGACGCGCTGAGCGCCCAGTTCAACGGTCCGTTTATTGGCAATAACAACTATGACCTTGAGATGGCCATCAGCCGCCGCAACGCCGGAATTATTGATGCGGTTGCCTTTGGACGCCTGTTCATCTCCAACCCGGATCTGGTTAAGCGTCTGCGTTACGGTGCCGCGCTGACCATCGCGCCGAAAGAAGCCTATTACGGCGGTGGTGCAGAGGGTTATACCGACTGGCCGGAAGCCAGCTGCTGATAACGGTTTATGGCGGGTGACTACCCGCCCCTTTCACCAGAAGGAGAATTAAAAATGAATTACCTGCAACAGAAAACAGCCATTATTACGGGTGCATCCTCCGGGATTGGTGCGGCTACCGCGCGGGAACTTGCGCGTCATGGCGTGAATATTGTGGCGGCAGCACTGGACCAGGATGGCCTCGATACGCTGGTACGTCAGATTGAAGCTGAAGGGGGACGCGCTGTCGGCCTGGTAACCGATGTTACGCGTCTGGAAGAAACCCAGGCGCTGGTGAAGTTCGCCAGTGACACCTTCGGCTCCATAGACATACTGATTAACAATGCGGGCCTGATGCTTTTCTCAAGCTGGAGTGACGTTGCATGGGAAGAGTGGAACAAAATGGTCGACGTCAATATCAAAGGCTATCTGAACGCCATTGCCTCTGTGTTACCCGTTATGCTGAAGAAAAATGAGGGACAGATCCTGAATATGGCATCGGTTGCAGGTCATCAGGTGGATGCGGGTGCAGGGGTTTACAGTGCAACAAAATTCTTCGTCCATGCCATGACAGAATCGATGCGCAAAGACTTAGGAGTTAATAACGGGATACGCGTCAATACCATCAGCCCTGGCGTAATCAATACCGGCTGGGCCGATAAAGTCGGCGATCCTCAGGGCCGTAAAGTGGCTCAGGAACTCAATAAATTAGCCATCAGCCCACAGGATGTGGCTAATGCGGTGGTGTATGCACTTAATCAGCCGCAGAACGTTACCGTCAACGACCTGATCGTTTCTCCCACCAGACAAAACTGGTGATATCCGGATAACAGCGTCGGGGTTGCCATGCCATCCACCCTGTCCTGATGCTGATTATCAGGGCAATACTGCCCCGGCATGGCTCGCACGCCCTGATGCTACTTTCCTTCAATTTTCGCCTGATTAAGCCGCCGGGCTATCACTCTTTGCATCGTCTGAAAATTAAGAAGAAAACAAAGTAACTCAGAATTAATTCTTATAGGTTAACAGGAAAAAAAGCCCAAACACTGCACTCCGACAGAGCAAATATTACATTAAATCAAAGGGTAAATGCCGGCTTAGTGAGTGACAAGCTGTGATCAAAATTCCTGTCATAGTTTTCTTTAGCTTAACCTTTTCTTAAGATTAATCTTATAACATCGTCTCTGTATTAGCCCATGTTGGGCTGTTCCGGAGTATCACCCTATGCAAAATAACAACACAGCTTCTCACGCTCTCAGTAAAGTTCCGGCCGTTACCGCGGCTTTCTGGTTAACCAAAATCGCTGCGACTACCCTGGGTGAAACCGGCGGCGATGCGGTGACCATGTCGATGAATTTCGGTTACCTGACCGGGACATTGATTTTCGCCATCATCTTTCTGGTCGCGGTGGTGGTGCAGATAAATCGCCACAGTTTCAACAAATGGATTTACTGGTTCACCGTGGTGGCCACAACCACCGTTGGCACGACGATGGCAGACTTTGCCGATCGCTCACTGGGCATAGGATATTTAGGGGGCACCGTGCTGCTGAGCACCCTGCTTATCCTCTCGCTTTTCCTGTGGAAAATCACCTGTGGTACGGTTGCGGTCAGTTCAGTGAGCAACGGCGTCACAGAGAGTTTTTACTGGGTCACTATTATGTTTTCACAAACCCTGGGCACGGCCTTAGGTGACTGGACGGCAGACACTGAAGGGCTGGGCTACGATGGCGGGATCCTGCTGTTTGTTGGCGCGCTGGCAATCATCTGGGCGGCCAGTCGCTTCACATCACTTTCGCGTACGGGGCTCTTCTGGGCGGCCTTTATCCTGACCCGACCACTGGGTGCCGTGGTCGGCGACTTTCTGGACAAACCCCTTGCCTCAGGCGGACTCGCGCTAAGCCGCTACGGTGCCTCACTGACGCTGGCGCTAATCATCATCGCTCTTCTGGTGATACTGCCCCAGCGTCCGGCAATGAAGACCGCCACGGCGAGTTAAAAACATCACTGGCAGATTTACAGATAACGCATCGACTTAAACGTAATCAAGGCCGCCAGCGATGGCGGCTTTTTTTTATTATCTGATGCGTAACAGGCTACATCAGACAGAGCGCTCAAAGGAGACGATTTGACCATCGGGTGCAGCAGCGAGTACCGGCAGACTCTCTGCAGGCTCCTGCATTTTCACCCGAAACGCCGTGTTGCTGGTATCAAGGAAAACGGTTCTCAGATGACGGTTACAGATGAACCATATTTCATCGCGGTCATTTGAAAGAATGTAGTAAGCATCTGATGTTTCAGAGGGGTTAAAACAGCCCAGCGCGCGATAAGCCGTCTGCGGGGTAAAACCGCTGGAAAGCGGCAGTGGCCTGGGGCCATGCGCTAACTCTTCAATCCTGAGGTAAAGCCCCTGTTCAAGCCACAACATAATGTCACTCCCTGAAGGTAGAGAAACCGGGCTGAACGTGTCGGCTGCATTACCGCGAAGCAGAATGCCCGTTCACTGACCGATTTAGTGATCGGATAATTTTTCCGACGTGCAGAATCGTTATCCTGATCTGAGCATAGCAGCGGCGCGTTCTTATGCTTTTTTTATCTGCTTACGGGGTTCTGCTACTCAAGGCGACTGGCGAGCAGCCGCAGCTGCTCAGCAATCTGCTTCAAATCACGTTGCTGCTGACCGGCGATACCCGTCGAGCTGCGTACCACCAGTTTTGCCGGAAGGATTGAAGAGGAACGCTGCTCATCCTGCTCACTAGCTAACAGCAGACGCGCGACCGCCTCTTTGCCCTGTAAATCAAGATCGAGCGACACCGTGGTCAGCGCCGGATGGAAGAAGGCACTTTCATAGGTGTCATCGTAGCCAATCACCGAAATCTGCCCCGGCACCGCTACCCCGCGCTGATGCAGCGCGCTCAGCACACCCAGTGCCATCTGATCATTTCCCACCAGCAGCGCGCTGAACTCCGGCGCTTCACGCAGCAGTTGCAGCACGCCGTTGTAACCACTTTGCGCATCCCAGTTACCGTGGCTGACGCTGACCGGCTTCAGACGATAGCTCTCCAGCGTATCCAGCCAGCTCTTTAACCGCAGATTGGCAGAAACGGACTCCTCTGGCCCGGCCAGCAGAGCAAATTCCCGATGCCCCTGCTCATAGAGATATTTGACACTGGCACGGGTGCCGTCAGCCGGGTTAAACGAAACGTTAAACACCGCGCTGTAGGGATCAACATCAAGAAACAGGCACAGGATATCGTCGTTCTCCTGCACGATCTGCTCCGCATCACTGCTCTCCAGCGGAACGTTGATAATCACCTTATCCACGCGCTGCGACTTCAGCTCATTGATACAGTTCTGCAGACTTTGATTGACGTTCTCATCAATCATGGCGATCAGCACCTGATAGTCAGCGGCATTGGCATATCGTTTAACCGCAGCGGCCACCTGCGAAGGAGCATGCAACGCCAGCGATGTGGTCACCAGACCCAGCGTTGTGCTCTGCTTACCCACCAGCTGTTGCGCCAGTCTGTTTGGCACGTAGCGCAGGGTTTCAATAGAGTTCTCCACCTTGCGCCGCGTTGATTCTGAGACGTTTGCCGACTTATTCAAAACCCGCGAAACCGTCTGATAAGAGACGCCAGCATGGCGGGCGACATCCTCTAAGGTGGCATTTTTTGATTTCATAATTCGCATCCCTGATTACCGATGGCGGAATGGTATCACAGCAGCCGAATAAGCCAGGTTACCGCAGTCACATTGCGCAGATAAAAAGTAAAAGTCATACCTTCACATCACGAGATTTGGTGATCTGATTCACTAATCGTTACAAATACCGCCACTTTATTTGCACTGCATCACACATTATCGCGATTTTGTTTGTCACTCATCTGACAAAAAGCGTTAACTGCCGCTGTCATGTGAACGTATTACAAATAAAATTGAGGATAACATGGAAACAAGGTTACGTACTGCTGCTGTGGCGCTTGCTGCGGCCCTGACCTCCCCGACGCTCTATGCTGCTATCGACAACATTGATTTCCATGGCTATCTGCGTGGTGGCGTTGGCGTATCGCAGGATGGCGGTATTGAAGAGTATCAAAAGAACAAGATTGGCCGTCTCGGCAATGAAGCCGACACCTACGGCGAGGTTGAGCTGGGCAGCGAAGTCTACAAAAAGGATGACGTCAGTTTTTACGTCGACACCATGGTCAGCATGTTCTCCGACGGTTCTAACGATAACGAAACCACCTTCGGTGACGATGCGCAGTTTGGTTTGCGTCAGCTTAATCTGCAGATTAAAGGGCTGGTGCCGGGTGACAAGAATGCGGTGATCTGGGGCGGTAAACGTTACTACCAGCGTCACGATTTGCACATCATTGATACCAAATACTGGAATATCTCCGGCTCCGGTGCGGGTATCGAAAATTACACTCTGGGCCCGGGCGCGCTCTCCTTTGCCTGGATCCGTGGCGATGCCAATGACGTCGATTACAGGGTGGATGGCGATAACGACGTCAACATTAACTACCTCGATCTTCGGTATGCTGGCTGGAAACCGTGGAGCGGCGCCTGGACCGAGTTTGGTATTGATTACGCCATGCCGAACACGACTAAAAAGCAGGAAGAGTATGGTGGCCTGTATGATGCGGAAAACGGCGTTATGCTCACCAGTGAAATCAGTCAGGATATGTGGGGCGGCTATCAGAAACTGGTATTCCAGTATGCCAATAAAGGCCTGGCACAAAACATGATTTCACAGGGCGGCGGCTGGTATGACATGTGGAACGATACCCGCGATGCCACCGGCTACCGCGTAATCAATACCGGCCTGCTGCCAATCACCGACAAGTTCTCCCTGAATCAGGTCTTTACCTGGGGTTCAGCGGATGACGTCACCGCGCAGACCAGCAAAAGCACCCTGCTGTCGCTGGTGGGTCGTGGTCAGTATCAGTTCACACAGTATGTCCGCGGCATCGGCGAAGTGGGTAGTTTCTGGCAGAAAGATGAGAACAAAGTGGGCAGTGACTATAAACAGGCGGGTCAGAAATATACGCTGGCGCTGGGTCTCGCAGCCGGTCCCGAATTTATGTCACGCCCGGAACTGCGTCTGTTTGCCTCTTACCTGAATGACTCAGAAGACGGACACAGTTTCCAGGACAACACCAGTAACAACACCTGGAACTTCGGCGTACAGGTCGAAGCCTGGTGGTAACCAAGCAGTCTCCTCATTGTGATCATTGTTAAGCTCTTATGCAGGGGCTTATTTGGATAATCGGCGACGGTTATCCATTTTTTTTACTCCGGCTGAAGCGGCTTGAAGAATCGGGCTTCCAGCAACTGACGCAGCTGGTCGGATTGCGTACCAAAGATGGCATGAACTTCCTGCCCCAGAATCACCACGCCAATCGCCCCCGCCTTCTGTAATCCTGCCGTATCCACCGCCCTCAGCGATGTCACCTTCACCCGCAGCCGGGTTAAACAGGCGTCCACCTGCTGAATGTTTTCACGCCCGCCGAAGCACTCTACAAGACGCTCCAGCAGCGCACTGTCTATCTCAACCTCTTCCGCCGTCAGCGGCTGCCGACTGAAATATTGCTTAAACGATTTCAGACTCACCATGTTGTTCTCCTCCAGATAATAAAAAGGCGGGCTGCTGCCCGCCACTCACGACTGATAAACGAAAACGAGGGGGAATGGCTTCAGGGCACTCACAGAAAATACACTCTTCCTGCCCTCAAACCCTATTCCTCTGCCACAAAGTCCGCAATTAAAGCCACGGCAGAACTTCCCACACACAACTCTCATGCTCAAAGCTCAGCCTTCCAACAAATTTAACCAAACCGGCATTATCCACAGTTCCCGCACCCTCCTGCCACAGACAATGCCCAAACTCAAAGCGATGGGGGCATATGCCTGGAGCAAAGCATCACGGGCCAGGGATGGCCCGTGCTGAGCTGGCAGGGATGCCATCTTTTGCGTCTTTGCGGAAGGCATATGCCCCCTGAGCCAGTGCTCAGACTGCCAGCAAACTTAATCAAGCTGCTCCATATCAACAGTTCCGGCACCCTCCTGCCACAAACAACGCCCAGACTCTAAGCGATGTGGGCATTTGCACCCTGAGCTAACCCTCACCCTGCCATCGAGCGGCATTCAACTAACTTTAAAGGCTTGTGCCTTCAGTTAGCGGCACACTCAGAACGCGACATCCCCACGGCGCCAGCAGCAGCGATCCCCCCACAACCGAGCCATCGATCAAATCGCTGAGCCCAGCAGGCAACGACAGCTGCTGCACCTGACAGGTAAAATTCTGCACAAAAAGAAACGCCTGTTCGCCATCAGTGCGCCGCTGAACAACCACGCCCGGTGGCAGATCAATCGCCAGCGCGCGTGGCAACGCCAGCTGCTTAATCAACGCACCATAAAAATCCCGCTGGAAAGACAGATCATTACGCGATGCGATATACCAGGCTTTGCCCTGACCTACGCGATTCACCGTCACCGCCGGGGTACCGGCATAAAAATCGCTCTCATAGCTGGCCAGCGCCGTTGCGCCTTCCAGATGAATATGCTCGCAAAGCTCTCGCGCCTGATAAGGCCCGCTCAGACCCAGCTCATTGCCGCGCACCCCGCGTACGCCATTGAATTCCTCATCAGTCAGACTATCGATCTCTTCTGACCAGATGCCAAGCAACGGCCGCAACGGCCCCGGGAAGCCACCGGGATAACACAGATCGCTCTCATTCACGATGCCGCTCCAGTAGCTGGCAACGAAATGCCCGCCCCGCTCAAGATGCTGCTCCACCCGCGCCGCAAAACCCTCCCGCACCATATACAGCATCGGCGCAATCACCAGATCGTAACCACTGAGATCGCAGTCGCCGTTAATCACATCCACCGCCACGCCCTGCTCCCAGAAAGCACGATAGTGCTCGTTCACTGTGCGCTCATAATGCAGTCCGAGATTGCGCGGCCCCTGCGCATTATCCATCGCCCAGCGACTCTCCCAGTCGAAAATAATCGCCACCCGCGCCTCAACCCGGCTGCCCATCACCGGCGTCATCGCGGCCAGCATCCGGCCCAGCTCACTCACTTCACGACCGGTGCGCGTATCAAGATGACCCACATGATCGACTACTGCGCCATGAAACTTCTCGACCGAACCCCGGCTCTTGCGCCACTGAAAATATTGCACCGCGTCCGCACCATGGGCCACCGCCTGCAGTGACGACAGAATATGCATCCCAGGCTTCTTCAGCTTGCTGGTCGGCTGCCAGTTGGTGGCGCTCGGCGTCGACTCCATTAACACGAAAGGCTTGCCCTGCTTCAGAGTGCGCATCAAATCGTGGTACATCGCGGTATAACAGGCGAGCGTGGTCTCATCCTTCTCGTTATGCCACATCGGGTAGCTATCCCAGGAGATAAAATCGAGCACCGGTGCCAGCTTCCAGTAATCGTAGTCGTAGAAATATTCCATAAAATTGGTGGTCGCAGGCAGATCGGGGTTGGCCTGCTTCAGCGGTTTAATCTCCTCACGACAGAAGTCAGTAACCTGATCGGTCATAAACCGCCGCCAGTCCAGATTCAGACCGTGAATCGACATCTCACCCTGTGGCGCTGGCGACACAATCTGTGACCAGTCGCTGTAGGTATGACTCCAGAAATCACTCCACCAGGCGAGATTCAGGTTCTCCAGCGTCTCATATCGGCGCTGCAACCAGCTGCGAAACGCCTGCTGACAGCGATCACAATGACATTCTCCGCCATACTCATTGGAAATATGCCAGCCGAGCACCGCCGGATGATGCGCATAACGCGCCGCCAGCCGGCTGTTCATCGCCTGCACTTTCTGGCGATACACCGGCGAGGTCATGCAGTGGTTATGACGACCACCATGCAGAGCCGGCACGCGATCGCGCCCCACACGCAGCACCTCCGGATACGCCTGCGACATCCAGGCTGGCCTGGCCCCGCTTGGTGTAGCAAGAAACACAGAAATCCCCTGCAGCCAGAGCGTATCAATCACCTCATCCAGCCAGCCAAATTCATAGCGCCCCTCTTCCGGCTCCAGCTTCGCCCAGCTGAAAATACCTACCGACATAACGTTGCAGTTCGCCTGCTTCATCATCATTACATCTTCATCAATAATGCCCGGCTGGTGCGCCCACTGTTCCGGATTGTAGTCAGCACCATGAAGCAGCCGGTTAACCCGGGCGCTGAGCGGGGGAAATTTATTCATACCTGTTCCTCAGAGGTAGACATCAGCATTTGCGCTAATGGTTAATGAAAAACCTGCAGCGAAGGCAGCGCCTTGCCGTGACAGTCAAACAGCGCCTGGTTTTCGCGGGCGTTACCCTGTTTCCATTCGTCGTGGATATATTTCATGCCAGCGGGCGTCGCCCAGGTATTGCCGGGCGCAGGGATCCACGCCGGTTCCCAGTAGACGACACCCTTGCCGCGATGGTCCGGCACCGCCAGCACCGCTTTAATCAGGTCATGCAGATAGGCCGCCTGGCCTGCTACGCTGCCGGGATAGCCGCCCGCCTGCTCCTCTTTGGCCTGGAAACTATTCTCCGCACTATCGCAGTTTTCCAGCGTGTAGCCGTAGGCCGCTTCCACCACCATCACGTCTTTGTCATAGCGCCGGGAGATATCATCCATGTTGGCTTTCAGAGCGCTGATGGGGCCGTTCCAGTAGGTGTACATCGACAGGCCAATCACATCGAATGGCACATCACGCTTAACGATCTCGTCGAACCACCAGCGGAACATGTCGTTCTTTGTGCCCTCAGCCAGGTGCAGCATGATCTTCACCTGATGCGGGTCGCTGAGGTTCTCACGCACCCCGCTGATCCCGGCTTTCAGCAGACCGGCCAGCCGATCGAACTCACCGCCGTTCTGGCCCCAGCTTTTGCCTTCCGGCCAGAGCATGCCACCGTTGAGTTCATTGCCAATCTGCACGATATCCGGCATCACACCTTCCGCTTTGAAACGGGCGATGGTGTCGCGGGTGTAGTCATGAACCTGGGTTTCCAGCTGCGGAAAAGGCAGCGACTGCCAGGCTTTGGGCTTGAACTGCTTGCCTGGGTCTGTCCAGAAGTCGCTGTAGTGGATATCCAGCAGTAGCTTCAGGCCCGCCGCTTTAACGCGCTTCGCCAGCGCCAGCGTGGTCGTCAGATCGTTGCCGCCACCACCGTAGGTCTGACCGCTGCCGTCGCGTGGATCCACCCACAGCCGCAGCCGGATGGTGTTGATGCCGCTGGCTTTCAGGATGGCGATAGCATCCTGCTGCTGGTTATCTGCGTTGTAGAATTTCGCACCCTGCTTCTCCAGTTCAGCCAGCGATGAGATATCCGCACCTTTGATAAAATCGGCTGGCCACGGCCCGGCAGAGCCGATGACAGGCTGATCGGCGGCGAGCAGCGGTGTCGCCCAGGCCAGCGCCAGGGCGAGAATCAATGTTTTTGGCGTCATGATTTATCCTTTAGTACTGCCTGAGGCCAGGCCAGAAACGAAGTATTTCTGCAGGGCCAGATAGAACACCGCCACCGGCACGGCGATCAGCACGGCACCGGCGGCATAGGTGGTGTAACTGGCGCCCATTTTTTGCGACACCAGGTTATAGAGGCCAATCGGCAGCGTGAACTGCTCTGGCGTTCGCAGAATGGTGCTGGAGAGGATGAAATCACCCAGCGGGCCGGTGAAGGAGAACAACGCCACTACCGCCAGGATCGGCTTCGACAGCGGCATAATGATCTCAACAAAGATGCGGAAGTTGCCCGCACCGTCCATGCGCGCTGACTCATCCAGATCTTTGGGAATCGAGTCGAGATACCCCTTCATCAGCCAGGTGTTCATCGGGATCATCCCGCCAACGTAGATCAGCACCAGCGCCAGATGGCTGTTGATCAACCCCAGCAGCTGCGACAGCACGAAAATCGCGATCAGCGCCGAAAACTGCGGGATCATCTGTAACAACAGAAACAGCATTAGTCCGTTCTGCCGCCCCTTGAACCGAAAACGGGAAAAAGCGTAGGCGGTACAGCTGACGCTGATCAACGTCAGCACCATGGTCAGGAAACTGATTTTCATCGAATTCCAGTACCACGTCAGGTAAGGCACCGTGCCATTGAACAGGTCGCGGTAGTGCTGCAGCGACGCATTCTCCGGAATGATCGAACTGCTGAGCAGGCTGTTACCTGCATTCAGTGATGCTCCTACTGTCCAGACCAGCGGATAGATAATGATGGTCGAGACGGCCAGCACCACCAGCCAGGTCAGCGACAGGCGTATCCACCTTTCGCGTTTAATACTGCCGGACTTCGCCATAACTGCTTCCTTACGCCATCTCATCTTGTTTAAACGACCGGGTCGCGCGGAACTGCCACAGCGCCAGACCTACCACGAAAATCGACAGCAAAATGGTGATAGTGGCGGCGATAGCATATTGCGACGACGACATGGTGAGCTTGTAGATCCACGACACCAGGATATCGGTTCCTCCGGCATTGGACCCCGCCACCGCCGGACCGCCGTTGTTAAACAGATAGATGATGTTGAAATTATTAAAGTTGAAGGTGTATTGCGTGATGATGATCGGCGCAATGGCGTAGAGCACCAGCGGCAGCGTGATGGTTTTCAGCCGCGTCCAGGCGCTGGCACCGTCCATGATCGCCGCCTCATAGAGATCGTCAGGGATTGCCTGCAGGACGCCGGTAGTCATCGCAAACACAAACGGGAAACCGAGCCAGGTCTGCATCATAATCAGCGCGGTTTTGGTCCAGAACGGATCGGTCATCCACGCTTTAGGTGCAATGCCAAAGAAGTCGAGAATAGCGTTGTTGATCACCCCAAAGCTGTCGTTGAACATTCCGGCGAAGACCAGAATGGTGACGAAGCCCGGCACCGCCCACGGCAGGATAAAGATGGTGCGGATCAGCGGCTTAAAGCGCAGGTCCTTCTGATTGACCAGAATCGCCAGCATGACGCCCACGGTGCACTGCAGCGTGGTAGCGAGCAGTGTCCAGACCACCGTCCATTGCAGCACATCAAAGAAGGTGGAGCGCCAGATCGACAGAGTAAAAATGTTGATGAAGTTTTTGAACCCCACCCAGTCCACCAGCTTCGCCGGAGGCGTGTGATAGAGGTTGTAGTTGGTGAAGGCGATGGCGAAACCGAACAGAATCGGAAACACCACTACAAACACCAGCAGAATAAAGCCTGGCGAAATCATCAGATAGGGGAAGCCATCGCGCAGCAGTAACTGATACTGCTGGCGCACGCTGTTCAGCTTCTGGCCCTTGTCGCGCCTGACGCCATTGACCCAGGCGTCGCGCATTGACACTCCCCAGACCGCCACGCCGAAGGCGGCAATCAGTACGCTGATAATGCCCTCTGCCAGCAGAAAAATGGAGTTATCACGCGGCACCGATTCGCCCAGCGTATAGAGCCCCCAGAATCCCTCACGCAGAAAATCGTGGAAGACGCCGGTAAAACTGCTGAGCAAAATCAGAAAACAGAGCCCTTTAGCCCACTGGCGGTGGTAAAACTGGCCGAAGCCAGGCAGCAGTGCCAACAGCGCACCGGTGGTCGCATGACGACGCGGACGCTTAGCCGTCACCAGATTTTCATCGGAAGATATAGCCACACCCTGATCCTTATCCTGTACGGTTATCCCGTGAACCTGCATTACTGGTTGCTGGCCTGCATCGCTTCAATCTGCATGGTGATCTGTTTCACTGCATTTTCCAGTGCCGCTTTTGGCTCCTGCTTGCCGGATACGCTCAGCTCAAGGGCAGCATTGGCTGGCCCCCATACTTCCTGCATTTCCGGCACGCCTGGCATCGCTGACGCACGCGCCGCCTGCACCGCGACCGCGTTGGCCTTCTCATCATCTTTGATAATCGGATCGTTCATCAGCGCGGTGACCGGTGGGATCTCCTGGGTTTTCTGATAACGCTCTTTCACGTACTGCGGCTGGTTGATGAAGGTGAGGAACTTCTGCGCAAGCGCCTGATCTTTACTCCAGGTAGAGACCACATAGCCTTTGACGCCCAGGAAGGAGCTCATCGGCTTGCCATTAGGCAGCAGCGGCAGCGGTGCCACGCCATAGTTGATTCCGGCAGCCTGATAGGGCTGGAATGCCCACGGCCCATTGATCACCGCCGCCGCTTTTTTCTCGGTAAACAGCGAGTCGATGGCGTTGAGGCCGTTGTCGCCCATGATGCCGCCTGGCAGCAATCCTTCACTGAAGAAGCGCTTGAGATATGTCACCGCTTCAACGCTGCCCGGGGTGTTCAGACCGATATCCTGAGTGTTAATGGCGCCTTTGGCGTCTTTGCCAAAGATGTAAGAGCCCATCGGAGCCATCACACCCCAGCTGTAATAAATCTGGTCAAACTTAGCGAGCAGGCCATACTGCTTCGCCTCACGCTGCTTCTGAGAGAAGGCACGGTATTCCTCCAGCGTTTTCAGTGGCGACGGCAGCAGATCTTTGTTGTAGATCAGCACCAGCGTTTCCACTGCTTTGGGTACGCCGTAGACCACACTGTTCTGTGTGAAAGCCGCCATTGCTGAGGTGGTGTAAGCGCTCTGCTCTGCTGCATCTATTTTCAGCGGTGCCAGTAATCCCTGTACGACCGCGCTGCCGAGCTGGTCATTAGGGATCACCAGGACATCCGGGCCAATACCCGCCGGGCCATCAAGACGCAGCTTCTCAATCTGCTGTGCAAACGGCATCTCCTGAACTTTTACTTCAACGCCGAACTGTTTCTGAAAATCGGCGATCGCCGTTTTGATGCCGTCTGATTTTTTAATGTCTTCCCAGACGGTAAGTTGCTGAGCGGCCCAGGCGGATTGATTAAGCATCAATGCGGAAAGAAGTAGCGTAACGCTGATTTTGATTTTCATTACTGGCCTCGTGTGAAGGTATGACATTTTAAGCTGTCATTTGCTGATGTTCTTTTTTCAGGCACATGCTGAACAAGGAATTATTGAGCATATGAAGTGTGAATGACGTATCGCATTTGAGCCATACGCTACGCGGAATACGTACCGCGCTCCAGCCCGTTCGCATCAATGTGTGATCGCTATTACAGAAATCAAAATCAACGGTAGGGCGCACTCTGGCGGAACGATATAGTCAGCGCAGGCACCATCAGGGCTGATGTGTAAAAAGACAAACTGTTATACGTCATACATTTCAGCCGCCAAATCCCTTGCCATGAGGATCAGCATGTCCAGCATCAGATTGAGAAACGTCACCAAACGCTTTGGTAAAACAGAAACGCTGAAAAATATCGCGCTTGATATTGAGGCCGGTGAGTTTGCGGTCTTCGTCGGTCCGTCAGGCTGCGGTAAATCCACACTGCTGCGGCTGATCGCCGGGCTGGAAGAGATCAGTGACGGTGATATTTTGATTGGTGATGAGGTCATGAATGATGTCGCACCCTCGCACCGCGGAGTGGCAATGGTGTTTCAGTCTTATGCGCTTTACCCGCATATGACGGTGGCGGAAAATATCGGTTACGGACTGAAGGTGAACGGCGTGCCGAAAGCGCAGATTCAGCATCAGGTAGAGATGGTGGCGAAGACGCTACAGCTTGCGCATCTGCTGGATCGTAAACCAAAGCAGCTTTCCGGCGGTCAGCGTCAGCGTGTCGCCATTGGTCGCGCAATCGTGCGTAATCCCCGGGTGTTTATGTTTGATGAGCCCTTATCGAACCTGGATGCGGAACTGCGTGTCGATATGCGTCTGCACATCGCGAAGCTGCACCAGGAGCTGAAAACCACTATGGTCTATGTGACGCACGATCAGACGGAAGCAATGACGCTGGCCGATAAGATTGTGGTCATGAACTACGGCAAGGTTGAACAGGTGGGTTCACCGATGGCGCTCTATTACAACCCGATTAACCGCTTTGTCGCCGGTTTTATCGGCTCACCTAAGATGAACTTCCTGCCTGCGCGCGTGGAGCAGTGCGGCCCTGCTGGCCTTGTCGCCCTGATCAATGACGGCGAACATCGGCTGCAGCTCCCCTCGCCCATCGGCCAGTTGCAGCCTGGTGATGAGATCACGCTGGGTATCCGGCCGGAGCAGTTGCAGATCAACGGCGATGCGCCACTGAATATCAATTTCCACTGCGAAGTGGTTGAGCGACTTGGCAACAACACCTATCTGTTTGGTCAGAGCCACGGCCACGACGGCTTCAAGATGCTGCTGCCCGGCGATGTGCATTTCCGTCCTTATCAGACGCTGCGCCCCACCTTCCATCCGCACCACTGCATGGTGTTTAATGCTGAAGGTGCGCGTATCAGCGCGGATATAGCGATGCCGCAGGTTCGCGCAGCCTGAAGTAGATGTTTGCATAAAGTTAACGAGAGGCCGGAGACGGCCTTTTCTGTTTTCAGGCCTGGCATAACGCCTGAAGAAAGAGGTCAGGAAAGGGGTTTGCGGGCAAGCCGTGATGACGCGCAGACGCGTCAGCCTGAGCATTGTTCAGACAAGGCATTGCAGGTGAGTTCTGAGTAAACTCATGAACCCCACCGGCAACCCCTTATCCGGGTCGATCAGCTAACCGGGCTTATCGACTGAGGCCTTACTTACCGAGGATATTGTTTACTGCTTTCAGGTGGCCAGCCTTGTCTTTGTGGTTTGAAATCACCTGAATAACGGTGAATTTCTTGTTGGCGACCGCCAGCAGCGTCGCCTGTTGCACATCGTTGCCACCCATTTTGTCGGTGGCTTCAATATGATAGACCGGCAAACCGTTGGTATTTTCAGTTTTCTCACTGATCACCGTATAAGAAGGTGAAGCCTGCTTCTGCTTGTCTTTGATAGACTTCCCGCCTTCAAGAAAATCAGCGTCACTGCCACCGCGCGCAATCAATGGAATCTCTTCTTCGCCAATAATCAATACGCGTTTTTCCTGCTTGTTCACATACATGGTGCCTGGTCCGCCGCCCGGCACAGGCTGCTTTTCATAGCCCTGCAGTTTGAACGTCTGTTTGCCATCCAGCAAAGAGATCGTCTGAGTCTGCGTGTTTGCAGCTGGTGCTGTCTCAGCTGCTGATGCCATCAGAGAAGTACCGCCGATGGCAGTTGCCAGGCAGATCGCACCCATAATGTTTAATGATTTTCTTAATTTCACCATGAACTCCTTCGTATTGATGATATTTCCATTTCGCTGATACAGCATCAGTATGGCCTGTATCAGTGATGTGAGGTGTTATCGGGTCAGGTCGTAAATACAGATCCCTGAGCCGAGCAGAAACAGAATAATCGGCCAGTAGAGAACGGGAATAAAAAAGAAGTTGTGGGTTTTTTCAGGGGCCATCATTGGCTGGCTTTTCGTTGCTTGTGCAAGGGAGTCCAGCCATTTTTCCTGCCGAAGCACCCAGACAAAGGCCGCACAAAAAAGGGCAGAAACGATCAGCGTAGCCCCTGTCGCCCATAGATGGGAGACAAAGAAACCGTCGTAGTAATAAATATCTAACAGCCATTTACACAAGAGGTAGGCGGCAGAAATTAATACTGCGACGAAAAAACCCACTCCGCTCCATGCGATCATCTTTATATCCTTCTAAGGTGTGAGGAACGAGGAATATTTTTTTTGAAAATTAACATATTTTTATCATTGTGGCGATATTTTCTTTGGTGCTAATATCAATTACATCCAGCCCAGGAGATGTCCGGCCTGTGCAATTTTCACATTACTGATTCTGATGGATTTATTTTCAAATATTGTTGTTTAACCTGAATTCGGCACCCGTGCAGCTAATAGCGCACCCAGGGTGTAGCATGGCTATTTGTACCGTACCGATATTATTTTCGTGCAAATTAACACGGCTACCCTGTTTTTAAAATTCGTATGCGCTGTTCTGGCGGTCGATGAGCACCATTCATGCGGCTGTCATCCGTCTGAAACAGTGTCGGTCTCTGTAGTTTTCTGCGCAGGATATTGAGGCAACCATGAATCAACCTATTGAAAATCTTAATAAAGTAAACGCAACTAAAGAGTACAGTGCGAAATGGCAGACCCGCTTTGATTTTTTCGACCTTCATGGTGCTCCCAGTACACCAGGCTTCAGACAGGCATTGAAACAACTGCCTTTCAGGCAAAAATTAAAAGTGAACATGAATTTAATTGCCTTCCTTTTCGGCCCGATTTATCTGTTCGTACTCGGCCTGTGGAAGAAGAACATCATGCTGATTTTAATTATGATAGTTGTTTATACTATTTTGATCATCGCTTTAGCGATAGCGGGCATGGAATTTCCACGGTATCTTCAGATTGGCCTGGGCTATGGTTTTAATGCCCTGTACGGCATGAGCACCAATTACAGTTATTACCTGAAAGAGAAAAAAGGCGATAACGGCTGGAATCCCTTCAAAGGGATGCGCTGGTAATTTTTTCGCACCGCTCTGATGGTAAAATATAGGATTATGGTGTATCGGATGCAGACAGATGGCGGGGATTAGCCCTCGGTCAGGAGATCGGACAGAATAAGTGATGAGCACTAACTCAAATTAGTGCTGTCGTGGCAGAACCACCGGAAGCCGCCAGAAAAATAACCTGACGGAAAAGGAAAAAATCGCCGAAAATATCCGTCTATACCTTTTCAAAACGGGTTCAGGCTGGCTTATAATCGCTCTGCAATAATTATAATATCGTGAAGCTCGCATAAATATTTCCGCACCGTTTAACCGGGGCCAGGATATTCTTTTCGGAATTTCCTGATAGCAGCAGCTTCTCCCTTTCATAGACATGCAGGAAGTTATTATTTTGAATACATTAACGGAATTGAAAAAGGGTTATCTAAAGGTATTTTTCTGGCTGCTGTTCACACTGTTTCTCGTCCCTGTCATTACCCTGTTTTTTGCTGAATATGGCAACAAACAACTTGATCAGCAATACACGCAGTTCTTCATGGACGATGCGCGGGAACAACATCAGGATACGGACAAACTACAGGCGTTTCTGCAGCAGAACCCGCCTTCCAGTGTCTGCGGCCCGGTAGATGAAAATCTGCAGGATTACAAAAACGCCGTCTGCGAACCGCAATCCGAACTGTGGCAGTTCTACATGATGGATAAAGTGGCATTCTGGACACTGATCGGCAGCGGCGCTGTCCTGCTGATGGTACTGTTGTTCAGTGCGCTGGCCTTTAAAAGCCGCCAGGGACAGGTTATCAGTCTGGCGCTGGCCCGCAAGTTCCTGATGCTGGCCTGTTCGCTGGAAGTCATGGTACAGGGCGGCATGCTGGTATGGCTCTCATTCTGGGGCACCGCCTTCTTCACACAAACCTACTATCCAAAACTGGTGATGGCAGTAGGACTGCTGGTGCTGGCCGGCATGTATTACATGATTAAAGGCATCTTCAAAAAACTCCCACCGGAAGAGAGTATTGAAGGCGAAGTCGTGACCCGCGAAGCGGCACCGGCACTCTGGTCACAGATTGATATGCTGGCCGCCAGAGTGGGCACCACGCCACCCGATCATATTGTTGCGGGTATCGACACCAACTTCTACGTGACCGAAGCTCCGCTGAACGTGAATGGGAATCCGCTCACCGGCCGTAAGCTCTATGTCAGTATTCCGCTCCTGCGTCAGCTCACCGTTGCGCAGGCTGATGGCGTGATGGTCCATGAGCTGACCCACCTGCATGAAGGCGACACCGCCTCCGGCGCATTACTGGGACCGAAACTGCATCGGTTTGATCTCTATATGCAGCTGATGGGTCAGAATGTGGCCACGCTGATCGTCTTCTATCCGCTCTATCTTTATCGCATGCTTTTTGAACTGGCGTGGCAGCGTAACAGCCGTGAACGTGAGTTTGTCGCGGATCGCAATGCATCAACGCTGGTCTCCCCGGCCGCGATTATTGAATCACTGATCAAAGTATCTGCGTATGCCAGCTACCGGAATGAAGTTGAACGAAACTTCTTTAATAATCAGACGCTGCACGAAAATGAACTGGGGATCAGTAAAGCTATTGCTGCCGGTCTGCCTGAACATGTCGCCTCTCCGGACTTTATCAGCGTCATCCGTGAGCAGAATGTGCCGCACCCGTTTGATTCACACCCGCCGCTGGCGGAAAGGATGCGCAACGTAGGATATGAGATTAACGAAGCTGACTATGCAGCGATCGCCGCCGATTACCCGGCCCAGAGCTGGGTCGATCTGATGCCGGTTGCCAACGAGATTGAACAGCAGTTATGGCAGAAATATGAGCGCGACTTCTCTTCTGTGCATGAAGAGAGCCTGGCCTGGCGCTATCAGCCTGACGGTGAAATGGAAACCGCGCTGGTGCTGAAGCATTTCCCCAATGTTCCTTATACCCTGAAAGATGGCTCGCAGATCGTCATCACCTGGCAGGGCATCGTGTCGCCGAAAACCGGCGAAGTGCTGGAGTGGGATAACGTTAAAAACATCAACGTCATTCGTAGCTTCGGCCGGGATAAGCTCTACGTGCAACATGTGCAGCCAAATTCGCAGGGGAAAAAACGCAGTGAGATCCCTCTGCCGGGCCTGAAAAAGGAGATTGAAGCCTTTAAAAACACCCTCGGCTATTACTGGCATCGTCATCAGACAGTCAGGGCGTTGCTGAAAGAAGAAACGGCGGCAGCGACGCAAAGCGCATAACCCGTTTGTCATCGGCTCCCTCCTCGCAGCTGAAAAGGGAGCCAATGCGAACATTTATTTTCAATCTCTATTTCTGACCACATAAATAAAGGAACGATTGTGTTTAAAAGAGCAAGCAGGGCCATGATACCCGGGATGCTGGTGACTGCCCTTGTGCTGCCGCTGGCAGCATGTGACAACAGTGACAAAGCGGATGCAAAACCCGCCCCTCAGAGTCAACCCCAGGCTGTTGCGGAGGATAGCGCTGCGCAACTCACCACAAAATTAAACGCCTATGTGGGTTGCTTTAACACTACGGATGGATCGGTTCGCGATAGTGCCCTGCGCTATGTGAGCTGGATGGCAAATGCTGAAAAGGGGCCAACCGGCAAAGAGCGCAGCGTCAACGTACTGGGCGAGGTCACGCCTTATGAACTGGAGAGCTGCACTAAAGCCATCAACCAGGCATCGAAGGCTAAACCGACGTTACCGGCGCTGGATGCTGCAGCAACACAGTATCTGGCGGATTTAACGACATTGCAGCCACTGGTTTCGCAGGCTCATCTTTACTACAGTCAGGAAGATTACAAGGATGATGGCTTCGCGAAAGCCAAACAAATGCATCCGCCGCTCATGAAGGCGTTTAACAGCTTTATGAAATCCAGCGACCAGTTCGGTGCTGAAGTTGAAAAAGAGAACAATGAGGTCGTTGCTGCGCAACTCGTTGAAATTGAAAAGTCTGAGGGCCGTCATAGTCGCTACTACCGCCTGGCATTAGTCACACAGGCCAAACCGCTGGCGACCCTGTTTACCTCTTCCGCTCCCGACGTGACAGAGATGACAAAAGCGATTGATGCTTACAGTACGCTGCTGAGTGAGGCAGAAAAGGCAACGGCCAGCGAAGCAGGCAAGCCATTAACCTGGTCCATCTTCCAGGATAATGCCGGAACCTTCCTGAAAGACTGCAAGGATCGCATGCGTCGGATTCGCGATAAAACACCTTACAGCACGGGTGAGCAGAGTCTGCTGAAAGGAAGCGGTAATTCAGGCTGGATGGTATCGGGTTCACCGATGCGTGTTTTAAAATCCTATAACGAACTGGTTGAGGCCGGTAACCGCCTGTAAGCTGAATACCTGCCCCGCATGCCTCCGGGCAGGCTTCGTCAGTCGGGCTGCTGCGTGCAACCCGACTGACGCTGTCACCTGCCGCGAAAAAAAATAAAAATGTTCACGCGCCAGCATTTCGTTAAAACGTTATGCCAGGCTAGTGTGCTGGATGGATCTGAGATCCGCGGTAAAGCGCACTCCTGAGCAGGATGCGCGCTGTATCAGATTTTTTGACTGTAAAATTTTTGACTGAGAGGAGCGAGAGTGCAAGCAAAGGTCGGCGATATCTACAGCGTGTTTTCCCCGCAGTTGCAGCAGTACGTCGCCTGTCAGGTGACACACCTCCAGCAGCCTGCAAATGCCAGAGGCAAAGTCCTTGCAGCCATACTCCAGCTCGACTGGGCAGGTGATCATTTGCCTGACAGGGCGGAAGCCAGCCGTATGCAGCCTTTGCGCTGTAGCTACTATTTTGTCAAAGACAGCTTCGATCACGGTTATGTCTCCGCCAATGTCCCACCGGGACATGTATTAATTGCCAACCTGCCGCCGCTGGCAGATCAGGAAGTAAACGCCTACAAGTTCGGCTGGGACGTGGGAGAGAGTCTTGTCCGTCAGCGAAACTGGGAGAAGATCGACCCGGCCAGCCGTGCGCGGTTCAAGGCTGCTTCAGGCGCGCCCAACGTGGTTGTCGGCGGCCAGACACTTCGCCAGGACACCACCCGTATCAATGACCACCTCCTGCAAACCCTGACCGATCTCTCTGAACTGGATCGCCTGCCCTGCCTGATGACCATCGAAACCCGCCATGGCACCCCGGAACTGATGGCCTATATACAGCAGCATGACTTCATTAATGAGCTGCACTGGCAATCCGCTGTCGTCAGCGAAATCGATGTCGGGGAGACCCGTCTGTCGCGTTTTATTCTGCACCCTGAAGGCGTCAGCTGCGTGCGTCTGAATCCTGATCTCTCCCTGCTGTCACTCACCGCAACGCCTTCTTCAGGCTTTCAGGTAGAGGCGGATCAGGAAGGGCGCAACCTGTGCCTGCAATGCTCTCAGGCTTTGCCTGTGCTGCAGGGTATTGACCGGCTCAGGGCATTGTCACTGACAGGCGTTAAAGAGATTGACCTGGCGTCAGTCGTTGAGCGCTTTACCTGCTTAACTGAGCTGCGCATCTGGGGAAATCCCGGCGTAGCCAGCAATATGCATCGTATTGCCGCACTGCCACAGTTGCAGATGCTGACCTTCTTCAACCTGTTTGGCTTCAGCGCGGCTGACTTTCCCTCACCAGAAGCGTTGCCCAATCTCTCATGCCTGTGGATGACCAGCGTCCCGCTTGACTTGGTCAGCTCTGTCAGAGCCGCTTATAAAAAGGCGACAACTCAGGGGTTGGATCTCTCGCTGAGTAAAGCACGCAAGCCGGAATGGCTGGCTGAGAATCTGCACAATCCGTTCCGGGACTGGGATGGACGCGAACATATTTCGGCCACTTATGCCAAAAAAGCATCGCTGGCTTACAAAAACCTGCGGGCTGCCACGAACAACATCGATAGCAGCATGGATGTGGCGAGCCTGTTAACCGCCGCCGTAACCGCCTATACCGAAGCCTTTAATCTCATCGACCGGCGTTCAAAAGCGATTGAGACGGTCGAGCGTGAGGAGATCTACAGTGTGCTGTGCGATGTTCTGAACCCGCTGGAGCAGAAACTGGGCGAGCAAGGCGCCACGCTTGTGGATCAGCCGCGGTTGTATCAGCTGTTCGACCAGTTACGCGAATTCTGAGCCATCCCGATGATTCAGGCGTGTTCCGCCACGTCAGAAAACCGTTATTCGTCCCGATCACCTTATGCGGCAAAGCGTTAAGACGTGAGTTGAGAAAGGATCGCGGGCGGGAGAGTCTGCAGACCTCTCTTTCCCGGCCAGCCATTCTGCTGTTTCTGATCGGGTAACGGCAAATAACGTCAGCTGTGCAGTGGGATTATCCGGAGATATTACCCTGCCCTTTACGCAGTCCGTTCAGGAGTGCCTGCGTCGCGCCAGAAGCTTTTCCGGAAGGCGAACAGACCAGCCCGAATTCACGGTGCAGAGGCGGGATGACAGGCATCACTGACAGGCCGCGCCGTACCGCTGGCAGGGCTGATTCCGGCACCAGCGCGACTCCCATGCCTTCACGCACCAGCATGCAGGCGCTGATCCAGTCGCGGACTTTTACCCGCACGTCAGAGAGGTGGCATCCTGACTGTTCCATCAGGCTTTTGCCATTAACGACGCATCCGCCTGTTGCAAGCACAAAGGGCTGGTCTGCCAGTTCCTGCAGGGTTATACCGTTCGCGCCTGACTGACCGATGTGCGGAGCGCTGGCTGGCATGACGGCGACCCATGCGTCTTTTCCCAGTATCACCTCAGCACGTCCGGGTGTGGGGTTCATTACCACCCCCAGTTCAACGGTGTCTGCTGCAAGCCACTCCTCAACTTCTTCATCCGTCCCTTCCAGCACCACCACCTCCATGCCCGGATGCAGACGCCTGAAGTTACGCAACAGCCCAGGCAGGAGTGTGGACGTCACAGAGGGAAAGCTGGCAAGCCGAATGCGTCCGCCCTTTAAACCCCGGCTCTCATCAGCCAGCACGCGGATCGCGCTGAGCTGCGACAGCATAATTCTGGCATGTTCAATGACCTGCTCTCCCAGCGCGGTAACACCGATGTGCCGGCGCTCACGCACGAATACCGGGAACCCGAGTGATGACTCTAACTGGGCGATAGCCTGGCTGGCACCGGACTGTGTCATACCTGTCGTTTCAGCAGCACGCGAAATATTGCTGGCATCGGCCACCGCCACCAGCAAGCGCCAGTGCAGAAGACTCATCATGGTTATCAGTAGCTCAGCTAATAGTTAATTTTTGAAGCATTAATTTTACAGAATTCTCTGCGTTAAGCACAGTCTGTTCCGTAACGACAAAGAGAATCTCACATCGCTTTCAATGTTAACGGAGAAGACATGAAACTTTATTACGCCCCGGATACCTGTTCGCTGTCACCCCATATCGTGCTGCGTGAACTCGCACTGGGGTTTGAGTTGGTTAAAGTGGATAACAGGAGCAAGCTCACCTCTGACGGACGCGACTTTCGCCTTATCAACCCCAAGGGCTATGTTGCTGCACTGGAACTGGACGACGGGCAGATACTGACTGAAGGGCCGGCGATTGTGCAGTACCTCGCCGACCTGAGGCCGGAAACCGGGCTGGCACCGCCAGCAGGCAGCTGGGCGCGTGTTCGACTGCAGGAGTGGCTGAACTTCATTACCAGTGAAATCCACGCGGGTTCCGCTCTGTTATTTAACCAGGCACTGCCCGACGCTGTCCTGTCACTGTTTCGTGAAAAGCTCTTCCGGCGGTTCGACTTTCTGCAGGATACGCTCGCCGAAAAAGCGTTTCTGATGGGGCCGTCATTCAGCATTGCTGACGCCTACCTTTTCACCGTACTGGGCTGGTGTAAGTTCTTCAGCATTGAACTGGATCGCTGGCCTGCGCTGGTGGCATACAGAGCAAATATCAGTGTGCGCCCTGCTGTGCAGGCGGCATTATGGGCAGAGGCGACGCAGTAAGCGCGGACAGATTGGTGGCCTGACGCCAGAGTATGAATAACCGATCCTTGATCTGCTGCTGGCGCCTTGCGTAACGGTAGTCTGGAGCCAGAAGCGGACTGAAATTTATCGTTTCACCGGGAACGGGTTAGTATCTCCAGACTGACCTTTTAGCGGGGAGTCGGCTTTATGATTAACAATACCAGGGCGGAAACCTCTGTCATCAGGCATGCCGACAGGAATTTTGACGTCACGTTATTGAAGGTGAATGAGGCCAGCCAGTGTATCCTTTTTGCAGCAGGTGCTGGCGGAAGTCCATTGCGTCATCTTGAGCTTCTGCAGACCTTTAGCCGCAATGGTATTTCAGTTGTAGCGCCCCATTTCGAACGGTTAACCTCTTCCACGCCCTCAAAGGCTGACTTACTGGAACGCAGCCAAAGGCTGGCCCTCGCCCGCGATGCGTTTTGTCAACATTATGCCTCGATTACCGGCGTCGGGCACTCACTCGGCACCGTGATTCTGTTGATGCACGCCGGGGCGACGGCGTGGACTCGCACCAGAGAGAAGGTGACATATGCAGGCAGACAGGATTTGAATCAACTGGTGCTGTTAGCGCCACCTGCAGATTTTTTCAGAGCACCCTCGGCCCTCGCCTCCGTGAAAGTGCCGGTCAGGATCTGGACTGGCGAGCAGGACACCCTGACACCGCCATCGCAAGCGCTGTTCATCAAAGAAGAATTAGATATTCGAACTGAGACAAAACTTTGCGTGGTTAAAGATGCCGGGCATTTCACCTTCATGAACATCCTGCCGCCGCATATCACTGACACCCACCCATCACGCGACGCCTTTCTTATCAATCTGGGAGAAGAGATTGCCCGTTTTGTCACTGGCTTGTTGGCTCAGCCAGATAATGAATCACAACTTAATTAAACCGATCCCTCTTTTTCAATCACCAGCACGCGGGCGACGCCCTGTGGACGCGCAATATGTTCTGTCCCTTCACTGGCATAAAAAATATCACCGGTTTTGAGTACCCGGCTTTTAACTTCGCCCTGCTCTTTATATTGCATTTCAACACACCCATCCATGACAGCAAAAACCTCCTGACCATCGTTGATGTGCCACTTATAAGGCTGATCGGTCCAGTGAAGTTTCACGCTGACATTATCGAAGCTGGCAATATGCTGTGAGTCCCAGGCCTTCGAGCCGGTAAATTCCTTACTGCAATAAAAATTCATTTTAGCTCTCTCAACAGAAGTGATTTAACGCCATCGACATCATCAATATCAGAGAGAGTTGATCGATTCTATACGTCAGGCATCTGTTGTCCTGATCTGTCCTCTGGTTGTCCGTTTAGGGGCAGAGCGGGGGTTGTGACAATCAGTATGACCTGCCCTCTTTTACTGACTTAGCCAGACAGGCGCGACATGCTGATAAAGCGTAACGCGGCCGATGCGCTGGCGATCTCAATTGCATGAGTTTCGCTTTGGGTCGGTTTTCGCTGTCATGCGAATGGCCTCTGTATAAGTGTGAGAGCCACGATCATTTGAAATAAATCCTGATAGTTCATCCTCTAACGTGTTATCCGAAGCAACATATTTTCAACTGTAACGACGGTTTACACCTGTAAATAATGGGGTATTATCGGCGATATTATGTACAGGGAGAAGATAAATGGATGTAGCATTGATCGAAATGATGCGCTCAGGCAGAAGTAAAAACTGGGCTGAAACAATGATTAACCTTGAGGCCAGAAAGCTGATTAATACAGCTAATCATGTGTCCTCAGTCCATCTTTCGAATGGCATGACTCAGGTGAAGTTTGTTCAGGAGATCAGAGATCTGGTTGAGCAGCAGTTTGCGTCTGCCCGACGTGCAAAATCAGAAGAAGAATGCATAGCCTGTATTAAAAATCTGAGGGAAGAAACGGAAAACCTTCAGAAGCAGGACAGAATGCTGCGCATGAAAACGGCGAAACTCTATGCCAAAGTGGAGTTCGTCAGGGAAAATAATAAAATTGTCGGGTATGTCATTTCGGCTGTAAATGTAGTTTTGTCGGGGGCTGAAATAGCTGCTGGCCTGACCCTTATAGGAACTATGACACCATTGGGCGTTCTGGCCGGTGCAGTTTTAGTTACTGATGGTGCGAACGGCATAAGCAAAGAAATTGCGCACTATGTAATGGATAACAAACAGTCTGAAGGATTGGTTGCTGATGCCGCTATGTCCACTGCTGCATTCATGGGGTTCAGCCCTGATAGCGGGCTGGGAATCTATAAATCAATCTCGCTTGTTGCAAATGCCTATAGCGTATTCGGTCTGTTCAGACGCCCTGGAACCTGGCGTCTGTTCAGATATTTGCCCGCGGATTATTTCAGGAAAGTCAGCACTATGAGCCGTCCAAAACTCACAATGAATATAGTCGGTTATGGTGTTAAAGCTAAGGTCATATTTGACCTTATGTATGTCACTGATGCTGCTCTGAATGAGCCGTGATTCTGCGATAGCGCCATGACTTGTATGCAAGCTTTGCTGGGGCTAAATACCATATAAAAGGCAATACAATCGCAAGTGTGGCCGCCAGCGTGATGCTGGTATCTACGGATGCCAGCATCAGCGTAAGAGCAAGTATGATAAAGGCAATAATAGTAATCCACTTCGAGGCGTTAAAGCGGTTAGCAAGATCATGGATCATGGAATCCAGTGAGCCACCATAATTAGCCATATTGTTTTTCAGTTTTAGTAGATCTGCATGACTAAAGCCGGATTCCAGTAGTGCTTTTTCACTCACTTTCATAGATTTTCATCCTTAAAAATTACCTGAATAGCTTAAGCAAGTTTACCTGAAAACGGCACTAAAAAACCCGTGAAGCGCAGGCTTTCTGTCGCGTGATACGTGTAAACGTCCATTATCCACAGAGCGGGTGGTTAGCTGGGATCAGCATGATGTACCAGTGCGCTTTTCCTGATCTATCAGATAGTGCCCCTTGTGGATGTAATCCTGACCGCGAAACAGCTGCGGCTAATCGGGATTTCCAGATACTGTTGGCATTTACTGAGGGATTGCCAACTCATCAGCCAGCCCTGACCCGTCATCCTGACCATGAATAACCATGTAATACAATCGTTTAAATCTGGTCGCTAACTGGTCATCAGTGGCCACTGTACGGGTAGACTGCGTTCGCCATCTCCTGTGAACTGGACGAATCGACGCAACGCTATCCTTAAAGATGTGCGAGACGTTGAACATATGGTGATATGTTTGCGGTCAGCAAAGGGGATATGCCTGATAAGTTATGGGCAGTAATAACAACTCACTTCTCAAATCCTTATTATCCCTTAAAAATTAATCGAATAGCCTAAAATACCAGACAGAAATACTATTAATGACGAATCGCCTCTGTTCATACCAATGCCAAAGGTCTGTAATGAAATCGATAAATCTGGAAAGCTTGTATCGCTCTGCCAACGAGAACACCCTCTCCATCTGGTCGGAAAATGCAGGAATTGGGGCTGTTAAAGAGGGGAATTACTACGATCCTGTAAGGCTGGCTCTTGCAGCGGGCATTCAGCCGCCGGTGACCTTTGATGTCTCACGTCTTATTTGTGAATTACAGCAGCTCACAAAGGATGATCCCCTTGCCGATATTCTGCCCACACAGGGTTTCCATTTTACCTGCCTGCCCCTGACTCTGCCGCTCTATAACGAAAACGAGCCATTGCCCGAAAAAATCGATGAATTGACGAATATCTGGAGCGAATTTGATGCGATAAAAATTGTTATCAGAGATCTGCGGTTAGTTGCATTGCCCAGTCAGTTATTGCTTGCGGGGATCCCTGATAGTTCGGCAATAGCCATGCGCCACTCATTCTGCGAAAAAGTTCTGGATTCGCACTGGAAAAATGAGTTGCTGATGCGTCATACCGGCAGCCCATTACCGGCACCCTTCTGGCACAGCACGATTCTGCGCTACGGCGCTGATTTTTTACCTGCACCCGTGCGTGAGTTTATTTTTGAACGTCAGACCATTAATTTTGGGGATGTAGATGGAGAATTAAAACTGGCGAGGGTTAACTACAACTGGACAAAATGTTATTCGTTGGCGGATTAATTAAGACGAAGAAATTACATGATAAATAAGATACTGCCTGCCCTCGCGTAAACGTTTCAGAAGTGGGTAATACGCCCCTTTTTTCGCTCATAACAGTCATTAACCCGCACACATTCCGCTCTATACCTGACAACCCCCTCCGGCTGAAAAAACAGGGCCTGCGCGCAACACTTTCTGCCTATTACAACCCTGATGTCGTTAGCTCTAGGGTGTCTCATTCACATCATGTCACTTTTTACACGAGTAAAAACCTCAGGAAATTTAAAAAACCGCCGCGAGCTGCCGATAACCTCAGGTATCGAAACTCTGTACGCAGGAAACAACATCCATGTCACCATCCGACACCCATAGTAAGCATCAGGAAATTGGCGAAATTACGGCGCGTGCTGGCTTCATCCTGCGGCAGCTTCGCGACAGTCTGCAACAGCTGGGGCTTGATAAAACCATCGCCGATGTGGCGGGAAGCATCCCTAACGCCCGTGAAAGGCTGGGTTATGTCGTCACAATGACCCGCGAAGCAGCAGAGGGCGTAATCAACAGCGTGGAAATCACGCAGCCTCTGCAAACCGATCTGGGAGAAAAAGCGGATAAACTCTCGCAACGCTGGGATGCCACTTCCGGTACGCTGTCAGACAAAGAACAGACCCAGGCATTAGCGGCAGATACTGTTGCCTTGCTGAATGATGTCCCCCGCGTCACGGGTCTGACGCAACAGCAGTTACACGCGATTATGATGTCACAGGGCTTCCAGGACCTCACAGGACAGATTGTGCAGGCTATGATGGCCGTGCTGAATCAGGCTGAGCAGCAGCTGATACAGGTCATCCGCGATAATACCGGCTCACACAGCACCGCCGAGCGCACTGCGCCGTCTAAACCTTCCTCCGCACCAGAGACTCCTGCCAGTCAGGATGATGTGGACGACCTGCTGGCCAGTCTGGGAATGTAAACCGACGTAATAAAATCGCTCTGAGAAAGGACGATTAATGATTAAAGCGTTTTCGCCAGGCCACCCAATCGGTCTTGCTGACAGCAAAGATGTTATTTTGGCTAAACGTCCGCCTTATGCCATTGGCAGACGTTTATGAAAATGGCAGTGGATTACGCGCTGCGATGTTTCTCCAGTTTGATATCGGTATCGTTAATCTCTTTTTTATTACCCCAGCCGAACTGCATGTAAAATTTCGCCGCGCGACTATTTTTATCGGTTTCCAGCCACGCAACCTCATGATGTTTAAATAATTCCTGCTCGGCGAGAAAAATCAGCCTTCTACCTATACCTCTGCCTTCATATTCCGGGAGAACAAAGGCCGCAAAAAGACAGCCTTCATCCGGCAAAATCATTGAAAAGCCGACTATTTTGTCGCTTTCAGCCGCCACCCAGGCGCAAAGACTCTTTTCAATCATATCGGCCACGACGCTTTCGGTGATCCCCAACTGACGCATTTCTTCACGACTCAAATAATTCTCGCGTACTGAGGTCCTGACTTCGAAAATACTATCAACATCAGAAGCCCGGGCTGTTCTTGTATTTATATTCATTAGTCCTACTCCTTGTATGACAAAAATATTTTTTGATGATGATGCCTGACACTCCCCTTAAACGAACCATAAAATTTTGAGCGAAAAGGCTGTTAAACGGCAGGCCGTCAAAGGCGGCACTACCTCAAAGCCTGCGTAATGAATGAAGCCGTTATGATAAGAACGTTGTGCAATAAGAGCTCAGCCGACCTTAACTCCGCTCTGTTTCTTCATAGTGACGCCTCATTAACTAATTTGAGATAGCGGGAGCCCGATATGTTTCTACCGCTCACCACGCAGACAACTTTACGCCCGCTCAGTTCTTTTGCATAACGGATGGCTGCCGCAACTGCGGGTACGCCTGAAGGCTCTACAACATGGCTGTGCAGATTAAGCATTAACAGCATCGCTGCTTTGATTTCAGCTTCTGAAACCAGAAGAACACGATCGACGCGATCGCGTATAAGTGGCCAGGTCATCGCTTCAGGCTCTATATAGCCACTTATGCCTTCGGCGATTGACGACGATATTTCCACTGGGATCGCCTCACCAGTTTCTTTCCAGCGCGCAAACGTCGGACTTGCTTCACTCTGCACTGCCCACACTTCGGCTGCGGGGTTTATGCCCTTGATGGCTGTTGCGATACCGGAGGCCAGCCCGCCGCCGCCAATGTTCACGAGAATAACGTCAGCGTCTGGCCAGTCTTCCATGATTTCCAGACCGACGGTGCCGCCTCCGGCAATCATCTGCTGATTATTATAGGCTGAGACGAACGTAGCGCCGGACTGTTGCGCTGCAACAATGGCTTCCTGCCTTGCATCTTCAATGTTGTCAAAAAACGTAACCTGCGCACCATAACTCTTCATCGCAGAAACCTTAATCGGGTCTGCTGAAAACGGTAAGAATATGGATACGGGTATGCCTGCCGCATGTCCCGCACAGGCAAGCCCTAAACCATGATTCCCTGCCGTCGGGGCGATGACGCCGGCACGTCGCTGGTCTGCATTAAGACTGGCAAGAACGTTTGCAGCACCTCTCAGCTTAAAGCTACCCGTATGCTGAAGATTTTCCATCTTAAGCCTGACCTCCGTCCCGACAAGAGCAGACAGCGGGTGCGAAAGCTCCAGCGGAGTTTTGCATACTGTTGATTTAATTCGCCCGGAAGCTGCATAAATATCTTTCAGCGTGACACTGTCTGTTAGCCTTTGTCTGTGGTTTGTCATAGTATGCCCCTAAAGTTATATAAGAAAATGACTATATAGGCGTTTGGCTATATGCACAACTCAAAGACATTAATGGCCGATATTTTTCGTGCCCTTGGTAATGAGCATCGGCTCGTGATTGTTGAATGGCTGTCCGATCCAGAGTCACATTTTCCGGTGCAACAGGACGGCGATCTGGTTAAGGATGGTGTGTGTGTCGGATTTATCACCGAAAAAATTGGTCTGAGTCAGCCCACCGTGACAGGCCATCTGCAAATTCTTGCTAAGGCTGGGATTGTGACATCGAAACGTATCAAGAACTGGGTGTTCTATAAACTTGATCGACAACGGATGGATGAAGCTACGGCAATGTTGTCTGGATATGGGAAGCAGGCGACTGATTCACCTGAACAGCCATAATTGATCAGTATGTGTATTTACAGGGCAGTAAATCCAGTGTGTGTGTATCTCGCTCCTGGCGTGACCGCATTTCAGATAAATTTATTCGGTCATCGTTATCTGTTGTCATCTTTTGCAAAACTGCCGTTTAACTTCAGAAACTACCCCGGCTGATGACCAGCCTGTAGGTCTGGGTCCACTTTTCATTCAAAGCGGACCTTATGACCTAACTTTCTGTACGATCCGTGCCTGAGGCGGCCATTAATTACATTCAGATGCGCTAAGAAACATTGAGCCGCTTATTTTCCTTCAGGATGATTCGGACATATTTGAGAACCGACTGCGCACGACACGCCTGGCGTTCTGCCGCAACCCGTCAACCAACCTGCCCCATTCAGGCAGGTGGAATGCTTTTATTAGAAGAGATTCACCAGGGTGCGCGCTCTCCATCCAAAAAGAATCCTGCGGTGATTGTCTGGCATGCTTCAGCAGCGAACCAGACGATCCCTCTGGCCGCCTGGGATACAGTTCGATAACCGGTATGTCCGTTAAAATCGGTGGCCGTATATCCCGGGTCAACTGCGTTTACGCTGATGCCATACTCAGACAGTGAATTGGCAAATGCCACCGTAACGCCATTTAATGCCGTTTTTGAACTGGTATAGCCCAGTGCCGCTACCTGAGAGTAGGGATGCGCTTTGTCAGATACCCATTCCAGCGATCCCAGCCCGCTGCTGACCATGATAATCCGGGGTTCCTCACCCAGTTTGAGCAGCGGCAGAAAAGCCTGCGTTACTCTGATGACGCCGAAAACGTTGGTGTTATACACCGTCATAATATCGCTGATGCTCTGCGACTCAGGCGCGATGGGCCAGGTTCCGGGAATACCCGCATTGTTGATCAGCACATCTAGTTTTCCATCTTCTGACTTTATCTGCCCGACGGCCGCATCAACACTTTTCTGGTCTGTCACGTCAATGATAGCCAGCCGCGCTTTAATGCCTTCCGACAGCAACCGGCTGTCGCCGTCTTTGAACACTGGCTGCAGCCCTGCTTTACGACGGGTGAACTGCTGCCTGTGCTTCCGGAGTGGTGGCCCGAATTTGAAGGTCCCTGGCTCTACTTTCCCAGCCGCTTTATGTCAGCACCTCTGCGCGCTTTTGTAGATTTTCTGAAAGAGGTACAGTCAATGCCTGAACCGCTCGATTGACTGCAGTAGCAGGCCCGCCAGTCGATATTGAGCTCGGCTAACAAGCGCACCTCTGTTTTGACGGGTTGTGGCAGGTTAAAACGCACTGGAGGCATGGGGCCGCGTTTCAGACCGCTTTTTGCCCGGAGCAGACCTTGAGAAATTTCAGCTTCTCTGACTAAAGTGGAGTACTAATTTTTATTTAAAACCACTCATTACGGGAACTGGAAAGATGGAAACTGATTGGCATAGCTCCTCACTAACACGTTCTACCATCATTGATAAAAATTACAAAAACACACAAAACGTTCGCCGTTTTATGGTCAAAGAGTGTGGGGAGAATTTCCGATTCAATCGTGAATTTATGATCTGGATAAGTAATGCTACCCCTAAGAATTTGGGTGATGTCGTAGATGAGTGGAAACGGCGATATAAACGTTAAAATATGGATGTCAGCCTCTCACTTATAGCGAACCTTGTGCGTTCTGGCACAGGTTAACACCTCGAATTTTATCTCGGCGACAAAGCTGTTTCGTAAGAAAGCTTAGTTTCTGTGGTACTCAACCCAGTTAAAATCAGGTTTTTTATGGAAAAAATAATTCTTGTCCCGTCTGGTCTTGGTCTCAACCCTCTTTATGAAGGGCACATACCGGGCACATTCCGTGCGCCAGCAGTTCTCATGCACCACGGACTCGATAAAATGTTTCCCTCTTGTAACTTTGTTACTGTTCCCTGCCCTGAATACAGTCCTGAATGTGAGCCAGGTACTGATATCCTGAACGGTCACAAGCTCAGACAACTTAATCTACGATTGGCTGATGAAGTAGAGGCGGCGCATCATCGCAACTTAAAGCCCGTTGTTATCGGAGGCGACTGCGCCATCCTGCCCGGAGCCTTGCTGGGCAGCAGGCGTCAGTTAGGGCAACTTGCACTTGTGCATATTGACGGCCACAGCGATTTCCGTCATCCCGGCAACTGGAAGCGAGAACCAGGAGCACGACCAGGCGCTGCGGCCGGAATGGATTTGGCACTCGTTACCGGTCGGGGAGAGCCATTACTGACTGCATGGCCCGGTATCGAAGGATCCCTGGTTCAGGATGACGCAGTGATTCAGCTGGGAGAGCGTGAGTCGCTCCTTGAAGATTATGAATGGCCTGACATTGTTGGCACTGATATCCGGCGTATAACTATTTTTGACGCGCTTAAGTTGCCTGATCATCATCTCATCAATGTGATATTCGAGCGGCTCAACCTTTTTCCTGAAATGCCCTACTGGATTCATCTTGACATGGATGTTTTGGACAGTTCTGAAATGTCTGCAGTTGATTGTCCCGGCAATCCCGGTTTGTCTTCTGAAACACTTGTAAATCTCTGTCGCGAACTTTTCAGAAATATGCGCTGCTGTGGCATCACAGTGACCATTTATGATCCTGATTTAGATCATGAAGGGACAGCAGCAAAGCTCATTTTGGACATGCTCAGAAGCATAACTAACAATACCTGACCCACTTACAATCAATGCGGTTACTACGTGCGCTCTTCGCTCATAGCGGTCATCCGCCCTTTTCAGCAGGCAGTTTTGTACCAGAAGCGGAACTTGCTTACATTGCTATGTCAGTTTGCTGGGAGCATGTCAGATAGGTTTTTATGACCTTTTCAGACAGGGTCGTATCAGGATTAATTTCTGATACTGACAGGCGTGGTTTTTTACATCATTGAACGTCAGACTCCATCAACCAGGGAGGATGAATCCTCTCTTTTTTATTACGTCAGCTGCACCCAGTGGCACGCCACCTGATGGCCGGGGCGCATTTCGCGCAGTTCTGGAATTTCTGTGCGGCAGCGTACTGTTGCCTGCGGGCAGCGGGAAGAGAAGCGACAGCCAGAGGGCGGGCGCGAAGGATCCGGGATTTCCCCCTGCACCACCGGCACGGATAAGCTTCCAGGAGCGAGCGTCGGCACCGCCGCCAGCAGCGCCTGGGTGTAGGGGTGAAGCGGCTGGCTGAACAGCGCATCGCGGCTGGCAGTTTCCACCAGTTTCCCCAGATACATAACTGCCACGTCATCACACAAATGCTCCACGACACCGAGATCGTGAGAGATGAACAGGAAGGTGACGCCATGGTCATCACGCAAATCGGAAAACAGGTTAATGATTTGCGCCTGAATAGAGACATCCAGCGCCGAGATGGGTTCGTCGGCAATAATAAAATCCGGGTTGAGAATCAGCGCTCTGGCGATGCCGATACGCTGGCGCTGGCCGCCGGAAAACTCATGGGGAAAGCGATTGTAATGCTGCGGCGCCAGTCCACAGATTTTCATTACCTCCAGCACTTTGTCGCGCAGTTCTTCTTTGCTGCACAGCGTGTGTTCCAGCATTGCTTCCCCAATTGCATCACCTATTCGAATGCGTGGATTCAGCGAGCTGTAAGGATCCTGAAATACCAACTGGATTTTCGGGCGCAGCGCGCGCATCTGTTTCGGCGTCAGATCCTGCAACTCCTGACCACGATACTTCACGCTACCTGCCGTTTTGTCATAAAGCCCCAGCAGCGTGCGTCCTACGGTGGTTTTACCGCTACCGGATTCGCCCACCAGACCAAAAATAGTGCCAGGTCGAATGTTAAAACTGACGCCGTCCACAGCGCGTAGCTGTCCTGTTTCCTGACCAAAAAGCCCGTCGCGTAGCGAGAAATGCTTTTTCAACTCGTCCACTTCAATAACATATTGCTGGCTCATGCGATCGGCTCCGCTAACTCACTGTGAATACATGCGGCTTGCCGCGTATGCCCGATCAGCGGCGGAATGACGGCGTGGCACTGCGCGGTTCTGCGTTCGCAGCGATCATAGAACGCGCAGTACGGCGGCAGTTCGGCCAGGTCAGGCACCTGTCCGGGAATGGAGTAGAGGCGGCGTCGGCGCTCGCCCGGAACAGGGCGCGATGCGATAAGCCCTTTGGTATAAGGGTGCAGTGGGTTGTGTAGCACATCGGCAGTCGGGCCTTGCTCAACGATGCGCCCGGCGTACATCACCACGACATGTTCCGCCATCTGCGCGATAACCCCCAAATCGTGAGTGATCAGCATCAGCGCCATCTGCTGCGCCCGCGCCTGGTCGCGCAGTAAGCGCAGGATTTGCGCCTGCACGGTGACATCCAGCGCCGTGGTTGGCTCGTCGGCAATCAGCAGCTTCGGCTGGCAGCTTAACGCCATGGCTATCATGATGCGCTGCAACATGCCGCCGGAAAGCTGATGCGGATAGCAACCCATCAGACTCTTCGCACGCCCGAGTCCGACATCGGTGATCAGTTGCGTGGCGTGCGTCCAGGCCGCTTTTGGTGTTTCGCCGCGATGACGTATCAGCGGTTCACAAAGCTGCTCGCCAATGGTCAGCACCGGATTGAGCGCTGTCATCGGCTCCTGAAAGATCATCGCTAATTGATTACCACGCAGATCGGCCATTTTCGACGGCTTCAGGGCAAGCAGATCGGTGCCCTGAAAGCGGATTTCTCCGCCGTCGATACGCGCAACCTGCGGCGGTAACAGTCCCATCAGCGACATGGCGGTAACGCTTTTGCCGCAGCCAGATTCACCAACAACGCCAATGGTTTGCCCTGCCTGAATGGTAAAGGAGACATCCTGTACAGCGCGCACACGCCCCTGCTCGCTGGCGAAGGAGATGGATAAGTTATTAAAGGTAATTAGCGGCTCGCTCATTTCAGGCTCCGTTTCATCTTCGGATCCAGCGCATCGCGCAGGCCATCGCCCAGCACATTAATGGCGATGACGGTCAGAAAAATGGCAATGCCCGGCGGCATCCACAGCCATGGGCGACGCTGAAAGTCGATCAGGCTGTTGGCCGCGTCCATCATATTGCCCCATGAGGGCGTTGGCGGTACGACGCCAAGGCCGAGGTAGCTAAGCGCGGATTCCATCAGGATGGCGTTGGCCACCGCCATGGTCGCCATCACCACCAGAATGGGTATGGTGTTCGGCAACAGATGACCGAACAGGCGGCGGCGCGAAGAGAGGCCCAGGACCTGCGTCGCCAGCATAAAATCACGTTCGCGCAGTGACAGGATTTGCCCGCGCACCAGCCGCGCCAGCTTCGGCCACTCCAGCAAGCTAAGCATCACTACTACCATGTAGATGCGCGAATCAGACGAAAAATCTAGCTCAGACAACATCGCTCCGGCAACAATCAGCAGCGGCAGGCTGGGGATCGTCATCACCAGATCCGCCATGCGCATAATCAGTTTGTCCGTCCAGCCGCCGGCATAGCCGGATACCGCACCCAGCAGGTAGCCCAGAGCCACCGAAAGTAGCATGGTCATCAGGCCAATAATCAGCGAGATACGACCGGCAAGCAGCAGGCGGGTATAAATATCGCGGCCAAGAAAATCGGTGCCCAGCCAGTGTTCTGCGCCAGGCGGTTTGTTGATCATCAGCGCATCGGTGGCGTCATCTTTCCACGGCGACCACACCGGGCCCAGCACGCACCAGATGGTCATGATTACCAGCAGAACCAGGCACAGCATCGACAGATGATTGTGGCGCAGCGCTTTCCACGCCTGGTGCCACGGAGAAGGTGTGGCCTGCGCCATCGCCGGAATTACCGCCTTGCGTAAGCGGCGATTCGTAGAGAAAAGGGAACCGAACATCACGACCTCACGCGAATGCGCGGGTCGGCCCACGCGTACAATATATCGGCAATCAGGTTGCCCACAATGGTTAATACCGCAAGAAACAGGGTGAACCCCATCAGCACCGGATAATCGCGGGCGGCCAGAGAATCAATATGAATATGCCCTGCGCCCGGCCAGTTAAACACCTTTTCGGTGATGATCGCGCCGGAAAACAACCCCGGCAGCTCAAAACCTAACAGGGTGATGATTGGCAGCAACGCATTGCGCAGCGCGTGTTTAAGGATCACTGTACGTTCGCGCAACCCTTTAGCACGCGCGGTGCGGATAAAATCCATCTTGACTACGTCAAGCATGCTGGCACGGAAATAGCGCGTCAGGCTGCCCGCCTGCAACATCACCAGCGCCATGACCGGTAACACCAGATGCGCCGCAACCTGCATCACCCACACCCAGCCGTTATCGTCGCTGCCGGTGTTGGTCATGCCGCCCACTGGCAACCAGTGCAGATCGACTGCGAACCACTTAATAAGCAACAGGCAGAGAAAGAAGGTTGGGAAAGACATGGCAGCAAACACCGACACGCTCACCAGATGATCGAACAGCGAATTGGGTTTCAGCGCCGAGGCAATGCCCACCGCAAGCCCGATGCTCCAGTAAAACACCAGCGCAACGCTTGCCAGCAGGAACGAGTTCCAGATGTACTGGTTAAGTAGCTGACTCACCGGAATTTGGTATTGCAGCGAGAACCCCAAATCGCCGCGCAGCAACTGGCCGAGCCAATGCAGATAGCGTGTAAGGATCGGTTGATCGAGTCCATAAATAGCTTTCAGTTCGGCGGCGCGGGCAGCGGTGAGGGTAATGTTACCGTCGATAAAGTCGCCTGGCGTTTTCGCGAAAAGCATAAAAATAATCAGTGATGCGAGCAGCAGCATTGGCAGGGTTTGCAGCAGTCGCCTGAGGATAAAATTTCGCATAGCTTTCTCATGACAACTGCCGGGAGACCCGGCAGTTGTTACTGTTATTTAATGATTTTCACATCCGGCAGGCTACCGGTCAGCCCGTTGTAGATATCTGGTTTAAAGCCGGTGACGCGGGCACTACTGGCCGATAAAATCTCGCGGTTACCCAGCAGAATCACCGGCGGATCGTCCGCCAGCACTTTATACAGCTGGTGATAAATCGGTTTGCGTTTTTCCACATCCAGCACCGCATTACCTTCGTTGATCAGCTTATCAACCTGCGGATTGTTATAGCCGGACTCTTTCGCCTCCGTGCTGTAGTAATCCCACACGCCATCATGTGGATCGTTGAGTGTGCTGGTGCTGAAAGAGGCCAGGTCATAGTTACCGGCTTTACGCTGTGCCATGAGGGCGTTGAAATCCACCACCTGCGGCTTCAACAGCACGCCAATCTGCTGCCAGTTCTCTTTGGCGATGGGGATCAGCGCATCATTCAGCACTTTCTTGCTCACCAGCAGCGTCAACTCCAGACGTTTACCGTCCTTCACGCGGATGCCATCAGGCCCCGGTTTCCAGCCCGCTTCATCAAGAAGTTTCTTCGCCTGTGCCGGGTCAAATTTGTATGGATTCACGCCATCTGTGTTATACGCCCATGAAATCGGGGCAATAGGTTCAATTGCCACTTTTCCATAGCCCTGATAAACCACATCAATCAACTTCTGGCGGTCGAGACCATAAATCAGCGCCTGTCGCACTTTCACGTCCTGCAACGCCGGGCGACGTACGTTGAATTCCACTTTGCTGTAGTCACTGGAGCCAAACAGGTTGATATTGGCGAAGCCCAGCATTTTCAGTTGTTCGATATCATCAGGGCGAGAAGTAAACGAGTCGTAATCGGTTTCGCCGGTCTGGAACAACTGGAAGTTAGTGGACGGGTTGGTTACGCGGTAGATAAAGCGCGGCGTCGGTGGTGTGCCACGGTAAAAATGGGTATTGGCGTGGAAACGAATCTCCTGGCCCGGAATATATTTGTCATAGACATACGGTCCGTTGCCTAGCGGTTTACCGTGCAACATGCGCAGATAGTCGAGATTGCCGCGCTGATACCCTTTCCCATAATACGCTTTCGACAACACCGGGCCGCCAATTTTCGCCAGCGTTGTCGCGCCAGGCTGCCCGGTGGTGACCTGTAATGTCAGCGGGTCGATCACTTTCAGGCCACTGACGCTATCAGCTTTTCCGGCTTTATACTCCGCGCCACCCACAATGTTGGCGAGGGTGATGTCAGTATCGCCATCATATTTCGGGTCATGCAGCACGGTCAGGGTAAACGCCACATCTTCGGCGGTGAGGGGCGAGCCGTCGCTGAAAGTCAGGTGTGGGCGCAGCTTAATGGTATAGACATTGTTATCCTGACTAACGCTCCAGCTTTCGGCCAGGCCTGGCACCAGCTTACCGTGGCTATCCCAGTCAATCAGACGTGAGAAAATCACGTTGGTGACGTTTTCGTCCCAGCCGTTAACAAAGAAATAAGGGTTAAAAATACCCTGCGGTTCAGAGATACCAGCCACCACAGTGTCTTTACGCAGCTTAGCCACTGCCGGAATCTGGCTGGCATCGGTGGCTGGTGTAATGCCCTCTTTTAAGGGTACATCGGCGAAAGAGGCTGAAGAGAAAGCCACCATACTGCTGAGTAACGCGATTTTAAGCGCCAGAGTAAAACGCGTGGGTTTTGTTTTTATGCTTTTCAGTAGGATGGACAAAATGGCTCCCTCATCAAATGTTTGTATGGAATTTACAAATCATGACGAAAGATAAAAGCCGCACCGCACCCTGTCTAACAACGAAACAATCTGGCTTATAGCAAATTATCATTAGTAGATTTATGAGAAAGCAATGCTTAATTTCATCTAAAGAAGATGAGACATTACGCGGGGCAGTCGAAGAGTTCTGATATCGTAAAGGGTTTGACAATCAATAATGTGAAAAACCACGGCACAGCGCGCCATTGTTTGTCGAACAGGCGCTTGCGCTTGTCAGGCGCGATATCAAATCCCGTGTATCCGACGCGGATCTTCGTCAGCATGGAATCAGCCCGGAGCGAGTGCGGCGATGGTTCCTGCAACATCACGGCATCACTTTTCAGGCCTTCCAGCGAATGCAGCGGGTCAATATTGCCCTTCAGGAGCTGAAAAGCGGACGTGCAGCAACTGACGTCGCGCTGGACAATGGCTACGAATCCCTGAGCGGCTTTGGTTACATCTACAAGCGGCTAACTGGCGCAGCTCCGACTCGAACCACTCAGGTAATAGTCATTCACCGGTTTACTACTGCGCTGGGACCTATGTTTGTATGTGCCACAGAGCAGGGAGTCTGCCTGCTGGAGTTTACCGATCGCCGGATGTTAGAAACTGAATTTCGCGACATTCAGCGTTTACTTAACGCCAGGATTGTCACAGGAGAAAACAGTCATACCCGGCAGACAGTAAAAGAAATCAGCGAATATTTTGCCGGAACACGTCGTCACTTTGATCTCTTACTGGACGCCCCGGGCAGTAATTTTCAAAAGTCCGTCTGGGATGCACTACGTACTGTTCCTTATGGGGAGACCTCACACTATCAGGATATTTCGCTGCGACTGAATAAAACTGACGCTGTACGAGCAGTTGCCGCTGCGAATGGTGCCAACCGGATTGCGATTGTGATTCCGTGCCACAGAATTATCGATAAAAATAGCCAAATGACCGGATATGGTGGAGTCATATCGCGTAAAGAGTGGCTTATCGAACATGAAAGAAATCAGAGTTAAGTGAGTCAATACAGAATGCTTGCTGTATGAAACAGTCTTTTTCCGATCCTGTTACTTTTTACATGCAGTTTTAAGGTATTTGAAATCCCCACGTCCGCTTTTCGCTCACAGCGGCCGCTCATTTTTGTGACCAGTGATGATGCCGACACCAGTCGGCTTCATGGGCTGATCTAACCGCTACTACCTCACCCCGTGGCCCTTGCGCTTCCGGACTATCAGCCGGCTCTTCCTGTTGGCCAGCAGCCCGAATGGCAACCAGTCGACAGTAATTGCAAAAATGCAACTCACCTGAAAACCCGTTTGAATCGAACCTCTCCACTCATTTGCATTTTTCAACCCTCCGGCGTCATTGTCCCCCTCCTTCAGCTATGCCTCCGCTGAAATATCGTATCAAGCATGAAGGTCACCAAAAAATTAACCTAACAAGTGTTAGACAGGTGTTGACGTGTGTTGATTTGCCCGCTAATGTTTGCCTACCTAACGTTAGTTAGATACCTCAATCATCAACCTGTAGGATCGACCATGACTGCTAAACTTCAGCTTTTTACATCACCTTCGGCCTTTCCTAATCCACAGCGCCTGCGGCTTTTCATGCACGAAAAGGGCATCGCTGACCAGTTTGCCGAGACCATCTATGACATGTCTCCTGGAGGAGAGCAGCGTGGCTGGCGACATCTGAATATGAATCCGTGGGGCGAAACGCCTACCCTTGAACTGGCTGACGGGAGTTATATTTCTGAAACGGCTGCCATCGTTCGCTATCTTGATCAGGAGTATCCGGGCCGCAAGATTATGGGAGAAACAGCACTGGAACAGGGGCTGGATAATATGTGGGATAACCGGGTGTGGGTGCATATCCTGTACCGCATCGTTACAGCGTTCCACGTGTTGCACACCGGCCTCGGCTTCAGGCTGGAATTGACCAAAAATGAGGCCTGGGGAGAACACTGCCGTAAAGAAGCTTTGGCTCACGCCGCGCTGGTTAATCGCCATCTGTCAGACGGCCGCGAATGGCTGCTCGGCGGCGATGCCCCGACCTTCTCGGATATTACTCTGGCAACCGCGATCGCCTTCTCGAAATTCCCGGTCAATGCCACTCCACTGGACGAGCGTTTTGAGTTCTTAGATGCGTACTGGCAGCGCTGGACAAAACGTCCTGCCTTCCAGGCGGCCTACGCCGATCGCAACAGCGGCATTCCTGAGCTGGATTCGCCAGCCCGGTAATAGCGCCACTCGATGTAAACTCCGGTACGCCGGGTTCGTTATCTACTGACTTTCCCGGTGACCAGAGTGCTTATGATAGCGTCGGCTGTCGATGTTACTTGCTAAACCATGATGCAATGACGTCTGCCTGAGCACCCTGGATGCATTGAACTTACTGTTTTCCATGGCAATCACCCTGTCACCCGGTAAGCGTTTGCTGTAAATTAGCGTTCTCTATTTAAGAGATCATCCCAATACCAAAGGCATCAAGATGAGCGTCAACACCAGGGAAGCCATTTTGCAGGCGGCCAGGAAAATTGCCCAATCTCAGGGCTATAACGGTTTGAATTTCCGCGACCTCGCGCAGGATGTGGGTATCAAAGCGGCGAGTATTTACTACTATTTTCCAGGCAAAGCCGAGTTGGGTATTGCCGTTGCCAGACGATACTGGGAGGACGGTGCGCTCGCACTCGAGATGATCGAATCAGAAAGCCCATCACCCATTGACGCGCTGCGTCGCTTTCCTGAAATCTTCCGAAGATCACTTGAGGCCGAAAATCGTCTCTGCCTGGGCAGTTTCATGGGCGCTGAAAAAGATACCTTACCTCCTGAAATGAATGCAGAAATACAGAAGTTTGCTGATGTGAACATTGCATGGCTGAACAGACTGCTGGTGGCTGCGAAGGTGTGCGATTCAGGTGAGAGTGAATCCAGAGCACGTGCAATTTTCACGGCCATTGCCGGTGCCCAGCTTATCGCCAGAAGTCGCTCAGATATCTCGCTTTTTGATTCACTGGTGGATTCATACAGCGCCTTCGGACCTCTGCCAGAATAGCAACTGCCCGCAATCCGATTCAGCGAATGGGCGATTTTCTGCACGCGCGCCCAATGCGGCGCGGCGTCCGGTAGCGTATGCGCTTTTCCACTCAGGAACTCACCCCTTTGAATCAATGCGCGACGGGCCAGGGTAAAAGTATTACGCCGTGTCTCATCATCACCTGCAATAAAGGAGTGAAACCTTGGTTCAGGAAAGCGTTTATTTCAGCGGTTCAGGTAGCTAAAAATCCACAATTTGCTGTCCGACTGCGGTTTCTTTAGCGGCTTCTGGCCAATAGTCGTGGCAATAAGCTTATCATCAACCGTAAGCTTCCCCTGCTCAGTCACCTGATAATCATTACGCTTCTTACCTTTCAGCAATGCGGGTGATGCGGTAACCCTGAGAGTACAGCAGTAAAGCCTGCCTGCGGGGATCGCGTTCGTCGGGGGCGGATGTCATGTTCACGCAGCCCAAATACGGCCTTGATACTATTTGATCATAAGAATGCGGCAGATTGCGCAGAGTTCCCCCCTCGCCTTTGATTTACGCTGTTATATCCAGGAAAAGATGTTTACATTTGTTCAGCAAAATTATCGGCCGCTCAGCAGAGCGTCACTGACCGACACGCGGATTGATCGCAGGGAAGAACAGCCGTTAACTTCATCATCAAAGTCATACCGCAAACAGAGGCAGGGAAAGAATGAGGGAGCTTGCACCCGATGGCATCACCGGGATGCCGTCACGGACGGCAGAGTATCTTTGTCGCCAGATCGCACGCCTGCTGAAAGGAGGAAGCCTGACCCCGGAGACCTGCCAGCGTATCTTTGCTTTCTGTGGAATCAGACCGTCAGATGCTCAGTGGCGTCAGTTTCTTATCCCGGTTCTTTCCTGTCTGGGATTACTGTCTCTGGTTGCCGGAGCGGTGTTCTTTATTGCCTGGAACTGGGCCTGGCTGCCGAAAATGGCGAAATTTGCCCTGGCCGAGCTGTTAATCGTCGCGCTAGCGGTGATTGTCTGGTGGCGCTGGTACAGCACGCTGGCACGCAACGCATTACTGGCGACAGGGCTAAGCTTCGGTGCCCTTTTTGCGCTGTATGGACAGATTTATCAGACCGGTGCTGACAGCTGGGAGCTATTCCGGGCCTGGTTATACGTTCTTCTGCCGCTGGCGCTGATTGCCCGGCAAAACAGCCTGTGGTTTTGCAGCTGGCTGGTCGCTAACCTGGCGTTCCAGCTCTATTACAACACCCTGCCGTCGTCACTGCTGGATCTCGCCGCGTCTGACAGTTTAGCCAGGCTCCCGACCACTGTGCTCTACGCATATCTGGCGTTGCTGGCAGCCTGCCTGATTGTCAGGGAAGCGCTGGCGTGGCGCGCGATAACGCATCAGCCCGAGAGCTGGCTGGCAAGCCGCTGGTTCTCGCGAATCATGGTGGGATTTTTACTGCTTCAGCTGACCGCCATTGTGGCCGGGAACCTCTCTGACTGGGCCGGCGGTGACCACCTTCCTTATATCACGGGCGGTTGGGTGATCACCCTGCTGGCAGGTTATTACCTGTACCGTTACCGCTATCCGGATCTCTGCATGCTGACGCTGGGCATCGCCAGCCTGACCATTGTTGGCTGTGCGCTAATTATGCAGTTATTTCTTTTAGCCTACGATACGGGTGATCTGTTTTTAACCGGCATCCTGATGGCATTCTGGGTGGCGGTAAATGGTTCAATTCTGCTGAAATGGCAACGCAAACTGGTTGAAAAGGGGCCAATCGATCTGGCTCCGGCCAGGCTGACCTTACTGACAGACACTTTGCGTCAGCAGGGTTTGCTGAGCGCCTCGCAGGTTGAGGAAATTAAGCAGCGCGGTCACGCATCCGACCTGCCCTGGTATCTGAGGCTGGCGCTAAGCGTCGGAGGCTGGGTGGCAGCGATCATCATTCTGTTACTGATGATACTGATGCTCTATGCCACTGATCTGCTGGAAGACCCGAATGCTGCCACCCTTATTATTCCTTCGCTGCTGCTTGCCGCCATTGCACGTGGCCTGTTAAGCAGTCAGCGTGACGGTAAACATCACCTCGGGCTGGCATGGGCGATTGCGGCAACGTGCGGGCTGATAACCGGTGTTCTGCTGCAAATTCAGAGCAATGACGTCAGCTTTATTATGCTGAGTTCACTGACTGCCTTGCCGATCCTGGCCGCAATGGCGATGGCGATGCCCGACCGCACTTATCGGTTTATGGCCATCACTGCCCTGACCTTTTTCCTGGTGCTAGCGGGCTACTCTCTGGCCCGGATCTGCCTGTCTCCGATGGCTGCGCGACTTGCTGTGTCCGTACTGGTGGCGGCGGTTATATTTTTGTGGATGTGGACTGTCAGTCATCAGTTGAGGTTACAGGCAGGGCCGTATGCTGACGCGGTACATTCTCTGCTGTATGGCATCCCGTGTGGTCTGATGTTGCTGAGTTTCCTTGGGATAAACGCGGCTTATCTCACGGATTTCCTCTGGTCAGCATCGCAATTTTCCACGCTTCAGTCTGGGACCGGCACAGGGATCGCGGCTGGCTTAGTGCTGAGTGCGCTCAGTCAGAAAAGGCACAGAAGACAGCCGCTGTTTTCGATTATCACGCTGCCCGCTGCACTTATCTGCGGGGCTGCCGCCCTCTATGCACCGGGTATAGGGCTGGGATTGTGGTTAATTCTGATGGCACGTTATCAGGGAAGTCTGGGGTTGCTGGTGATGAGTGGCGGTTTCATGGTGCTGTATGTCATTGGCTGGTATTACTTCCTGGAGGTAATTCTGCTGCAGAAATCCCTGCTGCTGCTGGTCAGCGGTCTGGTTTTACTGGGGCTGGCATGGGGAGTCAAAAAAGTATTACCTGCACAAATCGGAGGTGCCAGTGAAAATGCATAAACAGAGCCGATGGCTGGCTGGCGCTGTGATAGCGCTGGCGCTGATAGCCGTCAATGTCAGTATCTGGCAAAAAGAGCAGTTGCTGAAGCAAGGCGCGGTCATGATTTTACCTCTTGCCCCGGTTGACCCGCGATCCCTGATGCAGGGTGATTACATGGCGCTGAATTATGCCCTCACCCGCCCACTGGAACTGACGTTGTATCAACAGGCTGAGTCCTGTGGCGCGACCCTGTCAGCGTCATGCCTGCCCACCAGCGGAACCCTGATTGTTGATCTCGATGCGCAGCGTCATGCGACTCAGGCCCGTTTTGATCAGGGTGAACCTCTGCAGCCGAATCAGCTACGGGTAAAATACCATCAACATTATGGCTCGCTGACCGTCGGTACTAACGCTTATTTCTTTCAGGAAGGTCATGCCGACAGATTCGCCCAGGCGCGTTACGGGGCATTTCGGGTGGGAAGCGATGGAACGGCTCTCCTGACGGATCTGCTTGATGAGCAGGGTAAAGCGATTCAGCCTTAAGGATGCGAGACGCTCACTGGCCTGGCGCTAAATACCCTGACAGGCGGCCTTAATGTCCTTATTGCCGGATGCCCGTCACAGGTCAGCAAAAGGATGCTGTGCCGGAAGCCTGTTTTGCGATCAAGCCCGTGCCGAAAATTTAAGCGAGTAAGCTGCATCAATATAGCTGCTCAGACATAGAGAAAATTATGCCGAACATTATTGACGACAACTGGATTAGGATATCTGTGATATCAGCAATATTTAGTAGTGTCGTGGGTTCATTACTGGTTTTAACCTATCTTTCCTTGGGAAAAAGCAGTACACCCGTAATGGGTTTAATTTTTACTTATTTTTTCATCGTTATGGTGAGTATTATTGGCACCACGATGGGCTCAATGATAATCGGCATGCCATTAGCGATGATTTCAAAGCGATTTTATCCTGACGCTGCCCTGAAGGGGAGCTTTTTTATCGTGTGCTCTGCGCTCTTCATGTGGCTGGTTGTACTGGCATGGCCTGTTATCAGGATATGTGAAACGCCTTATTCGGATATTTTGCTTTTAAGCCCCTATGCCTTCTGTTCAGCTGCCGCACTTGCTTATCTGGTTTACTGGGATTGATGCGTATCATATCAATCAGGATCGGGGCAGCAGGACCGTTAATGAAAAGAACTAATGGTATCATTTTTCAGCCAGACATATAGAAACAGGTTAGTCCAGGGTGTCGGAATTCGGATGTTTTCCACCCCCCCTGAGAGCAGTTTCAATTACAGACTCACCTGGATGTTAATTAGATAATGTTTACGTGACAGCACGTGATCACATTTTGCCTGCCAGATAATCATGGATTCTGCTCGAAATACTGTTTATCCATCTCGACAAGTTTCTTTTGTAATCCTGTCTCACCTTCAACCACTTCGTAAAATTTACTGTAAGTATACAGATAAATACGCTCGGATGACGCAAACATAAACATGTCTGGTGAAGCCATATTTGAGAAGCGACTGATCACTTCAGGCTGTAAAAAGATGACATCATTCCCAACCTGAGGAGTATTTTGCCACTGAATAAAGATAGCGCTTTTCTATTTACCCCATTTACATCGGCTTTTCCGTTAAAAAACCCCAGAAGATAATAGTATAAATTAAACCTATAGTATCTTCCGTGCCACAGATGCAAAGAGCGTACTCATAATTACTTTTACTCGTCCAGTAAATTACCACCCTATCAACTTGCATTGACTGAATTCAGTCCTTGGTACAATGAGCGCCATATGGTTTTCTGCCATGCACTGTTTAAAAACCTGCTCTTTGTAACGGCCCGCCTGCAAACCCAGCATGGTGCTGGACCGTTCCGCTGCGTTATTTTCAATGTAAGAGCCACAATTTTCTTTGAACTCCTGAGGATTATCGCTATAAGACATCGACCATTTCAGCTGAGCTTTAACTGAATCATCTGATTGATTCTGGGGGACGGCTTTTGCTGGTTTCAAGCCAGAATAGAGTGGATTGCCCAGTAATCTCTGTGCAAAGCGTTGATTTTCTGCAGTTAAACGTCCGGATTTACACATCTGCAGATAGATCTGCGAAAGGCGTTGCTCCTCAGCATCGGCAGCATGGGTGCATTCCTCCAGGACTTGTTCATTAGTCTTAGCCGGATTTTTTTCAGTAGATCTCCAGTAACTATTTTTCAAGTCCGGAATCGTGCCTTCAGTGGTGCCAAAAGGGCAAAGTGCACTGGCGCAACCCAGTAAAAACATGGGCACACACGTCAACGTCAGAACACGTAACAGGGAAAACGCTTTAAGACTGCTTTTGTTCATTTTATTTTCACTTTAGTAAGCTGCGGACATGGGGTCTGAGCAATGTCATTATTTTTAATGTTCCGCTTTTCGCTCATAGCGGACCTACCGAAACGCAGGTCAGGTTTGTGCCTGAAGCAGGCGTTGCAAATACTCAGTTAAGTTAACACCTGGCGCGCAGTCCTTACCTTAAGACAAGCCATAGCGGTGTTCATAATTCGTCAGCAGGATGAAGGAAGGTCAGAACGATCTCCTCGCGTCGTTGGGTGCGAAATTACAATAAATTCTACAGGAAACTCAGTGTCGTTTCTGGCTTGATGCTTTGACCCCGGTGGAATTTCTAGCCCCTGCAGGGCTTTAATATTATGCATCTTACCCTCCAGTTCCATTGAAAGAACACCATCGAGAACAAAGAAAAATTGTCTGGAAACGGAGTGAAAGTGTCGCTTTTCAGAAGTGCCGGCAGGCATTTTCTCATGAATAACCAGCATATCCTGACGGTTTACCAGATACCAACCATCGCAATTTTCGCCCCAGAAATAATGCTCTGCATTTTCCTTTGAAATCATCATCCTTCTCCTGTTTACACGCGCCCATCTATCAACATATTAAGAAAGTGATACCGAGATATAGTATCGATTCTCAACAGGTTATGCTTTTGATTATTTACCTAAAGATCTGAACTGCATCATTCAACATATCTGGTAGTTATCAATGTATTGGGTTAGCAGAATTTTATCTGGCCATAATGTCCGCTTTTCGCTCATAGCGGAAATTAGCCTGACGTCAGTCTTCCCTATACCGGCAGCGTAGGTTCGCACGCCATTAGAGAATAGCTACGCTGGGCACTCGTATGCGCTTCACTGGCAATCTTAATTGCGGAAAATGGCCAGGGAAGAAAATCCGCCCCGGCCATCTGATTTAAGCCAGTTGTAAGTGAAGATTATGTTGCATCAGGATATCAGCCAGCGAACCTTCATGGCTGGCAGAGGCATTGTGATACAGGTCGTACTGCTGACCGTTACTAATACGCTGCCCATCCTCGCTCCAGACGCCGCCTTCAATGTTACTTAGCGTAACCACATTGCCGTCCGCGTCTTTTATCATCGGCGCCTCACTCGCATTGTCGTTCATTGGCAACGGCTCTTTTTGCCCCAGATTGACGCTATTACTGCTGAAAGCGCCCAGATTAATGACCTCAGCGTTGCCTGATCTCAGCCCAAGCGTGGCAAAATCAAACGCCTCATGCGCACCATTCAGCTGAAACGAATCGTCATCGGCAGCACCGTTCAGGCTGGTGTGCAGATTTGAATATAAAAGCGAGAGCGTTTCAATGTTTACTGTTTCAGAGAGATGGAGATTGTCAGCCATATCAGGATGAAGAGACGCGTGCTCCAGTGTGATAGCACTATGGCTTTCCGAATTGCTGCCATCTTCTGTGTTGCTGCTGATCACAGTTGAGGCATTGATCAGGTTGTCCTGCGCTGCGGTTGCAATACTCAGCTTCGGTTGCGGCTCGGCCATATAAAGCTCGACGTTTTGCGAAACGTGGTTAACGTTTCCGGCAGCATCACGAATAGTTGCGGTTATCCTGTGCTCGCCCGGTTCAGGCGTGAGTGCGTCCAGCGTTTCAAGCTGCACGGCCCACGTGCCTTTGCTGGTCACACTGGTTTGCCACTGGTGGTCGCCAGGCCTGACAGTAACAATATCACCGGCTTCACCCGTACCTGATACATGCTGATCATGGCTGGAGGCAAGGTTGATTTGCTGCCCCTCTGTGAGGTGAGTAAAAGCGATTTTGGGTGCGCAGACATCCACCTGATAGCTGGTCGTTATCGTAGCCGTATGGCCAGCCGCGTCGCTAGCAGTCACGACAATGTCATGCTGCCCCTTGCCGAAACCTGTTTTCATCGTCCCCGGCGCCAGTGGCAGGCTCCAGTGACCATCGTCGCTTACTGCCGCATTGTGATGTTTACCACCAATAATCACCGATACCGTCTGACCGCTGCCGGTGACGCCCGTTGTGCCGGTCAGCATCGAGCCCTCTTTTTTCTCCGCACGGTTCAGCCAGCCGTCACCAAATGGCGTATCAATTTCAGGTGCAGGCTGACCTGGAATATCGACCACTGGCGTAGTATTGCTTCCATCGGTGGGATTATCGGGGGTGACCGGTGGCAACGGATCGCCGCTGTTATCACTGACCGGAGAAGTCAGATCCGCTGTGACGTAACCACTCTGTTCAAACCAGTTTCCGGCGCCATCCAGCACGCCAAACGACAGGAAGTTGCCGCCCTGGGAAAGCTCCGACGCGCTGATTTCCGCGCGCCAGCTGCCATCTGCCTCTACCACGGCATAATTCCAGTGGAAGGTATCAGAAACCTGCA
>NZ_JAHXYM010000039.1:0-213 GCF_019969975.1 Pantoea sp. OVA07A | reverse complement strand
CTTTGTGATTCATGACTGGGGTGAAGTCGTAACAAGGTAACCGTAGGGGAACCTGCGGTTGGATCACCTCCTTACCTGAAGATACCTTCCCGCGCAGTGTCCACACAGATTGTCTGATAAAAAGTAATGAGCAGGACGGCTGCGAAGTCGTGACACTTTTGTGTCCCCTTCGTCTAGCGGTTAGGACTCCGCCCTTTCACGGCGGCAACAGGG
>NZ_JAHXYM010000038.1:0-213 GCF_019969975.1 Pantoea sp. OVA07A | reverse complement strand
AGTGGACTTGAACCACCGACCTCACCCTTATCAGGGGTGCGCTCTAACCACCTGAGCTACAAGCCTGTAGAGGTTTTTTCTGCTCGTTACTTTTTATCAGACAATCTGTGTGGACACTGCGCGGGAAAGTATCTTCAGGTAAGGAGGTGATCCAACCGCAGGTTCCCCTACGGTTACCTTGTTACGACTTCACCCCAGTCATGAATCACAAAG
>NZ_JAHXYM010000037.1:0-213 GCF_019969975.1 Pantoea sp. OVA07A | reverse complement strand
AGTGGACTTGAACCACCGACCTCACCCTTATCAGGGGTGCGCTCTAACCACCTGAGCTACAAGCCTGTAGAGGTTTTTTCTGCTCGTTACTTTTTATCAGACAATCTGTGTGGACACTGCGCGGGAAGGTATCTTCAGGTAAGGAGGTGATCCAACCGCAGGTTCCCCTACGGTTACCTTGTTACGACTTCACCCCAGTCATGAATCACAAAG
>NZ_JAHXYM010000036.1:0-243 GCF_019969975.1 Pantoea sp. OVA07A | reverse complement strand
CGGGAGGCAGCAGTGGGGAATATTGCACAATGGGCGCAAGCCTGATGCAGCCATGCCGCGTGTATGAAGAAGGCCTTCGGGTTGTAAAGTACTTTCAGCGGGGAGGAAGGCGATGGGGTTAATAACCGCGTCGATTGACGTTACCCGCAGAAGAAGCACCGGCTAACTCCGTGCCAGCAGCCGCGGTAATACGGAGGGTGCAAGCGTTAATCGGAATTACTGGGCGTAAAGCGCACGCAGGCG
>NZ_JAHXYM010000035.1:0-255 GCF_019969975.1 Pantoea sp. OVA07A | reverse complement strand
CCTGCGTGCGCTTTACGCCCAGTAATTCCGATTAACGCTTGCACCCTCCGTATTACCGCGGCTGCTGGCACGGAGTTAGCCGGTGCTTCTTCTGCGGGTAACGTCAATCGACAGGGTTATTAACCCCGTCGCCTTCCTCCCCGCTGAAAGTACTTTACAACCCGAAGGCCTTCTTCATACACGCGGCATGGCTGCATCAGGCTTGCGCCCATTGTGCAATATTCCCCACTGCTGCCTCCCGTAGGAGTCTGGACC
>NZ_JAHXYM010000034.1:0-255 GCF_019969975.1 Pantoea sp. OVA07A | reverse complement strand
TCCAGACTCCTACGGGAGGCAGCAGTGGGGAATATTGCACAATGGGCGCAAGCCTGATGCAGCCATGCCGCGTGTATGAAGAAGGCCTTCGGGTTGTAAAGTACTTTCAGCGGGGAGGAAGGCGATGCGGTTAATAACCGCGTCGATTGACGTTACCCGCAGAAGAAGCACCGGCTAACTCCGTGCCAGCAGCCGCGGTAATACGGAGGGTGCAAGCGTTAATCGGAATTACTGGGCGTAAAGCGCACGCAGGCG
>NZ_JAHXYM010000033.1:0-259 GCF_019969975.1 Pantoea sp. OVA07A | reverse complement strand
CTTCATCGCCTCTGACTGCCTGGGCATCCACCGTGTACGCTTAGTCGCTTAACCTCACAACCCACAGGCGTTTTACAACGCTGCGAATTGCAAGCATTTGAGAGACTCGAACGCATCGCTTTGTCATCCCTTATTACGGAGGAATGACGCGCTGCGTCGTTTCAATTTTCAGCTTGTTCCGGATTGTTAAAGAGCATAATACGTCGCAGCACACCGTCGCCGGTATGCTCTGAGGTATTTCAGAAAAAAACAGATAAAC
>NZ_JAHXYM010000032.1:0-270 GCF_019969975.1 Pantoea sp. OVA07A | reverse complement strand
TGACTTAACAGACCGCCTGCGTGCGCTTTACGCCCAGTAATTCCGATTAACGCTTGCACCCTCCGTATTACCGCGGCTGCTGGCACGGAGTTAGCCGGTGCTTCTTCTGCGGGTAACGTCAATCGACAGGGTTATTAACCCCGTCGCCTTCCTCCCCGCTGAAAGTACTTTACAACCCGAAGGCCTTCTTCATACACGCGGCATGGCTGCATCAGGCTTGCGCCCATTGTGCAATATTCCCCACTGCTGCCTCCCGTAGGAGTCTGGACC
>NZ_JAHXYM010000031.1:0-291 GCF_019969975.1 Pantoea sp. OVA07A | reverse complement strand
TCATATCACCTTACCGTCGCTTTACGCAGATTAGCACGTCCTTCATCGCCTCTGACTGCCTGGGCATCCACCGTGTACGCTTAGTCGCTTAACCTCACAACCCACAGGCGTTTTTCAACGCTGCGTGTTGCAAGCATTTGAGAGACTCGAACGCATCGCCTTGCCATTCCTTATTACGGAGGAATGACGCGCTGCGTCGTTTCAATTTTCAGCTTGTTCCGGATTGTTAAAGAGCAAATATCTCAAACGCGGCCCGGCTGCTTACGCAACCAAATCGGTTTTGAGATACTG
>NZ_JAHXYM010000030.1:0-300 GCF_019969975.1 Pantoea sp. OVA07A | reverse complement strand
TCATATCACCTTACCGTCGCTTTACGCAGATTAGCACGTCCTTCATCGCCTCTGACTGCCTGGGCATCCACCGTGTACGCTTAGTCGCTTAACCTCACAACCCACAGGCGTTTTTCAACGCTGCGTGCTGCAAGCATTTGAGAGACTCGAACGCATCGCCTTGTCATTCCTTAATTACGGAGGAATGACGCGCTGCGTCGTTTCAATTTTCAGCTTGTTCCGGATTGTTAAAGAGCATAATACGTCGCAGCACACCGTCGCCGGTATGCTCTGAGGTATTTCAGAAAAAAACAGATAAAC